>CAINNK010000021.1 GCA_903851135.1 uncultured bacterium | reverse complement strand
CTTTCAGTTTCACCTCCTTTCTGAAGATAGGGAGAACCCACCTTAATCGCTCTTCTAATACATTTTTTGGCATTTTTATACACATGTTCCAAGATTGCACATCTTGGGAAAAACCGCCATATGTCTGTGCACATTACCTTAGGTCCTTGACAAATCATAAAAAAAGGAATATAATTTAAAGTTAGTGTTAATATATGTATTTTAAAAATTTAGCATTTTCAACTTAAATACGATCTCTTATTGAAAAAATATTAAAGGTTTTGTATGGGTACTAAATTTGAAATCAAAGAAACCAAAAAGGGAGAACGTATTATGTATCAAATAGTTGTTCTTAGGGAACCCAATGATTCTATATTGAATCAATTGATGGAATTGCGCAGGAAAGCTTTTCCTAGTGGTTGGAACGAATACGCAGATATCTCCTATTATGCTGAATCCATAATTGATCCAAAGAATTTAGTTGTTGTCCTTCTGGATGGCGAAAATTTGCTTGGATTTTTGCTTGCAACACCGCATAACGTTGCGAGAGAGGATCTTATTGTGGAAGATCCACTTATGGAGGAAAAGGAGAATTGTTTCTATGTAGAAACAATTGAGATGTCGCCAGAACTTACAGGGAGCCTTGCTGGTGGAAGAAGCTTCTTTCGTATGATGCAAGTCTTTGTTTCTGAGGCTGCAAAGATGGGAATAAATTATTTTTCCATGCATGCACGTGCAGACAGTGGTCTTAGCGATGTGATAAAAAGATATTTTAAACATAATGAAAATATCGTTCGTCGCATTGAAAAATGGCCATGGAACATAGATGGTCCAGTAGACTACATAGCTGGAAAATGTCGTAGGGATATAATAACAGGATAATAACTAATAAATAGTTATTATCCTGTTTTTTGTTGATTTGTTTTTCATAATGTTAACTTTTATTGAATCTTATTTTGTAAGCATCGAGGCTAATCTATTGAAGCATTTGTTTTAAAGTGGTATAATTATTAAAGATAATATTTTTTCTTTTAATAATATTGCTATTATTTAAGCTTTAATTGATGGTTTGTATTGGTTAACTTTTTAAAAAATACATAAATAATTTAAAAATATGTGTCAATTCGGAGTTCCTAATCTTCTTTTTGTAACCCATGTTCCTGCATTATTGTTGAGTTTGACGATAGGCTTTATAGTTTTGTTTTCCGACAGAAAGAATAATGCTAATAGGTATCTTTTCCTTTCTACGATGTTTCTATGCCTCTGGATAATTTCAGATATTGGTGGCTGGGAATTTTTTGATCCGCGAATAAACCTTTTTTTTACAAGGCTTGCTTTACTTACATCTGTTTCCATTCTGCCATTCTTTTGTTTTATTGTGGAATTTACTGGCAGAAGTATTTCCCGGTTGAAAAAAATCATATTGTCGATACCTTTCTTGCCTATTATATTACTTTTGTTTACTGATTATAATGCCTATATATATGATCAAAATACGTGTTCAGCTTCCTATGGACCACTGATTAAGTATGTCTTTATTGTGAGTATATTATTTCTGAGCATTTCTGTTGGAGTGCTGAAAAATTTTTATAATGAAAGAAAGGGTCATGATGACAAAGCTGTTAAACAAATAAAACTCATAGCAGCCAGTCTCACATTTGTAGTTCTATGGTTTTTTTCTGTAGTGTTGCTTGTTAACTTTTCCTCTTCTGATTATTTTTATATGCTGACACCAGTTGGTATAGTTATTTTTGTTTCCATATTGGCATATTCTATGGTTAGATATCAACTGTTAGATATAAAACTTATTGCGGCACAGGCTCTTACTTATTCTATTTGGTTACTTATTGGTTCTGAATATTTCCTAGCAAACAGCCTTGACTCATATTTATTAACTACTCTTATTTTGATTTTTTCAATTATATTTGGTGTTTTCCTTATAAAATCTGTTAAGTTTGAAGTTCAAAGAAAAGAGCAACTTCAATTGATGGCGGATAGTCTGGCGAGTGCCAATGACCAGCTGCGAAAACTGGACAATGCTAAGACGGAATTCATTTCAATTGCTTCACATCAACTCAGAACTCCAATCACCGCCGTTAAGGGTTTTGTTTCGCTAATTTTGGAAGGATCTTACGGTGAGATTGGTGCAGGCGTTCAAGGGGCGCTTGAAAAAGTCTATATTTCCAGTGAGCGATTGGTTGCGCTCATTGAAGACCTCTTGAATGTTTCGCGTATTGAATCTGGAAGGATGAATTTTGTGTTTGAAAAGGCAAATATTGGAAAACTTTTAAAGGAGCTTTATGATAATTTCATCTTGAGCGCAAAGGAGAAGAAATTTTATTTGGAATTGAAATTACCGGAAACGCCAATGCCTGAAATTATGATGGATCAGTTCAAAATTCGAGAGTTGGTTTCAAATTTTGTTGATAATGCTTTGAAGTACACAGAAAAAGGTGGAGTCACCATCAAAGCCGAAGTCAGAGATGAGGGAGTGGTTATTGATGAAAATGGTTTTGTGATTGCCGACAAAAAATCACAGTTTGGCAAAATGATTCGTATCACAGTTTCTGACACGGGAATTGGAGTTTCAAAGGAAGAAATCCCTTATCTTTTCCGAAAGTTTTCTCGTGGCAAAGATGTCTCACGTCTCCATGTCGGTGGCACCGGTCTGGGTCTTTATGTTGGCAAGGCGATTGCGCAAAACCATAATGGACAAGTTTGGGTTGAGTCCGATGGCGCAGGTTTGGGCAGTCGATTTATTATTGAAATTCCCACTGAACACGCGGAGTAAGTCATTACTTTTAACTTTATAACTTATATGCCTGATTGTATTTTTTGCAAAATTGTCGCAGGGACAGTTCCGTGTCACAAAATTTGGGAGGATGAAAATCACTTGGCCTTTCTTTCGATTTTTCCCAACACGGAAGGTTTTTCGGTGGTGATTCCAAAGAAACATTATTCGAGTTATGTTTTTGATTTACCTCAGAAAGTTCGCACGGATTTGATTGAAACAGCTGGCAAAGTGGCCAAGCTTCTGGACAAAAAGTTTGAAGATGTTGGGCGCACCGCTATGATTTTTGAAGGCTTTGGAGTTGACCACGTGCACGCCAAACTTTTTCCTATGCACGGCACCAAAAAAGAAAACTGGGAGCAAGCAAATTCTGACGTGGAAAAATATTTTGAAAAATATGAAGGCTATGTTTCCTCGCATGATTTCAAAAGAGCCGATGATGGTGAGTTGGAAAAGTTGGCGGAGAAAATCCGAGGGTAATTGCTTTTTTGACAGAAAAGAAAAAAAGAGTAAAATTAAAAACATGAAGAAACAAGCAAAAAACACAACTAAAAAAGCTTATGGTTTCGGAGAAGTTATGTCGATGCTGGAAAGCATGAATGATGGTATTGCGGTTGTTTCCGAACAATATGGCGATGTCGTGCGAAGATTGGATCAAATTCAAGATGATCTTACAGATATTAAACATGATTTGAAACGCAAAGTTTCTTATGATGAGTTTGCAAAACTAGAAAATCGCACAATTAAATTGGAAAAGCTAGTTTTTTCGAAATTAGCTTAATATAATATTTTTTTAGATGAAAATTTTAAACAGCTCGGAGCTGTTTTTTTGTTGATTTTTAGGTTAAATGAGGATATACTAACAATATAATTTTAAAGTGAACAATATGAAACAATCAAGATTATTTACCAAAACTAGCAAAACGGTTCCAGCTGATGAGGTTTCCAAAAATGCACAACTTTTGATTCAAGCTGGTTTTATTCATAAAGAAATGGCTGGCGTTTATGCTTATATGCCTCTAGGACTTCGAGTGATTGAAAATATCAAGAGAATCGTGCGCGAAGAAATGAATGGCGTGGGCGGACAAGAGGTGTTGATGACGACTTTGCAGCCCAAGGATATTTGGGAGAAAACTGATCGCTGGAGTGATGCTAAAGTAGACAATTGGTTCAAAACCAAACTTGTGAACGGAACTGAACTTGGAGTGGGCTTAACTCACGAAGAACCAATTGTAGATGCTGTCAGTAATTATGTTAGTTCTTACAAAGATATGCCTTTTGCGGTTTATCAGATTCAAAACAAATTTCGCAATGAACTTAGAGCCAAAAGTGGGCTTTTGCGGGGACGCGAATTTTTGATGAAAGATATGTATACTTTTTGTCGTGATCAAAAGCAACACGAAGAAGAATATGAAAAAATTGTGGCAGCTTATTTCAAAGTTTATACTCGTTTAGGTTTGGGCGACATTACCTATCGAACTTATGCTGATGGTGGAATTTTCACTCCGCGTTTCAGTGACGAGTTTCAAACTCTAAGCGAGGTTGGCGAAGACAATATTTATGTGGATGAAGACAAAAAAATTGCTATTAATGAAGAGATTTTGACAGATGAAAATTTGGCAAAACTTGGACTTGAACGTAAGAAGCTTGTGCAGAAAAAAGGTGTTGAGGTTGGCAACACTTTTCATCTTGAGTCGAAATATACTGATGCTCTTGATTTATATTACAACGATGAAAAAGGTGAGAAAAAGTCCATAATTATGGGTTGTTATGGAATCGGAGTCAGTCGGTTGATGGGCGTAATAGCGGAGCTTTTTGCAGATGAAAAAGGTTTGATGTGGCCAGCAAGTATTGCACCGTTTGCAGTTCATTTGGTGAGTCTTGGACAAGATGAACAAGCGGAAAAAATTTATGCAGATCTTTCTGCGGCTGGAGTGGAAGTCTTGTTTGATGATCGCGATGTAAGCGCTGGCGAAAAATTTGCCGGCAGCGATTTGATTGGGATTCCCTATCGGGTTGTTATTAGCAAAAAATCTTTAGAAGCGGGCGGAGTGGAACTGAAAAAACGCAGTGAGCAGGCAAATGAGATTATTGCAATTAAAGATCTGATTAGTTTACTGAAGAAATAAATTTGCTTAAAAGCAAATATTATCACACTATCGAGCATGATAGTATTTGCCGAAAAATTCGTAGATTAGATTCGTATTTAATTCGCCCGCCTGCCCGCCCAAAACGTTTCACGTAGTGATGCGGGTGGGTATCGCAATGCTTTAAGCATTGCGGGCAGGTAGTTTCGTATCGGTTGTATGAAAATAAAACCAATCATTGAAGTTAAAAATCTTTGCAAGACGTATGAATATGTTGAGAAAAAGCCGGGTTTAAAAAATTCTTTTTTGAATCTTTTTAAGGCTGAAAAAAACAAAAGGAGGCGGTGAAAAATGTAAGTTTTGAAATTGAAAAAGGTGAATTGGTTGGTTTTTTGGGTCCAAATGGCGCTGGGAAAACCACGACGCTCAAAATGCTTTCTGGAATTCTGACTCCAACCTCCGGAAAAGTGAGCGTGCTGGGATATGAGCCAATCAAACGGCAAAAAGAATATCAAATGCAATTTGCTTTTGTGATGGGTCAAAAGATGCAACTTTGGTGGGACTTGCCAGCGATGGAAAGTTTTTTGCTTAACAAAAAAATCTATGAAGTTAGCGATGAAGACTTTGAAAAAAATCTCTCTGAAATGATTAAGCTCTTGGATGTGGGTGAAATCGTCAACAAACAAGTGCGCCAACTTTCTTTGGGCGAGCGCATGAAATGTGAATTGATTGCAGCCTTGCTGCACAATCCAGAGGTTTTATTTTTGGATGAGCCAACTATTGGCTTGGATGTGGTAGCGCAAAAAAAGATTCGAGACTTTATCAAAAAATACAACAAAGAAAGAAAAACCACGATTATTTTGACTTCCCATTATATGGAAGATATCGCCCAGCTTTGCAGGCGGATTGTAATTATTGATTTGGGAAAGATTGTTTATGATGGGCAACTGGAGGATTTGATTGCGAAATATGCACCAAACAAAAAGGTCACAATATATTTCGAGCAAGAAATTTCTCGCAAGCAGGCTGAAGAATTTGGCAAGGTTGTTGAATTTGAGCCAACTAAGGTTTGTTTTGAAGTTCCTCGCAGTGAAGTGAAAAATGTGACAGGCAAAATTCTGGCTAGTGATTTTGAAGTTGGAGATTTGGAAATCGATGAAGAAGATATTGAAAATATTATTAGACATATTTTTACGAAATAAATAAAGGATGGCAACTTGGAGGCTAAGCCTCCTATAGGAGGCTTAGCCTCCAAGTTGCACAGTTAATTATGGGTAAATATTTGGCGACTATTACAAATAGTATGAAAAAAAGTTTGGCTTATCGAGCTGACACTTTCATTCGTATGCTGGCAACGTCCTTTTCTTTTATAGTGCTTTTTTTTCTTTGGACAACAATTTACGGACAAGGTAATCAAATAGGGAATTATTCACTGGCTCAAATTATCACTTATTATGTTTTTGTGGCAATTTTTGAACTTTTAATTATGAGCCTTGATGTTTCCTGGGGAATAGGTGAAGAGATTAAAAATGGACAGATTATTGGTAGCATACTCAAGCCAATTAATTATTTGAAATATAAATTTGCGCAAGCAGTCGGTGGGCTCACTTATCGTTTGATAATTTTTGTTCCTCCTCTTTTGGTGGCTGTTTTCTTGTTGAGAAATTATTTGACGCGAGCAGAGAGCATGATGACTTATGTGATTTTTGCAGCTATTGCCTTGGTTAGTTTCGTGCTTTACTTTTTGATTTATTTTATTGCTGGAGTTATTTCTTTTTGGACTGTTGACTATCATGGGCCACTTTATACTTTTTTCACAATCGTTAGCTTCATGCAGGGGACACTGCTGCCGCTTGATTTGATGCCAAGATGGTTATTGGTGGTTAGCCAATGGTCGCCGTTTAAGTTTTTGTTTTTTGTGCCGGTCAGTTTTGTGACTGGACGCTTGAGTTTTGATTGGTCGATAATTTTGATTCCATTGATTTGGTGCGTGGGCCTTTCTTTGCTTAGTTTGTTTTTATATTTAAGAGGAGTTAAGAGATATGAAAGTTATGGCATCTAGTTTGAAAAAATATTTTCAGATTTTTTTGCATTTGCAAAAATTTAATTTAATGAAAAAAATGGCATATCCAATGTCTTTTTTAAACTTGTTGGCCACCATACTGCTCGTCATGTTTTTGCATGTGCTTTTTATTAAAATAAATTTCAATTACATTACTTCTTTAGCGGGTTGGACATTCTATCAGGTGTTGGCAATTGTTGGAACTTACATGATCATGGAGGGACTTGCGTGGATTCTTTTTGCTAACTTAAATTCGCTTAGTCTGCAAATCAAAGATGGTTCTTTAGACGGTATTTTACTTAAACCTATTGATACTCAATTTTTTGTTTCTTTTTGGAGAGGTGATTTAGAAGATGTCGTCAGGATTATCACTGGTGTTTGTTTGCTTTTTTTGGTGGCGGAAAATATTGCTGGCATAACTTCTTTGCAGCTGTTTTTATTTTTGTTGACTTTGTTAAATGGCGTGATTATTATGTATAGTGTTAATTTGATTGTGCGATGCGCCGGTTTTTGGATTATTGAAGTGACAAGTTTGTGGCTCTTGATGGACAAGTTGTTTGATAATTCTCAATATCCAACTGATATTTATTCTCAAAAAATTTTGCGAGCATTTTTTACTTTTGTGATTCCGTTGGCTTTTGTAGCCACGGTGCCAGCTAAAATGTTGACTTGGAGGGCAGTTGATTGGCAATTTTTCGGACTTTCCTTTTTGGTAGCTGCTGTTTTTTTTGTGCTAGCGCGTTGGTTCTGGAAATTTTCCCTCAGGCATTATTCGAGTGCAAGCAGCTAATTATATGCTAATATATGCGAATGCAATAATTGCAAATTTACACGAATGCGTGGTGTTTTTCAATTTTCGTAGATTCGTATCAGATATATGAAAATAACCTTAAGCAAATATGCTGGCTTCTGTGAAGGAGTGCAGCGAGCCTATGAAATGGTGGAAAAAATTGCCAGTGATCCAAAGGTGAAAAAACCGATTTTTGTGTTGGGCTCTTTGGTGCATAATGAGGAAGTGGTGGCCAAGATTGAAAGCTTGGGCGTGAAGAAAATAAGCGTCGAAGGAAAATTGGAAGACTTTTTTGAAAAAAATGAAAATCAAATTGGGACCTTGGTTATCACGGCTCATGGAACAGGGCCAAGGATTTATGGGCTGGCCAAAAAATATCAAATTGACTTGGTTGACACAACTTGTCCACGTGTCATCAAAGTGCAAAGGTTGGCGAAAATTTTTTTTGAGAAAAATGTGCAGATTGTCATTATCGGTGAAAAGAATCACAAAGAAGTGGTGGGGATTTTTCAGTGGGGCGGCGAAAGTGCTATTTTCGTTGAAACCGCAAAAGATTTGACTGACTTGAATTTAGATCCTGACAGGGAAATTGCGGTTTTGTCTCAAACGACGCAGGATCAGGAATTTGTTGAGTTTGCCAATCAGGCCATTTTGAAAAAATATCCCAAGGCTCAAATTCTGGATTCAATTTGTTTGGCGACACATGATCGTCAAAGCGAAATCAATCAATTGGCTGCAAAAAATGAGGTTGTGATTGTAATTGGCGATCCGAACAGTTCAAATTCCAACCGACTTTTTGAAGTTGCCAAGCGAGTGAACAAAAATTCATATTTTGTTCAAAACGCTGAGCAATTGGAAGCGGTCTGGTTTGAAAACAAAAAAACCGTGGCGGTTGCTGCTGGCGCTTCAACGCCAGCCTGGATTATTGAAGAGGTTGTCTTGAAATTGAAAAACCTGTAGCTTTCTTTTAGCTTCGTAAGAAGCTTAGGGTTTATATACTCGCTCTCAAATTCCTAGAGCGTATTTCCTGTGCTAAGCAAGCTGCCCCTTGTCTACTTCAAGTCTTTTTCACTAAGTGAACCGGTTGTAAGTAATTTTTCGATCAAGCATGTAAGCCCTAAGCTTGAAGATCTTTATAACTTTATAACTTTCAACTTTTTACTCATTCTGCTTGCTTTTTTCCTTTATCTTGGTTAAACTTGATTTATTGGGATATATAAAAAATATATTGAATTTTTCTTGTAACTTTCCACCTGGCGAGAGGTTGATTATAATTTTTTTTGTTGGTTTTGTTAAATAGTAAAAAATAAATACTATGGCAAAAATAATGCTTGTTGAGGACGATCTAATGATCGCCGAAATATATAAAAGAAAATTTGAATCAGTTGGGTTTGAAGTTGTTAACGCGGTGACTGGCAAGGAGGTTTTGAAGTTTGCCAGTGAGAGCACTTTTGATTTGATTTTGTTGGATATGGTTTTGCCGGAAATGAGCGGCATGGATGTCCTCAAGCAACTCAGGCAGAGTGGTGATTATGATGCTAATCTGAAAATCGTCGTGCTAAGCAATTTGAATAAAACGGAATATGAGAAAGAAGCTCGAGACAATGGGGCTAATGGCTTTATTGGCAAGACTCAATATAGTCCTTCGGAGTTGGTGGTTGAAATTCAAAGGTTGTTAAATGAATATGGTGAGCAGAAAAAGAACAAAGAGCGACTAAGTGGGAATAAGAAAGAAGTTAATGCCAATAAAAAAAGAATTCTTTTTATTGAAGATGAGGAAATTTTTCTGGAGATGTTTGGCAAGAAGCTTGAAGATGAGGGTTATGAAGTTGAATATGCCAAGAATGGAGTCTGGGGAATCAAGTTAGCAGCTGAAAATGAATATGATTTGTTTATTACTGACATGACAATGCCGGCAGCTGGAGGTGAGGAAATTATTCGCAGGCTGAAAATGGATGACAGGACAAAAGACACTCCAATTATTGTGCTTTCTGCTTCATTGATAGAGGAAGATGTGGCAGCGGTACGTGAGATGGGAATTTCTGATTTTTACGAAAAGACGAAGGTTGTTCCAAGTGACCTTGCTCGAAAAGTGAAAGAATTGCTTGGCTAAATTTGAAAATGAATTTGCCTGATGGTTAAAATATTTGGTTTTAAAATTAAATGTCAAAAAGTTGAATTATGATGCGAACACACACATGCGGAGAATTGAATGAAAAAAACATTGGACAAAAGGTGGTCTTGGCAGGATGGGTGCATCGCCGCAGGGATCATGGCGGAATTGCTTTTATCGATTTACGCGATCGCTATGGGATTACGCAAGTGAAGTTTAATCCAATTGGCAACCAGCAGCTGCTGCAAGAAGTTGACAAGTTGCGCAGTGAATGGGTGATTAAGGTTGCGGGCAGTGTTGTTGCTAGGCCTGATAACATGCTTAATTCCAAATTGCAAACAGGTGGGATTGAAATTGAGGTGGCGCAGCTGGAAGTGCTGAATAAATCTTTGACGCCACCTTTTGAACTTGATGAAGAAAAAGCCAAAGAGGCTAATGAAAATTTGCGCTTGCAATATCGTTTTGTGGATCTCAGACGTCCAGAAGTTCAAAAACTTTTAGCATTAAAAGACAAATATATCCAGCATATGCGGGAATATTTTCATAGGCTGAATTTTATTGAAGTGCAAACCCCGATTTTGGCAAATTCTTCACCGGAAGGCGCACGCGATTTCTTGGTGCCATCGCGATTTCATCCTGGAAAATTTTACGCTTTGCCGCAAGCTCCGCAACAATTTAAGCAGCTTTTGATGGTGGGAGGTTTGGATCGATATTTTCAAATTGCTCCTTGTTTTCGCGATGAAGATCCTCGCATGGATCGGCACTATGGAGAATTTTATCAATTGGATGTGGAAATGAGTTTTGTTTCACAAGAAGATATTTTTGCAGTATTTGAACCTTTGATGATAGAACTGACGGAAAAATTTTCCAATAAAAAGATTGTTAATTTGGATGAAAATGGCAAGTTTAAGCAATTTCCCTGGAAAGAAGCATTGAACAAGTACGGTTCTGACAAACCGGATTTGCGTTTTGAAATGGAAATCAAGCCCGTCACTCAATTAGTTGAAAATTGTGGTTTTTCTGTTTTTGCTGAGACGATTAAAAATGGGGGAGTCGTGCATGGTCTTAAGGTTGATGGTGGTGCCAAATTTTCTCGCAAGGAAATTGATGAACTGACTGAAATTGCAAAAGGCAAAGATGCAAAAGGTCTGGCTTATATTATCGTCAAGGAAAATGGCGAGCTGCAATCGCCAATTGTGAAATTTTTGGGCGAAGAGTTGGCTCAAGAAATAATTAAAGAAGTGCAGGCTAAGGTTGGAGACATCGTTTTCTTTGGTGCTGACAGTTGGAAAACGGTTTGTGCAAGTTTGGGAGCTGTGCGAAATGAGTGCGGAAAAAAATTGGGGCTTAAAGATAATTCTAAGGCGGCCTGGTGTTGGATTATTGATTTTCCGATGTATTCTTATTCGGAAATCGAACCGGGTAGATTGGATTTCGAACATAATCCATTTTCAATGCCACAAGGCGGGCTGAAAGCTTTGGAAGAAAAAAAGCCTTTGGAAATTTTGGCTTATCAGCACGATATGATTATTAATGGTTTCGAAGCTTCTAGTGGAGCAATTCGCAACCACGATCCAGAAATAATGTATAAAGCTTTTGAAATTGCTGGCTATAGTCGAGAAGCGGTAGATGGACGTTTTGGCGCCTTGATTAAAGCTTTTAAATTTGGCGCACCACCTCATGGTGGTGGAGCTCCTGGCATTGATCGCATTTTGATGGTGCTGCATGATTTGGATTCTATTCGTGACATTTATGCTTTCCCAAAAGATGGCAAAGGTAAGGACTTGATGATGGATAGTCCAAGCGAGGTTGATGCAAAGCAATTGAAAGAATTGAATATAAAAAGTGTAAATTAGAAATTTTTCAGATATATTTTTTTAAATATGATAGTTTGATATATGACGGAAAATGTAGAGATTGAAAAACTTGAGCAATATGTCGGTCAGCAAGTTAAGATTAGTGGTATTGTTGAGAAAATAGAAGATCATGGTGGGATTTTGTTTTTGGAAATACACGATCTTTCATTTTTGGCAACCGCAATCGTTATTCCTGACAAGGAAAAAGCTTTTGCGATGGCAAAACATATTAAAACTGGTTATTTGGTGGATATCAGCGGTGTTGTTAAAAGTTGCCCCTTGAACGGCAGTGGTTTTGAATGTGAAATTGAAGTTGAAGCCCTGGCGATTGTTTCTGCTAGGACAAGGGTGGAGAATATGATTAAGATTGCAGGGAAAGAGTGAAGTTCTAGAATGACTAAAAATTCTCAAATCCTAATTTCCAATTTCTCACCCAAAGGGTGATCAGCCTCTGGCTGACAATAAAGTTCTAAATCCTAAATCCTAACCTTTGGCATTCGGATTTTAGATTTTATTAGTCATTGGAAATTTAGATTTTGGATTTTGCTTGGTGTTTGTATCTTTTAACAAAAAATATCTTCAAATAAAATATAAAAAAGTATTTATCATGAGGCGAAAAAAAGAAAAACATGTTGAGCATGCAGATGAAAAGAAATTGAAACTCTTGGGTGTAATTTCTTTTTTGTTTGGCTTTGCTCAGGCCCTGCTGATGTATGTTACTTCGGATTATTTTAGTCAGAAGCTTGGCAGTCATAATGTTAGTTCTTTTTATTTCATCGCTTATGTTGTTGCTCTTATCGGGCTGCTTAATATGCATAAGCTTGTCAAGATATTGGGAAAATCGGGCGCATTTTTTCTGTTTTTTTTGCTGCAGATTTATTTATTGTTCGCGCTTATCTTTGTTAAACAACCGATAGTGGGTGTAGCCTTGATGATGTTATATATTGTTGCTGGTTATTTTGCATGGACAGTGCTGGACGTGATTATTGAGGAATATTCCGAAGACAAAAAATCAGGTCGCATTCGGGGATTTCATTTGATGATTTTAAATGCGGGTGTTCTCCTTGGACCATTTCTATCGACCAGGATTCTTGCGAGTTTTGATTATAATGGCTTGTTCATTGCCACACTGACTCTTAATTGTTTGATGCTGGTTATTAGTCTAGTTGGCTTGCGGGGTGTTAATGGGAGATTTAATGGTAAGCTAACCGTTCAGGATATTGGCATGAAAGTTTTGACCAATAAAAACGTGCTGAATATATATATGATTTCCTTGGCCTTGGAAGCTTTTTACGCGCTGATGATTGTCTACACCCCACTTTATTTGTTGGGAAGAGGATTTTCTTGGGAGCAAATTGGAATCGCCTTTACGATTATGCTTATTCCTTTCGTGGTTCTGGGATATCCAGTGGGAATTTTGGCGGATGAAAAATTTGGTGAAAAAGAAATGATTATTGGCGGTTTGTTGATCATGGGATGTTCATCCTTAGGAATATTTTTTATTAACTCGAATTCTCTTTTTCTTTGGTCTGCAATTTTGCTGCTCACACGAGTTGGAGCGGCTAGTGTTGAAACCTTGCGTGATTCTTATTTTTACAAAAAAATTGATGGACGGGATGTTGATTTGATTAGTTTTTTTCGCACGACCAGAGCAGTAGCTTATTTGCTAGCCACTGGTCTTTCGGCAATGCTTTTGATTGTAGCCCCGATGAAATATATTTTCTTGTTGATTGCCGGTTTGGTTTTGCTGGGGATTTATCCAGCCTTCAGGTTGGTGGATAATAAGAGTGAAGTAGAACTAAAAGCAGAAGAATAGCAATTTTAAAAAGATTTTTGAGATAAATGATTTTTTTAAAATCCTAAATCTAAATGTCTAATGTCTAAGGAAATCTAAAATCCCAATGTTAAAAATTCGGATTTAGGATTTGGAGCTTTATTGGAAATTAGGATTTATTTAAAGTTTTTTTTGTATATTTGTAATTGATTTGTAAATTTGTAGGTTCATGTATAACATTAAAATTGAACAATTCGAAGGGCCGTTGGATTTGTTGCTGCAACTGACGGAGCAGGAAAAGCTGGACATCACGCGGGTGAGTCTGGCGCAGATTGCGGATCAATATTTGCAATACATTAGCCAAGCGGAAAATATCACACTGCAAAATTTGGCAGACTTTTTGTCGGTGGCTTCAAGGCTAATTTTGATTAAATCCAAAGCGCTTTTGCCACTACTGGAATTTTCACCAGAGGAAGAAGAGGAAATCAAAGATTTGGAACATCAGTTGGCGCAGTACAAAAAATTCAAAGATGCAGCCAAGGAAATTGCAGCCTTGCTGCAAGCCCCTTTTCATTGTTTTTCTCGTGAAAGTTTTGTTGGTCAAGGAGTGGTTTTTTATCCGCCGGAAAAAATTACCAGCGATGACTTGCTCAAGGCCTTTGCGAAAGTGTTGGGCGAAATCCCGGTGGTGGAAAAATTGGAGCAAGAAATGATTAAAGAAGTTTTAACTTTGGAAGAAAAGATTTTGCATTTGCAAGAAAAGCTACGCGAAAAAGTGCAAACTTCTTTTGCGGAACTGATTGCCAATGCGACCGACAAAGTTGAAGTGGTGGTTTCCTTTTTGGCGATGCTGGAAATGGTCAAACAAAAGCTCATCCACGTTGAACAAGGAGAACTTTTTTCGGAAATTAGATTAAAATATAAAGAAACTAGCGAAGTTGAAAGTTTATAACGTCATAAAGCTTAAAAAATATGGAAACAGAAAAAATCATCTCAGCAATTGAAAGTGTTTTATTTGTGAGTGGTGAACCAATTAAAATTTCACGTTTGACCAAAGTTTTGACTTTGGAGTTGCCGGAAATTGAAAAAGGTTTGGAAAGTTTACAGGAAAAATATGCCAGTTCTCAAAGCGGCTTGTCGCTTATTCGCAAAGGCGATGAAGTTCAGTTGGCCAGCCGTGCTGAAAATGCTCAATTTGTTGAACAACTGATGAAAAGCGAACTGCAAGATTCACTTTCGCCGGCGGCTTTGGAGGTAGTTTCGATTATTGCTTATCGCGGTCCAATTTCAAAACCGGAAATTGAAGCTATCCGGGGAGTTAACTGCAATTACACTTTGAGAAATTTGCTGCTGCGCGGCTTAATTGCTCGCAGTGACAATCCACGTGATTCTCGAGGTTATGTTTATAGCATTTCTTTTGAGTTTTTGAAAAAACTGGGAGTCGAGGACGTGAAAAAATTGCCAAACTATGCTACACTATCAGTGGATGAGAGAATTAATTCTGTTGCTAGTGAAATTGGCTAAAAGCGCCCTAAGGAATAAATTTTTTCAAATATCCTCACCGCTCTTTCTTTTTTAACTAAAATTTTCCCTCAATCAACGGCAACCAATGGAAAATTTTAGAAAAAAGAAAGGCTTGCTCAAGCAATATATTTTCCAAAAATCTATTCCTTTGGGTGCTTAAACGAAACATTTTTTTAGTTGCATATTATATAGAATAATTTTAATGCCTATTTTGCCAATAATTTTGATGATTGTTTTTTTTCCGCTGAACTCTTTTTTGTTTTTACAAAAAGAGTTTGTTGGTGGTAAGCCGGTGCAAGCTAAGACAGTAGAAATTGAAAAAAGTTTGTCTGCTGGCATTGTGGAAGGAGTTGAAACTCAAAAGAAACCAGAAATTTTGAAAGCGCAAGCAGTCGACGATCCTCAGTATCAACCGGTGCGTAAAGCTGGTGTGAAAGATTTGACCGTTTCGAACGCGCACGCCTCAGTTGTAATTGATGCTGACACTGGGACGATTTTGCATTATAGCAACGGCAAAGATCACAGGCAAATTGCATCTCTGACAAAACTTATGACTGCTACGTTGGCGATGGAAAGGATTTCAAACTTGAATGAGGCTGTGACGATTGATCAGGAACCAGTTTACGCTGATGGTACAAAAATAGGTTGCATGACAAGCGGTAATTGTACTACTCAACGTTTGGAAATTGGGGAAAAAATTTCTGCAAATAGTTTGTTGCATGCGATGCTAATGAACAGCGCTAATGATTCTGCGATTGCTTTGGGTAAGTATATGGCCGGTACGCAAAGTGCTTTCGCGGATATTATGAATGCTAAAGCTAGTGCTCTTGGTCTTACTGACACTCATTTTTGCACGCCTTCCGGACTTGATTTGGACGATGAAACCGCTGCGGTCGGTTGTTATTCTTCAGCTTATGATATTGCCCGTATTGCAGCCTATTCCTTGCGTTACAAGACAATTTGGGAAATTGCTCGCACGCCAAGTGATTTGATAGTCACCTCAATTGATGGAAAACTTAAACACACTATTATTAACACTGATAAATATCTTACTCAAAAAGATTCGACTCTAAATTTGATTGGTACAAAAACTGGCTATACTCCAATGGCTGGTTATTCATTGTTAGCTATAGTTAATGATCCGGCCACGAAGCATCGAATTATTGCAGTGGTTTTGGATGATCCTCAGCGTTGGCAAGATATCAAAACAATGGTCAATTGGACCTTTAATTCATATTCCTGGCAATAGTGGATTAAACACAAATAATCACGAATTTTTTTAAAAATAAAATCCTTAATCAATACGAATTAAACTTTAATTTTCCCCAATAAATCAAATTTTATTTGTGATTATTCGAGATTAACTTAGTGTGGATTCGCGATTTATATCACTATATGCAATTTGCTCAAATTCAAACAATTCCAGAGGTGGCCAATGTTTTGAAAGTTTTGCTGACCGGCATTATCGCTTTTATATTGGCATTTTTGGTCACGCCTTTCTGGACCTATATTTTATATAAATATAAAATAGGTATCAAAATTAAAAGTAATGATGTCAACGGCGAAAAACTGACTTTTGTGAGCAAATTGCATGCGCATAAATCTGGGACGCCGACGATGGGCGGAGTGATTATGTGGTTTTCAGTTTTGATTTTAGTTTTTTCTTCCCATTTTGTTTTTCCTTGGATTGCAAAAATTTCAGATATTAATTTCATCGCGCGGCTTGATTTTCTAAGTCGCAAGGAAGTCTGGCTGCCTTTGTTTGCGCTTATTACGGCTGGGGTGCTTGGTTTGTTTGATGATTTTATGAGTGTGCATGGCTGGGGAAAAAATAAAGGCGGGGGCATCAAATTCGCAATGCGTTTTGGTTGGCTGATTACGATTGCTGCAGCTGGCGGTTGGTGGTTTTATTACAAACTAGGTTGGGACGTTTTACACATTCCAGCCGTGGGCGATTTTAGTATTGGCTTGTGGTATATTCCACTTTTCATTTTCGTGATTTTGTTTTCAGCAATTTCTTCCAATGAAACCGATGGTCTGGATGGTCTCAACGGTGGAGTTTTGTTGGTGGCCTTTTTTTCCTTTGCCATCATTTCTTTTTTTCAGAACAAAGTTGATTTGGCAGCTTTTTGCAGCGCGATGTCAGGAGTGATTTTGGTTTTCTTATGGTTTAATATTTCGCCGGCGCGCTTTATGATGGGAGACACTGGGGCAATTGCCCTTGGAACAACGCTTGGGGTGGTTGCAATGCTAACAAACTCGGCGCTAATTTTGTTTTTGATTGTCTTTGTTTACATACTCGAATCGGCAAGCGTAATTATTCAGCTTACCAGCAAGCGATTTTTTCATCGCAAAGTTTTTTTGGCAGCACCACTCCATCACCATTTTGAAGCTATCGGCTGGCCTGAATGCAAGATTGTGATGCGCGCCTGGATTTTCACGATGATGACGGCTATGATTGGCGTGATTATTACAATTTTTGGTATGGGGAGACATCCGTAAAACAATAATCAAAATTCAATAATCAATAAGCAATAAATTTATGGAAATAAAAAAAATTCAAGATGGTGAGTTTGCGGGAAAAAAGGTTTTAGTTAGAGCTGATTTTAACGTAGCAATTGTGGATGGAAAAATTCAAGAGCGGTTTAAATTGGAAGCTTGCAAGGAAACTGTTGAATTTCTTGCGTCTCAAGCTGGAACCAAGATTGCCTTGGCTTCTCATTTAGGAAGACCAGATGGAAAAGAAAATTTTGATTTTTCTTTGACTCAATTGATTGGTGAGCTTGAAAAGATTTTAGGCAAAAAGATTGTGTTTGCTGAAAATTGCATTGGCAAAGACGTGGCTGAATTTCTTGAGAGTCTTAAGCCGGAAGAAATATTGCTTTTAGAGAATGTGCGGTTTCATGCAGGGGAAGAAAGCAATGAAGAAGAATTTTCTAAATCTTTGGCGGAAAATTTTGAAGTCTATGTTAATGATGCATTTAGTGTTTGCCATCGCGATCAAGCCTCGGTGACTGGGGTGACAAAATTTCTGCCAAGTTATGGTGGTTTTTGGCTTCAGAAAGAAATTGAGAATCTTGACAAAGTGCTGAAGAGTCCGGAATTTCCAGCCACGGCAATCATTGGTGGCGCAAAAATTGAGACCAAATTGCCGTTGATTAAGTTATTTGAATCAATTTATACTAACATTTTAGTTGGTGGTAAAATTGCCAACGAGGCCATTGACCAGTCACTTCAATTTTCCTCGAAAGTTATTTTGCCACTTGATTTTGCTCAAGATCGCTTGGATATTGGAGAAAAGACAGTGCAACTTTTTAAGGAAATAATTGCGCAGTCAAAAGTGATTGTTTGGAATGGTCCCTTGGGAAAATTTGAGCAACCGCCTTTTGATAGCTCTACGAGAGAAATTTTGGCTGCTGTGGTTGACAGTGGGGCATACACTCTGATCGGCGGCGGGGAATCAGTTCAGGTTTTGGAGGAAAACAATTTAATGGATAAGGTTTCATTTGTCTCGACTGGCGGCGGCGCAATGTTGGAATATCTGAGTGGCAATGCGATGCCGGGCTTGGAAGCATTGAGTCTTGAAAAATCGTAAAATATTATTGGATTGAAAGAAGATAAATGTGCTATACTATAAAAAGTTAAAACAATCGAAAAATGCAGTAAAGATATTTTTTGTTGGCGGTTGTTTGGATGTCAATTTAATTCGTAATTAAGTGTAGCTGATATGATAACCCCTAATTTTAGAGGTGAAAAAGTAGGAATTTTTAACGAAAAAGAAATTCCTTCCTATGAAGCGAGAAAGGTGGATAGTTTAACATTGCTGGGTTTGCGTTCATCTGAGGCGCTACTTTTTTTGGGATTTGTTTTGGTGGTCTTGAATAATTTAGGATATATTGCCCCGGGAACATATTTTGGTGTTTTTAGTTGGGTTACGGTTACAGTTTTTTTGATTGGCTTGCTGCTTAATTTTATTATTATTCCGCATTTGTATTTTTCCAGTTTTAAGAATTTCAAAAAAGAAAACAGTTGTTGGGATAAGGAAACATTTTTAATCTTGCCATCATTTTTCTTCGGAACTTTTTTTCTTTATGGTAGCCAACTTTATTGGTCCTGGTTTATTTTAGCTGCGTCAATAATTTTGATAGCCGTGATTCATTATAAATTCTTGCGTTTATCTTGGGACTTTTTATTGAAAAGCAGTAATGAAGCATTTTTGATGCAACAAGAATATTTTGTCAGTTTGAAATATTTAACAGCTTATTATTTGGTGTTGCTGTTGTTGTTAGTGCTCTTTAATCCGTTGCAAACAGCTTTTTTGTGGGTGCATCTGCATGCTTAAATTGCTGAAAGTCTAAATAATTAAATTTAAGGATAAAAAATATGTCAAAAATTAAAGATATTATTGGAAGAGAAATTTTAGATTCAAGAGGGAATCCAACCGTGGAAGTTGAAATTATTTTGGAGAGTGGCACTAGGGCGGTGGCAGCAGTTCCGTCAGGAGCTTCAACTGGGAAATTCGAAGCCTTGGAGCTTCGAGATGGTGATGCAAAGAGATATGGCGGCTTAGGAGTTTTGAATGCAGTGAAAAATGTTAACACTGCAATTAAAAAAAGTCTTTTGGGAAAAGAAGCAAGTAACCAGTCTGAAATTGATGAAATAATGTTGGAACTTGATGGCACTGAAAATAAAAGCAATTTAGGGGCTAATGCGATTTTGGGTGTTTCGCTTGCGGTGTGTCGAGCAGCGGCCAATGAAAAAGGTCTGCCTCTTTATCAATATATCAATGACATTTGTGATATCAAAGTTAAACCAAAGTTGCCGATCCCAATGTTTAATGTGCTTAATGGCGGTCAGCATAGCGACAACGGTTTGAGCATTCAAGAATTCAAAATAATTCCAACGGGGGTGAAGAAATTTTCCGAGCAATTGCGGGCGGGTAGTGAGATTTTTCACAAGCTAAAAAAGATTTTGGAAGCCGACAATCAAAGTACGGGTGTCGGTGATGAAGGTGGCTTTGCTCCAAAGCTTGAAAGTAACACTCAGGCCCTTGAGATAATCAATCAGGCCATTACTCAGGCTGGCTATGAACTTGGCAAGCAAGTGAATTTGGGCATTGATGCGGCGGCCAGTTCTTTTTATGATGAAAGTGAAAATCTTTATATTTTTAAGCCGGAAGGCGTCAGTCTTGAAAAAGAAAGACTGGTAAATATTTATCGGGAATGGATTGAGAAATATCATTTGGTTTCCATCGAAGATGGCTTAGCAGAGGAAGATTGGGATGGTTGGAAAATTATGATGGAGAAAATTGTGAGCAAGCCGATTTCAAGTGATGTTCCAAAAGCGGTACTAAGTGAACATATCTTAGTGGGAGATGATTTACTGGTCACAAATGTGAAAAGATTACAACGCGCTATTGCTGAAAAGGCTTGTAATGCCGTGCTTATTAAAGTAAACCAAATCGGATCACTTTCGGAAACTTTTGATTGCATCAGATTAGCTAAGAAAAACAAGATGAAAGTAATGGTTTCACATCGCAGTGGCGAAACAACGGATGAATTTATTGCTGATCTTGCAGTTGGCACAGCGGCTGAATTTATCAAATCCGGATCACTTTCTCGTGGCGAGCGTTTGTGTAAATACAACAGACTTATGAAGATAGAACAGGAACTTAAAGCTTAAAACGTAAAACGTATATCGCAAAACGTGAAATACGGAATGTAGCCACGTTCCAGGAATTGCGTTATGCGCTCCACGCTCAGATGACTAAAATTCTTACAATTGGTTCAGTTTCACAAGATATATTTTTTCCGACTTGCGAAGGAGTTGTTCTGGACACGCCGGAAGATCTTTTGTCGCAAAGAAAACTGGCCTTTGAGCTCGGGGCGAAATATCACATCAATGAGCGCTTCGAATCAGTTGGAGGTTGCAGTGTCAACGTGGCTGCTGGCTTGGTCAAATTGGGAAATGAAGTTTCTGCCTACACAACAATTGGAAATGACGTGACGGGCAATTGGATTCATGCTCAATTGGAAAAAGTCGGAATTAAATTGGACTATGTTGGAGTGGAAAAGGATTGCAAGAGTGATTTGTCGGCGATAGTGGTTGACCAGAATGTCGAAGATCGGGTTATTTTTTCCAATCAAGTTGCAAATCAAAAGCTCGTGATTGATGTTCAAAAGCTTGTTGATTTTGAATGGATTTTTATTGGCGATTTGAGCGGTGCTTGGCAACATAATCTAGACATAATTGTTGCAGCTGCCAAGAAAAAAAATATTTTCTTGGCATTCAATCCCCGCCAAAAAACTATTCATGAGGACGTTGCTAAGATTATTGAAGTTGTGGCTAAATGTGATTTACTTTTTGTAAATAAGGACGAGGCGATGGAAATCGTTTCGGCTTTGAATGGCAATTTGCAAAGTGAGGAAGAGGCTTATTTAATCAAAGAGCTGAAAAAAATGGGAGCGAAAGTTGTCGCCCTGACGGATGGTAAACGTGGCGCCTGGGCAAGTGTTGAGGGTGAAACTTTTTTCGCAGAGGCTTTGCTTGGCAAAACAGTAGACACGACTGGAGCAGGTGATGCTTTTGCGAGTGGTTTTTTTGCAGCCTATCTTAAAGAGCAAGATTTGCAAACGTGCTTAAAATGGGGAATTGCTAATTCAAGCAGCTCGATAATGCAATATGGCGGACAAGCCGGACTATTAAACGAAGAGCAGATTGAATCTAATATTAAAGATATCACTGTGAAATAAATCGGTTAATTTTTCTATAATGATTTTTAAAATCTAAAATTCTAATGTCAAATATCAAATAAAATCCTAAATTCAAATGACAAAAATTATTTCATTTGGATTCCAGGTCTTTATTGGAAATTGGGATTTTGAAATTGAGATTTTGTTTTTATGTCTATATTTTCTAATTTATTTTCAAAAAATAGTAGTGAATATTTTTTGGCGCTTGATATTGGCACGGAAGTTACCAAAGCGCTTATTTTTCAAATAAATAAACAGGAAAAAACTGCTAATGTTGTTGGCGTTGGAAAGCAGCGACAAAGGAGAGGAAACATGCAAAGTGGCGCTGTTTCAGATATTTCCGGAGTCATTGAAACTTGTCAACTGTCTATTGATGATGCACTTGCTAGTGCTAACATTAAGAATGTGAAAAAAGCAATAGTTGGAATTGCAGGTGAGTTGGTTAAGGGTACAACTACCACTGTTCATTATGAACGTTCAAATCCAGACTCTCGAATTGATTTTGCAGAACTGAAAAATATCATTCAAAAAGTTCAAATCAAAGCCTATGAGCGTATCCAACAACAGATCGAATGGGAGACTGGGCAGGACATTGATGTAAAACTAATTAATGCAGCTATTGTGGATGTGCGTATCGATGGCTATCAAGTGACTAATCCAATCGGTTTTCAAGGCAAGGATGTTTCCGTTAGTATTTTCAACGCCTATGCGCCAATGATTCATTTGGGAGCATTGCAAACAATTGCTGATGAATTGCGTATAGACTTGCTTAGTATCGCTGCGGAGCCATACGCAGTTGCGCGCAGCGTCGACTACGATGATGCTTTGGATTTCAATGCTATTTTTATTGACATTGGAGGTGGGACTACGGATATTGCTGTTGTGCGTAATGGCGGACTGGAAGGCACGAAAATGTTTGCCTTTGGTGGAAGAGCTTTTACGAAAAAACTGGCACAAGAATTGCGAATCAATTTCGAAGAAGCTGAAGATTTGAAAATAAGTTATGCTGAAGGAAAGCTGGGAAATGATGTGAGTGCTAAGATAGAGCAGATTATGCAAAGTGATTGCTCAGTTTGGCTCAGTGGGGTGGAGTTATCTCTTTCAGAATTTGCTAATTCGGATGTTTTGCCTTCTAAAATTTTGCTTTGCGGTGGTGGCTCAGGTTTGCCAGGCATTAGAAAAGCGTTGGTTTCGAAGGAATGGTTACGCGGTTTGCCCTTTGCAAAACCGCCAGTGGTTAGTTATTTGCAACCGCGCGATGTTGCGCGAGTTATTGACGAGACAGGAACCTTGCAAAATCCACAGGATGTCACGCCGATGGGTTTGGCTAATTTGATTTTGGATGTCACGGACGAAGAAAAAATTATGGCCGGAATTTTGCGTAGAGTTTTGCAAACAATTCAAGAATAATAATAGCTTATTAGGCATTAGCTTGGTAGCTTCTTAGAAGATTTAAAAAGAATTTTTCTAAAAGCTAAAAAGCTAAAAGCTAAAACCTGATTTTATGCACCAAACATTTTATATCGA
Organism: uncultured bacterium; assembly: GCA_903851135.1. Classification (GTDB taxonomy): domain Bacteria; phylum Patescibacteriota; class Minisyncoccia; order Moranbacterales; family GWC2-37-73; genus CAIPMZ01. Next base: position 41,513 of record CAINNK010000021.1, on the reverse strand, counting down.
TGCCGATGAGGAAATTTCATCCGTCATAGATAGGTTGAGAAAATCAATGGCCGTTGATAATTATTTTGTAGCGCCAAAAAGAGCGATTTTTTTGCAGAGTATTGTGAATTTGAAATTGCTGAAGCGAGAAGCGGACAAGATAAAAAAACATGTTATTTTGGTGACGCAAGAGGAGGTTGTGATTGCTATGGCAGCCAGAAGTGGAGTCGACATTCAAAGGTCAATAGATGGATCGGATGAAGTTCTGGACGTGGAGTTAAAGGCTGATTTGGAAGAATCAGAGGTTGAAGAAGTTCAGTTTGCAAATAGAACAAATAATAGTAAATCAGCAAGATTGAATAATGTTGGTTCTAATAATTTTTATGATAATCAGCAATCATCCGTAGACGTTAATCGGCATGTTGCCGCCGCCGCAAAAAGTATCAAGACGAAAACTATCCCATCAAAAACAACCAATGCTCGCACAAACGCGCCTGCCGCAAATCGTCAGCAGGTTGGTCAGCGACGCGTAGTTGAAAATGCTCCTTTGCAATCTAGGTCAAGAGTTGCTAGTAGTCGCAAAGAAATTCCAGCCTCACAATATGCAAGTAACAATGCTAAGAAAGCAAATCCTCGTGGGCTTGATTCAGACAAGGAAAGATCCTTGGAGAAAATGTTTACGCAGCACGAAAAAATTGTTCCAGCTAGTCCCGAAAATCGTCAGATTCCAAATTTGAAGACAAAGAATTTGCTTTTCATTTTCATTATTGTTTGTTTGTTTTTGCTTGGTGGAGTGGCTGGCTATGTATATATTCCTAGTGCGGATATTGTCATTAAACCGAATGTGCAAACGGTTAAGATAGACACTGACATTAATGTTGGTTCGCAGCAAGGGGAGAATTTTATCCCGGTAAATGTTATTGATGGTCAAGAGCAATTGACTTTACAATACAATGCTACTGGCAAAAGTTCATCTTCTGGCAAAAAAGCTCAAGGGACTGTCGTGATTTATAATGAATTTGACAGTCAGCCGCAGACACTGGTGGCAACCACTAGAATTCAATCTGATAGTGGGAAAGTTTTTCGTTTGCTTAAAACTATTGTTGTTCCAGGTTTGAACAATGCTGGTGGAGGGGCAAAGCCGGGTGCAATTTCAGCTGAGGTTGTGGCTGATCAACCAGGCGGCGACTATAATCTTGAGGCGAGCAGTTTCAAGATCCCAGGTTTTCAAGGTGGACCAAAATATGACAAGTTTTATGCCAAATCCACGGCTGCTATGGCTGGTGGTACAACCGAAGGCAGTGGTTCAGCTGGAGTCAGTCAAAGTGATTTGGATAGTGCTAAGCAAAAAACTGAAACGGCATTGAAAGAAAAAATTTCCGCTGCAATTGCAGGAAAGATGCAAACAGGTGAAATTGATTTGCCGCAGGCTGAAAAAATAACCCCGGAAAAATCCTCAGCCAATGTGAAAGTTGGCGACGGCGTTGGATCATTTGACTATACTGCCACAGCTAGTGTTCACGTTTTGGTTTTTTCTCAACAAGATGTGGAGGCTATTATTAAAAAAACTCCGCAGTTTTCCAGCCAACCCCAGGATGCTGCAAAGAATATCAAAAATATTCAATATGTTAGTATTGAACCCGCTTTTGACAAGGGCACGATGCTCTTGAAAGTTCATGCCGAAGTTGAGGTTACGCCAAAAATTGACGTCGAATCTTTCAAAAAAGATTTACTTGGAAAAAATGAAAGTGAATTGTTGGCAATTCTGAAAAAAAACCAGGACCAAATTGAAAGCGCCAGTGTCAATTTTTGGCCAACTTTCATCACCCGCACCCCGCAATTTTCACAAAGGGTGAAGATTGAGGTTGAAAAAGGGCAGTAACTCGAGCCTTTTTAGCTGGAAAACGGAGCTTTTGGTGGTGATAATTCCTGGGTTTTAGTTGAGATATTTCCGCGGGGTTGACAACAATTCGATAACTTGTTAAGATAGTTATACGTTTTTAGAACAGCTTAATAGACAGTTTAAATTAGAGGTTTTCACTACTTTATTTTCACGAATGAGGATAGTATTGGAAAAGTATTTCCCCTCTATTTTTAGGTTGGAAAATCACTCAAAATATGTCAGCAAACAACGAAAAGGAGCTCATCAAAATCGAAGGAGTAATAGTGGAAACCTTGCCTAGCACGACTTTCAAAGTCAAATTAGACAATGGTCATGAAGTTTTAGCTCACATTTCTGGCAGAATGCGAGTGCATTACATTCGATTGTTACCGGGAGACAGAGTGCTGATGGAAATGAGCCCTTACGATTTGACTAAGGGTAGGGTTGTGCAACGTATGTAGGTAGTCTCTACGAATGTACGAAAGAATACGAATGTACGAAAAAAGAGACTAAAATAAATTGTTAAATACAAATGAATACGGATTCGTACATTCGTACAGATTCGTAGTTCGTAGAGAAAAACATGAAAGTACGAGCATCCGTAAAAAAAATATGTGCCAAGTGTAAAGTTGTCAGACGCCGAGGACGCGTTTATGTGATTTGTTCAACGCCAAAACATAAACAAAGACAAGGATAATTTAACAAGCTTATTAGGCATTAGCTTGTTAGTTTGTTTTAGAAAGAGATTTTATCTTCTAAAAAGCTAAAAAGCTAAAAGCTATAACCTGATTTTATGATACGTATTTCCGGAATAAATTTGCCAGATGAAAAAATAATTGAAGTTGCCTTGACTTATGTTTTTGGCATCGGTCCTTCTACGAGCAAAAAACTTTTGAAAAAGCTTGAAATTGATCCTAAGACCAAGACTAAGGTTTTGTCACCAGAACAAGCAAATAAATTGCGAGACGAAATTGAAAAGAAATACAAGGTTGAAGGAGAACTCAAACATGAAGTGAAAATGAATGTGAAACGCTTGAAGGAAATTGGAAGCTATCGTGGCTCTCGTCATCAAAAAGGACTTCCAGTGCATGGACAGCGAACCAAAACCAATAGTCGCACAGTGAGAGGAAATGTTCGAAGGACTATGGCTAGTGGTCGCCGAACAGAATCTAAGACATAATAAATTAAAAAGTCAAAAATCAAAAATAAAAATTTAGGAATTCGCTTTGCTCATGACTTTCCAAAACGTCACAAAGTGACTCCAGAATTTTCCATTTTGAGATTTAAATTTTGAATTATATAAATATGGTTGAGGATATTAAAAAAACTGAAGATATTTTTGAAGCAGTTGCTGCTGAAAAAGAAGGCACTGAAGAAAAAAAGGTGGTTGAAGTCGCTGAAGCTGACTCGAAGAAAAAAAAGAAAAAGCTCAAAAGGCAGATTCTGAAAGGACAGGCTCACATTAAATGCACCTACAATAACACCATGGTGATGATTTCTGATTCAAATGGTGCTATGTTGGCTTGGGCAAGTTCTGGATTGCTTGGTTTTAAGGGTGCCAAAAAGGCAACTCCTTATGCTGCAACTCAGGTTGTGCATGATGTTTCAGAAAAAGTGAAAAAATATGGCGTTCAAGAATTGGAAGTTTTTGTCAAAGGTGTTGGCAGCGGACGTGAATCATCGATCAGGTCTCTGGCAAACAAGGGCTTTGAACTTGTTTCAATCAAGGATATGACTCCGATTCCTCACAACGGTTGCAGACCAAAGAAACCAAGAAGAATCTAACAGAGAATTAAAAAATCAAAAATCAAAATTTAAAATTTAGGAATTCGCTTTGCTCATGACTTTCCAAAACGTCACAAAGTGACTCCAAAATTTTCCATTTTGAGATTTAAATTTTGAATTATATATTATGGCTAGAGATTTATTAGGATCAAAATGTAAAAGATGTCGCCGCTCAGGAGAAAAGCTTTTTCTCAAAGGTGATCGCTGCAACACTGCAAAGTGCGCAATGATTAAACGACCTTACGCTCCTGGTGTGCATGGCAAGAGAATGTCTAGAGGATTGAGTGAATTCGGCAAACAGCTTGCCATGAAACAACGCATTAAGCGTATTTATGGAATTCTGGAAAGACAATTCCGCAAGCACTATGAGGAAATTGAAAATAAGCCGGGCGTAACAGGAGATTTATTGATGGCAAGATTGGAACTTCGTTTGGATAACGTAGTTCGTAAAATGGGATTTGCGCTTTCTCCAATCCAAGCTCGTCAGATGGTTAATCACGGAGCATTTTTGCTTAACGGCAAAGCGGTGACGATTCCATCATATGAGGTTAAAGTTGGTGACGTGATTAGCATCAAACAATCAAAGAAAGGCAATGTCTATTTCACCAATCAAATTCAGTCAATCAAGAATAAAAAAGATTTTCCACGCTGGATTCAATTTGATCAGACTGCAATTGAGGGGAAAGTGATTTCTTTGCCAGCCAGAGAGGATGTCGGTATTCAAGTTGATCCTCAGATGGTGGTTGAAGCCTATTCTCGTTAAAGATAAATATCATATTTTTTGTTTTTTTAACTTCATTAACTAAAACGGTTAGTTTGTGGAAATGTTTCCATGAGCTTTTCGTTCAAAAGAGGATATGCAGACAGTGTCACTTCCTCAGAAGCCAAAATACACCCCGATTAATGACCAAAGCGGAAAATTCGAAATCATGGGATGCTACCCAGGATATGGAATGACCCTTGGAAATGCGCTTAGACGCGTTTTGCTTTCTTCACTCAAAGGTGCAGCGGTAACTTCTGTTAAAATCAAAGGTGTCTCACATGAATTTTCAACTCTTGACGGAGTTATGGAAGATGCTGTTCAGATTATTCTTAATTTGAAAAAAATCAGATTCAGACTCCACACCGATGAATCAGTCAAAGTCAGCTTGAAGTTTAAAGGTGAAGGAAAAGTGACAGCTGCAGCAATCAAAGGTTCTTCTGAGGTTGAAGTTGTGAACCCTGAGCAAATCATTGCCACTATCACTGATAAAAAAGTTGAGTTGGAAATGGAATTGGAAGTTTCAAACGGTCTAGGTTATGTTCCAATCGATCAACAGGAGCGTGGTGAAAAAGAAATTGAAGTGATTGCCATTGACGCAGTTTACACTCCGATTCGTCGCGTGAACTATGAAGTTGAGAATATGCGCGTTGGAAAAAGAACTGACTATAACAAAATCACGCTTGAAATTGTGACTGATGGCAGTATTACTCCGCAAGAAGCATTTTCGAAAGCCGTCGTGCTTTTGGTTGAACAATTTTCAGTGCTGGGTGGAATTGAAGTGGTTGAAGAAAAACCAGTGGTTGAAATTCAAGAAGCGGAGCTGATTGAAGAGGTGGCTGTTGCCAAGGAGGAAGAATTTGATCCACTTAAAGTCAAAGTTACCGAACTCAAGAATCTTTCAACTCGAACCTTAAATGTGCTTGAAACGAACAAAATTGTAAAGGTTAAAGATATTGTTAAACATACTGAAGAAGGCCTTAAAGGCTTAGAAGGCATGGGTGACAAGGGTATCAAAGAAATTAAAAAGTCAGTTGGTGAACTTGGGCTCACCTTAAAACAGTAATAAGAATATGAAACATTTAGTTAAAGGCAGAAAATTTAGCAGAGTCAAGAAAGTGCGAACAGCTTTGTTTAAAACATTGATCGGCAGTTTTATTGTGAAGGAAAAAATCACGACTACGGAAGCCAAGGCCAAAGAGATCAAGCCGATGATTGACAAGATTATCACCAAAGCAAAGAAAATCTCAGCTGATGAAACCAAACGAGTTGCAATCATGCGAGATTTGCGCAAGGAAATTCCTTTGATGGCTGTCAAAAAGCTTTCAGGCGAATTTGCCTCAAAATTTTCAGCTCGCACTAGTGGTTACACTAGAATTTTGAAAATTGCTCCGCGCAAAAGCGATGGTGCTAAGATGGCAATAATTGAATTTGTATAATAAATCGCGTAACGCAAATCGCGTAACGCATAACCTGTATAACGTAAAATTGATGTAAAAGACGTATGAGGCAATGAGTTTAGGCTCCACGTTTTGCGCTCCACGTTTCAAGAATAATTATGAACAGACAATATCATCTCTTTGATGCTCAAGGAAAAGTTCTCGGACGCTTGTCAACCGAGATTGCAAAAGTGCTTAGCGGCCGAAACAAAGTTGACTATACTCCGCATATTGATGGAGGTGATTTTGTGGTGGTGATTAATGCTAGCCAAATTCGCGTAACTGGCAAGAAATTGACTGACAAGATTTATCACAGTTTCAGTGGTTATCCAGGTGGAATCACTGCGATTGCTTTTCAAGATTTGCTTGAAAAGGATCCGCGCAAAGTGATTCAAAATGCTGTTTATGGGATGCTGCCAAAGAACAAACTGCGAGACAAAATGATGCTACGTTTACATGTGTATGGCGCAGCTGAGCATGAACACAAGAATATTGAAATCACACATTAAAATTTATCGCATAACGCATAACGTGGAACGCGTAACGTGAAAAGTTTTCACACTTTACGCTCCAAGTTCCACGCTTCACGTTTCACGAACTATATATGGCAGTAAAAAAAGAAGTAAAGACGACAACGACCAAAAAAGTAAAAAAGGCGACTCCGGAAGTTACTGAAAAAGTAGCAGCTGTTAAAGCTGAAAAGAAATCAGTTGAGGAGGTTTATTTTTACGGAGTTGGACGTCGCAAAGCCTCAGTGGCGCAAGTTCGCTTGTTTGCCTATGACAAGGCAACTGATTCTGACTTTGTGATCAACAAGAAAAAATTGAAAGACTATTTCCCAGTAGCTAATCTGCAAAACACTTTCTTGGCCCCGCTTAAAGCCGTGGGACTTTATGGCAAAGTGCGCGCTACCGTTTTGGTGCGAGGTGGTGGAGTGACTGGTCAAGTTGAGGCTGTGCGTCTTGGAATTTCCAGAGCTTTGGTGAAATATGACGAAACTTTCAAGAAGACTTTGAAGGAACTTGGATATATGACTCGCGATGCTCGCGAAGTTGAACGCAAGAAACCAGGTCTCAAAAAAGCCCGCAAATCTCCACAGTGGGCAAAAAGATAAATCTTCCAAAACACTCCGTAAGGAGTGTTTTTTTGTATGTCATTCCCGTGAAAACGGGAATCCAGGTTACGTTTTAAAAAAGGAGATATTCTGATATGAATTAAGGCTGGATTCTCATTTTCATGGGAATGACAGAATTTACGCTATTGTGGTTCAAACAAATTGGAGTATAATAAAAGCACTAAACGCTAAAATCTTTTTTATGAAAAACAAAGAGTTATTCAATCAAGTGATGGTCGTGATATTCGCGGTGATTGCTTTCATTTTCACGGTTAGTTATGCCTTCAGTCAATATCTGGAAATGCGAAAAATCAACGTGCAAGATTTGGCGGTTTGGAATGCTTGTGTGGAAAATTCAAATCTGGGCGACCGAGCTTATCAATTTTGCAAAGAAAAAAGTAGCGAAAACTATCTCTTTAAAGAACATTTTGATTGGAGCTCTCAGCTCGGTGATGACTTGACAAGATAAATAATGATCCATATCTAACTCATAGTTCCGGGAAACTAAGTTAGTAATTTTTACTTCCCTTGTTCACTTTTTAGGGCACGCTCCTTGGCTAGGAACTATACCAAGGGCTCAGAGAAGCTGTCGCTTCAATGGTCTAAAAAGCAAGCAAGCTCGTAAAAATTTAGAGATAGTTTTTAGTTAAAAGCATAAATTACGTATACTTCGTAAATAATTTAGCTAATAATAATTTACAAAAAAATATGAAAAAAACATTTGTGTTTTTTGGAATTGTTGCAACAGCCTTGCTTTTCTCTGGTTGCGGCAGCAAAAATGCCGCTTTGACTCCGGCGCAACAGGGGCCAGCACCTGAACCTAGCAATGCAGCCAGTGGAGTTGTCAGCTCAATTAAAGATGCCATTGGTTTAGGCACCAAAATGCAATGCACCATGAGTTCAAAAGATAGTGCAGCCAAGGTTGTTTATATTGAAGGCACTAAAATTAAATCAACTTCTGAAATCAACAACAAAAAGCAAAACATCATTTTTGATGGTGAAGCCACGTTTGTGTGGACTGAAGGGGAGGCGACTGGTTTGAAGATGACCAAGGCTTGCTTGCAAGACCTTAAAGCTAGTTTGCCGGAGCAACAGAAAAATTTAGTTGATAGTTCCATCACTAACGTTCAGGATAAGATAAACAGTGACACTAGTTCCACTTGTACTCCGATTGCTGACATAGATTTCACGATTCCTGCTGCAGTGACTTTTACTGACCAATGTCAAGTCCTGAAAAAGACTCTCGATTCGATGAAAAACATCAAATTACCGGCTGGCGTTAAAGTTCCAACTAGCTTGCCAGGAGCTCAGCAATAAGCCGCCTAAAGAGCTTTTTGCGTTGATGATTTGAAAGAATATGCCAGACAGCGCGTATATTCTTTTGGGTGTGTTAATATCTTATCGTTAAAAGTATGAAAAAAAAGTTTCTAACCTTTTTGTTTGTTGTTGCATTGCCAGTCGCGGTGGTGGCTGTTATTTATTTTAATCTTTCCAAAAATTCGACTCAAGCCAATGTTCAGACACTGACAAACGCGCCAACCACAACTGGTAGCGCCAGCACTTCCAGCCAGACATATAGCTCAACTCAGCAAGCTCAATCTGGCAGTGTTCGTTCTGCGAAGAGCACGAGAGTTTCTTAGGAAAATTCATTCAAAGATTTGCATAAACATCTCACTATTGATTGCCAAAAATCAGCGGGATGTTTTTTGTTTTTCTTTTTGTAAAATTCTCAAATCTGTTATAATAGAAAAATATCATTGTAAAAAAAATTTATGATTCGCAAAAAAATCGAACTAGTGCTTAGTTTGTTGACGGTGACGTTTGCTTTTTTTTCGTGGCATGGCGTCGATCAAATAGTTCGAGCTGGTGGCAATGGCACTTGGATTGGGCCGATGATTTTGTTTATGTTTTTTCTTGTCTGTATTTGTTTGGACATTGTGCTTTTCGAGGATATTGTTTTTTTGGAATTGCTGCTTGTGGCTTCTTTGCTAGTTGGCGTGGTTTTCACTTTCAGTTTGTGGCATTTGTTGGGAGCAATTGTTGGCGGATATTTTTTGTTTTTAGCCGCCAGGAGGATTCGTCGAGATTTGGAGCTAAACATTAAAATTGATTTACTCAAATCCCTGCGGACTGGAAAGGCAATGCTGGTTTTGGCGATTTCACTTGTCATTTCATTGCAATATTTTTCAGTGATTAGTCAACTGAAAGGTCAGATTTTGATTCCGCGTATTGAACTTGGTAGCACTTCGAGCAAAGTAGCGTTTTCAGTCTTGTCTGCCATTGATCCAACTTTCAAATCTTTGGAAAACGAAAATATCACTGTGGATGAATTTATTTTGAAAAATCAGGAAAGTCAGCGATTGGCTCAAAATCAGCAAGGTTTTGATTTTGACACGGCTCAAATTGTGGAGCAAGAGCTTGATCAGCAGAACATTCCGCTTGAAAATCGCGAGCAGCTTCGCTTGCAGGTTGGCAATAAGTTGAATAATCTTAACTCTCAATTGACCAAGGAGGAGCAGGTTTTGATTTTGCAGCAAAGTCGAGGTCAGCTTTCCGCGCTCATTGGTCGAGATGTGCAAGGTTCGGAAAATGTTTCAACGGTTATTTCAGAACTTATTAGCAAAAAAATAGAAAGTATTTTTGCTCCAAGTGTGGCTGGTCAACAAGGCTCATCTTCTGTTGCCGGAGTGCTGGCGGGGATTCTCTTTTTCACGGTGCTCTCGATTTGTTCTTTGCTGAGTATTGTCTTTTTTGGTTTGAGTATTGGGATTTTTTCTCTCTTGGTTCGCTTTGGTTTTGTTGCGATTAAAACCGTGACGGTGGAGAAAGAAATGATTGCGTAGGAGTGAAAAGTTTAATTTGATTAGCACTCATCTTGGGGGATTGCTAATTTTTTATTTTTGGTTTAGAATGATTAAATTGGAGTATCGCTCGCAAACATTTTTCTTTTTATCCCAGTGAAAGTGTTTTTTATGACTATTTGATTTTTTAACACCAAGGTAAACCACTTTCAAGCGAAAAAAGAAAAAGTTTGCTCGCTAAGATTAAAAATATTAAATATATTCAAATATATGGCTAAGGATTTATATGAAACACTGGGCGTCAACAAAGGCGCTAGTGATGATGAGATTAAAAAGGCTTATCGCAAATTGGCTCACAAGCATCATCCGGACAAAACTGGCGGCGACGCGGAAAAATTCAAAGAAATAAACGCTGCTTATCAAGTGCTTTCTGACAAAGAAAAGCGCGGTCAATATGATCAATATGGTCAAACTTTTGAGCAGGCTCAAAGAGGTGGCGGAGGTGGCCAAGGCTTTGGCGGATTTTCTTCACAGGGCTTTGATTTTTCTGGATTTCAACAAGGTAGCCAAGGTTTCGAATTTGGCGGCGGTTTTGAGGATATTTTTTCCGATATTTTTGGCGGTGGTGGTGGCCGTGGGCGAAGTTCGCAAAAGGCTGGGCGTGACATTCAGATCGACGCTGAAATAAGTTTTGAAGAAATGGTCTCTGGCGCTCATCGGGAAGTTTCCTTGCTGCGTAGGCTGGTTTGTGATTTGTGCCGTGGCACTGGCGGAGAACCAGGAGCCAAGGAGGAAACTTGCCACACCTGCAAAGGTTCTGGTCAAATCCGGCAGACTGTGCAAAGTTTCTTTGGCAGTTTTGTCCAGGCCTCAACTTGTCCGACTTGCTTGGGAGCTGGCAAAACTTATGCCAAAAAGTGTCACAAATGTAGCGGCGATGGGCGCGTGCGCGAACAACAGAAAATTGTTTTCGATATTCCGGCGGGAATTTCCAATGGGCAAACTATTTCCTTGCAAGGTCAAGGTGAAGCTGGCGAACGAGGTTCTTCCAATGGTGATTTGTTTGTGAATGTCCACGTCAAACCGCATAATCTTTTTGAAAGAAAAGGCAATGACATTTTGTCAACTGAGCACATCACTTTTTCGCAAGCGGTGTTGGGTGACAAAGTGAGCGTGCGCACGATTGATGAAAAACTCAGCATTAAAATTCCAGCCGGCACCCAATCAGGCGAAACTTTTCGCATCAAAGACAAAGGCATCCCGCAACTTGGTCGCTCGGGTGTGCGTGGCAATCAACTGGTGAAAATTGTCGTGGACGTGCCCAAGAATTTAAGTCGTGAGCAGAAGAAACTGCTGGAAGATCTAAAAAATACTGGGCTCTGAAATTGTTAGATTGTTACATTGTTATATTGCTACATTGTTAAGAACCCACAAATCTACAAATTGGCTACGAATCTACAAATAAAAATGCAAAAAAAGAAACGGGCAATTTTGCTCGTTTTTTGGTGGGGAAATTTGAAAAATATCTATAAGGAAATTTTTATCGCACCATGTGCTGAAAATTTCCTTATAGATTTAAGCATTAAGCAGCTTTTTTAAGTGGTTAATACTGCAGCGCCTGCAAGCACTATTAGTACAATTCCACTGTAAAGGGCGACGGCGGTCTGCCCCATAAATGCTGCTGCTATTACCAGTACTAATAGCACTGCTAATGCTATCCATTTAGAATGCTGTTTCATTTTTTCTGAGATTTTAATTAACTGGACTATTGAGAACTTTTTATTCTAGCACATTAAAACACCATTGTCAAGCTTTTTCAGGAAAGATGCCTTGTTTTAGCCAAAAATAGGCTATAAATTATTTTTTCCAAGGCAGAAAATTTGCATTTTACGGATAAGACAAAAAAGGGTATAATTTAAAAATAGTAATCAGTAACTAGGAATGATGAAATATCTTTTTGCATATTAGTAATTTTGTATTCTTGCAGGTTTAAATAATATAAAAACAAAAAAACCATGACTCATGAAAAATTGGAAAATTTGTTTGCGCCAAAATCAATAGCGATTGTGGGAGCATCTAACAAAAAAGACAAAATTGGTACCGTTTTGGTAAACAACATCGCTAAGTTGGGTTATCAAGGCAAGGTGTATTTTGTGAATCCAGCGTATAAGATGATAGGCTTGAAAAAATGCTATCAAGCTTTGACGGAAATTCCGAAAGAAGTTGAGTTGGCAATCCTGGCAATTCCAGGTAAGTTTGTCTATGAAACAATCAGACAAGCTTCAGGCAAAGTCAAGAATTTCATCATCATCTCAGCTGGCTTTTCAGAAACTGGAACGGCTGGGAAAAAGTTGGAAGAAAAAATTGAAAAGTTGGCCCGCGAAAAGGGCTTGCATATTTTGGGTCCGAATTGTTTGGGTTTTATCGCGCCACCTGTTAAGCTCAATGCTTCTTTTGCTGCTGGTATGCCGACCGTTGGCAATATCGCTTTTGTTTCTCAATCTGGCGCATTGGCGGTGGCTCTGATGGACAAGGCTAGAAAAGAACATTTGGCTTTTTCGAAAATCATTTCCGTCGGCAATAAAATGCAAATTTCTGAAACTGAATTGATTGAATATTTGGGAAATGATCTGCGTACGAAAGTGATTGGGCTATATCTGGAAGGCATCAAAGATGGTGAAAAATTTTTGCAAGCTGCAAGTAAGGTGTCTTTGAAAAAACCCATTGTGATTTTGAAAGCTGGCAAAACTGCCAAGACTCAAATTGCAATTGCTTCGCACACTGGCGCTCTGGCTGGCAGTGACGAAATCATGAGCGTGGCTTTTGAAAAATGTGGCGTGATCAGAGCCAATGATTTGGATGAATTTTTGAACTTGCTGAAATTGCTTAGTGGTTATAGCGCTCCGAAGAGTTCGCAGTGCGCTGTTATTACTAATGCTGGCGGGGCTGGCGTTTTGGCTACAGACGCTTTTAAGGACAAGCAAATAACCTTGGCTGATATTTCTGCGGCTTCAAAAAAGAAACTCAAGAAAATTTTACCGTCCGAATCTTCAGTTGAAAATCCTATTGACCTGTTGGGCGACGCGCAGGAAGATCGTTATCGGGCAGTGTTGGATATTTTGCACAAAGAAAAAATTGAGAATATTTTTTGTCTGTTGACGCCGCAAGGGCAGACCAAAGTTGGTCAAATTGCAACTACTGTCATTGAATATTCAAAAAAAAGAGATTTAAATGTGATTCCAGTTTTTATCGGCGGTGAAAAAATTGCTGGAGCGCTGGAAAATTTCACAAGAAATGGTTTGGTTAACTTTTCGACGCCGGAAGCGGCCATTGGCACCTTGGAGAAATATCGAGTTTGGCAACAATTTAGGCAGGACAATGCGAAAATTGCCGTTTTGAAAATTGATCGCACAAGGCAACAACAAGCCCAAGTTATAATCGAAAAAGCTTTGAGTGAAAAACGCAAAGCCCTTTCCTTTGCTGATGCTGCTAAGGTGATGGAGCTTTATGGAATTGCAGCGGTGGCCTATGGAAATGTGACAGAAAAAAATATTAATGACTTGAAAATCGGTTTTCCCTTGGCGCTGAAGGTTGATTCAGATTTGATTTTGCACAAAACCGATCAAGGCGGGCTGCGTCTTGGCATCAAAAATGAGGAAGAACTGCAGAAAGCTTTTAATGAAATGCAAAAAAGTTTCCCGGGAGAGAAAATAATTGCGCAAGCTCAAGTGGATAAATTTGCCGAAATTATTTTAGGCATCAAACGAGATCCAATTTTTGGACCAGTGATTGTCTATGGTTTGGGTGGAATCTACACGGAAATTTTCAAATTAGTGAATTTTCTGTTGGCTCCGATGAATCTGAAAGAAATTGAAACTCAAATTTTAAAGAGCAAAATAAATTTTATTTTCAAGGGTGCCAGAGGTCAGGCTGCTTGTGACGCAAAAGAATTTTCCAAAATATTATTGGCTTTGATGAGTTTTGCCAAGGAAAATCCTCAAGTGAAAGAATTCGACATTAACCCGCTTTTTATCTATAATGATAAGCAAGGTGCTTTAGCTGTCGATATTAAAATCATATTTTAAAAATTGTGGCAGACCAAAAGTCAAAAATCTTGATTATTGATGATGATATTGAATTGCGAGAAATGTATGCTGAGATATTTCAGAATGAGAATTTTGAAGTGCTCCAGGCCAGTGGTGGCGCGGAAGGTTTCGATTTGGCAACTCGAGAATTGCCAGATGTTGTTTTTACGGGAATCATGATGCCGGGCATGGATGGATTTTCCATGATAGAAGCGCTGCGAAAAAATCCAACAACAGCTAGCATTCCTTTTGTGATTTCTTCTCATACAGGAAGGGAAGATGATAATGAAAGGGCAGCGAATATGGGGGTTAAAGATTTTATTGTGAGAGGAGTTACGCGTCCAGTTGAAGTTATTGAGCGCATTAAGGCTGTTCTTGATGCGGTTGACGCAGAATATAGGTTGGAATTTGATGTCTCAGCTCTGGATGCTCAACCTTTAGCAAAAGAGTTGAACATTGGTGAAGATTTCAAATGTTCCAATTGTGGTGAAAAACTTTCACTTGGTTTAAAATTTGAAAAGCAAAGAGATGGTGTATTGGAAGCGAGATTTTTTTGTCCGAGTTGTGGTTTGAAAGTGAAGTAAAATTAAATACTAGCTAATGAACTTATGGCAAAATGGCTGAAGAAAGAAAGTGTTGAAATTCCAGTAGATTTTTCTTTGAAGCTTCACCCGCTGGTGGCAAAAATTTTACTTGCCAGGGGCTTGAAGAGTGAAATAGAATTGGAAAAATTTATTACTCCTGATTATCAAACGGACACTCATGACCCGTTTCTTTTTAGTCAGATGGAAAAATTGGTTGAGCGGATTAAGCAGGCGCGCGATCTTCGGGAAAAAGTAATTATTTTTGGTGATTATGACGCAGATGGCATCACATCTTCAGCAATCCTGAAAGAAACTTTTAGCGAGCTGGGCATTGAGGCGGATGTGTATATTCCAGACAAAAGAACTGAGGGTTATGGATTGAATTTGTTGGCCATTGACTTATTCAAAGTGGCTGGAGTTAAGTTGATTATCACGGTTGATTGCGGCATTACTAGTCTTGCGGAAACAGCAAAAGCCAAGGAGTTTGGCATTGACGTTATTATCACTGATCACCATCATGTTCCCGCGCAGGTGCCTGACGCTTTTGCAATCATTAATCCTCATCAAGAGGGTTGCGGCTATCCATTTGCAGAACTAGCTGGTGTGGGGGTGGCCTTTAAAGTTGTGCAAGCAATTTATGCAAGATTGATGCCGGAAAAAATCGGGCAGACAAAATGGATGCTTGATTTGGTCTCAATTGGAACGATTGCTGATTGTGTTCCACTGATTGGCGAAAATAGATTATTTGTGAAATATGGCTTGGTAGTACTTTCTAAAACTCGACGCATCGGACTTTTGGAGTTGTTCACGGTGGGCAGAATTGCGATTGATGAATCTGCAATTCCAGACACAAAAAAAGTTTCTTTCTATGTTGCGCCAAGAATCAATGCGGCCGGTAGAATCAATCACGCTAATTTGGCTTACAATTTAATCATTGAAAAAGATGTTATTCGGGCGCGTGATTTTGCGCTTGAGCTGGAAGCTAGCAATACTCAGCGACAAAAAATCACCAGCGAGATCGTTAGTGAAATCAAAGCTTTGGCAGAAACGCAATACAAAGACAAAAAACTGATTTTTGCTATTGGTGAACATTTTTCAATCGGAATTGTCGGTTTGGTGGCCGGAAAAATTGCCCAGCAATATGGCAAGCCAACAGCTGTTTTCCAGCAAGGCGAGCAAGAAAGTAAAGGCTCTTTTCGCAGCATTCCGCAGATAAATATTATTGAAGCCATTGGACAGTGTAGTCAGTTTTTGGTGAAGTTTGGTGGGCACAGTCAAGCAGCTGGGGTGTCAGTGCGAAATGACCAACTGGAAAATTTTCAAAAAGCCTTGGAAGCAATCATTGAAAAGCAATTGGAAGGAATTCAGTTAGAAGTTGAAATTATTATTGACGGACAAGTGGCTGCAGCTGAAATAGATTTCAAGCTGATTGCTGATATTGAAAAACTCAGACCTTTTGGTATTGGCAATGAAGAACCAATTTTGTTGTTGGAAAATCTTATCATTAGTGAAAAACGTTTTCTGGGCAGTGAAAAAAAACATGTGAAATTTTTTCTGGTAGCAGCTGAAGCTGAACCTATTGGTAGCAAGGACAAAATGAAAGTATTTGAAGCTATCAGCTTTGGCGGCGGCGAAAAATTTGCAGCATTTAAAGAAGGCGATCGAATCGATGTCGTATGCAATCTTCAAAGAGATGATTGGAACGGCAACAGTCGAATTCAATTAAACGTGGTTGATATGCGATTGTCAGGATCATAGTAACTATTTTTTCGCAAGATTTCACTCGCATACGTTATACGGAATTAACTTAATTAGTAGTAGATAGACGTTGGAGGCTCGACCTCCATTATGGAGGTCGAGCCTCCTTGAAACTAACAGTGTTTTAGTTAATTTGGTATTAGTATTTGTTGAGCGAGCATACTTTTTCTTTTTTCGCTTGAAAGTGGTTTACTTTGATGTTAAAAAGTCAAATAACAAAAAAACACTTTCACTGGGATAAAAAGAAAAATGTCTGCGAGCGACGTTTTGAAACTTTTAACCCCGTAAAAGTTACTTCGTTCATAATGAAGCACACTTTATAACTTTCAACTTTATAGACTTATATGCGTATAGCTTTTGTTCATGATTATTTGGTGCAGCATGGTGGCGCTGAGAGAGTGCTGGAATGTTTTTGCGAAATGTATCCCTATGCGCCTATTTATACGATTGTGTATAACAAAGAAGCGATGCACGGGGCTTTTGAGGATAAAAGAATTTACACTTCTTATTTGCAAAAAATGCCTTTTACGAAAAATTGGCATCGGATTTTCCCACTGTTGATGCCACCAGCCATTGAGCAATTTGATTTTTCCGCCTATGATGTGGTTGTTTCAGATTCTTCTAGTTATGCCAAAGGTATCATCACGCGTCCGGAAACTCTGCATATTTGCTATATGCACACGCCGATGCGGTATGCTTGGGATGATTGCCAGAAATACACTCGAGACTTTTATTTCCCAGGTTTTATCAAAAGCATCATTCCTTTTGCGATGAATTACATTCGGCTTTGGGACAAGGTGAGCGCTGACAGGGTGGATGTTTTTGTGGCCAATTCAAATTTTGTAGCCAATCGAATCAAAAAATATTATCGCAAAGATTCCATCGTTGTTCATCCGCCGGTTGATACAAAAAGGTTTTCGCCGGTCGAAAAAGAAAGTCGCAGTAAGCCATATTTTTTGATGGTCGGCAGACTCATTGCCTATAAACGTCATGACATCACAATTAAGGCTTTTAATGAATTAGGCATAACCCTTAAAATCATTGGACGCGGTCCGGAGTTGAAAAGACTTAAAAAAATAGCTGGCCGAAGCATTGAATTTTTGGGTCGAGTTGATGATGAGGAGCTAAAAAAATATTATCGTCAGTGTCAGGGTGTCATTTTCCCCCAAGAAGAAGATTTCGGAATTGTGGCGATGGAAGCCCTTTCTTGCGGCAAACCACTGGTGGCTTTTCTGGGCGGTGACATTCCTGAACATATGGAGGATCAAACCATGGGCGTTTTTTTTCAAGAGCAAACCAGCCAAGCAATCGCCCAGGCCGTCAGAAAATTTAACACCTTGACTTTTGATTCCCAATATATTTCCGCCAAGGTCCAAAAATTTAATCGGGAAATTTTTAAGGAAAAAATGAAAGATATTATTGAAAGCGAATTGTTGAAAATGAGAAACAGCCATTGTGGATAATTATTTTGATTTGAGTTATTGGAAAAATTTAATTTTGTGGTATAATGAAATAAAGAATTAAAAATCAAAAAAAATATGAACAAAAAAATCGCTAGTGAGTTTGCAATCGGGCTTATTCTTTTGTTGGCTATTGTTATTGGTGGAATTTTTTGGCTGAGAAATGTTAAGGAAATGGCTGCATTGGATAATGAGTTAAGGCAGGCTCAGGTATCGCAAAAAGATGAAGCGCTAGTTCAAGCACTCAAAGATTCCAGGCAAAAAGCGGGAGTTGAAAATACTGGCAATAGTAATTCTTGCGATGCTCATTATTTTGAAGGCGTTGATCAATTCAGCGCTTGGCTTGTGTCAGCAGAAAATGACGGCATAGTTATTGCGATTAAAAAAAGTGATGCTTCGAAATTTCCAACTATAAATTATCAAATTGACGAAAAAACAAACAGCTTTAACGTGAAATTAATTGATCCAACAGATAAAGTAACTGCAGCTGTAAAGGCAGCTTCAGCCAAAAAGCCGGCTACGATTACATTGCAAGGTTATGGTGAAGTTTGTGGTCAGTTGCCATTGGTCAGCCTTGAGCCTGCAACAATTGCTTTCAAAAAATAGTTCTATTCTGACAGAAGGCTATTTTTGAGATTTTATATTATTTTAAAACACCAGCGATGGTGTTTTATTTTTTTAAAAACTTGAAATTTATGCTATAATTTAAAACATAAATTAGTTTAAGTGCGTATCGAATAAATTTGTTTCGCTGGATGATTTTTGTTGTATGAGTGAATTAATTTGAATTAATAATTGATATCAATAGGGCTTCTGCTATTTCTAAAATAGAATTGGAGCTTTAAAAGGGTAAATGAAAAAAAACAAAATAGTTTTTTTGCGACGAAAATCAGAAGGCATGGGTATGATTTTGAAGAACAAGTTTTTGTTGTTGGTAATTTTTTCGGTTATTTTTTCTTTTGCGCTGACATCTAGAGCTAGTGCGACTACACTTTATTATGATGATTCATATGGTACTGATTGGAATATTCTTGGAAATTGGTGGACTGATTCTGGTTTCACTGCAGCTGCAACTAATCTCCCGACTGCAAGCGACGACGTTATCATTACGGGGAATGTTTTTTCTAATTCAGGACCGGACGTTACAGTTAAAACGCTGACAGTGAATGGCCATGTTAATGTCAGTGATTTTTCAATTGTGGTTACAAATGGCGCTGTTTTTAATGGAACAGCCTATAACGGGGCTAACATTACTGGCGATGTGGTGTTTAATGCTGGTAGTCGAATGGCTGGTGGTTCTGTTTCCGGTATTGCTAAATTTTCCAGTGCAACTGGTGGGGTGATGACAGTTCCGGATGGCGGGGCATGGGGATATGGCACGACTGGTTCAATTGTCGGGGCGGATAATAATCCTATCACTGCATGGGTTTTCAACGGTGAAAGTGTTAATTATGGCGATATTGACAATCATCCTATTTTTAACGGCATGAGCAATAACAGTGGCAACATTCATAGCGATGCTACTTTTAATGGGGCGAGTTATAATATAGGCACTATTTGGGGAAAAGCGATTTTTGCCAATGCTACTGGTGGAGTTATGACTGTTCCAGATGGAGGAACATGGGGTGGTGGTATGGTTGACTCTAATGTTGGTATTGATGATAACCCAATTATTTCTTGGGTTTTTAATGGCAACAGTGCAAATCAAAGCATTATTGATAATGTTCCGGTTTTTAATGACACTAGTTATAATAATGGCACTGTTACTGGTGACGCTGTATTTAATGACGCAGCTTACAATGACGGTGCTGTCACAGGAAAGGCAAAATTTTCAACTGCTCTTGGAGGTCTAATAACTATTTCAGGCAATGGAGTGTGGGGAAGCGGCACGGCCGACTCTAATATTGGAAACGACGAGCAGGTTATTGACAAATGGATATTCAATGGAAATAGTCGCAATAAAGGTGTTGTTGGCAATAATTCTGAATTTAATGGCGAAAGCTCTAACGACGGCACTGTTAATGGGGATGCTATATTCAATGATTCCAGTATGAATAGTGGAGATGGTACGGTTGCGGGTAATGCGACCTTTAAAGACAAGAGCTCAAATTGGAAAATTGTTACTGGTAACGCAACTTTTGTGGGCCCTCTGTCGATGGATGAAGGAACAGTTGGCGGTCTTCGAAAACGAATATTTTTTGCAGACATAAATATTACAATGAATTTTAAAGAGGGCGGTCCTTGGATAGTTATTGCGGATGGGGCTAAAGTCAATCGTTATTTTTCTCGTTTTAATGACACTACTACTTTTCAAACTTTGCATGGTGGTATTTTTGATGATTCAATTATTCCATTTCCTGGTTCAGTTGAATATATTGCCAGTTCAAATGATTTTCGTAGCGGAGGGGCTGCCATGGGTTGGAATGCTGATGATAATCACTGGTCGTATGATTTACCATTCTCGTTCAATTTTTTTGGTAATACATACACCAAAGTTTTTGTTAGTTCCAACGGGTATCTCGGTTTTAATGAAAAAGGTGATATGAATACTAGTCTCTTTAAGATTTCTGAAGGCAATGGTTCTCCGATTATAGCTGCTATGGGTACAGATCTTATTACTAATGATGTTTATGTGACAAATATTGGTGATGGGAAAGTCGTTTTTCGTTGGCAGGCTAATGAGTATGCCTATCCGGATTCTGGTCAGGCTGTAAATTTCGAAATAACACTCAATGACAATAGCACCTTCCAACTTGACTATGGAGATCAGTCAGCTGCGCTTTCTCGTAATGCGGCTGTTGGCGTTAATGATGGCAATGGAATGTTTTTTTATTCAAGATATGATGATACTGATTTGTTCAACAGATTAAATTCATCAGTCTGGAATGAACCGAAAAATTCAGGTCCAGTTGCTGAGAAATTTCAACAAGATATTTTGTCCGGCTTTCTCTCTGTTGATGGTTCTAATCCAACAAGCACTGCTAAAGTAACTTTTAACACACAGTACACCATCACCTCTGGCGACGTGAAAATTGTTTTCCCAGCTGGAACTGAAATGACCAAAACTGATGGTGGGAATTTTGATCTTTCAACTATGACCGCTCAAGACATTACGGATGCCCTGAAAAGTTCCAACCCTGGCAACATTGCTGGTGCTATTAGTATTGGTATTCCAAATCTGAAACTTTCATTTTCTAAAGATATTACCGTCACCATCCCAGTAGACAGCTCTTACGACAATCAGACTCTTGATATTTGGTATCAAAATGCCGGAGAAACAAGTTGGACCAAGGGACCATCTTGCAGCGTTTCTGCTGGACTGTGCGTTTTCCAAACCAATCACGCCACTACCTATTCAGCTGGGGGAGAACCTTCCATTGGAACAGTTGCAGTCGTCCCAATTCAGACGCCTGAACAAGCCAAGGTTGATTCTTGGAGTGCCTACTTGTTTCCAAGCAGCGCTAAATGTGCAACTAAGTTAAGACTAGATATTCAAGGAAAACATTTCACGCATGACACGCAAGTAAAAATTGGCGGCAAAAGTGCTGCTTCAGTTAATAAGAAATCCAGCAAAGAAATCAGCGCTACTTTTTGTCTAACAAAATTGCTTAATATTCAAACTGACTTAAGTCGAAAAATTACCGTGACAAATCCGGGCGCTGGTTCTACCAAGGCTAAAAGTAAGATTAATCTGGAAACCATTTTTTCAAAGTTTACTGAAGCTGACTTTAACACTTTTACTAAAGTTGGCATTACCAACATTCAACAAGCGCTGGTTAAACTTGAATTGCTCACTTTGGCAGATGTCACGGGTTTTTACAATCAAGCAACCACAGCAGCTATTGGAGATTTTCAAGCACAAAACAAGCTTCCCGTGACTGGTTCGGTTGGACCGTTAACTAAGACTAAGCTAGTTGAAAAATATCAGAGAGAATTATAATTTTTTCTCACGTTTTGGGTGAAAACGGGCTTTTGCTGAAGAAACAGATTGTTACTGGAAAACTTAATTTCTGAAATCAGGCTTGGCAGCGCTTGCAATAATTGTTATAATAAAGGACATTCCTTGGTTGTCGCTGCTAAATCGGTCCTGATAAAAATCGAGATACTCATTTCACTAGATAATAACAAAATGCTGAATAAAATAAGAAAAATTTTAAAATCAAGTGCGATCTTCTTTCTAGTTCTTCCGTCATACATAGCTGCTCATGTGGCAGTTTATTATTCTGTGGCGCATTTTTTTCCTTTTTCCCAGCCCTATGAAAAAAATATTTTAATCTGGCTATTGTTTTTACTGGGATCCTTTTTGGGTTTTAGTATTATGATCTCTGCGCTACTTGCTCATCGTTGGGATAATCATTTCAATCGTAAATACTATTTCCTCTCAGGCGTGTGGGTTGGCTTTATGATAAACTTGCTGCTCTTTTTTGCTTTCGGCTGGATAGTTGTTTTGATAAGTAAATTGCTGAGCATCGATCCTAGCGAGAGAATGATTGGAAGTTTCGCCATTCTTGGAGCGGCTATATATACCTTATATGGAATTGTTAATGCCTTCACTCCGATTGTCAAAAGAATCAATGTTTCTATTAATAATCTGCCTAAGGTTTGGATAGGCAAAAAAATTGTGCAAATTTCTGATATTCATTTGGGTCATATTTATCATTATGAATATATGATGGAAGTGGCCAAGAAAATAAATTCTCTCAATCCCGATGCTATTGTGATAACTGGGGATCTTTTTGATGGCACTGATGGTCACATTGATGTTTTTATTGAGCCGCTGAATTTGCTCAAGGCGCCTAAGGGAATTTTTTATGCTTCCGGTAATCATGAAACTTATCTCGGAATTGACAAAACTTTTGAAGTTTTGGGAAAAACAAAAATAACTTGCTTACGAAATGAAATCAAAACAGTGGATGGACTTCAGTTTATCGGTGTTGAGTATCCAGACAAAATGGAAAAGCGCAGTGTCGTCAAAACCATTAAGCATATTGGAACTTTTACTAACACGAAACCAAGCATTTTGCTTTGGCATATGCCAACTCAAATCGGAAAAATTAGAAAACTCGGCATTTCTTTGATGCTTTCAGGGCATACCCACAAGGGACAGCTTTTTCCCTTTGGAATTTGCACTCATTTTATGTTTAGGGGCTATGATTATGGCTTGAAAAGAAAAGGTAACTTTTCTATCTATACTTCAAGCGGCCTTGGAACTTGGGGAACGCCAATGAGAACAGAGAAGCACTCCGAAATAGTTGAAATTACGCTCCAAAAAGGTTGATTAACCAAATGTCTCGTGCTGGTTTTATCGCTGGATTGTTAGTTTGAAATATTATCAAATATTCATTGTAGTAATATAAAATATCTTTGAAAATTTTTTCAACAAAAATATGATTGTTTTTGCTGCTATCGTGCCTCATCCGCCAGAAAGCATTCCTGGCATAGGCGCAATCAAGGATATCGAAAAAGTCAAAAAAACATTGACAGCCTTTGAACAATTAAGGGTTGATTTAGAGCGGGCCGCCCCTGACACGATTGTCATAATTTCGCCTCATTCTGAATTGCAACCTTATTCATTTGTCATTAATTCCTCCCCCAAACTGGTTGGAAGTTTTGCGGATTTCGGACTCGCTAAATCATTTGAATATAAAAATGACACAGAAATTGCGAATAGGATTAGACAGAATTGCCGAATTGATGATATCTCGGCTCATCTGCATCAGAACCCGCTTGACTATGGAACGCTCATTCCGCTTTATCATTTGACGAAGAATATAGATCCAAAAATAGTACATCTTTCTTTTTCGCTGATGAGTTATCAGCAGCATTTTCGTTATGGTCAAATCATTGAAAGTATTGTGGGGAAGAAAAATTCCAAACGTATTGCTATTATTGCCAGTGGGGAACTTTCACATCGGCTCATGCTTGGGGCTCCGGCTGGTTTTTCCCCAGAGGGAGAAATTTTTGATCGCGCCATCATTCATCATCTTGGTGAAAACAATTTGCTCAGCATCATGAATATGCATAAGGAAGTTGTGGAGGAAGTTGCCGAGTGCGGCATTCGCAGTATTGTGATCCTGATGGGGGCAATTCACGAGGAGAAATATGCTTTCAAACTTTTAAGCTATGAAGGGCCTTTCGGGATTGGTTATCTGACGGCAAGGTTGGTTTAAAAAAGCAGGCAATATATAATATACAAAATTCAATCTTGCGTTGGATTTTTTTATTGCTTTAAAAGTTCAAAAATGCTAAAATAAAAACATTGATAAATGATTGAGGATGTTTAGATTCTCATTAATTACGCTACTAGAAAAACCATGCAAAAGGAAATTATCATGTTCACGGATGGTGGATCGCGAGGCAATCCGGGGCCGGCTGGAATTGGAGTATACATCCAAACTTTGGAAAAAAAATATGGGCAGTGTATTGGTATCAAGACCAACAATGACGCAGAATATGAAGCGCTGATTTTTGGGTTGAAAAAATTAAAGCAATTGCTGGGCAATGTGCCGGCTAAGCAGGCAACGATCGCTTGTTTTTTGGATAGCGAGTTGGTTGTAAAACAGCTCGGCCATGAGTATAAGCTTAAAGAGCCTCGCATTCAGCAATATTTCATTGAAATCTGGAACTTGATGTTGGAGTTTGAAAAGGTAACCTTTACGCATGTGCTGCGTGAAAAAAACAAAATCGCCGACGCTTTAGTTAATGAGGCGCTGGATAGCAAGAATAAACAAAGTTTGCTTTTATAAAAATTAAAGTTTAAAGATTAAAATAGTTTAAATTAAATAGTTAAGATACAAAGAACAAGCAATATTTAGAAATCTTAAATCTAAATATCCAATGACTAATAAAATCTAAAATCCAAATGTCAAAAATTAGGATTTAGGACTTTATTGTCAGCCAGAGGCTGATCACCCTTTGGGTGAGAAATTAGAAATTTAGATTTAGGATTTAAAGTTTATTTATTGTTTAAAATTTTATTTTTTATGGCAAAAACAAAAAAATGGATAATTTGGATTGTGATCGCTGTCGTTATCGTTGGCGGAATTGTTTTTTATTTTAAAAGTAAAAAACCAGTTACAACCTACACCACAGCTGATGCTATCAGAGGAACTTTGCTACGAACTGTTTCTGCTACTGGCACTCTCAATCCTGATCAACAAATTGACATGTCCTTCAAGACAACTGGCACGCTCAAAAGTATCATGGTTGATGTAGGTGATCAAATTACGCAAGGCGAAAAACTGGCCACCATCGATACTGGAACTTTGCTTTCTCAATTGCGGGTTTCTCAAGCTCAATTGTTGGTGCAGAAAAGCACCTTGAGCAATATGTTAAATCACAAAAAAGCCTCCACAGTTCAGCAACGGGATGCTCAACGAGCTATGGTTGATCAAGCGCAAGCTTCAGTCAGCGTTATCCAAGACCAATTGAAGGAAGTTGATTTGCTGGCACCTTTCGATGGCATTGTAACCAAGCGTAATGCTAATCCGGGTGAAACCGTGGTTTTGAATTTAAACAGTCCGATTTTGACGGTGATTCAAAAGGATGATTTGCTGATTGAATCGAACATCCCTGAATCTGACATCGCCAAGGTGGCGATTGGCCAAGGTGTTGATGTGACTTTGGATGCCCTGACCGCCAATGATATTTTTAAGGCTAGTGTTTTCAAAATTGATCCGGCTTCGACAGAAATTCAAGGCGTGGTTTATTATCGCATTAAATTGAAATTTGAAAATTTGGATCCACGCTTCAAGGCTGGCATGAGCGCTAATCTCGACATCGCCACCGCCCAGAGGGACAACGTGATTTCAGTTCCATCTCGAGCCATCAAAACTGACGGTGACAAGAAATATGTTGATGTTTTGCAAACTGTCGACAACACGACCAAAAAGTCTTATGTTCAGACTGGTTTGGAAGGAGATGATGGCATGGTGGAAATTACCTCTGGACTTAAAGGTGGCGAGAAAGTGGTGACGTTTGTGACTACTAAATAGGTTGTCTCACTAAGAATTACAAATGTAAGAAGAACCCACAAATCTACGAATTGGCTACAAATCTACAAATAAGAAAGTGTGGGTGGGTTGAAAATTTGGGAATAAAAAAGCCCGAGGTACTCTGGCAGTGTTAGAATCAACACTTGAGAGTACGACGAGCTAAGTAAACGGTAATTGTGGGCGTTTTGGTTTGAATGGTTTTCCGCAGCGCAAGCATCCATCCTTGTTGTCGGATGAAACTGATATTTTGCACTGGCACCATATTGACCTATAAACCAAGAAAATAAAGATTGAAAAAAGTGAAATGACGCAGATGGCATAGCAAATATACATAAGTAAATTGCCGCCAGACATTGTGTCTAATGAAACCACTAGGATAAACTGAAGCGCTATTATTTTTAAAAATACACTATCTTTAATTTTCACTTTTTTCCATCCCTTGGCTTTATTGAGCCTTTAAGTTATTGAAGATTAAAAAAGAACTACGATGTTTAATTATACTCCCAAATAGCCATTTTGTCAAGCAAATAAAGTCGAGTACGACCACGTGCTACAGTCTTTCGAAATTCCTGTCGTGTTTGTGGCTTGGTTAAGCCGTGGATAGGGGAGGAAGGTTGAAAGGAAAAAATATACCCCACGAATTTACTAATCTTTTACGAATATACTAATGTGGTGATGGCAAACAATTCGTATATTAGTAAAAGATTCGTAATTTAGTCGGGTCTTGAGAAATCCATAATCTATAATCTAAAATCTGTCTAAATCCTATGCCACTAATCTCTGTCCAAAATTTAAGCAAGACTTATGAAACCGAAGGAGTGAAAACTCCGGTGCTTTTTGATGTGAGTTTTGAAATTCAAAAAGGGGAGTTCATTTCCATTATGGGTCCGTCGGGTTCTGGCAAGTCAACCCTGATGCAAATTTTGGGCATGCTGGATCGTCCGACAGAAGGTACTTATTTACTGGAAGGAAAAAATATCACCCAATACACCGATGATGAGCTGGCCAAAATTCGTAACAAAAAAATTGGTTTTGTTTTTCAGTCTTTCAATCTTTTGCCTCGCACCACGGTCTATGAAAACACGGAATTGCCACTCCTTTATGACGAAGATCATTTGGAAGTTAATAATAAAGAAAAAATTACCAAAGCTTTGGCGGCGGTTGACATGAGTCATCGTACAGACTATCTCTCCAATCAACTTTCCGGAGGAGAAAAACAGCGGGTGGCAATTGCACGGGCCTTGGTTAATAGCCCAGAAGTTATTTTTGCCGATGAGCCAACGGGAAACTTGGATTCAAAATCAGGACTGGCGGTGATGAAGATTTTGCAAAAACTCAATGACGCTGGACACACCGTGATTTTGGTGACGCATGAAACTTATACTGCTCGTCATGCCAAGCGAATTTTGAACATGAAAGACGGACGCATTGTTTCTGACGAACTGGTCAGTGATCGCTTGATTGCTGATGGGGAAGGCACACTTTTGAAATAAATTAAAAAGCAAAAATCAAAATGAAAAATGACATTGTAAAATGTAAAATTTTTCATGCGTTTGATAATTTTTAATTTTGAATTGTCATTTTGATTTTTGAGATTTACATTTTCCATTCTCTTTTTTGAAAATAGACAAGGTATAAATTTACATGAAACTCTCTTCACCCATAAAAATTTCCTACAATAACCTGCTGGCTTCAAAGTTCCGCTCGTTTTTGACGATTTTGGGAATTATTATCGGGATTGCTTCAGTGATTGTGGTGATGGCCATTGGCGCGAGTGCCCAGCGGCTTATTTTGGATCAAGTTTCCGGAATTGGTTCTAATTTGATTGGAGTTTTGCCTGGGGCTTCTGACAGCAAAGGACCGCCTGCTTCGGCGTTGGGAATTGTGATCACCACTTTGAAAGAAAGTGATTTGCAAGCAATTTTGGAAAAAAAGAATGTGCCTAATGCGATTGATGGTTGCGGCTATGTCAGCGGAGTGGCTTCGGAGAAATACAAAAATAATTCCAATGAAGCCAGTTTTCAAGGGGTTTCACCAAGTTTTCCTAATGTCGAAAGTGTCACGCTCAAGGTTGGCCGATTTTTCACAACTGAAGAAGAAGCAGGATTGGCTAAGGTCGCCGTTTTGGGGCCCGATCAAGCGACCTTACTTTTTGGTAGCGAAGATCCAATTGGAAAAGTTTTTTCCTTGAAAGACACTAATTTCACAGTGATTGGACTTTTTGAAAAAAGAGGTGCTAGTGGTTTTACTAACACGGACAATCTGACGTATATTCCACTGGAAACAGCCCAGAAAATTTTGTTGGGCATCAACTACATCAATTTCATGCGGGTTAAAATTGATTCAGCTGACAATCTTGATCGGGCTGCTGTTGACATTGAGTACACCCTGAGAACGCAACATAAAATCAAAAATATCATTGATGATGATTTTTCGGTGCGCAACACGGCGCAAGCTTTGGCCACCATTACTAATATCACCAACGTTTTGAAATATTTTCTGGCTGGCATCGCGGGAATTTCACTTTTGGTGGGTGGCATTGGAATCATGAATATTATGCTCATTTCGGTCAATCAGCGCATTCGGGAAATCGGTTTGCGCAAAGCGGTCGGAGCCAGATCTCGGCACATCATCTTGCAATTTTTGATTGAATCAATTTTCTTGACTTTGTTGGGTGGTGCGATCGGAATTATTTTTGGAGTCCTGATTTCATTTTTAGCTTCGATTATTATTAATGCCTTGGGATATAGTTGGCAGTTTATTATTTCATTTAGTTCTATTGTGATTGCAACTTCGGTTTCAGTTTTGATTGGCGTTTTGTTTGGACTATACCCAGCTCGCAAGGCTTCGCGAATTTCTCCGATGGAAGCGTTAAGATATGAATAATTATAATTCAAAAACCCTAAATCTCAATGTCTAATGTCTAATAAAATCTAAAATCCAAATGTCAAAAAATTAAGATTTAGGATTTAGAACTTTATTGGAAATTGGAAATTAGGATTTAGGACTTGAGTCATAGGTGTTATGTTTAAAAGATTTTTAATTGCAATAAGATTAGCTTTTGGCAACCTGACGAAAAATATCGGTCGGACAGTTTTGACTTTGGTCGGAATAATCATTGGGATTTTGTCAGTGATTGTGGTGACTTCCAGTGGGCAGGGTGTGAAGGAATATATCCTGGGACAAGTTAGCAGTTTTGGTAATGACATTATCCAAGTGGAAACCAAAGTTCCAGCCACGGACAAGACTTCTTCGGCCAATGCCACCGGTCAGGCGCAAGGAATCCAAATTACAACCCTGAAAATTGCAGATGGTGAGGCGATCAAAAAAATTCCCAATATTGATAAATTTTCTCCAATAGACATTGGACAAGGCTTGACCACTTATCAAAATCAAAACAAGCAAGCCATGATTTTTGGAACAGGTGCTGACTATGCTTTGATTGATGGGGCTACTAAAATAGCGGAGGGAGATTTTTATTCTCAAGGTGATGATAATGGTTTGTCGCAAGTCGTGGTGATTGGCAGCGACATCAAAGATGCTTTGTTTGGCAGTGAAGATGCGCTTGGCAAAACTATCAAAATCAAGGGCATGAATTTTCGGGTGATTGGGGTTTTGGAGAAAAGAGGCGCGGTGACTTTTTTCAACTACGACGAGCTGATTTATATGCCAGTGCAAACTTTGCAGAAAAAAATCTTAGGCATTGATTATGTGCGCATGATTATGCTCAAAGTGAAAGATGCTAACATGATTGACGTGACCGCGGCTGATGTGAGTGACGCACTCAAGCGACAACATAAGACGCCAAAAGCCGAACAGGAGGATTTTTCAGTTTCCACTATTCAGGAAGCGCAAAAAATCATTGGGGACGTTTTTGGCACGATTAATATTTTGCTGTTGGCGTTGACTTCGATTTCTTTGATTGTGGGCGGGGTTGGGATTATGAACGTAATGTATGTGGCGGTGGTGGAGCGAACTTTTGAAATCGGTCTGCGCAAAGCGGTTGGCGCCACGGCGGCTGACATTCGCAATCAGTTTTTGTTGGAAGCGATTTTCATCACTTTGATTGGGGGAGTTGCTGGCATTATCTTGGGCTATTTAATTTCTTTCGGTCTTTCCTATGGCCTCGCTGCAGCAGGATTTAAGCTCAACTTCCCAGTCACTTTTGGTTCAATTGCCTTGGCTACTGGTTTTTCCATGGCCACTGGCATTATCTTTGGCTTTTATCCAGCCTATAAAGCCTCCCAACTTTCGCCGATGGAGGCGTTGAGGAAGGAATAGAAATGCAAAATTGTTATATGGTTATATTGTTGCATGGCTGATCCTCCTTAGAGCTATTTTCGGATAATGCAATAATTTTTCTCAAAAAACCCTTTATTGGAGGTTTTTTTGCTGTTTTGGCTTTGCAATGCATTTGACAAATTAGTGAATAAAAGTTAATATCGGAACAGTAAAATGTTAATTTTGAGTTGTTTATTTCTTGGTTGCAAAATCAAAAATTTGCTTTTAGCAAAAAAAGGGGGATTGAGGATGAAGATTAAAAAGGACGGCTTTCTTTACAGGACTGCCTTTTGCTACGAATATTGGGAGAAAATTCCAGTAAAAATGAACACTGGTGCTTTCTTTCTAAAGTTCCTTAAGATGTTTATGTTTCGCACGATAGCAGAGCCAGCTATGTATGTTTTTGCTGCTATTGTGTTGGTGATTTATGTACCCCTTGTAACGCCAAAATTATTTTTTACAGAGTTTTTGGCGTTTTTGAAAAAACAATGCTCAAGGCTGACCGTTGAAATTCAGTAAAGGCAAGAAAGTGTTTTTTATTTAGGCTTCTCTGACGAGAAGCCTTTTTTATTACACAATAAATCAAAAACCTGCGCAAGTTGTAGGTTTCATGGGGTTGTGGTAAGCTATGGATGTAAATTAACCAATAAAAATAGGCCTATGCACTTGGATAAAAAAAGGGAAGAGCAATTGGAGAAAATGGAATTTGAATTGGAAAAAGAATATAATCAAGAGTCATCTGAAGAACAGGAGTCTCCCGAAATGATTTTTGAGACTGAAACTGAAAATGAAAAAGAAAAAACTGAAGAAGTTCGACAGGTTGAAATAAAAGTTGAAAAATTTCAAAGTCAACAAGATTTAGTAAAGAAGAAAAAGAAAGATTTGGTTTTTGAACTCTCTTTGTTTTTTATTCTTGGAATCTTGATTGGCATTACAGTCAAAACTGAAGCGGTGAAAAAAATCACGATTGGTTTTAATGACTATCAGATTCCTGCTAAAGTGCAGCGCTACAATATTGCCGAACTCAAGAGTAATCTTTTGCGGCAAGCAGCTCAGCAGAAAACTACGCAAGATGCAACACAAAGTCAACAACCAGCAATAAATAGTAACTAGTAATCAGTAACTAGTAACTTTAATTAATAAGCAGTAGTCTACTAAATATAATTTTAACGTAAATCATATGGATGAAAAAGAAATTAGGGAGGCTGAAATTTTGAAAGAAGAACTCAGCAAACATGAAGAAGAAATTTTTGTTGACCCTGATCAATCAGTGGAAGAAGTTTTGATTGATTCAATTGATGAAAAAAATCACAAAATCAAAAATCTGATTTCAATGGTGATTTTGCTGGCAGGTTTGTTTGTTGGTAGTTTGTTTGTTGATGTGATTCAGTTGGCACGCGGCGGAGGTTTTTCTCAGAAAGCTCTTAATAGCACCGATGTTTTTCAATCAAGTGGTAAGACCTGGGTAGCTTATACTGAGCCTATGGTGACAATCAAAGTCGTCAGTGATGATGCTTGCGGCGAGGCTTGCAAGCCGGACGAAGTTTTGGTTGGGTTAAAGGGAGCGCTGCCAACCATGCTGACTCAAAAAATTGACGTCAACTCAACTGAAGGCAAAAAATTGATTGCGCAATTTAAGCTCAAGACAATTCCAGCCTTCATTTTTTCCAAAGAAATTGAAAAGACTGAATTGTTTGCGAAAGCTCAACCATTTTTGGACCAGCAAGGTGATGCCTATGCGATCAAATCGGCTGAAGCTGGCTTTCCGGTTGGAAAATATTTAGTAGCACCAACGGTGTCAAATCAGGACATCACACTTGGCTCAGTTGATGCGAAAGTAAAGGTTGTGTCTTTCAATTATTTCCAAAACCCTGACGACAAAAAATTCTATCAGGCAATTATTGCGCCGATGATTAAGGATTATGGCGACAAAATTCAATTTGTGTTTAAGAATTATTTCCCAACAGCCTCAACGTTAGGAGCGCAAGCTGCGATGGCTGGGGAATGTGCCAACGCCCAAGGAAAATTCTTGGTTTATGCTGACAAGCTTTTTGCAAATCAGGCTGTTTGGGGAAAAACCAAAGACGCTAACCCTACCTTCAAGGGTTATGCTGCAAGTCTGGGATTGAAAGTGGTTGATTTTAACAAGTGTTTGGACACAAAGCAATTTCAAGCTCAAGTTGACGCCACGCAAAAAGACGGTCAAGATTTTGGCATTCAATTGACGCCAGCTTTGTTTGTTGGCAGTGATTTGCAGCCAGCGACAGCCACTTATGATGACGTGAAAAAAGTTTTAGATGACCAACTTCAAAAATAGCCTTTAGGCCTTAGCTTCGCTAGCTTATAGAAGAATAGTATAAAAACGAGGCAGGAGCCTCGTTTTTTTTGTTGCCTTTGAAAGCCAGAAGGTATAAAATTGGAATATGTTTAAGGCTTACGCACTTACCTTTTTCCGGTCCACTTTACGGAGCTTATAGATCGTGCCAAAAAGAAGGTTTTGGCACATAACTCAAATATCTATGTATTAAAAGTTGCAGTCGCCTTCAAACATGGTCCTCAAAAAGCAAGTGCGCAAGTCCTAATATTAATAGAAAAAATATATGAAAAAAGAATTGGAATTGGTGAAAATTTTTCACGAGAAATTCAATGTTCCAGTCTTGGAAAGTCCATCTTTGATTCCGACAGATAGGCTAGATTTTAGATATTCTTTGATGGAAGGTGAAATCAGAGAATATCTTGAGGGCACCAAAGCTCATGATTTAGAAAATGTGGCAAAAGAATTGTGCGATGTTTTGTATGCAGTTTATGGCACAATTTTGGAACATGGTTTGCAAGATAAGATTGAAGAGATTTTCCAAGAAGTTCACAATTCAAACATGAGCAAAGACTATCATCAATACAAAATGGTCAAGGGCGAAGGATATTTCAAGCCGGACGTGAAAAAATTTTTTGTTTGAATCAGTGTCGGATTTGGCAAAATATGTTAGAATGAAAAGAGTTAAAATAATAAAGCTTCAGAAAAATAAAAATGAAATTAAACAAAGATACATTTGAAATAATCTTTTTTGCGCGTGGCGGACAGGGCGCTAAGACTGCCTCGGAATTGGTGGCGCACGGTGCGGTGGCGGAAGGAAAATTTGTGAAAGCTTTTCCTTTTTTTGGGCCGGAAAGATCAGGCGCCCCGACCAAAATGTTTTTGCGTATTTCAGGCAAAAAACTTCGCACGCAAGAGCCTGTCACTGATCCAGATGCTGTGGTGGTGATGGATGAAACTGTGATCGGCAGTCAAGATGTGTCAAAGAATCTCGACCAGCATGAGGTTTTAATTATCAATTCCAAAAGAGAAGGTGAGGAAATTCGCAAAGATGTGCCGCACTTTAAAGGGAAAATTTATGCGGTTGATGCCAATGGGATTGCCAGTCGCATCACAGGCGCTTCAAATCCGAACATGGTTTTAGTTGGACAATTAATCAAAGTTACTGAGGTTATTTCACTGGAAAGCGCGGCGGAAGTTTTTCGTGGTGTCTTTTTGGAAAAGATTGGCAAGGATTTAACGGAGAAGAATATCCAAGCCATGGAAGCGGGATATGATGAATTGTAATTAAACTGATAAAAACGGATTGATTACGGATTGACGCAGATCACGGATATCTGTGCTCCGTGAAAATCAGTCATAAATTCGTGAAAATTAGTAATCTTATGGAAAAAGGAGGCATTATAAAACATGACCAAGCTAAGGCACCAAAGACAGGTGACTGGCGATATCTGAAACCGGAGGTTGACCCAAGTAAATGCATCGGTTGCACAACTTGTGTGCTGCATTGTCCTGAGGCAGTGATGGAAATGCGAAAGCGTGGCAAAAAGGAAATCGCTAAAAGCAGCGAAATTGGGAAAGAAAAAGAAATTGTGGATATTGACTATGAATATTGCAAAGGCTGCGGAGTTTGCGCCCAAGTCTGTCCAGTCAAAGCAATTGTTATGAAGAAATGATTATTTATTAACGCATTAATGAATTAACGAATTAAGAAAATGCAAAAAAATAATACAAAAATTCGTGCGCTGACCGGTGGTTA
Source organism: uncultured bacterium (assembly GCA_903851135.1). Taxonomy (GTDB): domain Bacteria; phylum Patescibacteriota; class Minisyncoccia; order Moranbacterales; family GWC2-37-73; genus CAIPMZ01. The sequence continues at coordinate 7,518 of CAINNK010000021.1, read as the reverse complement.
CGCCGTGGCGGAAGCCTGGCGACAAATCCAGCCGGATGTGATGGCGGTTTATCCAATTACGCCGCAAACCACCATTATCGAAACTTATGCCAAAATGAAAGCGGATGGCTTGGTGGCAACTGAGATTGTGCAGGTGGAATCTGAGCATAGTGCGATGAGCGCTACGATTGGAGCCTGTGCGGCTGGGGCGCGAGCGGTGACTGCTTCCAGTTCCCAGGGAATTTTGTATATGGCGGAAACTTTGCCCGTGGTCAGCGGCCTGGGCCTTCCAATTGTGATGAGTGTGAGCTCTCGAGCGCTCAGCGCACCGCTGAACATTCACGGTGAACATGGCGACGTGATGGCCGTGAGAGATTTGGGTTGGGTGCAAATTTTTGCCGAGCAAGTGCAAGATGCTTATGACGATACGATTATCGCTCTGAAACTAGCTGAAGAAATCAATGCTCCAGTGATGCCGATTATGGATGGCTTTCACACTTCGCACACCACCGAAAGAATTGAAATTTTGGATGATGAAGTCGTGAAGAAATTTGTGGGCGAACGGAAAGTACAGCAGTCACTGACTGATTTTGAAAACCCAACAACTTTTGGAACCTTGGCCCTGCAGAATACTTTTTTTGAATTCAAAATCGATCAGGAAAAAGTGATGCAAAAAGCTAAGGCTGCTTACAAAAAAATCTGTGGAGAATTTTTCAAAATTTCCGGTCGCAAATATGAAATGTTTGAAACTTATCATTTGGAAGATGCCACGAGCGTGATTGTGATTATGGGCGCAACCGGCGGGACAGCTAAAGATGTGGTTGACAAGCTTCGCCAGCAAGGCAAAAAAGTGGGTCTGCTGAGTGTGAAATTGTTTCGACCTTTTCCCTATGAAGAAATTGGTCAGGCTTTGTCGCACATTTCCAGAATTGCCGTGCTCGATCGGGCGATCTCTTTTGGGGCATATCCTCCGCTCTATCAGGATATTGTGAGCAGCCTTTATCACAGCTCAAGTCGCAAGCCAGACCTTGCTAGCTATATCTATGGGCTCGGTGGTCGAGACACAATGCAAAAGGACATCGAAAAAGTTTTTCAAGATTTGGAAGACGGGGAAATTGATAATAAAGTTAAATACCTAGTATAAAACGGATCTTCACGGATTTGTGACGTATGTTCACGAATCACGGATTCATATTTTATGAGCGAGGATGGTCTATTGGAAAAAGAATTATCATACAAAGTGCGAGGATGTTTTTATAATGTTGCAAATAAATACGGAAAGGGATTAAAAGAAATTATTTATCAAAAAGCCCTAGAAGAAGAATTGGAAAAAGAGAATTTAAAATTTGAAAGTCAAAAAAGAATCGATATTTACTCAATAGAAACAGGAAAAAAATTAGGCACATATGTCCCAGATATTTTGGTGGAAGATAAAATAATAGTAGAAATTAAAGCGACTAGCTTCACGAGAGTCGATGATATTAATCAGCAAAGATCTTATTTAAAAGCTAGTAAATATGAAATTGGTTATTTGGTTAATTTTTGTACTCAAGAATTAGAAATAAAAAGATCTATTTGCACAAATGATAGAAAACCATTCATATCTAAACTAAAATTAAATCTATAATCTGTGTGAATTTGTGATCTGTGAATATCTGTAATTAATCCGTTTTAATCCGTAGCAATATAAATATGAATAAAGATCTTACCAAGAAATTTTCCTCTGGTCATGCAACTTGCGCGGGTTGCGGAATTCCGGCGATTGTGCGAACAGTGCTGGGCGCAACTGATAAACCAGTGATTGTTTCTAATGCGACTGGTTGCTTGGAAGTGACGACCACAATTTATCCGGCAACCTCTTGGAAAGTTCCCTATATTCACAGCGTTTTTGGCAATGCGGCTGCCACCGCCGCGGGAATTGATGCGGCGCAAAAAGCTTTGGAAAAATCCGGAAAGTTAAAAAATCCTGCCAAGATAATCGCTTTTGGAGGAGATGGGGGAACCTATGACATCGGCTTGCAAGCGCTTTCGGGCGCACTTGAACGCGGACATGATTTTCTTTATGTTTGTTATGACAACGAAGGCTACATGAACACTGGAGGACAGCGTAGTGGCGCAACCCCATATGGCGCCAACACTGAAACGGCCCCGGTTGGCAGTCAGTCGTTTGGCAAAACGCAGCAGCGTAAGGACATGATGGAAATTGTCAAAGCCCATGGCATCAAATATCTAGCGCAAGCTAATGTGGCATATCTGCCGGATCTGAAACGCAAAGCTCAAAAAGCTTTAAACACTCCAGGTCCATCCTTTTTGTTGGTTTTGCAACCTTGCACCCAAATTTGGAAATTTCCAACTTCGGAATATGTTAACATTGGAAAACTTGCCACTGAAACCAATTTTTGGCCACTTTTTGAAATCTCCGCCCAAGGCGGATCCGCCTTGGGCGGAGAGGATTATAAATATGAGATTAATCATATTCCTAAACAAATAAAGCCGATTGAAGAATTTTTGAAAACCCAAGGACGTTTTAAACATCTCTTTAAAGAAAAAAATCTTGAAGTCATCAAGGAAATTCAAAAGACAGTGGATGAAAATTTCGAGAAGCTTGCCAAAAGGGCTCAAATTAGCTAAGAAGTTTCTATTTATGAAAGAAAAATCTTTAGAAAATAAATTTATTGGAGTTGATAAAGAGACATCAAAAGAAACTCCCCCTCATAAATTCCTTAGTTCTATGCCAGATAAGGAGAGGGGTAGTTTGATTCGTCCATTGATACGAAATCATCACTCAATCGTTCAACTTGAAGGAGTGGATCCTGCGATTCTCACAGAAGAATCCAGAAAAAAATACAAAGACGATTGCGAAAAATGCAGATTAAAGACCCAGGAAAGTATTCCACTCATAGTTGAGGAAATAAGAAAAGATCCCTACTCTCATGAGCTTTTAAATCTTATTCGACCTGATGATGCAGTAATAATGTATCAATCTAATCAAAGCGACATTTCCCTTGCTGCTGAGAATCGTCACGTGCAGTTCAAGGAGCAGTTGATAAATTTTATCTGTAATGCTGTTCCGTATGGTGGTGATGTGGCGGAATTGATATATGAGGCGTTGCTTTTAGAATCAAACGATAATTTAGTGCGCGATGATTTCTTTGCGCGAAAGCAGGAATATCTTAAAAATAAAGAAGATCAAAAACTTCCCGTTGTTTCATATGGATATTTTGATCCCGAACAAGAGGTGAAAAAAATTGCTTCTTTTGCAGAAGAAAAAATAAGGACACTTTCGCAAGATGAATATATTGCGGAAAAGAAAAAAATACTCGAGGAATTTAAGAAACAATTCACCTTTCAAGTTGTTGGAAGGATGAAATTACATGCGGAATTGGAAGATATCTTGCTGAAAAAAGGATCCTATGACCAGAAGCGGGCAGATCAGTTGCGAAAGTGCATTTTGAAAAAGTCTGAGAAATTGAGATTGAGTCCTGTTCAGCTGGGGAGATACGAAGCTTTTTTGAGTAAGTTAGAGGATTGGAATCGAGAAATGGATAATGTTCAAGGTGAACTCAAGATAGGCAGAGATGATAAAAGCCTTTTTGAAAAATTATACGGAGTAGTTCCAGAAGGAGAAGTGTTTGTGCATCGTGGGCCAGTTTCTTTTTTTGTAGATTGTAACAATGTTGGTGATTTTGCGAAGGCGAGAGGGGAATCAGAGGAAGAATCAGTCTTGATTGGTGGATCTTCTAGAGGATTAAGAACCATAGTTAAAAATAATAATGGGGAAGAAACAAAAAAATGGATTGAGGAAGTGAGAATTCATGAGGAGCGTCATTCATTAAAGAAGTTGCTTGATGAGATGATGGAAGAATCGATTATTTTTAAAGGACTTAGTTTGTCTGATCGGCGTGAGATTGAAATTCAAAGTCTTAATGCAATAGTTGAAAATGATTTGGAAATTGCTAAAAAAAGAGCAAGAGATGAGATTTTTGCATACTTGAAAGATGGGTCATCTATTAAACGTTTGCGGAATGTTCTTTTGAAAGATAAATCAAAAGGTGGAATTTATGATTATCTTGAAGAGGCAAAAAATGATTATCATACAAGTTTTGAGCAAGATAGTTTAGCAGAGTCGGATGCTGTTTTTGAACGTGCTCATTTTGAATATAAGAAAATTCTTGCAGAAGTTTTGGATGAGGTTGAAGCATTGCTCTTACTTGAAATTCCAAGAACGGAAATCATTGCGATGCTTGAATTCGAGCCGCTGGATCAGTGGAAAAGGGTTATGTCTCGATTGGAGTCTGGCGGAGCCTTTAAGCAAAAAAGAAATAATGTCAAATATCAAACCAAAAAAGAAATTAAAGATGATAATCTTAGTTCTAGTATTAAAATGGAGAAGCTCTTCAATATCATAACTGAAGAAGAGGCGCAAGAAGAGCATCGGCTTGATATGGATTTTCTTCGAGAAAAATTAGAAAAAATTGCTAAAATATTTCGTCGCTAATTCTGTAAAAATATGGAAAAAATGGAAAAGGATTCATTTGAAAATGCCCATAATGAGGCTTTTGAAATTCAAAAAAATGCACTTGAGAAAAAGGGACAAGCCGAAGATCTCGGGGATTTGAGCAGTGAGGAATATGAGAATGAAGATAAATTAATCGATGGCAGGAGATATAATTTTTTTGAGAGCTTGGAATCTTTGCATTCAGACATGGACTCTATTGTTAGGCGTATTGAAAATTATCATTTACCAGCTGAAATCATTCAAGAAGAAGTCGAAAAGGTTTTTATATCTTTATTGCAATATCAATATAATTGCTATAATGATCCATCTGAAAATAGCAGTGAAAACTTCGATTCCATTTATCGCGCTCTTGAAATAAAAAATGCATTTAATTTGCCAGCTGAATTTGTTCAGGAAGTGGCCAGAAAAGCTTTTGCTGCATATTTGGGAGAGGGGGGAATTTCACTTAGCTATGGCTACTAAGGACGAATTTAATTTGCCAGATGAATTATTTCAAGAAGAATCATTTCAACCCGCAGCCAAAAAGGGTTGCATTCATGAATTGCAAGATTATGGCACAGAGACTGCTTTTGAAATAAAGAATCTGTTTCATTTGTCAGATGAGTTTTTTCAAGAGGAAGTCAAAAAAGTTTATATTCGTAAATTGGAACAAGGAGATATAAACTTTGTGAATTACATTAAAAGAGAAAAAGACAAATTTAATTTACCAGATGAAGTATTTCAGGGAGTAGAAGCGCAAGTTGGCCCTCAGGAGGGTTTTATTCGCCAATTGAGCTATAATAATGGCATTGATGCGGCCCTTGAAATCAAAAATAGTTTTAATTTGTCAGATGAGTTTATTCAAGCACAAGCGCTAAAAGCTTTTATCCGTAATTTGGAGGAAACATATCATGAGGAAATGGGTGATGAAGAATATTCTGACGAAGATAGCAGTATGGAGTATGCTATTTTAATAAAAGATAAATTTAATTTGCAGAATAAGCTTATTCGAGAAGCAGTTAAGGAAGTTTTCATTTCAAAATTGAAAGAGGTGGATGTGGGGCGTGCTATTCAAATCAGCGATACATTCCATGTGAAAATCGATTTTGATGAACTGTGCTCCTGTCTGCCTGAAACAGCCAGAATCATCGAAAGACTGGAAACTGAATATGCCGAACTGAATATTAATTTCAGGAGCATTGATATTTTCATGCAACTTGCCAGTTTCAATTATAATCCAGAGAGCTTGTTTGATATTTTGGAAGAAAACCATTTTTTGCTTGGCGCTTTAGTTGAAAACAAACGGCATGGAATGAAGCTCTTGTTTAAGTTCCAAGAATTTGACAATATTTCCCAAAAAAATATCAAGACTTTGTATGATTTTAAAGCTGAAATCAAAAACAAATATCCCAATATTGATTGCAACTCTTTTGAATTCAGGATGCTCATGCAAAAACGCTTGATTGAATTCGGAAACAATAAGAATATTTTAGTTAAAATTGGGAAAGAAGGCGTTGATATTCGTCAATGGTTGGCGTATTCTACTGAAAAACATTTTGATCTCGGAAAGGAAGACGACACTTTGTTTTCCGAACAAATTCAAAGTCCAATCAAGCGCATTGATGAATCAATTGGAAATTATCTTTCAAAAGCTAATTCTGTTTTAGCATTTTACAGAAAAGATTTGGCTGGAGTTGAAACGCCTTCAGAGAAAAAGGCTGAGTTGTTTGAGAAACTTGAAAAAATGCGAGTTCAAATGGTTGAGGCTCAACAAAATAGTGATACCAGAAAAATTGAAGGAATTCAAAAAGGCGTTGCTAATCTTGAAAAGCAGTTAGAACAACTTAAGCCAATGACTGTTTGGAATAAATTGGTTGGAGAAATGAACAATGTCAAAATTATTAGCAAAGATTTGTCTGGACTATACGATGAGCTTTGCTCTTTGGAAGAAGAGCAAAAAAATACAGGAGCTGATCGAAAGAAGCAGATTGATTTAAAAGAAAAAATTAAACAGCAAGAATTTAAAATAAAAAATAAAATTGTTGATTTAGATGAGTTGCTTTCTGGTTTTCGGGTAATATCTACTGATTTGTTGGGAAAAACTTTTGGAAAGGATCAATCAGATTCAATAATGCAAGAAATAAATATGTCAGTCGGAATGGATTTGGATCACTATCATGCAGACTTGAGCACCATTCAAAGTTTATTCAAAAACGATGCAAGTTCGCTGGAGAAGACTCCTATGCGAATTGCAATTGCCCCGCGAAATCCTGACACGGATTTGTATCTTGGAAATGACTGCCCGTGTTGTATTAAAATTGATAACGACACGCATGGAGCAGAATCTCCGATTGCGGACTATGTTACTGATCTTGGAATGCACAACATTGTTGTGTATGATGAAAAAAGAAAAAAGCCAGTTGCGGTGGCCTGGTGTTTTGTCGGGAAAAATGAAAACAGTGAAGGTCCAATCTTGGTGGTTGACAACATTGAAGCTGACACTGGTTACTCAATTCCTTTCAAGTCTCAACTCAAAAAAGAGCTCGGCTCTTTTATTGCTGAATTTGCGAAAACTATTAAAATAGAGAGAATTATTCAGGGACCAAATTATAACAAATTGGAAGTTTTGGAAATATTATCTGAAATTGACAGAAAATTAGGTGGCACCAATAGAGCTACCGGTTATTATTTCGATGCAATGCGAGATAATGAAAATGATGATTGGCAAGATCCCGATGAAATAAGACCACGATACTAAAAATCAGGGTGAATCTTTTCGATAAAGAATGTAAAAGTTTTTATCAAGTATTATAGTTCCCCTGCTATATTGGAGAAAATAATTTTTATACAATTCCAGCTACAATTCCAGCTGCTTGCCAAAAGGGCTCAAATTAGCTAAGATTAGCAAGTTCAAGAATTTAGAGCCCCTTTTTACTGATTGAGTGCGTAAACTTGGTTTGGTGTTAAATAGTTATTAGATTTCCTTGGTCTATTGTTTAATTTTTCTTGGATTTCATAAACATCTCTTTCTGTAATCTTTG
>CAINNK010000020.1 GCA_903851135.1 uncultured bacterium | reverse complement strand
TTCATACTTATCCTTGGATAATTTAAGCTGACTAAAGAGCAGGTAGTTATGTTTTTTGAATGTCATAATGAGAGATATATTGGTTAAATCAACTCCCTAGTCTAACATAGGGGTGTCCAATATGTATCTCATCTTCTTCATAAAGTCGTAATATTGCAATATTTGAGACAACAAAAAAATACCTCGCGAGAAGTATTTATTTGCCTACAGCATTACAAAAAACCGAAGTTAATCGTAAGCTATTGTGGCTAGTCCTATAATCAAATTATCTGAATTTGTCTACCCAATAGGTAAACAAGTTTTACTCTGATAAATCAGAGTAAACGACCATGGTTATTGACGATTCAATAAATTGAACCGTATTCACCGTAACTCCCTAGAAAGGAGGTGATCCATCCACAGCTTCCGCTACGGATGCCTTGTTACGACTTCACCCTTATCATCGATCCCACCGTTGTCCCCGGTATAAAACAGGGCCTTCGGGTGTTACCGACTCTCTTGGTGTGACGGGCGGTGAGTACAAGATCCGAGAACGTATTCACCGGAGCGTTCTGATCTCCGATTACTAGTGAATCCGACTTCAAGGAGTCGAGTTGCAGACTCCTATCCGAACTGAGACCGGTTTTTTGGGATTGGCTCCGTCTCGCGACTTGGCAACCCTCTGTACCGGCCATTGTATCACGTGTGTTGCCCAGGGTGTCAAAGGGCCATGCTGATTTGACGTCATCCCCTCCTTCCTCCCAGACTTTTGTTCGCAAGCGAACAAAAAAGTATAAAGTACTTAGTAGAATGTATAAAGTATAAATTCAAATTATACATGATACATCATACATTATACATGATACTCTTTTGAGCTTGTGCTCAAAAGTCTGGGCAGTCTCGTGTGACATATATAACACACGACAGGGGTTGCGCTCGTTTCCCGACTTAACGGAACATCTTACGACACGAGCTGACGACAACCATGCAGCACCTGCTGGGCACCCTCGAAGGCGGCTCTATCTCTAGAGCTTGCAGCCCAGTTTCAAACCCTGGTGAGGTTTCTCGCTTACCATCGAATTAAACCACATGATCCTCCACTTGTGCGGATCCCCGTCTATTCCTTTGAGTTTTAGCCTTGCGGCCGTACTTCCCAGGCGGTATATTTAACGCGTTAGCTACGACACTGAAAGGGTCGATACTTCCAATGCCTAATATACATCGTTTAGGGCGTGGACTACTGGGGTATCTAATCCCATTCGCTACCCACGCTTTCGCTGCTCAGTGTCAGGAGTGTGCCAATCTAATGCCTTCGCCTTTGGTGTTCCTCATGATATCAACGCATTTCACTGCTACACCATGAGTTCCATAGATCTCTCACACCCTCTAGTTATACCGTTTCAAATGCAGTTTTCGAGTTGAGCTCGAAGATTTGACATCTGACTAATATAACCACCTACCAGCTCTTTACGCCCAATAAATCCGGATAACGCTTGAGGTCTCTGTATTACCGCTACTGCTGGCACAGAGTTAGTAACCTCTTATTCGTAAGGTACCATCATCGAAATTTTTCCCTTACAAAAGCGGTTTACGACCCGAAGGCCTTCATCCCGCACGCGGCGTCGCTCGTTCACGCTTTCGCGCATTGACGAATATTCTCGACTGCAGCCTCCCGTAGGAGTTTGGGCAGTGTCTCAGTCCCAATGTTGGGGGCCGTGCTCTCACACCCCCTACCCGTCATAGCCTTGGTGGTCCTTTACACCACCAACAAGCTGATAGGACATAGGCTTCTCTCAAAGCGATAAATCTTTACTCCGTAGAGCACATCGTGTATTATTCCGGATTTCTCCGGATTATTCACGACTTCGAGGAAAATTCCTATGCATTACTAACCCGTTTGCCGTGGGCCTAAACCCACTCGACTTGCATGCCTTATCCACGCCGCCAGCGTTCATCCTGAGCCAGGATCAAACTCTCAATAGAATTTATAACTCCGAAGAGTTACAAACGGTTTGCATCTTTATTTAAAGAAAAGATGCGAAAACTTTTAAGCTCAGATAATTCAACCAGAATCCAGCTCTTTGTTTCCAAAGGGCTGGAAATAAAAGGACTAACCGCAATAAATTGCGATCAGTTCAAACTGTATTTATTTTTCAAGCTGCTTTATTTTTTACTTTTCCAAATTCCAATTTTGAATCTAAAATCCAAAATCCAATTCTTAAATAAATTCAAGAATTTTTCAGAGAGTATAAAAAACACATCCTCACACACATCTTGTTGATATGCATCGGGATGTATCTTCTCTTTTGCCCGAAATTTTCAAATATTACTTTTTGCGTTGATGTTTCTTACGAATTTAACACCTGCATTTCTCAATTGCTTAACCATCATAACAACTGCTTTAAAACTTGTCAAGGGTTTTTGTGAAAGATTTTAGATTCTAGTTTTTATATTCTATATTAGGCTCAAACAAGCCAAAATAAAAAATAATTTTATACCCCGAATAAATAATTTTTCACATAAGCAAATTCATTTTGCGCGTCTTGAATTGTTTCACATTCACTTTCAATGATAATTGGCAATTCTTTGTTGGCAATTGCATCCATAATTTCAATTTGTTTGGTTTTGAAAAGCATTTCATGCCCAGTTTCAAAACCGCTCAAATGAATTTGTGAAATTCGAGGGCCAAATTCATCTGTCATTTGTTTAGCCAAGAGCAAGGAAGGATCATTAGTGAAGCAATGATTAACGTCCAGCACCATTTTGGCATCAATTTTTTCAAAAATATTTTGCAGACTATCGACATATTTCCCACGCTCTTGTTTCCAATCCATATTTTCGATTGAAATTGGCAAATCAAAACGAGAAAAAATTTCCCAATTTTCAATCTCACTTGGATGAATCACAATAGCCTGAAAATGAAAAATATTTTGAGCTCTTTGCAAAAGTTCAAGCGTGCTGACATTGATATTAGCTGTCGGAGCATGTAGCACGACATATTCAAAACCAGCCAAATCCTCCACGGTTATTTCGGTTATCAATTTCAGAATATCTTCTTCAGTAAGGCACATCAATTGAATGACATTGCACCCGATTGAGCGGAAAATCGCAAAAGTCTCCCGCGAAATTGTCGGGTGAGTTTTGTATAAACTGACAGTTGAAAATCCTAATAACATATTTCACTAGCTTTTAGGAAAACCTAGACGCTAAAACTAAAAATATATAGATTTAAAAAGCACAAATCATTCTAGCTCCAAAGCGTTCTCTTTGCAAGTCTTGGCATATTCAAAAGCGCTTGGACGGATCTTCCGCTGCTGCGTTTTGAAATCAACCTCCACCAAACCAAAGCGTGGCCAAAATCCTCGAACCTCAGGGAATTCAAAATTGTCCAACAATGACCAATGAAAATAGCCCCGCACATCAGCGCCATCTTCAATAGCTTTGTGCATCCATTTCAAATGCTCAGCAATGAATTCCTTTCTTTTTTCATCCTTGGCGTCAGCCAGTCCGTTTTCGGTGATATATATTGGCAAATTATATTTTTTCAAATCTTTCAAGATAGCATACAAACCTTTTGGATATATTTCCCATTCCAAATCAGTCTTTTTTTCTGACGGAAGGTTTTTCTTAATTAAGGAAATAATGTATCGAGAATAATAGTTGCAGCCAATAAACGTACAGCATGGGATAGTTTTTCTAAGAAAATATTCACTGAAAAATTCAACAAATTTAACAATCAAATAATTTAATCCTGGAAATATTTTTGCCTCATAGTGCGTGATACTGTTTGCAATTCCGATTTCTGCATTTTTATCAATTTCACGAATAATTAAATTTGATTTTTCAAATGCAGTAAGAAGATTGAAATAGGCCTTGAAAAAATTAACCAATCCTTTTCTAGCTGGAGGCTGACTACCTAAAAGATATCCATATCCAATTCCAACATTAGCTTCATTAATTACAATCCAAAATTTCGCCAAATCTTTATATTCACTGACAACTTTTTCCACAAAGCGTGAAAAATATTCCACTGATTTTTTGTTAGTCCAGCCGCCTTGCTCATTAAACCAAATTGGTTCAGTCCAATGCCAAAGTGTCACAAAAGGCTCAATGCCTCTTTCGCGGAGCGCTCGCAAAACTCTTCGATAATGCTCGATTTCTTTTTCATCAAATTTTCCCTCTTCAGGTTCGATGCGTGACCATTCAATTGAAAAGCGATGGGCATTTTGTCCCAGCTGTTTGGCAAGGTCAAAATCTTGCTCGTAGCGGTTGTAGTGATCGCAAGCTGAGCCTGAAATATAATTTTCTTTTTCAAACATCTCCGGAAAATGCTCTTGTTGCCAAGGCTGCCATTTGGTTTTAGCTTCGTCGGCCAAACGCTGCGCATTATCTTTTTCCCACTGCGTCCACTGATTGTTAGTGCCACCCTCAACCTGATGGGCGCTAGTTGCGCTGCCCCACAAAAAATTTTTTGGAAATTGAAGTTTTTTCATACTAATTATTGAAATAGTTTTTTATTTTATCAAGAGTCTTTTCCTTGTCAATCACAATCAAATCTTCGTTCATCATTTTCATAATAATCTCAGAACCTTTTATTTTCTGAACCAAAAGCATATCCAAAAATTCAGACATTTCAAGTTCCATAACTTCTATTTTTTCTCCTCCGACATCAAGCTTTTGCTCTGAAACTTTGCGACATCCTTTGGCGATAAAATAAAAATAAGTCCAAACAACTTTATCATGCAACTGATGACTGTGCCATAATTTTAATTCTTTCGCCACATAGCCAGTTTCCTCTAGCAATTCTCTCTCGGCAGTTTGCATAGGCTCATCACCTCTTTCTATCATTCCACTTGGCAAACTTGTATACTTTCCCCTAGCTGGTTGCTCTTGATTTAGCACAAGTATTTTTCCATCCTCCGTAAAAGCGATAACGACTGCTGTATCTATTTTTGTAACCCTTTCAAAAATTTGCTTACTCCCATCAAACATCTCCTGCTCCCACTGATACACGTCAAAGAGCTTGCCTTCAAAAACTTTTTTGGCATTTTCAGGAATTGATGATTTTTGTTTTTCCATAGGTTTTTACATTATTGGGTCCTCCTCTCCCTCGGGAGAGGAGTTAGAGGTGAGGGGCTTCCTTATAAATTATTTCTCAAACAAAATTTTAAACGCTTCATATTTGCTCGTCGGTTTGCGACATTCATCCTCCACAAATTGTCAGGCTTTTTCAATGTTATTATACATAACTACGCTAGAAATTTTTTTAATTTCAAAACGAACCTATGCATATTTTCATCAAACTCTTCAATTGGCCTTGCAAGAATCTCATCAAAATTCAGCCAATGATAGCCATTGAATTCGCGTTTAAATTCTTCCGCTTCACTATCGATAAAAGTCTTCGAGTCACCGTCGAAAACATACCACAAACTCACATCAATATGTCCAGGAGTCAAGCCCACTGTTTCCGTCACTGTCACAAAAAAAGGAACTTTTGATTGAGAAATTAACTTTGGCTCAACTCCAAGTTCCTCCACAAGCTCCCTCTTGGCTGTCTCAAGGGGCATTTCGTCAATATCGATATGTCCACCGCTGGGAAGTTTTTTCAAGGCTTTCCTGTGATCCAATAATAAAATTTTCTTTTCCTTAAGATCTACTAAAACAGAATAGCTAACTAAATGCTTCAATGGCGTTGCGGGTTTTTCAATCCGAAAAATTTCAACCCCACTTGCAATCCAGTCCAACGCATCTTTTATGTGTGCCGTTTCTACTTGATCAAATGGGATGACTTGCTTTAATAAATCCGAAATTTTAGCCCTAATGTTTTGCATAATATTCAAAAATTATTTCAACAACTTCTTATCCTCCGGTTTTTTGAGAAAGTTTTTCTTGGTGACGATTGATTTGCCAAGCCTTTTTAGAGTTTTTCTATCTTCTTTCTTTGGATTTACATCGACAAACACACGGCCATATTCAGTTACCATAAACCATTCAAATGGATTCACTAAGTCTTTGCACAGCGGGCAAACGTAATCCATAGCTCCAATTTTAATTGCATTTTTATAATCATGATCACAAAATTTTTTACTCATTGTTTTGGATTTTTAATGTTTACAGTGATATTATACCACTTAAACAAAAATCTTTCAACAAAGGCACTGTGGATAACTCAAAATTATCTCTCAGCTAAGCCTTCCCCTCCCACTCGTCAAAAAATTCCTTCAAAAAATTTTCCATCACCATGTGTCTGCCTTGGGCAATTTCCTTGCCGGTTTTAGTGTTCATTAAATCTTTCAAGAGCAACGATTTTTCGTAAAAATGATTAATTACGGTCCGTCCCTTCTTGCCTTTGGCTTCAATATATTCATTTTTATTTTCATACTCCGGGACAACAACCTTTGGATCATGCATGACCTCATTAAATTTAGCGCCTGTCATAAAATTTCTGGCAATTCCCATCGCACCCACTGCATCCAAACGATCCGCATCTTGCACAACCATACCTTCAACAGTGGTTATTTTGGTTCCAACTTTTACCCCTTTGAAAGAAAGTTCTTTCACGATTTCGCAAACATACACAATATTTTTCTCATCAACACATTGTTTTTCTAGCCAAATCCTGGAAATTCTTGCTCCAATTTCATCATCACCACCATGCATCTTATAATCAGCAATATCATGCAATAGCGCTGCCAATTCAACCACGAACATATCCGCCTTTTCTTTTTGCCCAATGTGCTGAGCCATTTTCCAAACCCGATAAATATGCCACCAATCATGACCAGAACCCTCGCCCTCCAAAGTTTCCCGCGCATACTGCGCAGTCTTATCAATGATTTCTTGTTTGTTCATACAGAATAATTTTTGTTAGCTAATATTATAATTAACATAATTCAACATTTCTTTTTTGAACTCATCGAACGTCAGCAACATCCAGTTATTTGAAAATTTTACCTTTTTTCTATTCATCCATTCACCTATCCTATTTTTTAAATCAAAATCACTAAAATAAATAAAATATAACTTTTCATTCTCCTTTAAGATATTAACCTTTCTATATCGTGCCTCTTTCATATTCATCACCTTTATTAAGCATCGGATATCGGTCGTTCCAAAAACATCAATCGCAAAATTCATAGGCTTAGCATAAACATAGAAATCAAATCTATCTTTAGAATTCATATGCACTGGTCTTTCAATATGCACAAAGGGATCATTAAATTTTTCTTGTAAATAATCACGCACCTCAATTTCAAAAGCAACCCCTCTCTCATTGACATGTGTAGCAATTTTTGACCTTGAGGCGCCTTCTCCATAATTTTCTATTGATAAGCCAAGACTTCTTCTCAAGGAAACTAAACCCCCAAAATTTCTTTGAATCTGTCTGGATGAAGGAAGATAATCAAAGTCATCAACCTCATTCGCCATTGGATAACGTTCAAATTCTTCATAAAATTTTTCGAAGCCCTCCTTAGTTTTTTCTAAAGTCCAAATTTTACCCTTTCCATGTACAGATAATGATGAACCCATAAAATATAAACGATAATAAAAAATTATCTAGCAAAAATCTTTTTATAAATTATAATAACAAAAAGTATAATTATAGGAAATAAAATCGTCCAATTGCCAACAACATATTCTCTAACTTTTTCAAATACGAATAATGTTTGCATAAATACAGCAAATAACATGATGTAACTAGCAAATTCCATTCTTCCACTATATTCTTTTTGATTTTTATTATAGCTAAATAACTCTTTTCTTAAATTCGAAATTTCTTTGTTTAAACTTTTTATCTCATAAAAAGTTTCTGCATTAAAATCAATTCTACCTGAGAGAATATTCTCGTCTAATACTTCGGATAAATCTACGATATTATTCATATTCATTTTCCACATTGACAAATATTACAAGCCCAATGATTTAATTTAATTCTGAAAAAATCATTATGCAAGATTTCGCCCATAAGGAAAATAAAAGAAACGAAAGCGAACTGACACCAATCAACATTCCCCACTTTGAAATAGGCAAGAATTATGTATGCCATATAGAACATTTTAAACGGAGAGAAAAGTTTTTCTGGCAAATCCCCTAGTAAATTACTCATGTATTTGGGTAGATTATTTATTATTTAATTGTTGAAGTTGTTTTATAATAATTTCATTTTGCCTAATAAGAATCCAGTTTTGCTCAGATAAAACACTAAGATAAGAGATTTTTGCTTTTTCCTCGGACTTTAAACTCAAATTCACGCTCACCTTATGAAATCCGATAGCCACCAATTCAGAAGCAATATTGCGAAGATTATCACTATTTTTTTTGACAATATCTTGGATAGTATAATTTTCTAAATCCAAACCATATTTTTCCAACGTCTTTTTTATTTCTTTTTGTTTTTCAAGCTCTATTTCTTCTGGAGTTTTCTTTGTAAAAATTCCCATATGCTTATTGTTAATTTATTAACAAATTATTTCCTCTCAATTTTTTCAATCCCTCCCGGCATCCACTTCCTCAAAACCTCCGGAATCACCACTGATCCGTCGGCTTGTTGGAAATTCTCGAGAATCGCAATAAATGGTCGCGGTGAAGGAAGCACGGTGTTGTTGAGCATATAAACATATTTTTTGTTGCCCTCTTTGTCAACATATTTCACATTGAGTCGGCGAGCTTGCCAATCCAAGAAATTTGAAGCTGAGCCTGTTTCGCCATAGGCATTTCGGCTTGGCATCCAAGCTTCAATGTCAAAGGCGCGGAATTTTCCAGCGCTCATGTCGCCAGAGCAAATTTTGAGCACCCGATATGGCAAACCAAGTTCTGCATGAATTTCTTTGGACATTTCCAGCATCGCATCGTGCATTTTGATTGACTCCTCAACGTCTGCTGCCATCAAAACCACTTGCTCAACTTTCATGAATTCATGCACACGATAAAGTCCCTTGGTGTCTTTGCCATATGAACCAATTTCAGAGCGATAGCACTGAGAGTATCCTGCAACTTTGATCGGCAATTGCTCCTGCCTCAAAACTTCGTCACCAAAATATGCCAACAAGGATGGTTCTGCCGTGCCAACCAAAAACTTTTTTTCCTTACTACTCTTTCCGTCTTGTTCTTTGTCGCCAGAAGCAACCTCATAGACTTCATCAACTTCACTGTCATATTCTTTGCCTTTGAAATATCCGGTGCCGAAAAGTGCATTGCCTTTCACAAGCGTTGGCGGAATCATTGGTGAAAATCCTTTTTCAATCATTTTATTCAGCGCATACATCATCAGCGCCATCATCAAACTCACGCCTTCATTTTTCACATAGTATCCACGATACCCTGCCACCTTGGCACCTTTTTCCAAATCTAAAATATCCAAGTCTTTGCCGATTTGAATGTGATCTTTAACTTCGAAATTAAATTTCGGAGTCTCTCCAGTTTTTTCAATTTCCACGTTACCTTCTTCATTTTTCCCAATTGGCGTGTCAGCTGAAATGAGATTTGGAACTTTCACCATCAGCACCTCAAATTGTTCTTTGATTTTTTGGTATTCTGGTTCATCTATTTCAATATCCTTTTTGATAATTTTACCTCGCTCTATGGCAGCCTTTCTCTCAGCATCATTTTTAGCATTTGAAATTAAAAGATTCACCGCATTTTTTTGCGCACTTAAATCCTCCAATTTTTGCAAAAGCAACAAGCGTCTTTGATTAACATCCAAAAGTTCATCAATATTTAAATCGATATTTTTGTTTTTTGCCACTTCTTTAATCGCCTCCGCATTTTCCCTGATAAATTTGATGTCCAACATAATATTTTTTTCACTTAAATTATTTATTTTCTCCTTCTAAAGCTGTCTTGATAATCTTAACGCTATCTGCGGAATTGTAGAATTTTATTTTTTCAATCTCTTCAAGTGGAATCCACTCTGGCATTGCAATATATCTTTTCTCATCCTCATCGACATGCTCAATGGAAAGCTGCCCACCGACAATTTCACATCGGTGATAAATCAAAATTGAATGCCAACAATCATTTTTCATTGTTTTGTAAAAAGAATTTTCGCAAGTCACAATTTGACCCACTTTGACCTCCAAACCTGTTTCTTCTTTGACTTCCCGAGTCAGCGCAGCTTTAAGGTCCTCACCCAGCTCTATGCCACCCCCGGGAAAATCATAGCCATCCCATTGCTTGGACAGCAGAATAGCTCCGTCTTGAATAATCAACCCATAGATGGAAGGACGAAACTTCAAATTTTCAACGGGAACTTCATGCTGCTTTTTATACCTATCAATACAAATTACTTTTTTCATATTCTTTAAGATATTTTCAAGCCTTGCCTGCATTTGGATTATGATTTTACTGACTATATTTTAGCCCTTATCTAAAGGACTTGCAAGAGCAAACGGTGGTCTTTGGAAACCAGCAGTTTCAAGACAGAAAAAATATTAGAATTTAATTTATTTTTGAGGTATAATTAAAAAGTATCAAAAACAAAATCAAATGAAACAAAAATTTTCAAATCATTTCAATAGACACGTTGTTCCAAAAGCAGCTCCGCCAGCAAGGAGAAGACTTTCCATAAACTCGCCTCAGAAACTTTTGGAAAAACACGCCCAAGCTCATCAACTTATTGCCAGCGAGCTTGCACGTCGTGGCAACTATTTCGAAATTGTCAAAAGCCTGGAAAATCAAGTTCTGTTAGTTGAGCAAATAAACAGAATCCAGCAAGCCTATGAAGCAACGTTGAACTTTGAACAAGCGCCTTTTCTTTTTCAAGAAGATTCTGAAAAAATCTGGGAAGCCCTGACGGTTTTGGAACTTTTTGACAAAAATACTTTTGAAAAATCTTTGCAAGACTATCTGGTGGCCAAAGAAAAAATTGAATTTCCCGTGTCTGCTTTCGACCGCCAAGGAATTGATCTGAGAAAAGCAATCCAAAGTGAGGGCCTGACTAGTTTTGATCAATTTTACCGCGCTTGTCTTTTGCGCGAACTTGGCAAAATTGAAATCCCGCATTTTTTAATTGCCAGCCAAATAACTAATGACGAATGGGCAGAGCTGCTGCTTGATTTTGACGAAAAATATGCTCAGACGGAAAGCGCGCGCCACCTGCTCAAAAAAATGCTGAGCGATCACAATCTGGAAATCACCGAAGAGATTAAACGTCATCCGCAAGCAACTTATCTGCAAAGAGAGCAGCGCAAAGGTTTGCTGCTGAAATTTTTGGTTGAAAATGAATTTCCTTGCGCCGCCTATGTTCCGGTTGCTGAAGCTTTTGACAAAAAACACGCTTATTTGCTGGGTCAAAATGCGTTCACAGCTGAAAACCTGCGGGAACTGAAAAAACGCGGCTACGATCAAAATGATTCACTTGAAGAAATCGTCAAGACGTATGAAAAAGATTCTCAAACGATTCTTGCAAACTTAAATTTGCAAAGCGAAGCTGACCTGCTCGCAGATCATCCTGAATGGTTTGCGTGAGCTTATTTAATTTTTGAGTCATACGTAAATTACTGCTTTCTGAAACTAAGTTAGAAATTTTTACTTCCCTTGTTTACTTTTTGGGGCGCGCTCCTCTTGGCCGAAATCAATGGCCAATGGCTCAGAGAAGCTGTCGCTTCAATGGTCTAAAAATCAAACAAGTTCGTAAAAATTCAGAGATAGTTTTTTAATTTGAAAACATATATTGTGTATAACCGTAATTTTTTCCACAAAAAAATCCGACCGAAGTCGGATTTTTTGTTGTTCAAAGATTTCGAGATGACTAGATGCTCATGTCTCCAAGAACATCATCAATGCTCTTTTTGACTTCCGGGGCAGCTACATTAGCTTCTGGTCGTGGGGTTCGCTCTCCGCGAGTTGAACCTTCTGGTTCATTGATTTTAAGATTCACGCGGGCATTATTGCGTGCGCCAATCACTCTCAAGATAGTTCTCAGAGCTTTTGCGGTTTGACCTTCTCGCCCGATAACCATTCCCATGTCGGCAGGATTCACATCCAAGGTGATGAGAACACCCATTTCATCGATTTTTCTTTCAACTCTAACATCTTCAGGAGTGTCAACGAGTGCCTTTACAGCGAACTCCAAGAATTCCTGATCTGTGGGTCTTACTTGCGTCATAATTGTGTTTCATTAATTACTGATTAGTTACCGAGAAAATAGTTTCAAAAATAGTTGACCAAACATTTCATCAGCCTATTTCCTTGTTTTTAATTATGGTCTTTTTTGGTGTTTTTGTCAAATTAAAAAGTAATTGATTTGCCACCCAACAAACCACTTGCTGCCTTCAAGACAATAATTCCCAACATTGAAACTATAACCCCGACAATTGAATAAACTAGGGTTCGTTTGGCTTTTTGAATTTGGTCTTCGTTTCCAGCCGCTGTCAGATACAAAATTCCAGAGATAACAAAACTGATCACACTAAGCATTCCAACTATCATCAGCAGCCAGTACATAAAATTCTGAACAATGTTGGTGATGGTTCCATCCGGTCCAGCATTTTTGGGAATCGGAACACCGCCAGTTGTCACATCTTCAACTTGAGCCAAAGTCAAAAGTGGAGCGCTCAAAAACAAAGCTGAAACTAAATAATATATATTTTTTGTGTTTTTCACGACATACCTCCCTTCTGTTTTTATTTTTCAAATGCAAGAAAACTTACAACCATCATATCATATTTTTCAAGCTAAAACTAATTACTTCGTCTTTTAAACAAAACCAGCACAGTCTTGAGACAAATTTGAATATCCTGCCAAAGTGACCAATTTTCAATGTAATAAACATCGAGCTTATATTCATCTTCGAATTCCAAATCACTGCGACCGGAAACTTGCGCCATGCCAGTTACGCCCGGCTTGATGGTCAGCAGTCGACGGTGATATTCGCTATATTTTTCCACCTCTCGTTGCTGATGCGGACGCGGCCCAACCAAACTCATCTCACCCTTCAAAACATTGAAAAATTGAGGCAGCTCATCAATGGAATACTTTTCAATGAAAGCTCCAACCCTGGTTTTTCTCGGATCATTTTTAATCTTATAGAGCGGTCCGTGTCTCAAGCTCTTGTCTTTGATTAATTTCTTTTCATATTCAATGGCCTTACGGCCTTCAGTGGTGTTTGGATCAGTGCACATCTCCCACTTCATGTAACGAAACTTGAGCACTTCAAATTTCTCCCCATCACCTCCAATACGTTCGTTTTTATAGATAATCGGACCAGCTTTCTTTTTTTCAAAAAAAGATTCTATTTTTATCAAAAGTGCGACCAAGGTCATCAATGGAGAAAAAAGTCCAATCAAAAAAATGGAAGCGACAATGTCAAAAGCTCTTTTGAGAATTTTTCCCCAGCCCTCCAAAGGAGTGTTGCGCACTTCGATAATCGGTTCGCCACTGAAAATCCCGGCTTCAAAACGAGCTGTTTGCAAAGTAGTCGGAATAAACTTATAGGAAACATTATTAATTGCACAATAGTCAATCAATTTTTCTTGTTCTGAATCAGTCAAGGTCGAATCACAAATAATGATTTCATCAA
Organism: uncultured bacterium; assembly: GCA_903851135.1. Taxonomy (GTDB): domain Bacteria; phylum Patescibacteriota; class Minisyncoccia; order Moranbacterales; family GWC2-37-73; genus CAIPMZ01. The sequence continues at coordinate 8,059 of CAINNK010000020.1, read as the reverse complement.
TACCTTTCTGTTTTTTGATTTGGCGAATCTCCCTGATGTTTCCAGTGTCGACATGACCGACAATTTGATAACCAAGGCTAGGATCATTTCCAATGATATTTTTGATTTTATCAATTTTACTATTGCTGCCGATTAGCAAAACTTGATGCACGCCCATGCCGCGTGAGATCAAAAGTTTTTTTTGAATTTTCCTCAAGAGATATCTACCAACAGAGACAAAAACAACAATCAAAACCCAGGCTGCCAAAATAACAAAACGAGAAGAAAAAAATTCCCGCTTCAAAAATATCGAAACAATCACGACGACCAGTGCAATTGAAGTGGCAGAAAAAACTTTCAAGGCTTCATGCCAAAATTTTCGCGTAACCTGCAAATTATACAAACCTTCGATTGCATAAATCAAAATGACAACCGGAGCCATCATTAAAATAACCGTCAAATAAACCTTGAGCGGAAAATTATACAGCTTCGGTTTCAGCGAAAGAATTTCGGGGATATTGCGAATCGCAAAAGCACTTAGCGATGCCAGAATTATCATTATCGCATCAACCGGAACTTGCACGGCACTAAAAACTAATTCGGATCTTTTTTTCATAACCCTACAAAGCTACAAATTAACTACAAATATACAAAAAATACACTCTATCATACTGAACTTGTTTCAGCATCTGTTTTCTTCATTTCATTATACTGTCTATAATAGAGACTCTGAAACCCTCCAAAGGCGGACAAGCAAGTTTAGGATGACAAAAAATACTCTTCAAAAACAAAATGTATCAAACCAACCGATAAGCCGGATTCTGTCGAAGGCAACCATTTATCTAGGCTTATTATTGCTAATACGCTCAAGCGGCACCTCCAGCTCTTTGCAAGCAAAGGACTGGATACGGCCTTGCATCCAAGTAAGGATTTAGCCGTTTCACCTCTCATGTTTCCATAAGAACTCATCCAGCCCTTTTGGACGCGATATTAAATGAGTAAAAACACATTCATCACTGCATTTAATTTTGAACCCAAAAGGGCTGGATGTCTTGCTAACTTTCGCGCAAGACGTCTCTGCTCGCACCTCTGCCAATGCTACGCACTGGCACGCCGACTTATACAGACTAGACACGGACTCGGCAGAATTTTTTCTGCGCTGGTCTGCGTTAAGTTGGCATTGGTCAGTGTGTCAGTGCGAAGCACTGGCGATGGGAATTACCCACTACCCTGCTCCCAGCCCTTTTGGATGCGAAATCAAACAAAGTGAAAATAATCTAATCACTGAATTTCATTTTATGCCCAAAAGGGCTGGGGAATGTCCGGACTTTCCTCCCAGCTCTTTGAAATTATTCTAAGCTAAATTTTACTCTTTGTTTCAAATGACCAATACTGCTTCCGTGATGTTTTAATTTTCTTTCTCTATCTAAAGCATCACGCTTATCTGCATATGCTTCATAATAAACTAACTTATATGGCGCATTGTACTTAGTTGAAATTTCTTTGCCAACATTATGTTCCTCAAAACGTCTTCTGAGGTCATTGGTATTTCCAATATATTGGAAATTGGTTTTTTTACTTTTGATTAAATAAACATAATGCATGGCAAATAAATTAATAATTTCAAAGGGCTGGGCGATTGCCTGACTGATTTGATACATTTTATTTTCAAAGACCTCAATCAAAATTATACCACAATCGGTAAAGTATAGGTAATTTTTGAAGAAATGTCAACCGAATTAGATTGTTAAATTGCCATATTGTTACATTGTTAGAAGTTCCGAAGGCTGAACCTTCGGAACAAGTTCAACCTTCTCACACCTTAAAAATCTGCATTCCAACAATATAACAATAAAACAGTGTAACAATTTATCCTTATTTTGCCTTTTTTAAGCCATTTTATCTGATTTCGTTTGACAAAAACATTTTTATATGCTAAACTACAAAGTTAGTATTTTGCCTTTAAAAAGTGAACGAATTTTTAGGTTTTTCTAAAGGAGTTAACAATAACGCTCCGATTTTGGAGCAAAAAATAAAAAGAGGTTTATTATGACAGCTTCAATTCTTTATGAAGGATTAGTCTTGGTAATGCTTGGTGTTCTAACATCAATGCAGTTGTTTAAGAAGCAACAAGAAGTTCAATCGGGAGTGATAATAACTCTCAAGACATGCTTCCTTGCTTTTTTCCTTCTCAGTATGGCCTGCTGGTGGGATATTGCGGACACAGCCACCCATGGGTCAGAAAAAATACCCTGGGGATTGTTTGTTGATCTCCCTGCAATGCTTGCAACATTTATATTCGTATTAGGCATTGCTAAAAAAGGTACTGATAACGAGAATGTCATAGCCATTCTGTTCATACTACTTTTTGCTGCGGGCTTTGACTTTCTCTCTTGTTACCATTCAGAGAAGTGGGTTTGGTTAGCGTTTTTTGCTAAAGGCATTGCGCTTTATGAGTCTTTTGAATTAATGAAAGATTCACAAAAATAAACCTTCTCAGCGTCTTGCAAAAAGATTCTCATATCTTTTCTGCAAGGCGCTGGGGAAAAAATATCTTCAAAAACATTCAAGCACGAAATCATCGTGTTTTTTTATTTGCCAAAATTCTAAAATCTAAAAAAGCTAACGCTTAAAAGCTAACGAAGCTATATGCTATTATTGCCTGCCGCCAAAATACCATTTCAAGACTTCCTGCGTGACTGGCAGAGCGCTAGAATTTCCTTCGCCGCCACCTTCAACCAAAACCGCCATCGCAATTTGCGGATCATTATATGGCGCGTAGGAAATAAACCAGCCATGAGTTTGCCCGTTGCTGCCAAATTGGGCCGTGCCAGTTTTGCCAGCGATTTCAACCGGCATTGTTTTCAAAACTTGCGCCGTTCCATCAGTGATTGTTTTGCGCATGCCTTCCTGCACAACCTTTAAAATATCTGGCGCAATAAAATTGCTGCGAATAACTTCGGGCTTAATGCTTTCAACTTGGCCATCACTTTTCTTTATTTGCGAAACAAGATGTGGCTTATACAACGTGCCACCATTGGCAATAGCAGCGACATAGTTTGCCAGTTGAAGCGGAGTGGCTGTGACATAACCCTGACCAATTGAAGCATGATAGCTGTTACCGATATACCATTTCTCACCCAGGGTGTCCTGTTTCCATTGCTCGCTCGGAATAAAACCTGAGGCCTCGCCGCCAATATCAATTCCCGTGGGTTGCCCAAAACCAAAAAAATTGTAATACTTTTTCATTCTGTCCATGCCCAAACCTTGAATATTTCCATAGCCACCACCAATCGTGTAGAAAAAAATATCATTACTTTGCGCAATTGCAGTTCGCACATCGCTCGGACCATGCGCCTTCCAGTCACCGAAACTAAATCCCCCAACATGCAGCGCGCCACCAAGCCCGTCAATAATGGTTGCGGGCGTGATGGTTCCCTCAGAAAGTGCGCCAGCAGCAATTGCGGGTTTGACGGTTGAACCAGGTGGATATTCACCAGTAGTTGCGCGATTAAAAAGCGGCTTATTGGGATCATTGGCCAGTTTTGCATAATCATCCATGGAGATTTTTTTGGCAAACAAATTATTGTCATAGCTGGGGACATTCACCAAGGCCAGCACACCGCCAGTTTTCGGATCAATAATCACTGCGGCCGCTGTCTTTGTGCCTGTCTTTTCCAAAACAACATTGATGCTGTCATAAACTTTTTTCTGAAGTCCTGCATCAATATTAAGCACCAAGTCGCTGCCAGGCTTTGGATTAATGATTCCCACTTCCCGTTTCGCACTGCCAATCGAATCAACTTCAATTTGATTAGCACCATTAACTCCTCGCAAATTATTTTCATAAGACTTTTCAAGACCTTGCTTGCCGATATAATCAGTCAGTCCGTAACTTTTATTGTTATCCAATTCTTTCTGCTGAATTTTTCCTTCATATCCAAGAATGTGTGAAAAAATTTGAGCATCTGCATATTGCCTGATAGCTGTTTTTTCAATGGAAATTCCAGTCAAGGCACTTTGTTTTTCCAAAATGTTTAAAGATTCATCTTGGGAAATATTCTCTTTCAATAAGACCGTGTTAAGTGAACCAGATTTGCTGGTCTCTAATTTTGTCTGAACCTCGGCTTGGTCCATGCTTAGCAATAAGGCAAGATTTTGTGAAAGATCCAAGAGTTGCGCATCATCTTTTGGCAAATCAGCCGGAGTTATGACAGCATCAATACTGGCAGCATTACTAACCAAGGCTGCTCCAGTGCGATCAAAAATTCTCCCTCGCGGAGCCTTAATCACAATTGATCTGATACTATTACCCCTAGCTATATTTTGATAATATGCGCCCTTAATCACAGTTAAGAAAATTATTCGACTCGAGAGCACCAACATAAAAAAAACAACAAGCCACCAAAAATAGTCGAGCCACTTTTTTTCAAGTCCCCTTTCCATTTTGGTCGCCTCCTTTTCAGTCGCAGTCAACACATAGTCTTCTATTTCCATGCCAGTATATACATTCAAAATATTTCTTTTTTTTCTTTCCATGATTTTCCTGCGAAAATATTTTTAACTTACGTCCTTGCTATCACTATTCTTACAATAATGCTTTTTTAATCTTCTTAATTAAATTATACCAAAGGAAAAACAGCACTGCATTTCCTCCTGTTTGAAAAAGGATTAATTTTAAAATACTCAAAAATTGCGGCTGCAACTTGATTGAACCATCTCCTAAAATCAAAAAAGCAGTCAGCAAAACATTAGAGATCAAAGTGGCAATGATAATAAAAAGCAAAAACAGCAAGATGCCAGTACCTTTCACCTCAACCGAAAGTCTACGCGAAAAAAAACTCACCATATAAACGACCAATAAAAATATGAGCACATGTTGGCCTACTTTCACATAAGAAGCAAAATCACATAAAATACCAGTCAAAATAGCCCAACTCAAAGCCGAAGCAAAACCGTCCAGCACAGCCACAGTCAAAATCAACATCAGAACCGCGTCACCCGCAACGCTTGAGCCCATGAAAATTGGCAAAAAGCTTGTTTGAATCAAAATCGCAAGTAAAATAATTCCCAAATAGATAAGTTTTTTCTTCATTTACCCAATTAAATAAGATTTGAATCTATTTTCCATAGAATTAACTTATTTTTTAAAAAAATAATCTTAAATTTAATTCATATTTTAATCTTACAAAATTCAAATCTTAGTTTTAAAAAATTATTATTTTTTAAAACTATTTAACAGGGTGAATTTTTGACTATTTACTGCCAAGTAAGACAAAAACGAACTGCAATTTAGATGTTTGAATCGGTGACATTATCGTGGCTTGTTGAAACAAATTGTCATCCGAAGCATGCACATTTTGCACGGTTCCCACGTAGAGTCCGCGCGGCATTCCGCCACCGATGCCAGAAGTGACAACTTCATTCCCACCCTGAATAGAATCGGTTTGGAGAATCATATCGAAAATAATACTCAAACCGTATTCGCCTTTCGCCACACCTTTTGCGCCAGTTTGAGTAGTAGAAACATTGACAACGCTCTTTGGATTTGTCAGCAGAACTACTTTTGAGTTTTTTGGAGCAAGCTCACTAAGGCGCCCCACGAGAATGCCCTTTGAGACAATCACGGGCATGCCTTCCTTTAAACCATCCTCACTACCTTTGTCAATTTCTATCCAATTACCCATCCCATTGGGATCTTGGCCAACGACATTTGCTGAAAGCAAATTAAATTGATTTCTTGGCAACAAATTCAGTTGATTTCGCAAATCATCATTTTCATTTTTCATGTCATTCAACATTGCACGCTGCACCAACAAAAGTTCATTTTCACTGTGCAGTTTCCGATTTTCTTCTTTCAGTTGTCCTACCGAACTGACAAATTCACCCACTCCCTCAATCGAAGCGGAAACTGTATAGGTAATTTTTTGAAAAGGAGTCAAGATATTCAAAAAAATATTTCTAATCGGGTTAAAAAAACCTGCGGGATTCAGAAAAACAAGTACACTAAAAAAAATTGCCACCAAACCCACTTTAAATAATTTTGTCGAGGTCAATTTTTGCATTTATTAAATAGCTTTTTAGGCTTTAGCTTCTTAGCTTTTTAGAAAATTACAAAAAATACTTTTACTTGAAAGATTTTTCTCTTTGGTCTTCAACCAAAACATGTTTGAGCATTTCCAAATCTTCCAGCACGATACCTGTCCCACGAACAACTGCTGTCAAGGGATCTTCCATCATGCGCACTGGCATTTCAGTTTGATTAGCAATCAGCTTGTCTAAACCCCTAATCAAACTTCCACCCCCAGCCAGAATAATTCCGCGTTGCATAATGTCAGACAAAAGTTCCGGCGGAGTTTCCTCGATCACGGTTTTCACATTGTTCACAATAATTCGAATAGAGCGAGAAATTGCTTCTCTAATTTGCGTGTCATTAACAATTACTTCTTTTGGAAGACCACTAACCAAGTCCCTGCCTCTGATTGGAATGGTCAATTGTTCCTTCAAAATATATGCGCTTCCTACGGCTATCTTTATTTCTTCAGCAGTTTTTTCACCAATCAAAAGATTAAATTCATCTCGACAATATCGAATGATGTCTTCATTCATTTCGTCGCCAGCCACCCGCAAGCTTCGGGCGCTCACAATTCCACCAAGTGAGATTACAGCAATTTCAGAAGTTCCTCCGCCGATGTCAACTACCATGTTTCCCCGAGCATCAGTCACTGGCAGTCGCGCGCCAATAGCCGCTGCCATCGGTTCTTCAATCAAATAGGCTTCGCGCGCACCAGCGTTCATCGCGGCATCGATCACGGCCTTTTTTTCAACTTCAGTGATGACTGAAGGAATGCCTATCAACACGCGTGGACGTGGCGAAAAAGAAAAAGAATCTTTGTGCACTTTTTCAATAAAATATTTGAGCATTTGAGTTGTCACTTCGAAATCACTCACCACCCCATCCACCAAAGGACGCGTTGCCACAATGTGTCCCGGGGTCTTGCCAACCATTCTTTTGGCCTCTCGGCCAATAGCCAAGACCTGACCAGTGCGCTTGTTAATTGCAACAACCGACGGTTCATTGATGACAATTCCCTTGCCTTTAACATAAACCAAGGTATTAGCAGTGCCCAAATCGATGCCAATGTCATTGGAAAGATTACTAAAAACACCACCAACATATTTCTCAAAATTATTTTTTATTTTTTTCAACATAACAAATTTGACTTTAATCAATCAATCAAAAAACAAATATTTTCAAAAAAATATTCCAATTAAAACTCTTAATGTAAGCTAATTTTACCTTCTAATATAATAGGCCAAATAGCCTATCATGTCAAAGTAAACGCCAATTCTTTGATTTTTATAACCACCAAAAAAAGACAAGGTCTTCCTTGTCTTTTTTACTTGAAGTTTTTTTGAACCCTATTTTACAATCGTGATTTCCAAAGCATTGGTGTCTTTGTCGACAGTTACGCTAAGTTTGGCATCTTTTTTAAGTAAACTAAGATTGCCAATTTTAGGATCAGTGCCGTTTTTAACCGGGGTGGTAGCTGAGATGTTAATGGCAGCTCCTTTACCATCAGCCAGTTTGACGTAGATTTGTTTTTCATTAGCAGAAACAAATTGACCTTCGATTACTTGCGGTGGAATTTGAGCAGCAGTTACGGCTGCTGGTTGATCAGTTGGAGTGACAGCGGTTATTGGAGTTACGTTAGTGTTTTGAGTTGAGACTGGCGTAGTTGATTGGTTAGACTTAAGCAAGATGGCACCTAAGATAATGATGACTACGACAACTGCGATTAAAGCAATTACTTTTGTTTTTTGATTCATGTTTCTTTTGACCTTCCCAGAGCTTTTTTGAAAGCTAGGGGTTGGTTGGTTTGGTTATTTTTTTATTAATTAAATTGGTTGACTAACTAAGGTCTCACCTCAATTACAATCCCCTTGCAAGTTGGACAAGTTTTGGTGACAGCAGGATATTGTTGTTGGCAAGCAGTAAGTTCATCAGAGCTACAGGTAGTTGAATTCATGCAGCCACTGGAGTCAATTATTGAACAACTCCCAGCGTCCTGAGTGGTGA
>CAINNK010000019.1 GCA_903851135.1 uncultured bacterium | reverse complement strand
TTTTTCTTTTTCATCCTTAGCCAGGTTTCAATCTTTTCCCTTTCAAAGAGGGTTAACGGCCTTCCTTTTGGCATATCCATAGCGTTTTAAAAGTTAACGCTCTAGTTTAGCAGAAAAAGGGGCTTTCATGTTTGAATGTTGTATTGTACCGTAATTATTGACAAGATTGGGATTTGTGTGTTATTTTTAAAAGTCAAAAAATTCAAGTGTTTACTGAATAAAGCCAAGATAATAATTTTTTTTTGCTTTTTGCATTAATTTTTATGAAGAAGATTTCTATTATTGTCCCCACTCTTAATGAGGAGGCTAATGTTGCTGAATTAATAAGGCGTTTCGACGCTGTTTTTAGTCTCATTGATGTGGAATATGAAATCATTTTTATTGATGATCATTCGACAGATGGTACCCAGAAAAACATTCTTGATTTAGCGGCCGAATATCCTGTTTCAATGTTTTTAAAGAAGGGTAAGAAGGGGAGAATTTATTCCCTGATTGAGGGATTTGAATTGGCCCAATATCCTGTTGTAGCAACAATTGATGCTGATTTGAGATATGCGCCCGAGGATGTTCTGCCAATGCTAGAGAAGCTCGATTCTGGTTTCGATATGGTTGTTGCTAAAAGAATCAGCAAAAAAACCAGCTTCATGGGCAAGATTCTGAAAAGTGAGTTTTCCTTGCTTTTTTCGCAATGGCTTCATGATTTTGATTTCGATGTCCAATCTGGGCTTAAGGTTTTCCGAAAGCAAATACTTGAGGAAGTTGGAACAAGTCTTTTGCCAGAAACATTTGAGTTGGAATTTTTAATCAAGGCAAGAAATTACGGACACAAAATTGGGAGCTATGATATCACTTTTGGTGAAAGAAAAAAAGGCAAATCAAAGAAAGTCTTTTTGGTTGAATTTTTCAAAACATTTGTCGGCTTTTTCAAGCTTAAATTCAAGAGACACAAACCGCTGCTCATTAAATCAGAAGATTTGCGCAGCATGTCCGGAGCTGGGATGGCTCACAATCGCAAGCGTTTCATCACTCACACCACTTTGCATCACGATTATTCTGCGATAAACACTTTTTCAATCTGGCAAGGTTGGTTCATCTTCTCAATCCCTTTGGTCTTGATTGTTGGATTTTTCCTAAATCCTATGCGCACCGCTATCATTCTTATAGCGGTTTTGAGTTTCGTGTATTTCGTTGATGTTTTCTTGAATCTTTTTTTGGCGCTTAGAAGTTTGAAGAATCCTCCTGAAATCAGTTTTTCTGATGAAGAATTGGAAAAAATAAATATTTCCGAATTGCCTGTCTATTCGATTCTTTGTCCGCTCTATAAGGAGGCGAACATATTGCCAACCTTCGTTGATGCTGTCAGTAAATTGGATTGGCCAAAAGATAAGCTGGAAGCGATGTTGTTGCTCGAGGAAGATGATCAGGAAACAATTAAAGTGGCAAAGGAAATGAACCTTCCTGATTTTGTGAAAATAGTGGTTGTTCCACATTCAATGCCAAAGACCAAGCCGAAAGCTTGCAATTATGGTCTTTGTTTAGCGACGGGAGAATATGTGGTTATTTATGACGCAGAGGATATTCCAGAGCCAGCTCAACTTAAAAAGGCTTTTCTTGGTTTTCAAAAATTGCCCAAAGATGTTCGTTGCTTGCAAGCCAAATTGAATTATTTCAATCCACATCAAAATATTTTGACTCGTCTTTTCACGGCAGAATATTCTTTGTGGTTTGATCTTTCTCTTCCTGGCATGCAATCTATTGAAACATCAATTCCATTGGGTGGAACTAGCAATCATTTTCGTCGAGCAGACCTTTTGGAATTAGAAGGCTGGGATCCTTTCAATGTGACCGAGGATTGCGATTTGGGTGTGCGAATTTTCAGTCGCGGATACAAAACTGCCATTATTGATTCTGTAACTCTGGAAGAGGCGAATAGTAAATTTTTCAATTGGCTCAAGCAGCGTTCACGTTGGATCAAGGGGTATATGCAAACATATCTTGTACATATGCGCGACCCGATCAGTTTTTTCAAGCAGAATGGTTTTCACGCTTTGCTATTTCAGATGTTCGTGGGAGGGAAATTGATGTTCATTCTCATCAATCCGATTCTTTGGTTGGCAACGATTTCATATTTCACTTTGTATAGATTTGTGGGTCCTATGATTGAAGCACTCTATCCACCAGCAGTTTTCTATATGGCTGGCCTCTCGCTCGTTTTTGGAAACTTCTTGGCGATGTATTATTACATGTTGGGATGCGCCAAAAGGCAGCATTGGTCATTGATAAAATATGTATTTTTGATTCCATTTTATTGGTTGATGGTGAGCGCTGCCGGAATCATGGCTCTTTATCAGCTTTTTGTTAAACCTCATTATTGGGAAAAAACCCTTCATGGTCTTCACATCAAAACAAAGAAGATCAAAAAGGAAAAAGTTAGAGAAATTAAATTTGAAAAAAAAGAAAAAACCAAATCCGAGTTTGGATTATGGGGAAGGACAACTTCGCTATTGAAAAAAATTCGTGAGCAGAAATTTTTGAAATTGATTTTTTCTAATCAAGGATTGTTTTTGCAAATGGTGTTGTTTTCAAATTTTGTTAACTTCATTTTCAATGCTTATTTAGGAAGAATGCTTTCTTTCAAAGAACTTGGCTTGGTGACCGTTGTCAACACTTTGTGGTATGTGATGACGATTTTTGTCATGTCGTTCGGATCAATGGTGAATCATCGCTCTGCTCATCTTTCAGCAGCAAAGAACGCTTCTGCAAGTCTAGGATTCTTGCAATCATTGATGGAAAAGAGCGTAATTTTTGTTTTCGCAATTTTGGCTATGTGGGTTTTGGCGTCGCCGTTTACTTCCAAATTTTTGAATATTTCCGATAACAATGTTTTGCTATTTTTCACGGCTGCGATATTTTTCGGAATTGTGACCTCTTCACTGCAGGGATTTTTGCAAGGCAATCTTTTCTTTATTACCGCTGGCATAATCATTTTGGTTGAATCTTTGAGCAAACTGTTCATTGCCATTTTTTTGGTGAGCGTTGATGCTTCATCATTGGTCTATCTTTCAATTCCGATTTCCGTCGTTTTTGCCTCATTGGTTGCTGTTGCCCTTTTGATGTTCAAGAATATCAAACCGAAAAAGCCAAAGAAATTTTCTTTTCCGACAAATTTCTTCGCCGCTTCAATCTTGACGAACATTTCAACGGCGATGTTTTTGAGCCTTGATATCGTGCTCGTCAAGCATTATTTTTCTCCTGAAATAGCTGGTCAATATGCGCTTTTGTCTTTGGTGGGGAAGATGATCTTTTTCCTTGGATCAATGCCTGGCGCGTTCATGATCACTTTCGTTAGTCGCTATGTGGGGCTCAAAAAGAATCCGGCGCATGTTTTGAAAATGATATATTTGGCAAGCGCGGCAATTGTTTTCATTGGTTTCACGCTGCTTGGTATCCTTGGCAACATTACGATTCCTTTCCTTTTCGGCGCAAAGTCCGTGAGCATCATTCGATATTTGCCACTCTACACTTTTGCGCTTTCCGTTTTCACATTGACCAATGTCATCGTCTTTTATCATCTTTCCAGAAAAAATTACTTTTTCAACGTCCTTTCATTCTTGATGTCAGTCAGCATGGTTGTGGGCTTTGTTTTGTTCCATCGCTCGATTAATGACATTGTTTGGATCATTTTCGACACATCCTTGTTTGGATGCGTAGTCATTTCTTTCTCTCATTATTTTGAAGATAAATTGATATTTTTGAAAACAAATGCAATTGACTTTGTTGATGCATTTTTTGGAAAATTGCCTGAGGGTAAAGCAAAAAAAAGTCATGGCAAAAACATTTTGATTTTCAATTGGCGCGATATGCGTCATGAATTTGCCGGAGGAGCAGAGGTCTATGTGCAAGAAATTGCCAAACTCTGGGTCAAGCAGGGGAATCATGTCACGGTTTTTTGTGGAAATGACAGCATGTCGCCTCGCAGCGAAGTTATTGATGGAGTCGAAATAGTCAGACGCGGTGGTTTCTATTTTGTTTATGTTTGGGCTTTCATATACTACATGGTTCGTTTCAGAGGCAAATATGACGTGGTTATTGATTGTCAAAATGGAGTTCCATTTTTCACCCCGATTTATTCGAAAGAGCCTGTTTTTTGTCTGATGCATCATGTTCATCAAGAAGTTTTTTTCCGTCATTTGCCAAAACCGTTGGCTCTTTTTGCCAGTTGGTTGGAGAAAGATTTGATGCCATTGGTTTACAGGAAAGTGAAGTTCATCACTGTTTCACAATCCAGCAAAGATGAAATGGAAAAAATCGGACTTGGAAAAGAAGGAATTCAAATCATTCACACGGGTGTTCATCTCAATGAATTCGTCCAAGGCGAAAGAGAGCCCGAACCCATGATAATTTATCTTGGCAGGCTCAAAGCATACAAATCAGTTGATATCCTTATTCGTGCATTTTGTCAGGTCAAAGAAAAATATTCGAATGCAAAGCTGGTTATTGCAGGTTGCGGCGATGCTGAAAAATATCTCAAAGATTTGGCAATTGGTTTGGGGCTCTCAGATCAACAAATTATCTTCAAAGGGAAGGTTTCAGAAGAGGAAAAAATAAATCTTTTGCAAAGAGCTTGGGTGTTGGTCAATCCTTCCTTTATGGAAGGCTGGGGAATTGTGGTGATTGAAGCAAACGCCTGCGGAACACCAGTTGTTGCTGCCGACGTGCCAGGACTTCGAGATTCAGTCAGGACCAATGAATCTGGTTATTTGGTTCCCTATGGAAACATTGATGAATTTACAAATAAAATCTCAACTATAATTGAGGATGAGAAAAAACGTGGGGAAATGAATATTGCTGCCAGAAAGTGGGCGGAAAATTTTGATTGGACGAAAAGCAGTGATAGTTTTCTGTCTTTCATAACCGGTAATGAGAAATACGAATCAAACAAATAACGGATTTTTACTTATGTCTAATGTTTTCAAAAAAATAAATGGATTATGGAAATTGATCAAGCATCAACTTTATGTTTTTTTGTATCCTATTAATATTAAAGTGCAAATTTATCCGTACGATTGCGAATCTAAGATTATCGCAGAACAATTTGAAGCAAAAATCCATTCAGTTGCGCCACAGCTGCTGGTTCATTTTATCGGTTCAAGTAGTTTGAAAATTGCTGGTTGCAAAGATATTGATCTTTTTATTGAATGTGGTGGGGGTGAATTTGAAAGATATCTACCAAAATTTAAAACTATTTTTGGTGAACCTTCTCGCTCAAAAAAGGGATATGTAGAATGGGAAATTGAACAAGCTGGATGGGAAATTGATGTTTTGCTAATCGATCCCACGACTGAAAAATTTCAAGATCAGATGCAGACTTTTTTAATTTTACAAAGAAACGAGAGTTTGCGAAGTGAATATGAAAAGTTGAAATGGAACCTTAATGGATTTTCAATTTTTAAATATGAGTTTCGAAAAGGCAATTTTATCGGTAAGATAATGAAAAATGAAAAAGCAAGTTTTTCATTCAGTAAAAATCCTTTGCACGAAAATTTTCAAACTTCAAAGCTTCTTTCTGTTTCTATTGGAATCCCGGCTTATAATGAAGCTGCCAACATTGGTCTTTTGTTGAAAGCTCTGGAAGAGCAAGCGGAAAATGGTTTCCAAATTGTTGAAATTGTTGTAATTTCAGATGGTTCGAACGATGGTACAAATAGGGCAGTGGAAGATTTCATGCTTTCTTGTCCAAAGATCAAATTAATGACTGACGAAAGACGTCTTGGAAAATCAGCTCGCATCAATGAATTTTTTGAAAAAACTCAATCAGATGTCGCAGTTTTGCTAGATGCTGACATCAAGCTCGGAAATGAAAACGTGATTACTGAGTTGCTTCGTCCTTTGGTTGAAGATGAAAACATAATGCATGTTTCAGGATATGCCTTGCCACTGCCCCCGAAAAAAATTGCTGAAAAAATTGCCTATGCTGGAACTATGCTTTGGGAAAATGCGCGAAGATTGCCAATAGCATCACCGCTATATTATTCTGAAGGAAGTATTCGCGCTTTCAGACAAAAGGTGTACAAGAAACTTAGATTTCCAAAGGCATCAGCCGATGAGGCTTTTTCTATCTTATATTGTGAAAAAGAAAAATACCTTTTTGCCTGGGCAGAAAAAGCTGCAGTTTTTTATCAGTTGCCGAAAACTTTTTTAGATTACATTTATCAAATGAAAAGGTTTTTGAAATCAAATGGTATTCAAGGTGACATTTTCGATGAGGAATTTATTGAAAAATATTATAACATCGGTACTCGGGAAAAATTACAAGCTCTGATGATTGCTTTGCGAAAAAATTTCTGGTGGACACTTGCTTATCTCTCAATCATTCCCTTGCCAAGACTGCTTTGTCTTTTTGATAGCGCTGATTCAGAAGGAATCTGGAGTTCAATAAGATCAACCAAGATTCTCAATGGATTTGCAAAAAAAAGTGAAAAAACAGCAATTATTTTTTCCAATTATGATGATATCAAAAACCCTTGGTATGGAGGAGGCGGCGCAAAGGCTGTTCATGAAGTTGCAAAAAGGCTGGTTGATAATTTTGAAATAACTGTAATAACTGGAAAATATCCTGGCTCAGCTGATGAAGAAATAGACGGTTTAAAATATAAAAGAATCGGCACTTCGATTTTTGGTCCTAAATTTGGACAAATTATTTTTGCTTTGATTTTGCCCTGGTATGCTATTTCTGAAAATTTCGAAATTTGGATTGAAAATTTGACCCCTCCTTTTGGACCGACGTTCACTCCTTTAGTGACTCGCCGTCCCGTTGTTGGACTAGTTCACATGCTTCCCGGAATGGATATGTGGAGAAAATATAAGTTGCCTTTCTTTTTGTTTGAGAGAATTGGTTTGAAATTTTATCGAAGTTTTATTGTCTTAACCCAAGAAAGCAAAAAAACAATCCAAAAATACGCTCCGAAAAAACTTATTAAAGTTATTCCAAATGGGGTTGACCTCACTTCATCCACAAAAATAAAGAACGATTCAAAAAATATTTTGTTTCTTGGAAGAATTGAAATCGACCAAAAAGGATTGGACATTTTGTTGAAATCTTTTGAAAGGGCGGCGGAAAACATTCAGAGTCGTTTGATCATTGCCGGCAATGGCTCAGAAGATGAGATGAAAAAGTTGAAGAGTATGGTTGCAAAATCAAAATTCTCCGCTCGAATTGATATCATCGGGAGGGTGTCTGAAGAAAAAAAAGCTGAAATATTTGAAGATATTGCATGTGTCGTTGTTTCATCAAGATTCGAAACTTTTTCCTTGGTTGCTCTTGAAGCATTTTCTTATGGAATTCCAGTCATCACATTTGATTTGGAAAATTTGAAATGGATTCCAGAAAATTGCGCAATAAAAGTTCCCCAATTTCAAGAAGAAGCCTTGGCGAAAGCGATGGAGAAGATGATTTTGGACTCTGAAATGAGAGAATCTATGTCAATCAAAGCGAGGGAATTTGCTGAAGGTTTCAGCTGGGACAAAATCGCCAGTCAATATGTGGAATATATAAATAGTATGATAAAAAAATGAACGCAGAAGATTTGATCAATCAAATAGTTTTGGAAAAGCCTCACGTCTTTTTCGTTTCTCCTCATCTCGATGATGCGGCGCTTTCTTGTGGCGGTTTGCTTTGTCATCTCGCGGATAAGACAGATGTGACAGTCGTTTCAGTTTTCACAAAGGTGACTCAATCGCCGTACACTCTTTCGGCTAGACAATTTCTCAAGCAATGCAAAAATCCTGATGCCGAGAACTTGTTTGAAGAAAGAAAAAAGGAAGACGTTGAAGCTCTCAACTCAATTGGCGTGAAAACAACGCATCTTGGCTTTGTTGACGCCTCATGGAGAAAAAAAGAGGGCTTGCATGGTTTGAGAAAGGCAATCGCTGATGTTTTTCCAGAATTTGGACATGTTTATCCAACTTATCGATGGAATGTGATTTCTGGGGTTATTTCAAAATATGATAATAGTCTTATGGATTCAATAAAAAAATCTTTGGATTCCTTGATAAGTTCTCATCAAAAATTTGTTGTCTTTTGTCCACTGGGAATTGGAAATCATGTTGATCATGTGGTCGTTAACAAATGTTGCCAGGAGGTTTTTGATGATATAATTTATTGGTCAGACTTTCCATACAGTACCAAGGATGATAAACATGATAACTTGAAAATTGAAGAAAAATTTCGCTGGAGCCAGAGAGGTGACCAAAAAAGGCAATTGGTTCAAGGTTATAAAAGTCAATTTTCAGCAATATTTCAAGATGGAATTATGCCAAAGGTTGATGAGGTTTATTATGTTTCAAGGGAAAAATAAGTAGACAAAATTTATGGAATTAAATGAAAAATACAAACAGGGCATTGATTGTACAATTGTGATTCTTTCCTACAATACGAAAGATGTCACATTTGAGTGTCTTAAGCGGGTAGAAATTTCAAGACAGTATTTTTCAAGAAAACTTCAGAAAAAGGCGGATATTGTCGTGGTTGAAAATGGTTCGAAAGATGGATCCCTGGAAATGATCAAAGAGAACTATCCTGAGGTAAAGTTGATTGCTTTGGAAAAAAACGTGGGATATCCCAGAGGAAATAATTTGGCGATGGAAAAAGTCACATCTCCTTATATTTTGCTTATTAATTCTGATACATATTTGAAAGAAGAAACTCTAGCGCAAGCTTATGAATATATGGAGGAAAATCTTGCTTGTGATGTGCTAAGCGCTAGATTGGTCTATTTAGATGGAAGCTTTCAGGCATTTAGTGGTTTTCTGCCGACCCCATTTCGGTCAATTCGCTGGTCTTTTTTGATTGAAAGTATTCCTGTGATTAATAAATTGATTAAACCGCTATATCAGTATGATAAAAGTTTTTACAAAGAAGAGAAACAATTTGATTGGGTAACTACTGGTTTTTTCTTTATGAGAAAGAAAGTTTATGAAGTCACTGGTGGTTTTGATGAAAGATTATTTTTGTATATGGAAGATGTTGAATGGTGTCAGCGGATAAAGGAAAAAGGTTTTAAAATATTTTATTTGCCTTCTCTTGTTGTAATCCATCTTGGAGGATTCAGCGCAAAGAAATTGCCGAGTGAAGAATTGTTGCGACGGCATGTAGAGGGGGTCAGGCATTTTCACTCAGTACATTATCCTAAAACTCTTGATTTAGTAATGTTTTGCTTTAAGATTGGAATGATAATTCGAGCAATTGCTTACACAATTATAATTGATCTGGCAAAAGCTAGAATTTATTGGTCGGTTGTGTTTTCGGGAAAAAAGAGGATTTAAAATATTTGGAAAATTAATAATTATAATTATATTTAATATGAAATTAATCCAAGATAATAAAAATTTAATATCACTCGTTCTTTCAGCCACCTTCGTAGTGGTATGTGTTATTATTTTTGCCTTGGGAGTTCGGGGCAATTATGGAAATCCGAGTTCCAGAGAGTTGTCATTTTCAGGCTGGAAAGAAGATGGTCCGTTTGAACTTTCTCCGGAAAGGGGCAGGTTCGCCTTGCTGTATTCTTTCATGGAAGACCATTCATTGAACTTCTCAATTCCCTTGGCTCGTTTTTCGGCGCCTGACATCGCGGTTAATTCAAAAGGGCAATACGCTTCACTTTTCATGCCCGGTGTTTCCTTTTTGGTCATCCCTGGATATGTTCTTGGAAAATATTTTGGCGCTTCACAAGTTGGAACATTTGCAATGATTTCAATTTTTGCGCTCGCAAACATTTTTCTCATTAGGGCAATTGTCATCAGGCTTGGGGCAAACAAAATTGCAGCTTCACTTGCTGGGTTCACTTTCGTTTTTGCCACGCCGGCTTTTGCATATGGGGTGACGTTATATCAACATCACATTTCGACTTTCATTATTCTTTTGTCATTGTACATTCTGCTGCGTTGGAAAAATGCTTGGTCTTTGGGAGTCATTTGGTTTCTTTGCGCGCTTTCAGTGGTCATCGACAATCCGAATTTTTTCTTGATGCTCCCGATTGGAATTTATGCTTTGGGGAGAATTATTTCGTTTGAAAAAATCAAGACAGCATACGTCATGAATATCAAGCCAGTTTTGTTTTTGACATTGATCACAGTTGCCATTCCAGTTGGATTTTTCCTTTGGTTTAACAAGGCATCATATGGAAATCCTTTGCAATTGCCAGGAACATCAGTATCTGTTGCTGAAATTGATGAAAATGGAAAATCAGTTGAAGCTGACACTAAAAGCATTTTGACTGGATCGTCTCGGGATGAAGTTAGCAAAGAAAAAACAGCCGTTGGCTTCTTTCAAACTCGAAATCTTCTGAATGGTCTCTATATCCACACCTTGAGTCCCGATCGAGGAATCTTGCGATTCGCTCCAGTTATTCTTTTGGGAATAATCGGAATGGTGCTTCTTTATCGAAGAAACAAGGAATTTGCAAATTTGCTCACAGTTATTATTGGAATCAATGTCTTGTTGTATTCCATGTGGGGAGATCCTTGGGGTGGATGGGCATTTGGTTCTCGTTATCTCATTCCAACTTATGCGCTTCTTGCAATAGGCTTGGGGATTGTTTTGAGCAAATGGAGCAAGAAAATTTGGTTCTTGGTTATCTTCGCATTTCTTTTTGTATATTCTGCGGGAGTTGGAACGCTTGGCGCTTTGACTAGCAATGTCAATCCTCCGCAGGTTCAAGTTTTGCAGCTCGAAAAAATTTCTGGGACAATTCAGCGATATTCTTTTGATCGCAACTGGCAATTTCTGAATGAAAGCGGTTCAAAATCGTTCATCTTCAGAACTTTTGCAAGAAACATTTTCAGCGCTCAAACTTATTATTTTTCAGTTTATGGATTGATTGTGATTACGGGGATTTTTATGTTGACGATGCTTGCGATAAATATTAATAAACAGGAAGATATAAAGAAATAATATGAAAAGCCTAAATCCTACATTGAAAATCTCAATAAAAGAATTAACCATCAAACGATTTCAGCAGTGGCTTGAAGTCAATGCTGTGGCTGTTTTGGTTGTGATTTTATCAATAATTTCAATTGTCAGTTTCGTTCACTATTATCATAATGGGCTTGCAATCGCCTATAACGATGCCAGATCGCATCTGGACATCGGTCGACGCGTGGTGGAGGGTCTCAATCCAGGTCTGGCTCAATTGGGAAGCGTGTGGCTGCCATTGACGCATCTTTTGATGGGACTCACTATCTGGAATGATTTCATGTGGCATTCAGGGCTTGCGGGAGCAATTCAGTCCATGGCAGCCTTTGTTGCCACGGGAGTCTTGGTCTATCTTTTTCTCAAAGAAATTGGCACGGGACTTTTTGCGAGGTTCGCAGGTGTTGCTGTTTTTGTTTTGAATTTGAACGTGCTGTATTTGCAATCGACCGCCATGACTGAGCTCATGCTTTTGGTGACCATGACTGCCGGTTCATATTTTTTGCTAAAGTGGTTCAAAACTGAGAAATTGTATTTTGTTGTTCTCTCAACATTTTTCATCATGCTTTCAACTTTGGTTCGCTATGATGGATGGTTTTTGTTTTTCTTTGCAACCTGTTTGGTGTTTTTCCAATTGTGGCGAAAAAAAGGATTCAGCAACGCGACCGGAATGGCTGTGCTTTTTTGCACGCTTGGAGGTTTCGGAATATTTTTCTGGCTTCTTTGGAACTGGTTGATTTTCGGCGATCCAATGTATTTCGCTTTTGGACCATATTCTGCCCACGCTCAACAAAGTCAATTGAATGCTGCCGGAGTTTTGCCAACGAAATTCAGTTGGTATCAATCAATCAGAATTTATTGGTACGCCTTGGCGTATGATTCAGGGGCTTTCACTTTGATTCTTGGCATGATTGGCTCAGTCGTGCTTTGGCTCAATCGCAAAATCGACAGCAAAATCAGGATTGCCTCGCTCGTGCTTTTGGCGCCTTGGATTTTCAATATCATTGCTTTGTATTTTGGTCATTCGGTTTTGTATATCCAGGGTCTTTCAGGCGACACCTGGTTTAATGTGCGATATGGAATAATGATGATGCCTTCGTTGGCAATTTTCATCGGTTATCTCATCAGTCACGCTAAAAAATTACGTTGGGTTATCTTCGGACTTTTCCTCTTTGTTGCCTTTTTTCAATTTTCAAGCGCCGATTCTGCCACGATTGATGATGCAACAGTCGGTTCCAGTCAAAAGAATGTGACCGAAGTCTCAGGTTGGCTGAGAGAGAACACAGCGAATGTCAAAGGTTTCATCTTGATTTCAGTGGCTTCGCATGATTCGGTTATTTTTTCTTCAGGTTTGCCGATGAAGAAATTCATTCATGAGGGAGCGGGAACTTATTATGACGCTGCAATTTCTGACCCGATTCACTGGGCTCGTTGGATTGTGGTGAGAAGTTATTCAAATGATGACTCAACTTGGAGGTTGCTCAAGGACAATGCTGATTTTCAAAAGGGTTATGAATTGGTTGACCACTATCCTTTCGCTGATATTTACAAAATCAAGGATGAATATGTGGCTGGTCTCATAACCGATCCTATTCTTGATCCAAAAGTCAAAAAGTAGTTTTTCCTTCAAGTTTTTGCTATCATAAAGACAATAGAAAAAACATGGTAAAAAGAATTTCCACAATCCTTATTATTTTTGCGGTATTTGTTGCTGGCGCGTTTTGGATGCCGGGCTTTTTTGCGTCTAATTTCAAATCAAGAAAGGTTGTGATCTTTCAAAAACCGGAAAAAAAATTCTGGAAAATTCAATCTGTTGACACAATGAAATATTCTCGCGACCTGGCTTTGGAAAAATTAAACGACGTTCACTATTCAGAAGAAATTGACCGCCAAGTTTCGGCAATTGCCGAGCTCGGCGCCACTCACGTTGCCATTGCAACTCCCTATGATGAAAAGTTTTATCCTTTTCTCAAGCGCTGGGTTGATTCAGCCAGGAAAAATGGCTTGAAAGTTTGGTTTCGAGGAAATTGGTCAGCCTGGGAGGGATGGTTTGGATTTTCCAAAAATATGACCAGAGGCGAACACATCGAAAAAACCAAACAATTTATTCTCAATCACCCAGATATTTTTGAAGATGGGGATATTTTTTCAGGTTGTCCTGAATGTGAAAATGGCGGTCCTGGAGATCCTCGTGTCAATGGAGATGCGGTGGGTCACAGACAATTTATTATTGATGAATATTCTGCTGCAAGTGGGGCTTTTAAGTCCATCAACAAAAATGTTGGAGCAAATTATTATCCAATGAATATGGATGTGGCAAAACTTGTCATGGATCAAAAAACAACAAGCAAAATGGGAGGCCTTGTCGTGGTTGATCACTATGTCTCAACCCCGAAACAGCTCACTGACGGCTTGTTGCAAATTTCAAAGCAAAGCGGAGGGAAAGTCATGCTGGGTGAATGGGGCGTTCCAATCCCAGATATCAATGGAAAAATGACTGACGAGCAAAGAGCAAAATGGATGACTGAAGCTCTCAAAAATATGACAGGATTGGGGGATAATTTAATCGGCGTGAATTATTGGTTGGCATTGGGAGGCTCGACAGCTCTTTGGAGTGACAAAGATTTGAAATCTTCAGGAATGTCGGAAGTCGTCAAAAAATATTATTCTCCTGGTGTTATTTATGGAAGAATTCTTGATGAATTTGGACAACCAGTTGAAGGCGCGAAAGTTTCAATTGATGGAAATGATGTTTTTTCTCAAGCTGACGGATATTATCAATACAATACAGTTGAACCAGTGGATTTAATTACGATCAGCCATGAAGACTTTAAGCAGAATTTTGTGGTAAGTCCTGAATTAGATGAGCAAACTGATATTATACTTGAAAAAGAGAATAAAAATTTTATTTCAAAGCTACTTTCTTGGATTGAAAAAATACCCTGTTTGAATAGTTTGAATTGCTAGCCGTTTTAATTTTTTGGGCAGTTTTAATTTTCAAATATTTTTCAAGCCGCCACTTTTACTTTGTTTTTGCATAGTTTCGCTGGTTGGTTTTATGTCGCTGAAAATGCCTTGTTTCATCCAGACACCTTGAAATTGCCCTTGACTCATCTGCCCGATTGGCCCCGGGAAGACACCTTCGGAATTTTTTGTTTCGGGATCTCAATCATCTCGCTCTTTACCTATTTGATGATAAGGAGTGAAAAATAGCACAATTATATTGATGATAAAGTTAGGCAGATACAATTGAAAGACACTATCGAAATCTTAGACGTTTGATATTTATGAAATTTCATGACTTGTTATTTGTATGTGTATCTTATAAAGGTAGTTGACATAGATTTTTGTTTGTGGTATGATTTATCGTTAAAATAAAACATGATATAAAATGTTGAAATTAAACTTTTTATCGTTTTGTAATATTTTTAATATATATAGGCTAAAATTAACCAAATGGAAATTGAACAAAATAATTTGCAAGAAGAGGTTTCTTCTATAAAAAATAATGGATTAAAATTTTTTGATTTTTTTTATAGAAAAAAAGAGCCGGGGTTTATGAAAAAACCCATAAATTTTTATGATGAGTCTGCTGAGGGTTCAATTGGAAATGGAATCCATCATGAAGGGGTTAATTTTGTGACACATTCTGATCTTCACCATAAGCATAGTGCGATTCAAACCATACACACTCATCAGAAAGTTGTCGTTCTTTTGCTGATCATTATTTTTGTGGTCGGAAGTTTAATTAATTTTGGTAAAACTTTAGTGGTTCTTGTCGCAGCACTTTCGATTCTATATTTTATTGATCTTTTGTTTAATCTTTTTCTTATTGTTAAAAGTTTTCAAAAATCGGAAGAAGTGCAAATAGCTAAAAATGACATAAAAAAATTACAAGATGAAGACCTTCCAGTCTATACTATTTTCTGTCCACTTTATGAGGAGTGGCAAGTTATTCCTCAATTCACCAAGGCCATCTCTGAACTAGATTGGCCTAAGGAGAAATTAGATGTGCAGTTGCTCTTGGAGGAAAATGACCCAAAAACAATTGAAGAGGCAAATAAAATGAATTTGCCTTCATATTTTAGTATCATTGTGGTGCCAAATGGTCATCCAAAAACAAAACCGAAGGCTTGCAACTATGGACTGGGTCATGCTAAAGGAGAATACGCGGTTATTTTTGATGCAGAAGATGTCCCTGATAAGGATCAACTTAAAAAAGCTTATTTGACCTTTCAGAAATTGAAAAATGAAAAAATTATTTGCGCTCAGGCTAAGCTTAATTTTTACAATGCTCGTCAAAATGTGCTGACGCGTCTTTTTTCAGCCGAATATGCCCTTTGGTTTGATTTGGTTTTGACCGGATTACAATCAATCAAGGCGCCAATTCCACTTGGGGGAACTTCTAATCATTTCCGTACAAAAGATTTGAAAATGCTCAATGGTTGGGATCCTTTCAACGTGACTGAGGATTGTGACTTGGGTATCAGGATTGCTAAAATGGGATATCACACGGCAATTTTTAATTCAAACACGATGGAGGAAGCAACTAGTCGGGTGGGAAATTGGATGCGCCAACGCTCTCGTTGGATTAAGGGGTACATGCAAACTTATCTTGTGCATATGCGTCGCCCTAATGAGTTTATGACTGATTTGAAAAATCCAAATATTATCACTTTTCAATTGATAGTTGGTGGCAAGGTGCTTTCATTATTCATTAATCCCTTGATGTGGGTTTTAACGATCGCCTATTTTTCTTTTCGCTCGGTTATGGGGCCAATTATTGAACCTTTATTTCCTGGTCCAATCTTATATATTGCTGTTTTTTCTTTGGTGTTTGGAAACTTTCTGTACGTCTATTACTATATGATTGGTTGCGCTAAAAGAGGACAATGGGATTTAGTTAAATATGTTTTCTTGGTTCCATTTTATTGGCTTTTGATGAGTGTTGCTTCTTGGAAAGCATTGCATCAATTGATTTTCAAACCGCATTATTGGGAAAAAACAGTTCATGGATTTCATCTTAATATGAAACAAAATAATTAATAACTTAAAAAAATGTTGCACAAGAAAATATTTGAAAAATTGAATATATTTTTTAAAAAAAATATATTGGTGGTATTGATTTTTGTTTTATCTCTAATCTCCATTAGCGAATTTGTCTATTACTATCAAAATGGTCTTGGCCTGGCTTATAATGATGCTCGTTCCCATTTGGACATCGGGAGAAGAGTTGTTGAAGGTCTGAATACTGGAGTTGCTCAGATTGGTAGCGTTTGGCTGCCGCTTGATCATTTGTTGATGGTTCCGACGATTTGGAATGATTTTATGTGGCACTCTGGACTAGCTGGTGCTATTCAATCAATGATTTCATATGTGCTTACTGGGGTTATTATCTTCTTGTTTTTGAAAGAAATCAAAGTTGGAGTTGTTGGTAGGCTTGTGGGTGTTGCCTTATTTGCACTTAATCCGAATATATTATATTTGCAGTCAACTCCAATGACCGAACTCTTGCTTATTGCTACGATGATGGCTGGGTGTTACTTTTTTTTGTTGTGGTATAAAAAAGAAAAGATAGTTTTTCTGCTTCTTTCAGCTTTTTTTATCATGCTTTCTACAATGGTTCGTTATGATGGTTGGTTCCTCTTGTTTTTTGCTGCTATGTGGCTTTTCTTTTCTTTGTTAAAAAAGAAAAATTGGAGAGAAGCAGAGGGAAAAATTCTCTTGTTTTGTATTCTTGGCGGTTTTGGAATATTTCTATGGTTGCTTTGGAATCAATTGATTTTTCATGATCCATTCTACTTTATATTTGGCCAATATTCGGCTTATGCCCAGCAAAAGCAAATGGAGCTTTCCGGTATTTTATATGCTAAAAATAATTGGATTATGGCTTTTAAGGTTTATATATATGCTGTTGCACAAAATGTTGGTATTTTTAATTTATTTTTGGCTATCTTTGGAGCTATATTCTTTTTCTTTTCAAAAAAAATAGCCCTAATTGATATTAAATACGCCTCACTTTTGCTTTTGGCTCCCTTACTCTTCAATGTTTTGGCATTGTATTTGGGCCATACAATTATTATCATCCCTGGCGTTTCTGGTGACACAGTTTTTAATATTAGATATGGTATAATGATGATGCCAATGGTTGCCATCTTTGTTGGGTTTATTGTTGAATACCTTGAATATTTTAAATTGGCAATTGTCGCGGCTTTGTTAATCTTTAATGTTTGGAGTGTCACCAGGGTTGATGCTGTGACTCTTTTTGAGCCACAAATTGGACTTAGGCAGGAGGATTCAGCTGAAATCGGACAGGGAATGCAAAAACATGCCCAGGATAATCAAGATTTGATTTTGATATCTTCTTATGCGCATGATTCTTCAATTTTTTCTTCGATGTTGCCAATGAAAAGGTTTATTCACGAGGGCTCTGGCAAATATTATGATGCAGCTTTGCAAGAGCCAGATCATTTGGCGCGATGGATTGTCATGAAAACAGATTATGAAGCTGATCCCCTTTGGCATTTACTGAAAGATAATCCAGTATTGGAAAAGTATGAAATAGTAGAACATTATAATTTTGCTGATATATATGAAATTAAGGATGAGTATAAAAAGGGACTAATCTCAAGCTCTGTGATAAAATGAGAGCATGAGAAGGAATAAAGTCATGCTTATTGTTTTATCTGCGCTCGTTTTGTTCGCGTTGGCTTTTTTTCTTTTTCAAAAAAAACATTTCATGACTTTTTCATTGCAACATCAAAAAATATCAGAATCTTCAAAGCCTTCTTTGCTTCCCTCTGTTATCGTTAAGCAAGATGTCCCGATTACTCTTAAAATTTTTTCGAAACCAGCGGAAAAAAGCTGGAGTATCCAGTCAATTGACACGATGAAATACTCAAGGGATTTGGCAAGAGAAAAAAGCAAGGATAAAAATTTTTTGAAATTTATTGATGCTCAAGTTAAAAATATTGCCAAAACTGGTGCAAACTTCGTTTCCATCGATACGCCATACGATCAGGAATTTTTCCCTATGTTATCTAAATGGGTTGCAGCCGCAAGAAAGTACGATTTGCATGTTTGGTTTCGAGGAAATCTGTCTGGCTGGGAAGGTTGGTTTGGTTATTCGAAAATAAATCGTGAACAGCATATTAAAAAAACAACTGAATTTATTTTGAATCACCCGGATATTTTTGAAGATGGTGATATTTTTTCGGCTTGTCCGGAATGTGAAAATGGTGCCCCGGGCGATCCTCGTCAGACTGGAGACGTTGATGGTTTTAGGAATTTTATAATCTCTGAATATGCTTCAACGCAAAAAGCTTTTGATACAATTAGCAAAAGAGTTTCCTCTAATTACTATCCTATGAATGCAGATATTGCAAATTTGATCATGGACAAGAAGACGACACAGGCAATGAATGGTATTATTGTTGTTGATCACTATGTTAGTTCTCCGGAAAATTTAGTGGCTGATTTGAAAGATATAAGAACAAGAACAGGTAGTAAGGTGATACTTGGCGAATTCGGGGCTCCACTTCCAGAAATCAATGGAAAGATGACTGAAACTCAACAAGCCCAATGGATTAATGATGTTTTGGCAAGACTTAGTGTCGTTGATGGAATTGGCGGCGTGAATTATTGGTTAAACGCTGGTGGTTCTACTGGAATTTGGAACATTGACGGAAAGCCTTCTGCTGCTGTTGATGTTTTGAAAAAGTATTTTATTTCCAAAAATGCTTTTGGTGTAGTAACGGATAAATTGAATAATCCAATTAGTGGTGCCCATATTTCTTTTCCAGGGGGCAGTACGTTATCTACTGAGGATGGATATTTCGAAATAATGCATGTTGAAAATTTTCCAATCAAGATAACTGTTTCAGCCGAAGGTTTTTCGGAAGAAAATATTGAGATTACAGATAATAATCAAACCCATATAATTTTAAACGAAAAATGAAGACGCAGATAAGCAATTTTTTTGAGAAGTATCACTTAAAGATTGCTGTTATTTTCTTATTGCTGAATTCAATCGGAGCGTTTATTTATTATTATAGGAATGGTCTTGGACTTGCCTATAATGATTCAATGGCTCACTTGGATATTTCTCGTCAAGTCATTGATAATATTAATCCAGGATTTTATCAATTGGGTAGTGTCTGGCTTCCACTTAACCACATTCTTTCGTTGAGCTTGATTTGGAATAATTGGGCCTGGCACTCCGGATTTGCGGGGGCCTTTTTTTCTATGCTCTCTTACATTGCATCTTCAATCGTGGTGTATTGGATTGTGAAATCCGTAACGAATAATTCCCTGGCTTCAGTGGTGGCTTTGTTTGTTTTTGCTCTTAATCTCAATATTTTGTATTTGCAATCCACCGCCTTAACAGAGCCACTGTATGTGGCTTTATTTTTATTATCAGTTTATTTTTTTGTTTTGTGGCTAAAAAACAATAATAATAAATATTTAATATTAATGGGGTTATTTGGTTTTCTTCAGGTGTTAACTCGTTATGATGGATGGTTCGTGATCGGATGCGAAGCTTTATTGGTGGCATATGCTGATTTATTTATCTTTAAGTCAAAATTAAGGCAAGTCATGGGAAAAATTATTTTATTCGCTTTTCCTATTATGCTTGGATTGAGCCTTTGGATTTTTTGGAATCTGCTTATATTTAATGATCCGTTGTATTTCATTCTTGGTCCCTATTCGGCACATGCTCAACAATCACACATAGGTTCAATTTCAGGACTCATCACAAAGGGCAACATTAGATTGTCCATGCTTTCTTATTGGTATGCAATGAAGGATAACGTGGGTGTCTTTATTTTGGCGCTTGCTTTCTTGGGACTGGGCAGCTTTTTTATTGGAAAAAAAATTGCATTAAAATTCCAGTCAAAATTTTTGTTGGTTGTTTTTTTATCATCGCCAATAATATTTAATATCATTGCGCTATATTTTGGCTTTTCTATTCTTAATATGCCGGAATTGAATTGGATGCCTGGCGGGCATATTTCGGATTTATATTTTAATGTTCGTTATGGGATTTTAGCTTTGCCACTGGTAGCGGTGCTTGTTGGAATTTTTGTAAATAATAAAAAATATTTTGCCATTTTAGCTATTGTAATTGTTTTTGCACAAGGCTATATTTTCTTACGAAAGGAGGGCATCATTACTGTTATTGATGGAACAATTGGATCAAGTTCGTTTGCAAATGAAGATGTTTCTAGTCAGCTTAGTTTGCTGGTGAGTGGGAATGATAAAATTCTTCTCTCAATGTCGCACTTCAACCCAGTTGCTTTTAGGAGTGGTTTTTCTCTGAAGCAATTTATTCATGAAGGTGATAGCGGCGTGTGGGAAAAGGCTTTAGTAGCACCAGAGGATTATGCAAAATTTATTGTTATGCCAAATGGTGATGTGGGCGAGGCCCTTTATACTTCTTTAGTTGAAAAGAACAAAAATAATTTTTTGGATTTTTACTCCTTGGTATATAGGGGTAAACACGCTAATATTTTCAAACTTAAAGACGAAAGTGAGCTTTTTATAAAAAAGAATGGAGCCTCCTTACTTCTCGGTAAAAATATTTTTTTACCTAAGGGGGTTAACTCTTATGATCTTGCGTATAAGTCGACTCAACAAATTGACAATGCATTGAAAAATCTTAGTGAATTAGGGGTGAACACTGTGAGATTCTGGTTGTTTGGTGATGGAAATGAAGACGGTTTCCAGCCACAGGTTGGAGTTATGAATGAAGACAGATTCGAAAATGCTGATTATTTAATTGCTCAGGCAACAAAATATAATATCAGGTTAATACCTGTACTTTTGAATAATTGGACTGATTATGGCGGCGAACAACAATACTTGAAATGGATAGGTGTTGGCCCTAACAATCAAGAAGCTTTTTACACTAATCCTAAAGCTATGCAATTGTTTGAAAATTATATAAATCATGTCTTATCGCGAAAAAACACAGTAAATGGTTTGGCATATAGCGAAGACCCGACGATTATGGCATGGGAAATTATTAATGAGCCAAGATTTTCTGCTGATAACGATAGTCAAGTTTTTGTTCAATGGTTTTCAGAAATAACTAATTATATCAAGCAGCAAGATTCAAATCACCTTATTACAGTTGAAACTGATACAAATTTTGTCAATCAAAACAGACAACTCGAGGTGCGTAATCTTTGTGGCGCACTGCTAGTAGATATTTGTTCGGCGCATATATATCTCAATATTGAAGGGCGAGATGTTTATGCTGACAAAAATGAAGTCGAAAGCAATTTGCAACAATACATTAAAGTTACTAACGAAGATGATAAGCCGTTCATTCTTGGTGAAATTGGCGTTTCAAAAGCAACACTGCCTTTCAATGAAAAACCTCTAGGCGTACTTAATGATATTTTAAGTTCCAGTAAAGGTGTTGGAGCATTGATTTGGAATTGGTCTGATAAGTCTGATGACTCATATGGATTTTCAGAATTCGGGTATGGCGATAAAGGGGAGTACAATAAAAACGATCTTAAGCGGCTTATAAGATGGTAGAATCAGTTGAGAATCTAGTCGAGTTAGTAGCAGATAAATTAAAGAATAGGCTCTTGCCAGACTTAGCGGCGCATGTTACCATAATAAACATTGGAAAACCTGAATTTGAAATGAAATTGTGTTAAACTATTTTCAGGCAAGTGGAATTTTGTTTAGACAAAATAGATAAGCGGGTGTCGTATAGTGGCTATTATATCAGCCTTCCAAGCTGAGGAGGGGGGTTCGATTCCCCCTACCCGCTCCAAAACAATTAAAAATACCAGGACATTAGTCCTGGTATTTTTAATTGTGGTTAGAATTGTGAAGGGGAATCGAAGGGTATTTCAAAAAGGCAAATGATTTTGCGTTTTTGAAAACCCAGGCTCTGGAGGAAAATTTTCCCTGTGTATTCACGGGAAAATTTGGAGGAAGAGGATTTCCCTACATCATTTCGGGATGAGGAATCGAGCGGGCAGAAGCGAGCCTCAATCCATCAGCTAGTGGAGAAGTAATTAAACGTAGAAGAATGCAAACAAAAAAATCGTCAGAATCTATGATATAATTGAATTGTTAAAAAACATATGAATTTATAATCCTTTAATAGAAACAGCCATGAAAGAAAATACTTCTCCGCATATCTTAAATACTTCAGCTAACTTGTTGGGTCTTTGTTTTATTATTATCACTTATTTGAAAAATATTGGTTATTCTGGTGGAACAATTACTGACAAGGTGGTTGGTATTGCGGCGGTATTTTTTGCCTTTAGTTCGTTTTATTCTTTTCTGTCAATGAAAAGTCAAACGGATAAAAAAATGGAGCGACGTGAACTTGTGGCAGACATCTCATTTTTTGCAGGCTTATCAATCTTGCTGGTTGTCATCATTGGAAATGTTTTTCGGATTTTCTAATTCCCCTTGTGGATAAGTCGGTGGATATCGTTGAAAAAATAGTTGAAAGGCGGGGAAAACCTGGCAAGTTGAAAGGCTTGCTGGGTTTTTTGTCTTGTGTTAATATTACTTAACGCTACACAAGATGTAGTATAAAAGTGCCAAAAACGGCACATTAAGCTTCTTTGCAATCAAGTAAATTTAGATAAAAAAATAATCAAAAAAAATAAGACGTAGTTTATGGTTTTTAGAAGCTAAACTAGAAACTTTTACTTTGCTTGCTTACTTTTTAGGACACGCTCTTGGCTAGGAACTATAGCCAATCGCTCAGGCTTCCTGTTGGGCGCTATGGTCTAAAAAGCAAACAAGCTCGTAAAAATTTAGAGGTACTCACTAGCTAAAATCATATATTGCGTATGTTGCCAAAAAATATGCAAATAAAACAAGTGAAATTACGCAGTGGCCAGTTGGCACCTTTTGAAAGGTCCAAAATCGAAAGAGCAATTGAATTGGCTTGCGACGCAACCGGGCAACTCAGCAAAGATTTCATCGTCAAAATGACTGATGACGTTATTGCAGAATTGGTTGCCTTGTCGGCAGAAGATTTTGAAGCTGGCATCCCTAGTGTGGAGAAAATCCAAGACGTGGTGGAAAAACATCTGATGAAAGATGGTTTGTATGAAGTTGCCAAGGCTTTCATTTTGTATCGCAATCAGCAAAGTCAAAAGCGGGAAGAAAAAAAAGAAAAACTGATTGAGCAATTTGAAAAGCATTCAATGCAAGTGATCAAGGTTGATGGCAGCAAGGAGCTTTTTGAGATTGCCAAAATCAAGGCTTTGTTTGACCGAGCAGTGGTTGGCCATGAAAAGGCTTGTTTGTTTGAGGATTTGCTGGAGACTTTCAAAAAAAACATTGTCGACGAGATCAAAACTTCAGATATCAACAAATTGTTGATCAAGGCTTGCATCGATTTGGTGAGCGTGGAAAACATTTTCTGGCAGGAAGTGGCGGGGAGAATTGCGCTTTTTAACTTGTATAAAGAAGCGCTTCGCAATCGTGGCCTCAAGCATGCAGACATTTATGCGCCGCAGGCCGTGTTGGCACTTTTCCACGACTATCTTGAGAAAGGTTTTTATGCCAAGCAATTGCGGGATGCGTATAGCGACGCAGAAATTTTGTTGGCGGCCAAAAGCATCGATGCTAAGCTAGATTTCGAATATGGTTATACTACCATTTTATCTTTGCAAAAACGATATTTGCTTAATCCTAATAAGATTATCAAGGAGCTTCCCCAAGAGATGTATTTTTTCATTGGTTTATTCTTGGCAATTCCAGAGGAAAAAGAAGTTCGTTTGGAAAAAGCAATTCAGATTTATTTGGCGTGCGCTCAGCAGCAGATTTCTTTGCCGACTCCGACTTTGCTTAATGCGCGCACAACTTTTCATCAACTTTCAAGTTGTTTCAAATTGAATGTGGATGATGATTTGCGAGCAATTTATCATGCTTTCGAAAATATTGCCCAGATTTCCAAATTCGGTGGTGGGGTTGGGGTTTATCTCGGCAACATTCGCGCCCGTGGCAGCTCTATTCGGGGCGTGATGGGGGTTTCTGGTGGGGTTAATCCTTGGGTGAAAGTCATCAATGACACCGCTGTTTCAGTCAATCAACTCGGCGCTCGCATCGGTTCTGTTTCAGTGACGCTCGACATTTGGCATTTAGATATCTATGACTTTTTGGATTTGCAAACGGAAACTGGCGACATTCGGTCAAAGGCTTTTGACATTTTTCCAGCTGTTGCGATTCCAGATCTTTTCATGCAAAGATTGCAAAACAATGAGGAAATCAGCTTGTTTGATCCCTATGAAGTCAAAAAACTTTATGGCAAAGCTTTGCAAGACACTTTCGGAAAAGAATTTGAAGATTTTTATGCGACTTTGGAAAAAGACGAGCGGCTCACGATGAAAAAAACCGTTTCGGCCAAAGAACTTTTCAAGAAATTTTTGAAAGTGGTGGTTGAAACTGGCATGCCATATGTGTTTTTTCGCGATACGGTTAATCGTCTGAATCCCAACAAGCACGCAGGCAATATTTACTCCTCGCAGCTTTGCACGGAAATTTGTCAGAACACTTCGGCTTCAAAATTCATCGAAGAAACTTTGGAGGATGGAAAAATCTTGATCAAATATGAGCCGGGAGACACGGTGGTTTGCAATTTAGCTTCAATCAACGTGGCCAAAGTTAATCAACCGGAAATGATTGAAAAAATTATTCCGATTGCGATGCGAATATTGGACAATGTAATCACACTTAATTATTATCCTATTGAAGAAACCAGACGAACGGCCTTGCGTTATCGCTCTGTGGGCTTGGGCTATCTTGGATTGGCGGAATATTTGGCCACGCAAAAAATTTCCTATGACAGTCAGCAAGCGCGGACGGTTGTGGATGAATTGTTTTCTCAGTACGCCCTAGCAACTTATCGCGCTTCAGTTGATTTGGCCAAGGAGCGGGGAACTTATCCGCTCTACAAAGGCAGCGAATATGACAAGGGAAAAATTTTAGGCAAAACCGAGCAGTGGTTTGTGGAAAACACTAAGGATGGAGAAAAATGGAGCCAGCTTTTTGCGGACATGAAAAAATTTGGCGTGCGCTTTGCTTATCACACTGCTCCAGCCCCAAATACTTCGACAGCTGGCGTGGTTGGCACGACGGCGGCGCTGCTGCCGATTTATAAAAAGTTTTTTGTGGAAACCAATCTTTCGGCTTTGACTGTGCGAGTGGCGCCAAAACTTAGCAAAGAAAATTTTTGGTTTTACAAAGAATATATCAACATGGATATGAATGAAGTGATTGAGATGATGGCGGTGCTTTATAAATGGGTTGATCAATCGATTTCTTTTGAATGGATGATTGACCCTTCCAAAACCAGCCCGGCGCAACTTTATGAATATTATGTGAAAACTTGGAAAAGTGACATCAAGACAGTTTATTATGTGCGCAGCCTCTCTGGTGAAATTAAGGATAATTGTGTTAGTTGTAGCGGCTAGCTTTAGGGCTGATTCTAGAATCAAGAATCTAGATTTTAGATGTTGCTAAATATTTGTGAAAATTTACGTCAATTTAATTTTAAAAAATTCTAGAATCTAAAATCATGAATCTAGAATCTGTTATTCAAATATGGAAAAAATGAAAATGAATTTAATGTTTAATCCTGAGGGCAATGATGAAGTGTCGGCCAGGACCATTATTAAAGGTCAGACCACGGGGTTGTTTAATCTGAATGCGGTGAAATACAGTTGGGCTAAATCACTTTATCAAGTAATGATCGGGAATTTTTGGGTGCCGGAAAAAGTTTCGGGACTCAAGGATGATGCCAGAATGTTTCATGGCGATCTTTCTCCTGAAGAGCAGCGAGCGTACAAGGGCATTTTGTCGTTTTTGATTTTTCTGGATTCAATTCAGACGGTTAATCTGCCGCATCTTTCTGACTATGTCACTTCGCCGGAAGTTAATTTAATCTTAGCTATTCAAACTTATCAAGAATCAATTCATTCACAGTCGTATGCCACGATTTTGGAAACAGTGGTGGATAGCAAGGAGCGCGATGAGATTTATTATTTCTGGCGCACGGACGCGATTTTGCTTGAGCGCAACAAATATATTGGTCAGATTTATGAAAACTTTCTGCAAAAGCCGTCGGATGAAAATTTCTTTCGCGCGGTGGTGGCAAATTTTTTGTTGGAATCGATTTATTTTTACAATGGCTTTGCTTTTTTTGACACGTTGGTGGACAAGATGAAAATGATGGCCACGGGCAGGGTGATTGCCTACATTCGGCGGGATGAATTGACCCACATTACCATCTTTGCCAATATGATCAGAGAAATTCGCAGTGAATTCCCGGCAATTTATAGTGAAGAAATAATCAGAGAGATGATGGGTGTGGCGGTGGCCCAGGAAATTCAGTGGAGCAAGCATATCTTGGGCGATCGAATCGTCGGCATGAACGGTCAGACCACGCAGGAATACACCCAGTGGTTGGCCAACAATCGCTTGGCGATGCTGGGTCTGGATCCGCTTTTTCCGCAAGTTGTGACCAATCCTTACAAGCATCTGGATCGTTTGCAAGACGCCAATGGCGACAAAAGTAATTTTCTGGAAGGCACGGTGGTTAATTATACCCAATCCAGTAGTATGAATGGCAGTTGGGATTTCTAAAAAGGGGTGCTATAATTAGTTAGGTAATTTTTTAAAATAGATAAGTTCACCCCGTTAGATAATTTTCAATTTTAGTAAAAATTTAAAATTAAGATTAGAATTTTATATTAAAAGGGTATATTATTAAGTAAAACTTAGCACAATAAGATTGTTTAGCTTTTTATCGAAGAGATTCTAATCTTATTTAATAGGGTAAATGGCAGGAAAAAAAATCTTAATTGTACTGGTTATTATTGCAGCAGCAGTGACTGGTTACGTACTTATTCGTGACGCTAAAACAAGTGTTGACAATCCTCAAGATCTTAGTGATGTGCAGCTCAATAAGCCAGTAGAAGCAAAAAAAGTGGCAGATAATGGCAGTACTAGTCAGGTAAAGCCTGAAGCTACAAGTGCTGTTGATAATCAGTCAGCTGTTACTGCAAATCCAGGTACGGCGGCCACGGCGGATGCTGGCGGTCAGACGAGTACTGCAACTACAACAAATGCAAATGTAAATGCAAATGCTAATAATAATTCTAACAATAAAATAATGAAATTAGAAATCAAAACAACTCAAGCCGGCACAGGTGACCGCGTGGTCAAAAATGGAGACAAAATTTCGGTTTTGTATACTGGAAAATTTTTAGATGGAACTGTCTTTGATGCTTCATCTTTGCACGGAGGAAAACCTTTTGACTTTGTCGTTGGCCAGGGAAACGTTATTAAAGGTTGGGATCAAGGACTTTTAGGGGCGAAAGTTGGCGAAAAACGAACTTTGAGCATTCCGTCGGATTTGGGATATGGCGCACAGGGTGCCGGATCATCAATTCCGCCTAATACAGATTTGATTTTTGATGTTGAATTGGTTTCGTTCAAATAACTTAGTAATCAGTAACTAGTAATCAGTAATCGGTAACTGTTAATTGGTAACTGAAAATTTTTATGAATGAAGAGATTAAAACAAAACTAAAAAGTTTTTTAGAGCCGAAATATGTCGTTGCTGTGCTTTTGATTTTGGCAGTGACCGCGGTGGCGGTGGTCTCAATTTTGCGAGATCGGATTGTGAATATCAAGCAAAACCAAGTTTCCATCACGGGTCAAGGAAAAGTTAGCTATCAACCTGACGTTGCCACAGTGACGCTTGGGGTTCAAATTGATAAGGCGCCAACCGCCGATGCGGCTTTGCAACAATTGAATGAAAAAATTTCAAGAGCAACTGCTGCTCTGGAAGGCTTAGGAATTAAAAAGGAAGAAATTCAGACGCAAACCTACACTTTGAATCCTCAATATGATTATACTGACGGGGGATCAAAAGTTGCCGGCTATAGTGCCAATGAAAGACTCGCTATTAAAGTCTCGGATATTGTTAATAATCCGGAAATCGTTTCTCAAGTGGTGGCGCAAGCTGGTTCCGCTCAAGCAAATCAAGTGCAAGGAATTGAATTTACAGTTTCAAACATCAACGATTTGAAGCAGCAAGCTAGAATCTTGGCAATTGGTGACGCAAAATCAAAGTCAAAGGGGTTGGCAAATGCTGCCGGGATCAAACTTGGCAAAGTTGTGAATTGGTATGATAATGTCTTGCAGTCTCCAGATGCCGCAGTTTCTTCAGATGCAAGAGGTTTTGGCGGCGCTGAGATGTCTTCAGTCAAGGCTACGCCTCCGCAAGTTCCAGCAGGCACACAGGACATTATTGTTGAGGTTGGGCTGACTTATGAAGTGAAATAGATAACAGATGCTAGATGCTGCTAGATTTTAGATTTTGGAATTGGCTAGAATTTTAATTTATTAATTATTTTTTTAAAAACAATATGCTCTTAGCTTATACAAAGAAATTTTTCGCTGGCGCTCAGCCAGAAGATGACGACGATGAAGATGGCAGCGACTTCGGTTGCTAGGAAATGGTGCTTTGAATTTTGAAAAAAGCTTGCCCAGGTGGCAAGCTTTTTCTTTTTTAAATAGATATTTGAATAAAGACAAGGAATTGTTGTAGTATGAAGTATATGAAGATTCAAAAGCGAAAATCAGTCCGACACTATGTTTGGCAAGTTTGCCTAGGCCTTGTTGATGCATTTTTGCTGACTGTCATTATTGCCATTGGAGCGTTTGCTTGGCTTTATTGGTCGGCAACTCCAATTGCCAGTCAGTTGGTGACTCGAAAAGTAAATCAGACTTCAACGATTTATGATAGCACGGGTCAGCACATACTGTATGAACTTCACGGTGAACAAAATCGTAAGTTGGTTTCGCATAGTGAAATTCCCGATGTCGTTCGCAGCGCCACTATCGCTACTGAAGATAGTAATTTCTATCATCATATTGGAATCGATCCATTGGCTATTCTGCGAGCCCTGAGGATTAATTTGAAAAATGATGAGATTCGTCAAGGTGGCAGTACGATCACTCAACAACTGGCTCGCAGTGCTTTTCTGACAAATGAGCAAACAATCCAACGTAAAGTTCTTGAAGCGGTTTTTGCAATCAAACTCGAACACAATTACACTAAAGACCAAATTCTTGATCAGTATTTAAACGAAGTTCCTTACGGGGCTAACACTTACGGGGTTGAGACAGCTAGTCAGACTTACTTTGGGAAAGCAGCCAAGAATTTATCATTAGATGAGGCAGCTTTTTTGGCAGCCCTTCCTAAGGCTCCATCATATTATTCGCCCTATGCTAATCATCACGGCGAACTTGCACTCAGACAAAAAAATATTTTGCTGCGAATGGGTGAATTGGGGTTTGCTTCGCAAGTTGATGTTGCAAAAGCGATGCAGCTTAACACTTTTGCGAAAATAAAACCGCTTGCGCAAAATATTGTTGCGCCGCATTTTGTTTTTTATGTGCTCCAGCAGTTGGAGGATAAATATGGCAGAGATTTTTTGCAAACTGGCGGTTTTTCGATCTATACCTCACTTAATTATGATATGCAAAAAACAGCCGAGCAGGTTATTATTGCTGGAGCTGCGAAAAATATTGCTCTTGGCGCGACGAATGCTGCGCTGGTTGCTATTGATCCAAAAGACGGAAATATTTTGGCGATGGTGGGCAGTAAAAATTATTTTGATCAGACAATTGATGGTCAAGTCAATGTGACCACTAGTCCTCGACAGCCGGGTTCTTCTTTCAAACCGTTTGCCTACGCGCACGCTTTTGAACTCGGCTATCAGCCAGAAACTAAAATTTTGGACGGCCCAACTGATTTTGGACCAGACGGCAATGGTAAGGATTATATTCCTAGAAATTATGACGGACAGTTTCATGGTCTTTTGACTATGCGTGAAACGTTAGCGCAGTCGCTCAATGTTCCAGCGGTGAAAACTTTATATTTGGCTAGTATTGATGGCACACTTGATTTGGCCCATCGTATGGGAATTACAACGCTTAATGATCGTAAGCGTTATGGGCTTTCTTTGGTGTTGGGTGGAGGAGAAGTGAAGCTGGTCGACATGACCAGTGCATTTTCCGTTTTTGCAACTGAGGGTATGCGCAATCCTTTGCAATCAGTGGTCAAAATCATTGATCACTCTGGCAAAATTATTCAGCAAGAAACAGTGGATTCTCGACAAGTCCTTGATGGACAAGTTGCGCGTAAGATAAATTCAATTCTGTCTGACAATGCTGCTAGGGCGCCAATTTTTGGACCCAAGAGTGCATTGGTTTTGGATGATGGCAGAGTGGTGGCAGCCAAAACTGGCACAACGCAAGAATTTCGCGACGCTTGGACTATTGGTTACACTCCCTCAATCGCGGTTGGAGTCTGGGCTGGCAATAATGACAATCATCCCATGAAAGTTGGTTCAGATGGAGTTTTTGTGGCAGCGCCAATTTGGAAAGATTTTATGCAAAAAGTTTTACTCAATCAACCCAAAGAAACTTTTGTGGCTTATGATGTTCAAGACGGCAGTGCTAATCAAGGCGGAGGGATGTCGGCAGTTATTACTTATTATAACAAAAAGTCAGGCAAGAAAATGTCGCAAGAACGAGCCAGTAAAGCTGATCAGTCTAGAGTTGAGCAGCGCATAGAATATGTTCCAAGCGGTGATTTGCAAAATGATCCAGCTGTAAGTTCGTTTAGTATTGCAATGCCTTCGCCAACTGATCCGATGTATAACCGGTGGATAGGGCAACAACAAGATTTAAATCAATAGAATTTTTTGGTAAATGAATTTATCAAAGAGTTAATTTAGCTGAGAAAAAAGACAAGGATCAATCCTTGTCTTTTTTAAATTACTATATGATGTGAAATGTGGTTTTTTAGGGACTAACCTCTCTCCAGCCATGTCTTTTAATTTTAAGACTGCAAGGAGGGCAAGTTACTTTAATTGGAGTTGGGCAAAGTCCTATTTGGCTGGTGCAAGTATTGAGTTTTATACTGTTAGTTTGACCACTGCAAGTATTAAAGGTTGCACAGGCAAGTTCATTGACAATGCTTTTGCCGCAATTTGATCTTTCTGAGCAAAATGCTTCAGCAGCACTTGTTGATTGGGTGCAATTTGTTGTCAGTGTTCCGCTTAGTCCGGGAGCATTTGAAATGATTCCATTATTGCAAGTATTGCCAACGCAGGTTGTAGCGGCACAACCATTGTCACAAATTTTGGTGCCAGGAATCCAAGCTAAATTATTCCAACAAGTATCAGTAGTGCAAGTTGTGGCCGCGCAAGAATTGTCAGCGCAGACCATAGTGCCAGGAATCCAAGTTAGATTATTCCAGCAAGTTCCAGTAGTGCAGGTGGTAGTGGCGCAAGAATTGTCGGCGCAAACTTTGGTGCCTTGGACGATGGCGATGCTGTTGTTGCAGGTTGTTGTTGTGCAAGTGTTAGCGGCGCAACCATTGTCAACTGGCACTGGCGGGGTACATCCTCCAGAAAATTCAGCAGTGCTTGTTCCACCGCCTGAATTAGAACAACTCATTTTGTATGTCTGATTGCCATTTAAGATGGTTGATAAAGTTCCAGAGGTTCCCAAATTCTTATTCATCCATTCGGTTGGTCCACTGGTTGGAATGCAGGAATTAGTATTGGAAGAATTCCAGGTTAATGTTAAAGAGCAATCACTTTTTAATGAGCTACCAAAAGATATTGATGGCGTAGTACAAGCCTTTGTTCCGGAAATCCAAGCAGAACCGTTCCAACAAAGCGAATCCGAACAAGTATTAGTGGCACAACCATTATCTGGTATGCAGGTTTTGGTGCCAGGAATCCAGGTTAAGTTGTTCCAACAAGTATCAGTAGTGCAAGTTGTGGCCGCGCAAGAATTGTCAGCGCAAAGCTGAGTGTTGCAAGCTTGACTTGTTGACCCAGTGCAACTGAGTCCACCATTAGCAGGTGCTGGATTGCTGCAAGTGCGAGTTTGAGTTCCTCCACCGCAAGTCTTGCTGCAAGCGCCCCAGACGCCCCAAGCTCCATCAATC
>CAINNK010000018.1 GCA_903851135.1 uncultured bacterium | reverse complement strand
TACTACAAATTCATTGGATGGGTCATTCGCTCATTTGAAAGATATGCTGAGAATTCACAGAGGAATGAAAAAGGACAGAAAACTAAAAATGATTAATGAAATTTTAGCAAAATAGCATTACATATTTACTATTAACCCTTTTTTCATAATATTTTTATTAATGATTTATGCTAAAATTATACTACTCATATTTAAAAAGCTAGCAACAAATTTATTTCACTTTTCAGCTTTTGTCTTTATATGATTTTAACCTTGTAAATTATTTGATTGCATTTTTAAGTCTCGAAATCTGTTGAATCAAAACCGTGTTACCTGCCAAAATAATCATGAAAATTACAATCAAGGAATTTCCTCCCAAAAAGATTCCACCCATCACCGCCACAATCGAAGCGCCCAAGGTTGTGACAATATTATCCATTGCCACTCCCACAATCGCATCGCCAATACGACCTTTCGGATTGACTGAAAAATTGTGCACCACCAACATTTCGCCAAAGCAACCAATAACCCCAGCCAAGATGCCGGTTGCCACAAATGGCAAGTGAGTCAAATGCGCAAAAACCTCCATCGCTCGCACCATGCTCTCAGCGGCAAACAAAATTGCAATGCCCGAAAGCACAAGATCCAGCCAAATTCGAATGGTCTTTTGCTTGGCATAATATTTTTCTTCTTCAATAATTTCTTTTTCCAGAGACTGCGGACGCTCATCTTTTCGAAAATAATAAAGGGTTCCAACGCAAAGCAGAAAAAGCAAAATTCCTACCGGCCTAGTAAGTTCATACACATCTCCTTCAATCACCCCACCCAAAGATTTAACTTGTCCAAAAATCACCATGAAAACGGCCACGACCGCTGTCAGCAATGTCAGCACCGAAAGGATATCAATGGCCGCATCCATTTCTCGCTTGGAAGGCTTGGCCGAATGTTGATCAAGTGGAGTCAATTTTCCACCGATTTTTAAAGGTGGAAACATTAAAATTGTTTTGCTCAAACGATTGGAAAGATTCTGACGATAAAGACACCAAACGGCATGGACGATATTGTAAATATTTGAACCAAAGGTTGCCGCTGCGGCAATAATAGCCAAATTAATTGACCTAGCCAAATCCGACTCGCGAACACTTAAACTTAAAATGGCAGCCGTGACTCCAATAATCATATCCGGAAAAGCCGTTCCAAATGATTGTAAAAATCCCCCGGCCAAACCAGTTCTATCCTTAAGAACCTCAGTAGTTTCCTCGATGATATTAGCCGTTCCCCGAAAAACAAAACCAATCCCAATCACAAAAATAACTCCGATTGCAATAATTTCAAGCAGCAGCGAGCCGCGATCCATAATATCTACCATCACATAGCGCAAAAATACTGCCAGCAAAATATACAGGGCAATATTAATAATCTGATTCTTGTTTTTCATAAATATTTATATTTAAAAAAATTGATTACGACGTAAATTTACTTCCATTTTTTTCTTCTTCATCATCTTCTTCATCTTCCGCAATCTTAGCAATGATTGATTTTATTTTATCATAATCAACCACCTTGTTGAAACTTTTCAAATGCTTTGCAATATACCCAAAAGCTTGAGAATTGTTCTGCAAAAAACTGGAATTTGATGTGGGAACATTGCTCTCACTGCGCGTTTGCTTGTTTTTTTCATCCTTACTCGTTTCATCATTTGTCTCATTTCCTGATTCAACTTGATTCTCTTTCTTGCTTTGGCGACCAACAGATTTTAATCGTTCCGTGACATTTCGATTTAATATTTCATTCAGTGTCAATTTTCTCTTTTGCGTTTCCTCAATCAATGTATTCTTTTTTTCTTCTTCTTCCTTGAGAGGCACAACTTCAACTTGCTTTTCTTCTTCCGTACCTGAGTGAACAAAATCAAGTTTCTTTGTAATATCCTTACTTAACATTTCTCTAATTTTACTATTGCCTTCTTGTCTGATGCTTTCTTCACTGCTAGCCGTAGCAGTTGCTAATTTTTTTATTCTT
This sequence comes from uncultured bacterium, assembly GCA_903851135.1. GTDB lineage: Bacteria > Patescibacteriota > Minisyncoccia > Moranbacterales > GWC2-37-73 > CAIPMZ01. The sequence goes on along the minus strand of CAINNK010000018.1, from coordinate 34,575 downwards.
TCTAGCGCAGAAGATACCACTCCATCCTGAGCTTCCAAGTCCTCATTAGGATGAAAATGGTCGAAACGACGCACTTTGTCTTCACTGAGAATTTCCCCAATGCGATTGCCTTGCATTTGCCTTGACGCATTTTCTATATTTTTATTTGGCGTTAGCATCAGTCTTCTTGCTGAAGCTTGGGCTGGTGACTCAACCCCACTCTGAATTTTTTCGTAGTGTCTTGAATGCTGCTTTTCAAGCACTTCATCAAAATTTCTTCGGCGAACATTGCCGCGCTCATGACCCTCAGAGTGATCAACTGAATGATCGCGCACAATTCGGGAAGCGGCAGCCCCTCCGATCAATTCTTCCCCCAACACGTGCATCTCCTTGTGACTAAACTCTCCGGAATGCTCAATGTCACCCAAGACTTTTTTCAGCACATTTTTGGTAATGCCTTTTTTACCAGCAGCCTGACCTCTTTTTTTCAGTGCATCATAAAAAGCGCTTTTTTCGCCGCGTTTATCCATAACACTCGCGACAGCTTTATTTTCCATGATCGCCTTAAAAGCGCTGCTTCTTTTTCCAGCCGTTGCGCGCACAGCTTTTTTGGAAAACAATGTTTGATTCAAACCTTTCCCTTTGAAGTTAACTCCCGCCATAATATTTCAAACAAAGAATTATTCCCTATATTCACCAAGATACCACAAAAAAGACAACAAAAAAAGCCGACAGTTTCACTAGCGGCTTCTTTCGTCACTTGGACTTTAAGGTTCGGTTTAGAAAAGACCGACTTGTCCAAATAAAACGAAAACGAGCATTGGAACAAGAGAGATAAGCACTGCCAATGAAAATTCATCGTTGGCCCGCTCTTCCACTTTTTTTGCCTCACAATGAGGACAGTTTTTGTTTTCCATTTTGTTTTTGCTCATTTTTTGCCATATTTTGACAAAAATGATTATGTTATTACTAATTAATAAACAAAAAAAGTAACGTGGCTTTCACCCGTTACTTCTACAAATTCATTATACAGGATAAAAATGAAAAAGTCAAGCTTAAACAAGAAATTCAAATTGCTATATTGCTACATTGTTAAGTCATACAAGATATATAACTCTAAACAAATATTACTTCTGAATTTTTATGAGTTTGTTTGCTTTTTAGACCATAGCGCCTGACAGGAAGCCTGAGCCCTTGGTCATAGTTCCTGACCAAGGTGCGTGTCCTAAAAAGTAAACGAGCTCGTAAAAATTGTTAACTTAGCTTCTAAAAACTAAAGAGTACATTGACTTTATATTTGTTTTTTCTTTCTAAATTCTTTTTGTTTAATGTCTTTTCGCAAAGTGCGTTTTTGAGCATCTTGTATTTTTCTTTTTTCCTGAAAAATTTTCGGACTAAGCTCATTTCGAAGTTTCAAAAAATTTTCATATCTTTCTTTAACTAAATCGCCTTTTTCGACAGCTTCAATAATTGCGCAGCCCTTGCTCACCTGATGATCACAATCGCTAAATTTACATTTTTCAACAAGCGCCTCAATGTCATCAAAAGCTTCCACCACCGCTTCAGTCCCAGCCCACAATCCCAATTCTCGCATCCCAGGCGTATCAATCAAAATTCCACCGCTAGGCAGCAAAATCAGTTCTCTTTTGGTTGTTGTGTGTTTTCCTTTGCTGTCGTCAGTTCTGACTTCTCTGGTTTCCTGACTATGGTTTCCCAACAATTTATTAATCAACGTCGACTTTCCAGCTCCAGATGAACCAACAAAGACCACCGAAATTCCAATTTCAATAAGCGCACGAACTTTTTCAAGCCCGATTTCTTTCGTAGCACTAATCAAAAATATCTCGATTCCTGGCAGCGCCTTTTTGACTTGCTCGAATTTTGCTTGACCATCACTAACTGCGTCACATTTATTCAGCAAGATGATTGGTCGACAATTTCCCTCTTTAGCCATCGCCACATATCTTTCCAAACGAGCAAGATTAAAATCCCCGTCCAATCCTTGCACCACAAAAACCAAATCAACATTAGTCGCAATAATTTGCTCTTCTTTTTTGTCCAAAATTGCTTCTCGGTCTTTGGCCACTCTTCGACGAGAAAGTTTGCTCTGTCGTGGCAGAATCGAAACAATAACCGCTTTTTGCTCACCGGAAAGTTTTTCAAAAATCACCCAGTCGCCAACTTTTGGATATTGACTGTCCAATTTATTTGTATTCATGAATTTTCCCCGCACAATACCCTCCAGTTCGCCAGCTTGGCACCACAGCAAATAGCCGCCCCGGTTTTCCACCGCGACTCTGCCGACATTTTCCAGAACAATCCCTTCTTGATCTTTCAAACTTTCCCGATATTTTTCCCAACCTAAATCATTAAGGTTCATATTTTTCTTTAAGTTAACTTATCTTTTTATAATATAGGAGATGCTGAGATAAAACAAACTAACATTAAGAAGCTTAGAAAATATTTTTATCCCCAACAAGCCCAATGGATTTTGAAACTGTAGCAGCATTTGGAAGGGTTTAAGAAATAAAAAATAAAAAACACTTCGCATTGCGTGTTTGATTTTTGAATAAAAAAATCCCCCAGTTCGATACCACGAACTGGGGGGGGCGTGACCAAAATCAAGCTACGGGAGCATTACTTGGCATATTTTGCTTTCTGCCATAACGCACCCCCGCACATCAACGTGGTAGACATAACAATAACACTTGGATTATGTAGACTTATAAAGAAAGTCTCCATAGTATCAAACACAAGTGGCGTACCAAGATCTAAGCTGAGCAAAAAAGCAAAGAAGCCTGCAATGTTAAAAATCCTACATCCTATTAACATCTGCTTCTGCCTCTCTGCCCCCATTTTGTATGTGATTTTTTTGATAAAAAACCACAGGAAATAACATCCCACACCAACAACGCAAGATACCCACGCACTGTTTATCGCATGCCCCACTAACACTAACAGCAATACAGGAATTTCCCAAAGGAAATGTACGAAATTACCAAAAATCTTTTTCATGATTCTATCCTTTTTTATTTTAACTACATTAATTGAGCACTTAAATTTTCAAAAAACGGTTGCCACAATGTTTCAAACTACTTATTCATCGTAACAACAAAGTATAACACTAAATTAAAGTTTTGTCACTAGTAATGTCATTTTTATTTTTAAGACTTAAAATTTAAGATTACTTTTTGCTTATCTGTTGCCTTTTTCCTCAAGATATGCTATGATAAAAGTGTTGTCATTTACGATGACAGAGTTCTATATTTGTGTCATTTCGAGTGAATTCGCCAGCAGACGAAAGAATCGAGAAATCTGAGCGCAGATTCTCACGTCGCACTACTGTGCTCCTCGGGATGACAATTTATGTTTTATTTTTTTATAATTTTATGCTCCACAAACAACTTCAAAACGCGGGTCTGAGCGAAAACGAAGCGAAGATCTATCTCGCCGCCCTTGAACTTGGCCAGACTTCTGTCAGTCGTATTGCTCGCCAAGCTGGCATCAAACGTACCACGGTATACCTTTCACTTGAAAACCTAAAAGAAAGGGGCCTGATTAGTGCCATCAAAAAAGATGGTAAAACACACTATTTTGCCGAAGACCCACGAGATTTGGAAAGAATCATGGAAGAAAGAAAAAAAGAAATCTCCAATCTCATTCCTCAGCTTTTGGCCTTCACAAATCTCATCGACAACAAGCCTGAAATTCGCTATTTCGAAGGTGACGAAGGCATCAAAGAAGTTCTCATGAAAACCGCTGAAGTGCCTAACCAAGAAATTCTGATGATGTTTTCAGACACATATATCTCAGATTTCGGCGATGACTTTTTTGAAAAATTCTACAGACCTGAAAGATTCAAGAAAAAAATATCTTCGCGTGTACTAATGCCAGAAACCCAGCAGATGCATGAGCTTTCTGGAAAAAATGTTGAACATTTACGAAAATCAAAGTTCCTACCACCCAATTTTTTCAAAATCAATATCGAAATGTTGATCTATGAAAAAAATAAAATTGCCATCATTTCCTACAAAGAAAAATTCTCTTTCATTATCGATAGCAAAGACATTCACGAAAGTTTCAAATCCATCTTCGAAACCCTTTGGGCTGGCGCAAAATAAAAGGGTATTAATACCCCAGGGCAAGCCCTGGACCCTTCGGGCTCACGAGGCAAGCCTCGAGGTATTAACCTTTTGTTATCGTCGCTCGTTCGGAAATGAAAGATTACTTTCATTTCGCTCGCTTCGCTAGATAATAAAAATAACAAAAGCATACCAACTTGGTATGCTTTTGTTGTCAGGGCGCAGGGATTCCTCCTCATCCAAACTTTCTCGTGAGTACACAGAGAAAACTCTCCTCCGGAGCCTGGGTTTTCAAAAAGCAAAATCGTTTGCTTTTTTGAAATACCCTTCGAATCCCTGTCTTTTATATGGGGCGCAGGGATTTCCGCCTCGCAATCTACTGATTGCTCGTTGCCCGCGGCAGAGCTGAATGCTCCTATGGTCGCATTCATCTATGTTCGCTTGCCTCGTCTGCTCTCGGCGCTCACTTCTGCCGGTTCGAATCCCTGCCTCAATATAAAACTAAAAACAGAGAAGACTCAAAAAGTCTTCTCTGTTTTCAGTTTATGTCGGGGCGCAGGGATTCGAACCCTGTCTAAATGGTCCCAAACCACTCGTGCTAGCCGTTGACACCACGCCCCGAGGCTGATTACTAACTAATATTCATCTTAAAGGATTTTCCCACTTAAGTCAATTAGTGACCTTTCCAAATAAAAAAGAGCTGGTCAGGCTCTTTAGGTTTTTGTTTAACGACCGTTTAATCTTCTCTCAAGATAATATTCCTTCTTGCAAAGACATCCAAGTTATTGAATTCTTTGAGAGAATGACCGCCGAGACATTCTGTTGGAAGATCTTCTGTCTCCAGCTGAGCTATCAGCTTTTTCAACAGCTCATAGCTCCCTTGAATTTCCATTTTAAATTCATCGCTCACATCATTAGAGTCGCGATAGAATTCAATAAGTCTTTCGAAGAATGTCTTTCGATATTCCAAATATCTTGAGTATTCCTCGCCCTTGGGGGCATGAAATAATTCACGAACTACTGCTCTTCGACACCGATCAACTTGCCCTGCAAATTCAGTGAATTCAACGAACTCATGAATCAATATTGGCTTCCGATAGTCTTTAGGCACCTCTTCTGAAATAAAGAGGTGTCCTTCCGGAAAACCAACGAAGCCAGGAAATCTTGGTTCAAAATCTTTGCTGATGATTGAATAGGAAATTCTCTCTCCGTTATAAAAGAAACTTCCGCTGCCAACCTTATATTTCTTCAGCCAGGTCGGAACGGCCGTCTTTTTTGTTTTCATATTATCTCCTTTTTTTGTTTAACGATAAGTTTAAATTTACCATCTTTTCATATCCTTCGTTTTTGCAAATCTAAAACTAGCTCCATAATAATTCTCAACTTTTCTGAAGTCTGCCGACTCTAAGCATGCTTCTGCGAAAACAGTGCTAAAAATATTTGACCTTCTCATTATAGCTTCCGTTAAATCAGCTTTTCTGAATGTTGCTTGCGCTAGATTTGTATGATAAAAACTAGACTTCATCAAGTTAGCACCATTAAAGCTCGCGCAGGTAGCATTAGCTTTATAAAAACTTGTTTTATAAAGACATGCAAAATGCAAATCAGCCCAAACAAGACTTGCTTCATTAAATTTTGCATTTCTTAGGTCAGCATTAGCCAGGCAAGCGCCATTTAAATTTGCTAATCCGAATCTTGTTCTTTTAAGATTAGCCGAATCAAAAAGTGCATACTCAGCATTTGCCATTCTGAAAATTGCCCCACAAAGACTTGCTCGACTAAAATTAGTTGAAACAAGTGTTGCCTTATTAAAGCATGAGCTTGCTAACCCTGCTTCACTTAAGTCAGCTCCAGTTAAGTCAGCAAAAGTAAAATCCACCCCATTCATGTTTGCATTTTCAAATTTAGCTTTCTGAAGATTCATTCCGCTTAAATCTGCGCCACTAAAATCTGGGATTTTATCGCCACATTGACCTTCACGGAAGTCATTCCATTTCTCGATTCCGCCTTTCAGTATTTCAAGATGTTCTGGATTCATTACAGTCTCCATTTTTTGTTTTTAAACAAATATTTTAATTTATGAGTATTGCAGCAGGAAAATTGCATTTGAAATTAAAATTAATAACACCATAATCTCCTTCCCATTGGCCGTCACTGCTCCTAAGACAACGGACAGCTAAAATTTCCTGTCGATCACAATAGCAAACATAAATTGTTCCCCAGAAAAATACCCATTTATCTTCCCATTCCACTGGAATACGGTCCTTATTAATAAGCAAGGAATCAAGGACATTAGCATTGAGCACTTGCTTTGTTTCCAATTTTTTCTGAAGCTCAAAACCATTTATGCCTTCTCCTTTTTCCTGTTCCGCAGAAAAATACAAAGAAATTTTTTCAGAAACCCATTCTAACTTCCCACCCTTTCTGTGTTCCTTAATCATCCATCCTGGAGGAACAAATGGAAAAGCATCGCAATCAATAATTTCATTACCGTGCATGATTGTCTCCGTTTTTTATTGTTAAGTAACATTGTTAACTGAAAATTCATTAACGGTCTAGCTTAGCACGAATTTTGAGGTTTGTCAAGACTTTTCCGACGCTTTGTTTTTGAGGTTTTTCCGACACTTTTGCCTAATTTATAGCTATATTTACATATTATATCTAGTGTACTATAATAAGCTTAGCTAAAGTGTCGGAATATTTAAACAACTAACTTAAAGCTATGGAAAAACCTTTGAGTCAACTTCAAAAACTTGGTTTGAGCCAAAAAGAAGCCCGCTTATACCTAGTTGCCTTGGAAAACGGCCCAGCTACCATTTCTAAACTCGCCCAAAAATCAGACCTCAAACGCGGCACGATTTATGAATTCCTGGGTGGAATGCTTGAGAAAGGTCTCTTGGAAGTGAGCATTTCTGGCAAAAGAAAACTCTATGGCGCAGTTCAGCCCCAAAAACTCAAGAAAATTATTGATCGCCAAAAAGAAATTTTAGACAATCTTATTCCTGATCTCTCACTGCTAACTTCAACTTCCCCAGCCAAACCAAAAATTAAATTCTACGAAGGCAAAGAAGGCCTCGTCGCTGCTTATTATGAAATGCTTGATCTTCCAGATGGGTCAGAGGTGCTTGGCTTTGCAACTTTCGAAGGAATCTACAAACTTTTTTCCGAAAGTGCCATCAGCACCTACATCAAAAAAAGAGTTGCCAAAAAAATCAAACAGAAGCTAATCATGCCCACTGATGAATATGCCCACAATCATCTCAACGACAACAAGCAAGAATTGCGCCAAACGCTCATGATCCCCAAAAACAAATTCTCCATCACCAACGAAATTAACATCTACCAAGACAAAGTCGCTATCATTTCCCTGGGCGAAGAAAAAATCGGCGTCATTATCGAGTCCAAACAAATCGCCGACACCCAACGAGCCATCTTTAATTTGCTTTGGAATAATCTTCGCTAATATCAAACTGGCCCAATAGAAGTTGCTGACGTTTTATCTAATTTTACTAAATTTTCAATGAACCATTGTCGGTTCAGCGTCTCCGACCTGCCTGTCCGTCTTTGGAGGAAACCACATTATCCTGCCTTCTCCATTTCTTGAAAGTACGAATTTTTCATACTCTCAAGGATGGAGGCCAACTTGAAAAGATTTTCAAGTTGGCCTGCTTTTTTCTACTCTAGTATTCACTTTTTACGTTGTGCTAGGCTTAGCAAGAGAGCATCATAAGATGCCTCGAGTGCAAGTCTTTCCATTGCCACTTTGGAATCCCTTATTGCTTTTTCATTTTGAAGCCTTAGGGCTTCCTTTTTTTGCTCTGGAGTTTTAATCCCTGAGCAACAACCGTCCGTTGCATTTCTAATGCTATCAGGAATATTCCCGGTAGCATTCATATAGTCTTTTTCTTTTTTTGAAATAAATATGTATCTCATTTTTATCTCCGTTTTTTTAAGGAACTTGTCACAATGAACCATTCATCGTAACTGGTTATTATAGGCTAAAGAGAAATAATATCAAGAATACTTGCAAGTTTTGTATGATTATTACAAAAATAAGCTATCTTAGTTGACTTTTAAGCCAAAAAGGTGTATACTAAAATAGTGACATGTTTTATATCACTTTAAGAAAAACCTATGTTATACAAGAATTTAATCGAGGCGGGTTTTAGTGAGAAAGAAGCCAAGGTCTATTTGGCACTTTTGGAATTGGGCGAAGGCAACATCGCCAAAATCACCCAAAAATCCGGCATCAAGCGCGCCACGGTCTATCTTGAAATCGAAGCCCTCAAAAACAAGGGCTATGTCAGCCTGGTGAAGAGAGAAGGCCGAAACATCTATCTGGCTGAGAATCCCCTGCGAATTGAAGAGCACCTGCGCGAAAAAACCGAGACCATCAGCAAACTGATGCCAGAGCTGCTTTCCATTGCTAACGCCATGGATCACAAACCCAAGGTCCGCTATTTTGAAGGAGTTGAAGGCGTGAAAGAGGTATACAAGGATACGCTGCAATATAAAGGCACGGAAATTCTGGGTTGGTATTCTGATGATCGTATCGACTATTTTGACAAGTCCTTCATTTTGGATTATTACATGCAAAAAAGAATTGCCAGCAAAATTCCGATGCGCATGTTTGCTGTCCAGTCAAAATTCATGAACAGCATGAATGAAAAAGACCCGCTTCACTTGCGTCAAATGAAAATCATAAAATCCGATCAATTCTTTTTTAGCGCCGAAATAAATTTATACGCAAAAGACAAAATCGCCATCATTGCTCATCGAGAAAACATTGGCCTTATTATTGAAAGCAAAAAAATTCACGACACCTTGAAAAGTATCTTTGAAATCATGTGGCTGAGTCAACCTGAGACTAACAAAAATTTGAGCTAGGGCAAATAATTTAATATAAAATATCTGACAAAGTGCAATTTATAGTTCTGATTTTTATGAGCTTGTTTGCTTTTTAGACAATTATGAGCGACAGCGAACTGCAAGCGATTGGTTATAGCTCCTAACCAAGAGCGTGTCCTAAAAAGTAAACAAACTCATAAAAATTTTCAACTTAGCTTATAAAACCCCATATTACGTATGATCTAAAATATCTCATTTAGTTTTTTCAAAAAACAAAACCCGCCATCACGGCGGGTTTTGTTGCTATCTTTTATATATATTTAAAAAAAATATATTCAGATAAAATCTATTTAACTGCTTCTTTGAGTGCTTTTCCAGCAGTAAATTTAGGGACAGTCATTGCAGGGATTTGGATCTTCGCCTTTGTTTGAGGGTTGATTCCTTCTCGAGCTGCGCGTTGAGAAACTTTGAAAGTTCCAAAACCTGTTAGTGTCACCTTGTTTCCTTTTCTGATTTCTTCAGTAATCATTTCCTCAAAAGCTTCGATAACTCCTTCAACTGCTTTTTTAGAAAGATCTGTTTTTGTTGCGATTGCGCTGATAAGAGCGTCTTTATTTACATTAGCCATAGTGTCACCTTCCTTCCTAGTTTATAGTTTAATTTCTAACTCTTCCTATTCTACTATTTTTAGCGCCAATAAAGCAAATAAGTTATACACATACCTACGAAATACGAACGTACTAATGTGAGAAAAATATAATCTTTCTAAAATTTATACTAAAATCATTTTTCGTACATTCGTATTTTTCGTAATTCGTAGAGTTTACCTTGCGTATTCCACACTTCTGGTTTCACGCAAAACATTAACACGAATCTCGCCTGGATATTTCAAGTCCTGTTCAATCTTGTCAGCAATTTCTCGCGCCAATTTCAGAGCGCCCAAATCATCCACCATTTCTGGTTTGACGAACACGCGAATTTCACGACCAGCTTGAATCGCATAGGTTCTCTCCACCCCGGCAAAAGAATTTGCCGTGGCTTCCAATTCTTCCAAGCGTTTCAGATATTTTTCCAAGGTGTCCTTGCGAGCTCCAGGACGACTAGCAGAAATGGCATCAGCTGCTGCAATAATGAAAGATTCCGGTGTTTCAAAAGGATAATCTTCATGATGGGATTTCATGGCATCGATAACCTCTTTCGGCATGTTGAATCTTTCCAAAATTTTGATTCCGATTTCGATGTGAGTACCTTGGATCTCATGGTCAACCGCCTTGCCAATATCATGTAGCAGGCCAGCCTTTTTCGCCACCGTTACGTCAGCCCCAAGTTCAGCCGCCAGGGCGCCAGAAAGATGGGCCACTTCCAAAGAATGCAAGAGCACATTTTGGCCAAAACTAGTTCGATAACGAAGTCGACCCAACAGATAAACCAACTTTGGATCAAGTCCGGCAATTCCCAAATCATAAGTGGCTGCTTCACCGGCCTCTTTGACCTTGTTGTCAATTTCTTTTTTGGCAAACTCATAGGCCTCTTCAATGCGAGTTGGATGAATGCGACCATCACCGATTAATTTTTCCAAAGTGATTCTGGCAATTTCTCGGCGCACCGGATCAAAACCAGAAATCACCACCGCTTCTGGAGTATCATCCACGATGATTTCGACTCCGGTTAATTTTTCCAACGCTTTGATGTTTCGACCTTCACGTCCAATGATACGCCCTTTGACTTCATCAGATGGAATTGAAACAGTCGTCGTGACAACTTCCGCCGCGTGAGAACCGGCATATTTTTGAATCACGCTGGTCATGATGTTTTTGGCTCTTTTTTCAATCTCATCATTACCCTGCCTTTCAATTTTGGCAATTCTTTCAGCCAAAGCTCCACGATTTTCTTCTTCGGTCAGTTGCAACAAAATGCTTTTGGCTTGCTCCTTCGAAAGTCCAGCTATTTTTTCAAGTCTATCCAATTCGCTCTGACGAGTTTCTTCTGATTGCTGTCTGATTTTTTTCACTTCTTCAACTTTTTGTTCAAGCAATTTTTTGGTCTGCTCAATTTCTTCAGTTTTTTGATCAATCACATTTTCTCGCTTTTCAAGGCGTTGCTCATTCCTAATGATTTGTTGTTCTCTTTCATCTTCTTTCTTCTTGGCTTGTTCGAGAATTTCCACTGCTTGTTTTTTTGCATTCAAAACAAGTTCCTGAGATTTTTTCTCAGCTTCTTCGACCAACTTTTCGATTTTTCCCTCCGCACTGTCCAACCGCTTGCGAGCAATTGACTGACGCAAAAAATATCCAAGAATAAAACCGGCAACGACTGCGACGATACTAAAAATTATTATTTCCATACTAACGTTGCCACCAAGACTGGCAAAAAACACACACCGAAAAAGAAGCCTTCTAGGCTTTTTCTAAAAGTAGCTTATGAGTTGATTTCTGTAAGTTAGTTGTTGTTTTCATTATGATACAAAAATCCTTTTTATAGCAGAAGATGTGTTAGTTATCAGGCTACAGCGGTCAAATATTACTAATTTATCACTAACTCCATGGTAAAGCACCAGAGCCATTTTGTCAAAGCGTTTCAAAAATGCTACAATGTACCCATCTAGGCATACTGACATCTAAACATACAAGCAAAATACTCAAACACGCTTTTTGAGTGATTGAATGTTTTTATGTTTAAATGGTTAAATGTTTGAATGTTTAATTGATTAAAAGAAAAAATATGTATAAACCAGTCATGCTTGTCGTTCTTGATGGATGGGGAATCAGCAACAACAGTCAAGGCAACGTCTTGAAGGAAACGCAACTTCCCACCATTGAAAAACTTAACAGCTTTTATCCGATGACCACTTTGCAAGCTTCCGGCATTTCAGTCGGGCTCTTTTGGGGCGAATCTGGCAACAGTGAAGTTGGCCATATGGCTCTTGGCGCCGGAAAAATTGTCTATCAAAATTTGCCTCGCATCACGCTTTCAATTCAGGACCGATCATTTTTCAAAAACGAAGCTCTCTTGAAAATCATGACTTCCCTGAAAGAAAAGGGTGGCGATCTTCATTTGATGGGACTGATTGGACAAGGCAGTGTGCATTCCTATATGGAACACCTCTATGCAATCCTAGAAATGGCCAAAGAACAAAATTTGAGCAATGTGTTTATTCACGCTTTCACTGACGGTCGAGACTCACCTCAAACCTCTGGTACCAAAGTTGTCAGTGATCTTCAAGCTCATCTCAAATCAATCGGGATTGGAAAAATTGCCTCACTGTCAGGTCGCAACTGGGGCATGGATAGAAACAACAACTGGGATCGCGTTGAAAAAGCTTACCGACTAATCACCGAAGGCAAAGGGATTCAGGCTACTGACCCAATTGCCTGTTTGCAAGAATCTTATGCTAAAGAAGTTACCGATGAATACCTCGAGCCATCAGTCATTATGGAAAATGGTAAACCAGTTGCTACCGTTAAAGACGGCGACAGTATCATTTTTTTCAACTTTCGAGAAGACCGCGCTCGAGAACTGACCAAAGCTTTCGTGCTTCCAGGTTTTGAAGACTTCAAAAGAACTCAACTTAAAATTCAATTCGCCACTTTGGTTGAATATGAAAAAGATTTGCCGGTTTCCGTAGCCTTTCCACCCATTATTTTGACTGGCGGGCTTGGTGGAGTTTTAAGTCAACACAACCTGAAACAACTTCGCATTGCCGAAACTGAAAAATATGCTCACGTTACCTACTTTTTCAATGGCGGCAAAGAAGATCCTTGGCCAGGAGAAGATCGCGTACTGGTTCCCTCACCAGCCGTTTCACGTTTTGATGAATCACCTGAAATGAGCGCAGCTCTTGTCACTGAAAAAATAATCAGCGCCGTGGAAGCGGAAAAATATGATTTTATTTTGGCAAATTATGCCAATGCTGACATGGTTGGCCACACTGCCAACATGCAAGCTTGCACCATTGCCGTCAAATCAATTGACAAAAGTCTTTCTATGCTCATTCCTGCGGTATTAAAGAAAGGAGGTTGCATACTTATCACTGCCGATCATGGTAATGTTGAAGAGATCAGGAACTTTCAAACCGGCCAACCCAACACTGAACACTCTTCCAATCCAGTTCCACTTTGGTTCATCACTCCAGACAATCATCGCGAAAAAAGCTTAGAAGAGATCACTCGCCAACAAAACGAAGTCGGTGGTCTGCTCAGCGATGTTGCGCCAACCATTCTTGAAATCATGGGCATTCAAAAAGCCGACGACATGAACGGAGAAAGTTTGCTGCCACTTTTAAAATAGCTTTTAGCCTTTAGCTTCATTAGCTTTTAGGAAAACACGAGAATGCCAGTTTTCAGATTATAGCTTCAATATCCTATAGAAAATTTAAAAAACAAAAAATCGCCTGCAAGCGATTTTTTGTTTGTTGATTAGATTTTGAGCATGGAAAAAGCGCAAGGGAAAAGATTTTCCACTTGCGCTCGAGATAGAGAATCAAAAATGAATGATTTTTGCCTCAAGAAGGATTTTCACAACTAACAATACACACGCTAGGAAATAAACTGACCTTCTTATCAATTTATTTTCAAAAGTTTTTCTGGAAAAATCTTCGAACTTTTCCATGAAAAACTTTTTTGTGATTTTGGAGTCAACCATTTCATAAGTTGACTCGCCAAAAGAACTTTCTAACCTATTTGACATTTTTAATCTCCAGTTTTATTCTGTTTAAAAAATTTCTGTAAGCCGCCATTAATCTGTTAAAATCGATTGGAGCGTCTGCAACTACTTTCCAGATTTCTTCAAAGTTGATTTTTTTTACTCTAGAGCTACTTAGCCACATCAACCCTGGCAAAATTAGAAGTCTTGTTGTAAACCCAATCAACAACCCAACTATATTGATCACATTTTTCAATATGTAGCCAATATAATCAACTACAAGCGTAATTACGGTTAGCAACAACACAATAATCACAATTAACACTTTTTTAACTATCTGCATTTTTATCTCCTTTGATTATTTGATTTGTAATGAACTTTTTCATCCCTTAGAAATACATTTTGAAAAAATATATTTATAAGGATTGAGCCGATAGATGAGAACTATTCTATCTATCGGCGATTAGCGAATTTTTATACCGCCAAGAACTTCAGAAAGTCTCCATCAACAAGAATCACTTTTCCACTGATTTCCTGCTGATTCGAAAGTTCATAGATCTCTCTCGCGACTTCCATTGGTTCAAGCATTCTGCTCCCTGGGGCAAGTGAAAGAATTTCTTTCATATCATCTTCCCCATAAGCAGCTCGAGTAAGCGGGGTGTTAACCAAGCCAGGAGCAACACAGTTCGCAACAATTCCACTCAAGGAAAATATTTCTCTCTCCAGCTCTTCCTGAACTCCCTTCTCGAATTTGGGGACAATCGAATCTGGCAAGAAAGTATAGACCGAGCTGATGGCGCAAACATTTTTCACTTCTTCAGGATGACTTCTCATCCTTTCGCGAATTATTTCAACTCCGCCAAGTTTAACGCCCTGATAAGCCTTCTCATAGGTGCTCTTGTTTTGCCCCTGTGTCTGAAATATCCCAGCGCAATGGATTATTGTGTCAATATGAAAACTCTTCAACTGGCACAAGAGCTCTTCTCGTTGTTGTCTGTCAGCAATATCACAAGAGAATTTCAAAGCACTCTTCAAAACTTGATCGCTTGATATCTTAGTGATATTTCTTCCAATAATTACAACTTCTCGAGTAACACTAAATAAACGAGCAACTTCAAGGCTAATGCCAGATGTTCCACCGATAATTAAAACTTTTTTTGAAATATTCATTTTAGTTATCTAATTAAATTTTTAAAAAACTTTTTTCATCCCTCAGGAATACATTTTACAAAAATATATTCCTGAGGGATGAGCCGATAGATGAGAACCATTCTATCTATCGGCAGTTGGTGAAAGTTTTTTCGAGACTTTCGGACTCGTTGCGATCCGCTTCGGGTTGGATCTTCTTCATTTCCATTTTTCAATGGTTCTGTTGCCAACGGGTGAAGTGGTCCCGTCCGGAATTTATCCATCAGTGATATGCGTTGAGAATGCATTCGCCTGGAAGAAGTTGCATACCGGCATATTCAAGCACGGTTTTTGCAACTTCCTGAGGAGAAATAAACTTGCCTGCTTTCGCAAGAAAATCTGCCTTCTCTTCGGGATACCCATTCCAAATCCGTGTTTCCACTGGACCTAAAAGGAAATCACACACTGAAAGTCTGCCTTCCCGTCCCTCCTTGGAATTAATACTCTTTCCAAGATTATGCAAGAACGCGAACGCCCCTGCATTGAACGCACAACCGGAAAATCCATGCTCGACACTTTGTCCAAGCATATTGATGATTCTTCCGCCTCTAGCCATAACTGTTTTTGCAGATGTAATGGCGTAGACATGTGCATCCAAAAAAGGACGGATTGCAAGATATCCCTCGAAATCAAGATTATCAAATGGCATAAACGGCATTGCAGCTGTTACCATTAAATCGATATCTTTCATTCCAGCAAGCAAGTTTTTCACCTGCTCCATATCTCGTAAATCGCAGAAAATTCCTTTACCAGGATTCTCCTGACGAGTGGTGTTGCAATATGTCCACACAACCTCATAGTTAGCCAGGGCTATCACGATTGCGCTTCCAATATCACTACTCCCACCAAGGACTAATGCTTTTTTCATAATATTCTCCGATAATTTTTTAAATGAACTTTTTCAATCTTTAGAAATACATTAAATATATATTCCTAAGAATTGGGCCGACTCAGAAAAATTTCTAAGTCAGCCAGTTAATCAAATCTTGATTGTCACGATCTTTTCTTGTTGCGGTGCCCTGCATGGGTAATTCCCGTCTTTTACATATGAGACCGTAATCTCATTTCCAAGAGCTTTAATACTCTCAGCGTAAACGACGCCACCATTTGAAGAACAATCAATCTTGTGATGTTGAATCGCCCCAGTCTCATCCTTCCAAATAAGGATCAGGGTGTGATATTCTTCCTTATCACCATCTCCATACAAACTTTTTGCGACACAAACATCTTTCCTACCCTCGGGAAAGTCTCCTCCGTAGTTCCATCTGTATCCATACTTTCCAAGCACTTTAGAGCTAGGACTATAGCTATCGGCGCAATTGTTAACTTCTTCATAAGTAAGCACCTGGGTTATTTCATTCTGTGGCTGTGTCATGATAAGCTCCTATTTTATTTGATTGTAATGAACTTTTTTCATCCCTTAGAAATACATTTTGAAAAAATATATTCCTAAGAATTGAGCCGATATATTTGATAATATATCGGCAGTTGGTAAAAGTTTTTTCGAGACTTTCGGACTCGCTTCGACCTGTTCGGTGCAGGTCTCCTTCGTTTCTCCTATTCCCTAAACTTTTTGAAAGAACAAATGGGATGATAGGATTTTCTGTTGCCAACGGGTGAAGTATTCCCGTCCGAGTCTTGCTCATCGCCCCGTCGGCGAGTCGTACCGGTCCGCCAAATCGTATGCCACTATGAGGTAGCTTTGCCCTGCAGTTTCCTCTGCCAGAGCGTTTGCCACCGCATAGCCTGCGCGAGTTGTTCGACCATACCCTTGGAGCTCATCTGGAATATCTCTATCCCAGAAAATAGCGTCCGCAGGAACAGATCGTCCCGTCAATGCTTCATATGCCCCGATTGTTTTCCACCACCAGACCAACTTCTCATCTGCGAGAAGTGGCACCGAGGCTTCCAACGCCGGTAAAGCAAAGTGAACGGGAAACGATGTTCCGGGCAAACCATGACGCGGAAATTGCTTCCGCATTTCTGGCGTCACCCCATACATCGCCTCAGCGCGACCAGGATAGAGCTTTTCGAAAGTATGGGAACTTTCGAAGCACTCCAGACCGACCATTCTCGTTTTTGGGGACAACTCTTTGAGTCGTCTTCCATATCCGAGTTGGGTCGTTCCATTTCCTGACACGGCTACGAATGTGTCAGGACCGACACTACCCAGCTCTGCGAAAACCTCATCCGCCACTGTCGCCATCGCCGACATCACCGTCTCGTTGATCTTCACCACTCCGTTCTCAAAGAACATAGAGTGATTGAAGAAAAACAAGTCCCGATTCTTCGCTCTCAGACGAGAGCTGAACCAGGCGGCTCCATCGACGTATGTCTTAGCATCGGTGAGGTGCAGGCATTCCTTGCTAGGAAGCCACTGCAGGATCGCATCTTCGCGAGCCTTTTCGCCACCAGCTGGCATGCCGACTTCACAAGGGTATCCCAACAGAGATGCGATGGCAGCCATCGCAATCCCGGCTGAGCCACTGCTGAAGTCGTACACCCGCTGCCCTGGGACAATCACCCCCGCCGCTTCAAAGTGGCGGAATAGTGAGAAATATACTCTCACGTAGTGATTGAAGGCCCAAGGATTCCGACATTCCTCTTTCACATATAGCGTGTTGCCATTTGGAAGAAGGTTGTCGAAACGGACCAGCGGAGTGTTGCCAATCAACTTAGCAAGCTGGGTGTAGATGTTGGTGCGTGTGTTGTTCATAGCAAATCTCCGTTTAATTTTAATTTTAGTTTCTGTGATCGGCCGATGCACAGAAACGACGGAGATACTTTTGCCTAAATGAAATATCAATGAACTATAACAAGTCATAATACTACGTTTTTGACAAATCGTCAAAGGTGGCTATACTATTTTTATTTCTAATAGCACTTTTATGCTTTATCTAAGCTATAATATTCTGTCGTAAAATGCTTTACAAATATCTTAGAATATGCTACAATTACCTCATACAAGCTACAGAATTTCACTATATTAAATCCATAAAAACACTGCCCGATGCAAGGAGGCTCAACCTCCATAATGGAGGTTGAGCCTCCAACGATTAACTGGCTTGGGTTAAATTCATTTAGCAAAGGACATAAAAAAACAGCGACAATCCTTATGATCCAAGAAAAACTCCAACAACTAGGCCTGTCTGAAAACGAAATTCTCGTTTATCTTTGCGTGCTGGAAAACGCCAACATTGCCCCGTCGCGCATCGCCAAAAAGACCGGACTAAGCCGGCCAACAGTCTATGTGATTGGTAAGAAACTCGCTGAAATGGAGCTTATTTTGGAGGAAACTGGTCAAACTGGGCTGCATTTTCTGGCACTTTCGCCTGAGATGATCCTGCGAGACGCTGAAAAAAAAGAACGAGAGGCTAAGGAAAAACTTGCAATTGCAAAATCACTTTTGCCAGAATTGTCCCTGCTACCAAAATCACAAGGTTATTCCGTGCCAAAAGTGCGTTTCATCGAAGAAGCCCAACTCAATGACTATCTGTATAGCAAAACTCCTGATTGGAATCGCAGTGGCCTTGAGCGTGACAAAATTTGGTGGGGCGTGCAAGATAGTTCATTAATCAAGCACTATGGGGATTGGCTGGGATGGTATTGGAAACAAACCAATGGAACCATTGTTTCGAAAATGGTCACCAATGAAAAAGAAGAGGGCCATTCTTTCGAGGGTCAACAACTGCCGGCGCGACAAATGAAATATTGGCCAGGTGGCGAGAGCATTCGAGTGACCCAGGCGGTGTTTGGAGATTATATCCTCATCGTAAACACCCACACCAAACCGCATTCCCTTTTTGAAATTCACGACGCCGTCACCGCCGAAGGCCTGCGCCAAGTTTTCAAGGGGATTTGGGAGACACTCTGATTACTAGGTTTTAGCTTATAGCTTCATTAGCTTTTAGGGAAACATAAAAAAATAGCTTATAGCTTCGCTAGCTTTTAGAAAATTACAAAACAAAAAAATCAGCCGTCAGGCTGATTTTTTTGTTCTTCTTTTTCCTATAAGCTAAAAACTAATGAAGCTATAAGCTAACAAAACATTTCCCTATAAGCTAAAAGCTAACGCAGCCATAAGCTAGTTAATCACTTTATCCACAATTCCATATTTCACGGCTTCTTGAGCGCTCATGAAATAATCTCGGTCGGTGTCTTTTTCAACCTTTGAAATCGTTTGACCAGTGTGCTTGGCCAGAATCTTGTTTAATTGGTCTTTGATTTTCAGAATATGTTTGGCATGAATGTCGATATCAGAAGCTTGACCACTAGCTCCACCCAAAACTTGATGAATCATCACTTCAGCATTTGGCAAAATCATGCGCTTGCCTTTTTTGCCAGCTGACAAAAGCAATGAAGCGGCTGAAGCTGCCAAGCCGACACAAATAGTTTGCACGTCAGCTTTGACATATTGCATCGTGTCATAAATCGCCAAGGCGCTGCTCACTGATCCGCCAGGAGAATTGATGTACAATTTAATGTCCTCTTTGGAATTTTGTTGCTCCAAGAAAAGTAGCTGCGCAATAACTGCATTGGCAACTCCGTCATCAATCGCTGTGCCAAGAAAAATAATCCGGTCTTTGAGTAATCTTGAATATATATCATAGGCCCGCTCGCCATAATTGGTTTTTTCAATAACCGTCGGAATGAGATATTGGCTGTTCATAAAAAATTTAAAGTTAGGTTGATTTTCGAAAAAATAAATTTTTGAAAAATATATTGCTTGAGCAAGCCTTTCTTTTTTCTGAAATTTTCCATTGGTTGCCGTTGATTGAGGGAAAATTTTAGTTAAAAAAGAAAGAGCGGTGAGGATATTTTGAGAAAAATTTCATTCTTTCGGAAAATCAAAAAACTCATGATCTATTTAATGCTTTCAAAAAGCTCCAACGCTTTTTCATTCTGCATCGTGCCTTTCACATAGTTGTACAATTTGGAAAGATCAACATTCTTTTCGATATCTTTGACTTTTTTGTATTGAGCCAGAGTTTTGTTCATTTCAGCTTCAACTTCTTCGGCAGGCACATTGATTTCTTCAGACTTAACAACTTCCTCCAAAGCCAAGGCAGCTTTGACTCGTTTGATTGCTTGAGGCTCCCATTCTTTTTCCAGATCATCAACACTTTTGCTAATCTGACCAAGATACTGCTCAAACGTCATCCCCATGCCCTGCAATTGCATTTCAAATTCTCCAATCATCTTGTGAAGTTCTTCATGAATCAAAATTTCTGGAAGCTCAACCTCAGAGAGCTCTATCAAGCTTTCGATATATTCCGTACGCTTTTTTTCTTTCATTTCATGCTTTTTTTCTTCAACCATGCCTTCAGCGACATTCTTTCGCATCTCGGCTAAGTCCTTAAATTTTCCAAGGGAACGCGCAAATTCATCGCTAAGCTCCGGTGATTTTCGCTCTTGCACTTCATTAACCTTAACTTCAAATTGCGCCGGCTTGCCAGCCAGATTTTCAGCGTGATACTCGACTGGGAAAGTCAGTTCAAAATCTTTTTCCTCGCCAGCCTTCATGCCAATCACTTGCTCTTCAAAACCAGGAATGAAAACTCCACGACCCAAAATCAAAGGATGATTTTTGCTGGTGCCATTTTCAATCGGTACGCCACCTTGTTTGACGGTAAAATCCAAAAGAACATTGTCCCCATCTTGAGCTGCTCTTTCCACGGTGACATGTTGCACGCGACTCTTGGCAATATCTTCGAGTTCTTTGTCGATTTCTTTTTCTGAAACAGCCGCATCTTTCTTGGCATGTTCTTTGTTGATTTTTTCAATCGCTTTGCGCCAAGGCTTGAGCGTCAAAGTCGGAATCACAGCTGTCACAATTTTATATTCCAGATCATTGCCTTCGGCCAACTTGGTTAGCTCTGCTTTCGGATTACCAATCGCCTCAATTTTCTTTTCCACCAAAACTTTGGCCCAAGTTTCGCGCAAAGCTTGTTGAGCAGCTGCTTCTAAAAGAGCACCTTTGCCAACTTTTTGCTCTACCATATCTTTCGGGGCTTTGCCGGGACGGAAACCTTCAATCTTGATTTCTTTCGAATATTCCTTGGCGGCAACATCCAAATATTTTTCCCACTGGTCCCAAGAAACCGAAACTGTTACTTCCACCTGAGAATCTTGGATTTTTTTAATTTCTGAATTTATCATTTATTCGTGAAACACAAAACATGGAACGCGAAAAAACTGCTCTATATTTTATGCTATTACTATATATTACTTATTAAGTTCTTCCGTAAGTTGTGGCACTATTTGTTTTTTTCTGGAAACTACCCCTGGCAAAATCATCACCTCATTTTCAATTTCGCCGCCAAAAACTTTCTCAGCTAAACTTTTTTCTTCTTCACTTATCAAATAAAGCTGAGCGTTTTGCTTGATAATATCTATTACCATGAAATACAAACGATCAATTTTTTCAACTTCTTTTTTTACAGTCAGTTCTTTAAAGATAGCCGCTCTTTTTTCATCAAGACTTTGTGGGCTTGTGGTCTCCCATGCGCCAATGCCAACTTTCAAACTTCCCATTTCAAAAACCTTATAATCCATGTTAATAATCTCACCAACTGAAATGCCTTCCAGATTAGATTTAGCTACAAACATTTCTGCCACAAAATTTTCAATTTCAAGCTTTGCTATTTCATTTAATTTATCTGCTAAATCCTTATCCTCCTGCGTTGTGGTTGGAGATGTCAGATTGAGAGTATCTGAAAGAATTCCTGCCAAAAGCAACTTACAACTTTCTTCCGAAATGGCAATCTTTCTTTCAAGAAACATTTTCGCAAGCAGAGATGAGGTACTGCCAATGGCTTGAGACTCAAGAAAAATAGGTTTTTCCGTCTTAATTGAAAGTTTATGATGATCAAGTATATATTCAACCTTATCAAAATCAATTTTTTCAGAAATTTGGCCAAGTTCATTGTGATCAACCAGTGCCACAATCATATCATCTTCCAAAGATTCAAGAAGTTTCGGCTGATTAATTCCAATTTTCCCAAGAATATACTTTGTCTCATTATTAAGTTCACCAGCTCTATAGGCAACTGCTTTTTTTCCAAATACCTTAGAAAAAAATTCCACACCTACAATTGCTGAAACTATTGAATCAGTATCCGGATTTTTATGACCAATAATAATTACTTCGTTCATAATCATTTTTTAACTTATTATTCAGCATTCTCTTCTGTCGCCTGCTCTTCAGCAGCAGCCTCTTCCTTCACTTCAACCTTTGCGCCGATCACATCAATTTTCCAGCCAACCAATTTTGCAGCCAAACGCACATTCTGACCTTGCTTGCCGATTGCCAATGACAATTGGTCTTCCGGCACAGTCACCTTAGCCTCTTTGCGATCAGTGTCGAGTTTCACGTCAACAACCTTGGCTGGACTAATAGCCGCTGCAATGAACTTCTCAGGTTTTTCATTCCACAAAATAATATCAATTTTTTCGCCGCCCAACTCATCAATCACAGCTTGCACGCGAGTACCTTTTTGTCCAACGCAAGAACCGATTGGGTCAATTCCTTCCTCATTTGAAGTAACAGCAATTTTGCTGCGGGCTCCAGCTTCTCTGGCAATGGCTTTGATTTCAACTGTGCCAGTGAAAATTTCCGGAACTTCCAATTCAAAAAGTTTGCGCACCATTTCAGGATGAGTGCGACTCAAAGTAATGCCAGGTCCTTTTGGATCAGATTCAACTTTATAAAGATACACTTTCACGCGTTGTCCAATGCGCAAAATTTCTCCTTGAACTTGCTCAGATGGAAACAAAACGCCCACTGATTTTCCAAGATCAATATAGGTGTTGCGACCTTCAATGCGCTGAACTGTGCCGCTAACAACTTCGCCTTCCTTTTCTTTATATTCAGCAAACATACTGTCACGCTCCGCTTCACGAATTCTTTGGATGATAACTTGTTTGGCAGTTTGAGCAGCCACGCGGCCATAGTCACTGTGAGGTTCAAGTTCAATTTCAATTACGTCTCCAATCACTGCATCCTTTTTGAGCTTCTTGGCTTCTTCCAAGGTGATGTCTCGTTCAGGATTAAAACGCGGAAGCTTTTCCTCTCCCTCAATAAGTTCCTCTTCAGGAGCTTCAACTTCAGTTTCTTCTTCAGAGACTTCTATAAATTCCCTCGTTGTTTCGTCAACAACATCTTTCAGGAGAAAAAATTTCGCTCCTCCAATTACTTCGCTAAATTGGGCCTGGATTCGCTGGCCTCTCTTGCCGTAATCTTTTTTGTAGGCTGCAGACAAGGCAGCTTCAATGGTTTCAATAACCATTTCCTTTGAGATGCCTTTTTCTTCAGCAATTTGCATAATCGCGCTGCCGAATTCTCCCAATCTGCCACTTTGACTCTGCTCTTCATCTTGTACTTTTTTCTTTGCCATAATAACTTTAGATTCATTAGCTTCACTAGCTTTTAGCTTTTAGCAAAAACTACTGAAATTAAAAGAATTTTTAAAAAATTTTCTACTTATATTTAATTACATTGAACTCTATAATAATACGACTACTACAGCGAACTTGTTTCAGACTGACACAAGTTTTTGTATTTTTGTAGGCCTTTTAAAACAAAAAGTTCGCATTCCTGCGAACCCCTTTCAGCCCTATCTTCCTAACCAGATACTAGCATTTTACCCAACAATTGTCAACATAGCTTATATACAGATTTGAATCTGGATTTCTGCATTTTTCGTCCGCACATTGCGCAGTGCGTAGGCAAAAGACGAATGATGAGCGTAAAGAAAATTTCAAGCGAGCTTTTTCAGCAGAAAAAGTGCAGCGGGAATTTTTAGCAAAGAGTGAAGTCTTTGCCCCAGCAACAAGCACGTGCGGGATTTCTTTTGTAACTTTTCTATTAAAAGAAAAGTTAACCCTGAATTTAAGGTTTTAGAGTCTTGTTTTCATTTAACTTAAATCCACCATATTCCCCTTAATCTTAGGGTCGTCTTGCGAAGCGACAGGCGGAGTGTTTATATTGCCGTTTCCATTATAACTATGCATAGGCCGGATGAAATATGGCGAATAAACTTGCTCTGTTTTTGACGTTGGTTTTTCTGTCTGCCCATTTTCTTGAACGTTGTTTTGCATTGGCTGACCTTGTCTTTTTGGCGTTGAATTTCCCTGCAAAATTTGATTTTTGAAATCCGGCGAATTCCAAGTTTTGACATTTCCTGTTGGCTCAACTCGGACCTGAGGTTGAGGTGAAGCAAAACCCTGCTGAGGAGTTTCTTGATTTTTTTCCACCGGCAATTTCTGAGCTGAAGAAAAACTAAATGAACCAAAAACCGGTTTTTGCGTTTCATCTATCCGATTAGCGCCGAAATAAGTTTCAAAATCGGACCTAGGCGCTGGCTTTGGACTGACATCGTTTTTCTTTTGCAGTTTAGCATAATCACTGTCTTCGAAATTAAAAACACTGGCCGGATTTTCCTTTTTCGCAGTTTGCGGATTTTGGAAATTCGAAAAATTCAGTGATTGCCTGATTCTGGCTTGCGCAACATCTTCCGATGGATTTTTCCTGCTAGCAAAATTTTCGTTAATTGGATTTTCAATTTTCTCAGCCCGCGGCGTTTCCATGACTGGCAGATTTTCCCTGAAAGGTTGCGCAACTGACCTGCTCGCCGCAATTGGCATCCCAACAATTGGTCCATTTTCATTAACCAAAGTTTCTCTGACTGGCTCTCGCCTTTCAACTGGCTTTTCAACAGGAACTTCAAAAACAATTTTCTGCGCCTGCCCATCAATGTCCAACGGCATTTCCTCGTCCAAAGATTTGAGCACCAAGGAAACTTTTTGTCTCTCAAAAGGAGTTAATTTTTTGCCATTTTCGCTGTGAAAAAGATAGTTTCCACGATCCATCGTTTCGTGTTTGCCTGCTCCCAAAGCATCGTGATAATCTGTGATCCAATTTTTGATTGAGGATTTGACCGGCGTTGGAAAATAGCGCAACTTAAGTGGATTGCTCGTGATGGCTTGCTCACCGAGGTTTGGATATTTTTCCAATGCCTTCGCAAGCGCCAGTTTGTCAATTTTCGCTTGCTGTTTGACAACTTCATCTTGCTGCTTCTTCTGTTCCACCTTCTCTTCTTTTTCCTGTTCAAGAATCCAGGGCTCGATTTCCAAAACTTTTTTCCAGGCATCTTCTTCAGAAATAATTGAAGGCATCTTCAAGGTTTCCCACTTTTTTAATAATTCCAATGAATCAACAAAATATTCTGGAAATTTACTAAAAATTTTTGAATTCAACTCGTAAGAGATTCCATATGTAACACCAACACTCTCTTCAAACGCCTGCTGAATAACAAGAGGCATTTCATGAAGTTGAACATCTTTAAAAAAAATATTCCCAACTGGCTTAGCAAGCTCCTCAATGTCTTCCTCTGCGATATCATACAAAAAACAAGCCTGTTCCATAGCCAAACGCACTTCATTCGAATGAAAAAATTCTTTCACATCCTCTGGTAATTTTTCTATTTTTTCAAAAACACTCATCCTTTTTGTTTTATTATTACAAATAAAAATGCTGCGCTACAGCTATTCTATCCAGCTGGATTTTTTGATTTTTTATGGGAATCTTCACTTCTTTCTTCTTTCTATTTTTTATTTTTCTTTTCTTTCTTCTTAAATTCGCCTCCGAGAGATTCAAACATAATCCGCATGTCTGGATCTTTTCTCATTTGTTCTATTAATTGATTTGCCTTCAAGTTAGTTTTCGCATCTGCACTCTTGCTTGCCTCAATAACTGATGACATAAGAGCTTCGGGGCTTCCGTCTTTTTTCAAATTAACGAAAATCTCTTTAAACTTACTCGTATTTACATGCTTAATAAATGCAGCTCCATTTTCACCTTCAATCTCAGTTGCTTCCAACATTTTAGCACTATCCTTATCCAGTCGTTTAATTATCTCTTCTTTTTGTGCCTTTTGAATTCCTTTATAAATCTTACCCGTAGCAGCGGTATGTGCCATTTGAATATTTCGGTCAAACTCATTTTTCATATCACCATGAGCCAATATAGTATCGCCATTCGCATCTTGCTTAGTTCTTCCAGCAATATCAATTAAAGATTTCTTAATGTTATCAGAATAAACACCAGGTTTTTCTGCTAATTCAATGAGATCTTTGGGCGTTATGCTTCCTTCCTGCATACCCACCTCCATAAAGTCTGCGTCATTAAGAGAGTTGGCTTTCAAGTCCTTTGCTTTAAATTGGTTACTTGTAACATAGTCTTTCCATTTTTCCTTCTGTTTTTCTTTTTCAAGATGTGCATAAGCCGAAACTGGATCATAAGTCTTAACTTTGTTTTGTAACTGTTTGAAGGTTTGACTATCCTCTCCGAAATCTTTCCTAATCTGATCAAGTTCTTCAGTTCCCTTAGTTTTTCCTTTTTCAGCAATTCCTAAATAAGCTGCTGAACGCTCATAACGATCTCCCTTATTAGCCAACTCTCTCAATTGACCTTCGTCCATGTTGGCTGTGTCATGAAGTTTTGCAGCTGCAACCGCTTCAGCAGCAGCATCAGCTTGATATCTTTGGTTGGCCTGCTTGCCACCTCGTCCAGGCAGTGTGGCCCTCAAACGATCTTGCTGGCTACCAACAAACTTGCCAAGTCGGTTTGAAATTTTTTCAGCATCACCTTGTTTGCGACGAGTTTGATATGCACCAAAAGTGTCTTTGGCGAATTTAGCTCCAGACATTTTCATCAGGCCCGCCTTTCCCCATTTTTGTCCTATGTCAACAATCGCTTTCGAACCTTTTATCCCCATTTCCTGGGAAATTCCCATCGCCGTCCATAAAATAATAACTGGAATCATATAAAGAGCTGCAGTGCCAATCCAATGTGGATCTACACCCTCAACCACATTTCCAGCCGCAGCTGTCGTAAAGTTTTGCGGAATAGCTTTCATAATAGCTAGCGCCACCATCATCATGAAGACCATAATCGGACCAAAAAAAGAATATTTGAAAAGCTGCTCCCACCATTGACTGGCAAAAGTCTTAGTTCCTGGAAAAATATAGCCCACAAAACCAATCGGCGAAAACATCAACAACATCGTAAGCGCAATCAATCTGATCACAAAAAGCCCTGCCAAAACAAGCAAGGTTATTGCTAAAATAAAAGTAAAAACTATTGAAAACAGTAAGAAAGTTATAGAATCATTACTGTATTTAGTCGGAGTCAATAATACAGCGAGGCCCGATTGACTGCTAAAGCTGGCCATAATAGCTGACCCACTTCCGCCACCTGTTCCATTAAACAAGTTATTCAAAAAATAATACATTGCTACATTGGAAATGTCGATGAAAATTCTAGCAATCGGAAAACTGAAATTCACCAACAAGGCGTTGATCAAAATGCTAAGCCAAACTTTTTTCAAATTCCAAGTATCAACTTGAAAAACGGTGCAAAAAGCGGCAAAAAGCAGAATCATAATGAAAGTCATGTTCAAAGTGTCGCGTACCATGACCCAAACGTTTTTCACTGCCATCTGGTTGAGTAGTCCTGTGTCAGTAGAAATATTAGAAGGAGTTACTACCCATTGAAAAAGACTTGCAGCAACCGTGAGCACCCAACCTAGACCAACGAGAACTGCGCTCAGAAAATATTGGAGAGCCTTAGTAAAAACACCGCCAATGACATCCGTAACCACATTACCACTGACATCACTAGCAGCTGCTTTCAGGCCGTCAAGTAAATTATAATCAGAACAAACATTATTTGTACAGGTTTTATTTACTGCCTCATTTAAACAATCGGCATTAACAGTGCAAGCCGTAGCCAAAGCCGTGTTTGGTTTCAAAAAAACATTTGAACTTAGCAAAAATCCGCCCACCAAAAACAAGGCCAGTAATAGCCCCTTTATCTTTTTTCCTCGCAAAACATTTTTATTTTCGGCAAACGTCATAAAAGCCTTAGTTTCACTAGGTAAATTTTTGTTTTTGAAAATCCAATTCATCAGGATTTTATGCATTATCTCTACCTCAAAAGTATACCATATTTTTTCAGAAAAAGCAGCAACTTTTTTGCCCGATATTTTTGTCAAATTCAAACAAAAAATCGTACCCATATTTCAGAGTACGATTTTTCCAAATCTTGAATTTTTCTTTTCCTAAGAAGCTAAAAAGCTAAGGCCTAAAAAGCTAGTAAATGAATCCCTTAATTGCCCTACTCGAAGCAGACAAGGTTCGCGTGCTTCTTTTGGCAAAACCAACATAATTCATTTCACTGACCGTGATGCTGTCACCACTCACTTTCTCAACGTAAGCAACATGTCCGTAATAACGATTTTCCGTGGTCACCATGATGGCTCCCACTTTTGGAGCCCGTCCGGTAGCATAACCGCCGGCTTTGGCATGATAAAGCCAAGTTCCAGCATTACCACTCCACGGAACATAACGTTTTTGCGCCACGTACCAAGTGCAATATCCGTATGGAAAACCATGTCCAGCCCCAGCTTTCCCGGATGGAGTTATGCCACTGGAAACTTCCGTCACACCACCACTGGCATTGGCATATTGTCGAGTGGCGATGACTGGAGAAGAGTTTGCATTTTGAGTTGTAGTAGTAGTAGTAGTAGTAGTTGGGGCAGGCGCGATAGTTTCTCCTTGCCCATCAGGAATCACAATGTCCTTTCCAACTTCCAAATCGCCATTGGCTGGCAAATCGTTAAAGGCAATGATTTTGTCTTTTTCAGCTTTGTATTTGCTCACCACGGCATCAATAGTGTCACCAGCTTTCACGGTGTATTGAATTCCAGAGACTGGCAAAATGAAAATGGTGTCGCCAGGTTTAATTTGGTCGGCGTTGCTAATGTCATTTGCCCACAAAATAGTATTCACGGAAACCTTATTTTTAGTCGCAATCGACCCCAAGGTGTCACCTTCAGTCACAACGTACATTTTAACTCCACCATCTTCTTCTGGATCTTTCATGGGACTGGCTGAGGAAGCGCTCATAATTCCTTGATTTTTGATAATACTCTGACTTGCTGCCTCATCCTTGGCAGTCGGATCAATAGCACTGCTCGATTTTGAAAGTGGTACCAGCGCTAAATCATTTTTACGACTTACTTGGCCATTTATCTTGTTACTGGCAATTTCACCAGCCTGTGAACTTCCATCAAGATAACCAAAAAGAAAACTGCCGTTTCCTTTGCCGGAAGCCACATTGGTCGCAGACACAAGCAAGGCGCTTGAGACCACGACAGCTATTGCTGAATAATTTCGCAGAAGATGGAGTAGCTTCAGGGTTCTTCGCTGTTTAATATAATCAGCTATTGCTCGTTGCTTGAGATGAATCTTGGTATTAAGATTTCCAAAATTAATTTTTTTTGCAAACTCACTGATATAAGAAAAAAAGCTTTTTTTACTAATAGCTAAATCCTTTCAATTGACATACGAGTTTAGAAAAGGCAAAAAGACATTCTGAGTGCCTTATTTCATATTTCGCAGTCTTAATTTTTAACGTCCTTCAAGTATATACCTCCCCCATCTTTTGTCAAAGGAATTTCTCCACATAAAGCTGTTTTTAGGCTTAAAATAAGGATTTTTCAGGCTACGATTTCTTTGAAATTAAAAAGTGGAGTAGAATAAAGTTGATCAATGTCTAATTTCTAATGTCTAATATCTAATTCAGGAAAGATAAAAAAATAATTTACAAAGAAATCATTTGAAATTGAATTTTTTAATTAGGCATTCGATATTAGTCATTAGGCATTCAAAGACAGTCTTAAAAAGATACTCTCTATTTGATTTATATGCATTCACTCAACAAAAACTTAATAGAATTTCTTGAGTATCTTGAAATTGAAAAAAGCCGCTCGCAGAAAACCACTGAAAACTATCACCATTATCTCAGACGTTTTTTGACTTGGGCTAAAATTTCCCAGCCGGAGCAAATTACCGCTGAACTTGTGCGCAAATACAGACTATACCTCAATCGTTTGACTGATGACAAAGGTGCCCAACTCAAAAAAATCACCCAGAACTATCACATGATTGCCATCAGAAGCTTTCTCAAATATCTTTCCAAGCGAGACATCAAAAGCTTGGCGGCTGAAAAAATTGAGATTGGAAAAAATCCCAGCCACGAAATTGAGTTCCTTGAAGGTGGCGAAGTCAAGCGCCTGCTAGACTGTGCCAATGGCCATGATCTGAAAGCGCTGCGTGATCGCTCCATTTTGGAACTGCTTTTTTCAGCTGGTCTGCGAGTCTCAGAATTGACTAGCATAAACCGCGACCAAGTCAATCTCGACCGCCAAGAATTTAGCGTCAAAGGCAAAGGCGACAAAATTCGCATCGTGTTTGTCTCCGACAGCGCTAAAAGTTTTTTGGAAAAATATCTCAGCAAAAGAATTGATCTCGACCCAGCCCTTTTCATTCACGTTTCCAAGAAAAAAACCAAACAAGCTGCAGGAGAAGAAAGCAAACGACTCACCCCACGTTCAATTCAAAGAATCGTCAAATTCTATGCAGCCAAAGCCGGTCTCGTCAAAGATGTTCATCCTCACACTTTGCGCCACAGCTTTGCCACTGACCTACTTTCCAATGGTGCCGACATCCGCAGCGTTCAAACCATGCTTGGACATTCATCAATTACAACCACTCAAATCTACACCCACATGACCAATCCTCATCTCAAAGAAGTGCATCAACAATATCACGCAAAAAAAGCTTCCAGTAAATAAGGGTTGTTAAGCAAATAAATCCTAACTACAAATCCAAAATCCCAATTCCCAATGTCAAATAAAATCTAAAAATCGAAATAACTAAACATTTTTGGATTTTTGTCATTAGGATTTTATTAGAAATTTAGATTTAGGATTTAGGATTTAAAAACTTTTTTGAAAAAACTAACAAAAAAATAATTTAAATTCTTTTAAGTCTCGCGTAATCCACTGATAGCCTCTTAATTCCGGCTTTTTTGAAAGCCACCACAATCACATCCCCAACCACCGAAACCACGATTCCATCGCCAAATTCCTGGTGGGCTACTCGCTCACCACCCTTCAAAACAATTTTTGCAAAACCATTATCTTCTTTTTTTCCGCCGATAATTTTATCCTCACTCAGACTTTTATATTTCCTGGCATTTTGAAAACCAGTTGAAGTTGGATAGTTTTTTTCCAGCAAAGAATTAAAAATAGCCTGATCTTTTTCGCGATAGGATTTTTTTTCAATCAGTTTTTCTTCAATGTCTTCCAAAAATCGCGAAGGTGCATTCATCTGCGCCATGCCAAACAGCGTTCGTTGCCGAGTGAACAACAAATATATCTTTTCCTTGGCGCGCGTCAAACCCACATACATCAATCTTCTTTCTTCTTCCATTTCGCCGTGAGAAAGCAAGCTCCTGGCATGCGGCAAAATTCCCTCTTCCAATCCCACAATGAAAACCGTGGGAAATTCCAAACCTTTGGCGCTATGAAGCGTCATCAAATGTACCGCATCTTGATTCTGATCCACATTGTCCACATCCGAAGCCAACGCCACTTCTTCCAAAAAAGCACTGAGCAAATCCTCATATTCATTTTCCGATTCGTCAAATTTCTGAGCTACCGAAACAAGCTCTTTGACATTTTCCCAACGCATCTCTCCCTCAGTGCCTTCGGCTAGCAGCATCCGCTCATAACCACTTTCTTTGAAAACTTTCTCAATAAAATCCGCCAACTTAATCCGCGGCTGAACCTCTTTCATCCGTCGAATGAATTCACAAAATTTCAAAATTTCTTCAACTTTTGAGCCGGTTATTTGCAAAGCCGAGCTGGAAATTTGAAGTGAAGCAGCAATGGGATCAAGTTGAAGCTGCCTGGCAATCGTTAGCCACTTTTTCAAAGTCATTTCACCAATTGAACGCTTTGGCTCATTGACAATCCGTCCCAAAGAAATAACGTCGCTATTGTTTAAAATCAAACGAAGATAGGCCACGATATCTTTGACTTCTTTACGTTGATAAAATTTGATGCCGCCAATAATCCGATACGGAATCGATCTTTTCAGGAAAATTTCTTCAATCGTGCGCGACTGAGCATTGGTACGATATAGCACCACAAATTTTTTGAAAACCCCCTTGGCGTTTTCCCCAATTTCTCTGGCAATAAACTCCGCTTCATCTCTTTCATCCTGCGCTTCATATGATGAAACCAAATGACCGCTTTCTTTTTCCGTCCAAAGTTTTTTGTCTTTGCGATTAATATTTTTGGAAATCACGCCATAGGCCGCATCCAAAATCACCTGACTGGAGCGGTAATTCTGCTCCAAATGAATCACTTTTGTTTCGCTATAGTCTTTTTCAAAGTTTAAAATATTTTGAATGTCAGCCCCGCGAAAACGATAGATGCTCTGCCAGTCGTCGCCCACCACGCAAAGATTGCGGTGCTTGCTCGCCAACAAATTAATCAGAATATATTGGGCGCGATTAGTATCTTGATACTCATCTACCATGATGTAGCGGAATTGACTCTGATATTTTTCCAAAATCTGCGGAAAGTTCTGGAACAACTGCGCAGTCAACATGATGATGTCATCAAAATCCAAACCGTTGTTTTCCTTAAGTTGTTTTTGATAAGCGCTATAAACCCTGGATACAATTTCCTCATAATATCCGCCGACTTGCATTGCAAATTGCTCGCTAGTGGTCAGTTCATTTTTCTCTTTACTAATGGCGGCCAAAATTGCCCGCGGATTGAATTGCTGCGGATCAATTTCCAATTCCTTGAGAATTTTTTTCACCAAAACTTGTTGGTCTTGATCATCAATGATGTGAAAAGATTTGCCGTAGCCCAAAACTTCGATTTCATTGCGCAAAATCATAGAACAAATTGCATGGAAAGTCCCAATCATCGGCAAATCAGCCGTTCCGTACAAACTATATTTATATTTTGCATCCGCCTCGGGATACAAAATCTTCATGATCCTTTCGCGCATTTCCTGCGCCGCTTTGTTGGTGAAAGTCACCGCCAAAATGTTGCGTGGCCGCACGCCAGCGTTTTTGATCAAATAGGCCACCCGGTGCGTTAGCGTCTTAGTCTTGCCCGAGCCTGCCCCAGCAATAATCAGCAATGGCCCATCCACGGTCATCACGGCTTCTTTTTGGTTTTCATTAAGTCCTTCTAAAATATCCATATCTTAAATAGCTTTTTAGTTTTTTATAACAATTTATTAACTGATACCAACTTAACTTAATTCGCGGTAACAAGAAACAAGACGTTGGAGGCTCAACCTCTATTGTGGAGGTTGAGCCTCCTTGCAACTAGCAGTGATTCAGCTAATTTAGTATGACTTATTATAGCACACTCATTTTTTCATATTCTCCACTAAATTCTCAAGCCTTTTCCCCCTTATAAACTAAAATTAATAAGATATATCAAATACTTGCATATGCGACTATTTGATATATCTTATTCTCTGATAACAAAAACACCAACCATACAGCTATAATTTGAATTTTCTTTTCAATCTTTCGCTATGGAGCATTTTATCAACTGTAAAGATTTCAATAAACCTAGTGACTTGATAACTTTCCGAAAGAAAAAGAATTTCGTCCTCGCATTCATACGGACAAACCCAAACACTTTTCTGAAGTTGCACAAACCCAATTTCTTTAATCTTTGCCCGCAAAGCCTCACGAGCATTATTGTATACTTTAGGTTTTGTAGGAATATCATACACAAGCACTCGCCATTTTTTGTCCCATTTTCTCGCTTTTTGAATTCTAAGCTCCTCAAAACAAAATTCCTTCACCCGCTTTTCTCCAGTATTCGTCAAAATAACTTTAGTTTTTCCATTTTTCTCTTGAATAATTTCAACCAACTTACGTTGCTTTAAAAGTCCAAAAGTATTTTGTAATTGCTTTTTGGAATATTTTTTTCTGAGCCCAGCCCCTTCAGCTATTGAAAACAACGCTGGTGCTAATGCGCCAACAAAGGCGATCCCACCAACAGCAATTGCCATAAGTAAAAACTTGGTGGCAGTTGCTCCAACGCCATCAGAATACAAAAAATCTTCTGCCATTTTACCAATTGTTTTTTGGTCTTTCTTCATAAAAAATATCAAAAAATACCTTCTCCATTCCTATTCATATTATATATCAAATAGTCGCATATGCAAGAATTTGATATGTTGTGTTAAAAATAAACCTACTATTAACTACCTCTTATTGCCAGGCACTATTTTTCAAGACCCCGAAACTCAGCATAAATTCTCAACTCCTAAACCTAGATATTAGAGGAAAAACTTCCTAATAATACAAATCTTCTTCGGTAGCCTTTTGCGGAATTTGACCGTCACCACTGCCGAGATTTGTTGTCTTACTGATGTTCCAGATTATATCAAAAATTGCTTTCTGCGCATCGGCAAATTCCTGCGACTCGACAATGAAGCCAATCTTTTCCTTAGGCGCAATGATGACTGATTTATTATCATAAATAATCATATAGGGAGAAATCTTCAAGTCTTTCGGCAAAAACCTGGTTTCGCGCAGAAATTTTGAAGAATAAAACAATTCTTCTGTCAGATCCAGATTATATTCAAAAGTTCTCAATGATAAAGCTTTGATTTTTTCTGCCACTCTTTTTTTAATAGTTGCTCTCATAAAAGTCACACCCAGCAAGTCATTAATGCTTGTGTCTGTCATATAATAGCGTGCAACTTTTTCCTTGCAAGAAACCACATCTGCAAAAAGATTTCGTAGTGTTTTAGGAACAGACATTTGGCGGTTCCATGTAAGTTAAGAAATTAGGCTAATTGTAGCACTTCATTTGGTGTTTTTCCACCAAGTCCACAATGTTCCAGGTCGTTGTAATACATATTCCATAATTTCAACTTGTAT
>CAINNK010000017.1 GCA_903851135.1 uncultured bacterium | reverse complement strand
TATTAATTTATTTATTTTAATTATTTTATTAATAAAACTTTATGACTACGCATTTGCTTTTTGAGGACCATGTTTGTAGGCGACTACAATCATACTGTTTTTAAAAACCATCTACTGTGTCAGGGTCTTTTTTAAAGGAAAACGCCAAGCGCCGGAAAGTGGACCGGAAAAAAGTAAATGCGTAGTCATGAAATTACTTTTTTTTAACGCTAAAACTTTTAGTTTCCTTATCAAGTATCTTAGCACCTTCAATATCTTTACGAGCAGCAGGGGAGAGCACACTCATGATGTTGCGCAGTGCGATTCCATCGACTTTCAAAACTGCTTCCCATTTGTCCAAAGGCTCCAAGATATCCCGCAATTGAGCAGTATCATATTTATAAGTCTTGCGCAGGGTTTGCGCGATAATGCCTTCGTCGGAAAAAACTCGATCCACGCCTTCTTGCTCCATATATTGCGCAATTTTTTCTTGCAGCTCAGCCAATTGATATTTGGTTGAAGTGATAGCAGCTTTAAGATTAATGTAGTCACTAATAGCGGCTTCGACTTCTTGACTGTCAATCTTCCGCTCTTCTTTAAATTTGTGTTTCCACATCGGACAAAATTTCTGATAGCCACACCAATCACAAAGCGGCGTCACATTGGGCTCAAATTTTCCCTCCTCAATTGAGGCAATCACATCCAAGAAAAGTTTCTTGGCATTTTCAAGTTGCTCAATGGTTCTGGTTGAAGAAAGCTTGACCCCATGTTTGAGATAGTAAAGACTTACAGTGACTTTATTCAAACGAGCAGCTTCTTTTGGATAACGAGCCAGAAAAGCATTGAGATAAACTGAAAGCTGCAAATCATTATCGACCTTTTCCTGCGAAGGCATTTTCTTGGTCGTCTTATAGTCAATAATTTCATAGCCATCCTCAGTTTTGTCGATGCGGTCAATAATGCCAGAGATGATGTGTTTATTCTTATCGGTTCCGATTTCAATTGCAAAGCGACTTTCCAAATCAACCACTATAGATTGCGACGGATCATTTTTTTTGTAATAATCCTGAATCATCGCCACACCTTGAGAAAAAGCGCTGCGCTCTTCCAATTCATTTTCAAAAACATCACTGTTCCAACCAGCAGAAAAATGAGCCAAGGCTTCCTCGAGTTTTGGAGCGATTAAGGCTGGCGCATGAATAAACTTCATCGTGTCATGAACCAAAGTTCCAAAAACCGCTTCCTTGGATTTGGGTTCTTTGATCTTGTCGACATTTTGAAATTTATACTTCAAACTGCAATTTTGATAAGTATCGAAAGCCGAATAGGAAATGCGCATAAAATTAGCTTTTAGGATTTAGCTTTTAGCTTATTAGCTAAATCCAGTATATCAAATTTACTTAAATAGGGCCATCTTCATGTAAACATACAATTATACAGAAAACGATGCGGGAACATCACAAATTTTTCCTTATTTGCTTAAATGTTTAAATACTTCGATGTCTATATGATTCTCACCCTTGACGAAATTTTGGGTAGTGATATTATGAATGTATACTAATTTAGTAGAGATTAAAAAAACTTATGCGTTTTTCAACCAAAGCCGAATACGGCCTTAAGGCAATCGTCAACTTGGCGCAATGTTATCCAGCCCAAAAAACCATCAAGGAAATTGCTAGTCAGGAAAACATTTCGCAAAAATATTTAGAACGACTTTTGGGAACCTTGCGAGATGGCGACGTCATCGATTCTGTGAAGGGCAAGAATGGGGGATATACCCTAGCTAGAGATCCCAAGAAAATAACCGCTGGTGAAATTATTGAAATTTTAGATGGCACCATTTCACCAATGCGCTGCGTTGGCAAGTTTTGTGCCATGGAAAAGAAATGTCCCTCAAGCATCGTTTGGAACAAACTTGGAGTTCAGATTCAAAAAACTCTCTACGGCATCAAATTAAGCGATTTAATTAAATAAAATACCTATGTCATTCCGGACTTGATCTGGAATCCAAAAATTTAGCACATTTCCTGTTAAATTAAGAAGATCCTGAAACAAGTTCAGGATGACAAAGAATAAATTTTTTATGCAAAAAATATATTTAGACTACGCAGCGACAACCCCGGTTGATAAAAAAGTTTTAGATGCTATGCTGCCATATTTTTCCGAAGAATTTGGAAATGCCATGAGTGTGCATGGTTTTGGGCAACGAGCCTTAGAAGCAGTTGATGACGCTCGCGCCAAAGCCGCTTTGTTTTTTCGTGCCAACCCTTCTGAAATAATTTTCACCTCCGGCGCAACAGAAAGTAACAATCTAGTTGTTAAGGGGAGTCTGCGATCGTACAATTCCATTGCCAGAAAGACAACTGAAAAACCTCATATCATCACTACCGCTTTTGAACATCATTGCGTGCTGGATGCTTGCAAATTTGCTCAAAAAGACGGCCTGGCGGAGGTAACATTTATTTCACCCAACAAAGAAGGACTCATTTCTGTCAAAGATATCAAAGCAGCAATCAAGCCAACTACCATTTTGATTTCCGTGATGTATGTCAACAACGAAATTGGAACGGTCCAACCAATTGCCGAGATTGGAAAATTGCTCAAGAAAATCAATGCCGAAAGAGCAATAGAAAAATTACCAAGGATTTCTTTCCATACTGATGCCACCCAGGGCGTCAACTATTTCAATTGCGACGTTGATGAAATTGGAGTTGATTTGCTTTCTATGTCAGCCCACAAAATTTATGGTCCCAAAGGCGTGGGACTGCTCTATGTTCGCAAAGGCACACCAATCAAACGCATCCAAGATGGTGGCGATCAAGAATACAAAATGCGAGCCGGAACCCACAATGTGCCTGGCATAGTCGGACTTGGACAGGCAATTAATGCCATCAAAACTCCAGCTACCCAGAAGAAAATCAAGGAAATAACTGCCTTGCGAGATTATCTAATCAAAAGAGTGCTCAAGGAAATTCCCAAATCATACCTCAATGGCAGCGCTGAAAAACGCTCTCCCAACAATGCCAATTTTCGTTTTGATGATGTTGAAGGTGAAGGCTTGATCCTTTCGCTTGATTTAGATGGCATCGCAGGCTCAACAGGCAGTGCTTGTTCATCCGGGGCGCTTGATCCCTCACATGTCCTGCTTTCACTCGGACTCAAACATGAACAAGCCCACGGCAGTTTGCGTCTGACAATAGGCAAGCACACTACCAAAAAAGAATTAGACATTGCAATTGCCAAAACCAAAGAAGTTGTTAAGCGTTTGCGTAAGATATCAGGCAACGTACTGGCAGACTTTCAATAGCCCTACAAATATACGAATTTTATTACAAATCTACAAATATATTTTCAAACTTCGTTCATTTGTAGATTTGTAGCTAATTTGTAGATTTGAGGGTTTATGCATAAATAAATGTCATAAACCAATATTTTAAAAAATTTTTCACTTTTTCTCATAAATTTCTAAAAACTTATATATGCAAAAATATACCAAACAAGTGATGGAGCATTTCACGCGTCCGCACAATCAAGGAAAAATCAAAAATGCAGATGGCGTTGGCACAGTTGGCAATCCCAAATGTGGCGACATTATGCGCCTCTATATCAAAGTCAAAAAAGATAAGCAAGGTGAAGAAATAATCAAAGACGTAAAATTCGAGACTCTTGGATGTGGAGCAGCAATTTCAACTTCTTCAATGACTACTGACATGGCCAAGGGAAAAACTATCAAGGAGGCTCTAAAAATTACTAACAAAGGAGTAGCAGCCGAGTTAGGTGGCTTACCCTCAGTCAAAATGCATTGCAGCAACCTTGCCGCTGATGCCCTGCATGCTGCCATTAAAAATTATCAAGATAAAAAGTAAATAATAAAACTTTTTTATTATTTACCAAATTATTTTAAAAATATGTCAGAAATAAGAGACTTTGAAGCTAAGGACAAAAATCAAGTTGAAAAATTATTTCTTCAGTTGACAGGTAGGGAAGTGACCATTAACACTAAAGATTTGATTGGCGATCAAGCTGTAAATTGCTTGGTTATTGAAGAGAATGAAAAAGTTATCGGCTTTGCATCATTAATTATTTATTACTTGCCAACACTTGGAAAAATGGGAGAAATTGAAGACGTTGTTGTTGATGAAGAATATCGAGGTAGAGGTTTTGGCAGAGAAATCGTGGAAGCATTAATAAGTCTCGCAAAAGAAAAAAAACTTAAAAGAATACAACTCACTAGTAATCCTAGGAGAGAGACCGCGAGGGCTTTGTATGGGAAACTTGGTTTTGAAATGAGAGATACAAATGTATTTGTTTTGAATATATAAAGATTTTTTAATTAAATAGGGAAATATCGTTAGAGATATAATGTGTCGCACAATATATCTTTCACGACACTAGACACTATTTTTATCAAAAACACTCTTCTGTGCATTCAATAAATTAAACATGACCATGCCTTTTTGTAAGCGCTCATATTCAAGCTCAAACTTTTAATATTGCCAAGCCTTGCACCTTCACCACTCACCAACTTGCCTCGGATTACAAACTCAATTCACATTTCTCTCTTCAAAGAAAAAAGATATCTCACACCTATACAATTTATATCAAAAGTATCTCCATTTCCTTCGAATATGAGTCTCCTGCCATATCAAGCTTTAAACAAGCCATTTTAAGTGATACGCCTATACCACTTTTCAATTAGAGGCACCTTACAGGTCAATTTTGAGCGTCGTTTTTTGGCTTAAACAAGCCATTATTTTGAGGTGTTTTTAAGCCCTTTTTTGACCAAAAGCTAGCTATAAATGACCCCTAAATAGCTAAAAAAATGCGTTCGATATAGATACCTCACTAAGCATGCAAAAACTGCGCTAAGCGCAAATTAAAGGGCTCTTTTTGAAAACCATATTAGCACCAAGGATACGATGATTGACTCATTCAGTATTTATATTTTGTTCTCATACTTGCTAAAATTTCTAAATTCCTGAATTTCTATTTTTTAAAATTAATAAAAAAACAAATTTAGAAAAATTATATTTAGAAAAAAAATTCAAATCAATAAAATATAAATTTAAAAGCATAATAAAAAGGCCGCCTGGCCTTGAATCAAAATCTTAAATTTTTCCAATCGGGCCCACAAGACAATTCAGAAAGCGATCAACAGCTATGTCCTTTCTGGAAAGTACCTACCTATTTTAATGTCGCACAACCTATTCTTATAAAGACAGCATCTTTTGATTTAACATACTTGCTTGAAAATTATTTCCAGATATTTTTCAAGCAAGTAAAATTTAAAACAAACCCAAGATTCAATTTTTTAATTATATATAATCATCTGATCAACATAAGTTGAACTAGTTGATCCCATTGCTCCCATCAGAGCTCGTGAAGTATCCAGGAAAATGTTTGAGCCAAAATATGGGTCATGTACGACGTATTTGCCATTTGAATCTTTATGATGAATCACAACATAATGTCCTCCACTATTATTCGATTTTCCAATATAAACAATAACCGGATTGCCTTTGGCTATCTGAGCATCAATGACAGACCAATCAATATTCTTATGTGCATTTCCTTCGCTGCTTAAATTTAATTTTGGATTGCTCCAGCTGGTTGGCCAATTAATAAGGTC
Source organism: uncultured bacterium (assembly GCA_903851135.1). GTDB lineage: Bacteria > Patescibacteriota > Minisyncoccia > Moranbacterales > GWC2-37-73 > CAIPMZ01. Next base: position 2,751 of record CAINNK010000017.1, on the reverse strand, counting down.
GCCGGAAAATATTGACTGCTTTGCCAAAATCCCAGGCGTGATTGAGCCGCCATGCTGCTTGAAGACCATTGCCACGGAGCTTACAGCACAACCATAACTTTTCATCAAAGTTTTTGTGTTTCCAATTGTCATGTTTCCCCATCGCGGATCTCTTTGTGAATAATACCAACTAGTGGAAGCGAAATATTTTGCATCCGGTTTTGAATATGAATCTGCCGACAAACCACTAGCGGCGAAAAATTGATCAATATCCAACAATTGGGCTTTTTGTTCTTCAATATTTTTCAGTAACTGCGAATATTGCGCCGCCTCCCCTTGAGTTTGAACAAGCAGTGAAGTTTGCTGTTTTTTGATAGATTCAAAATTATTATGCTGGTCTTGCAAATTCTCATGCGCGCTGACAATTTCACTCTTCCGCTTAGCTAATTCATCGCTCTGCTTTTGAATATCAGCTTTCAGACTATTGAGGGTTTCGATCATTTCATTGATTTTGTCACTGGTTTGAGAAACTCGATCCTTGTTGACCATAAAAGAAGCCAGATTATCGTCGGAAAGGTAAACTGCAACTGGGCTGGTTTGAGTGATTTGATAATAGGATTGGACTATCTGAACCAAGATTTCTTTTTGAGAAGTGATTAATGATTTTTTTTCGTTAATCTGACTTTCAAGTTGTTCGATTTGGACGTTCAGAGCATCAATTTGAGTTTCCGTGTCTCTTATTTGAGCTTGCACATCTTGAATACTGGAATTCATTGACGTGATTTTGTTTCCGATTATTTGTGTTTGTTTCATTTTAATGTCCCTGATTTGACGATAAGCATCAGCACGTTTTTTCAGTTCGTCTAATTTGGACTGCAATGTGGAAGGATCATTAACTGAAATTTGCGAAATGCTATTAGCTGCATATCCTTTTAAAATCGCCCCAAGAAAAATGATCATCAAGAAGATGCTTCCTTGAAAAGCAAGTTTAGTGATGTTAATTTTTGTTTTTTTCTTTTTGGCGTTTAGCATGTTTTTTAATAAGAAATACTATGAAACTAAATCCCATTCAAAGCATTTTCAATTCTGTTGAGTGTTTCTTTTTTTCCGAGCACCCAAGCGCAATCAAAAGGTGAAGGAGATTTTTGCACGCCGGTCAGACTTGCTCGCAAGGGCCAAAGCAAATCTCCGCGATTATTGCCAGCCGCGGCCAGCAAATGCTGCTCAATCAATTCTCGCGTCCACTGTTGCTCAGTAGTTTGACTCAAAATTGTGTGCGATTTTTGCAAAGAATCCTTCAATTGCTCAGCTGTCATTTCTTTCCAATATAGCAACTGCTTTTCGCAAACAATATCTTTGAAGAAAAATTCGTTTTCATCTCCAACTTGAGAAAGATTAGCCAGTCTATCCTGCTCGATGGTCAAAACTTTTTTCAAATATTCATCTTTTTCTTTCACACTCCAAGCTCCGTGCTTCATGTTCCACGTTTTGAAAAATTCTTTTTCCTCAAAAAATGTTTTTGCTGCGACGTATAGCTCATCAACTGACATTTTTTTGAGATATTGAGCATTGATCCAATCTAACTTTTTCAAATCAAAAACCGCACCTGCTTTGTGAACTTTTTTGAGATCGAATTTTTGGATAAGTTCTTCCAGCGAAAAAATCTCTTGCACACTTCCCTCTCCAGGATTCCAACCAAGCATTGCCACGAAATTTATGAGCGCTTCTTTCAAGTAGCCTTTCTTTAAATAATCTTCCACAGCCACATCACCTTGTCGCTTGGAAAGTTTTGATTTATCAGCGTTGAGCAGCAGTGGGATGTGCGCAAACAAAGGTTGCTCCCAACCAAATGCCTGGTACAGCAAAATATGTTTCGGCGTACTCGGCAACCATTCCTCGCCGCGAATCACATGAGTAATTTCCATCAAGTGATCGTCAACTACATTAGCCAGATGATAGGTTGGAAAACCATCCGATTTTAGCAACACCTGATCATCGATTGTGCTAGTGACAAAAGAAACTTTGCCTCGGACTAAATCTTCAAACTCAATCGTTTCGTCTTTGGGCACTTTCAAGCGAATGACGGCTGGGCATTTTGCTTCCAATTTCTTGTTTATTTCTTCAGATGAAAGAGTGGCCAAACAAAATCGATCATACATCGGCGGCAATTTTTCTTTTTGTTGCTGCTCACGCATTTCTTCCAGGCGTGTCGGCTCGCAAAAACAATAATAAGCTTTCCCATCAGCCACTAGTTGCTCGGCATATTTTTTATAAAGCTCTAGTCTTTCGGACTGAACATATGGTCCAAAATTGCCAGCTTCAACTATACCATCATAAGTTGTCGAATTCTGTATTTTCTGGTTATTGTTTTTTGTCTCTTGTTTGTTGATGTAGATTCCTTCATCCCAGCTCAAGCCCATTTGCCGCAAAGCATTGATCAAGTTTTCAACTGCTCCTTGAACAAATCTTTTTTGATCAGTGTCTTCGATACGCAAAGCAAACACGCCGCTGTTTTGTCTGGCAAAAAGAAAATTATACAAAGCTGTTCGCAGACCGCCAATGTGCAAATAGCCAGTTGGTGATGGCGCAAAACGAACGCGGACTTTTTTTTGTGATTCAATCATTTGGATTTTTGGGTTAATAGTAAATATGTAATGCTATTTTGCTAAAATTTCATTAATCATTTTTAGTTTTCTGTCCTTTTTCATTCCTCTGTGAATTCTCAGCATATCTTTCAAATGAGCGAATGACCCATCCAATGAATTTGTAGTA
>CAINNK010000016.1 GCA_903851135.1 uncultured bacterium | reverse complement strand
TCATCCTTAGCCAGGTTTCAATCTTTTCCCTTTCAAAGAGGGTTAACGGCCTTCCTTTTGGCATATCCATAGCGTTTTAAAAGTTAACGCTCTAGTTTAGCAGAAAAAGGGGCTTTCATGTTTGAATGTTGCGACCGTTGCGTCCTATTGACAAATTCTTATTTGTATGTATAATAGAGAGTTACTCATAGTTTCACCCCAAGGGCTTAATATTTTAACACTCCATCCTTTACTTACTCAGCTAGCTCATGTTTTGAATTATCAGAATACATTCTGAAGCACGAGAAAGATTTAGAAAGACTTCATTTTTCTTAATCATTCTTGTTCTTTAGTAAAAAATAACTTGAATTCAAAGGTTAAAATGGCCAAAAACGACTCAAAATAATACCAAGGGGGTTGAAAAATGAAAAAAGGAATTTTGCTAACAGGTAGCCTTTTTATGTCCTATGTTCTTATTGAATATGGCTTAATTGCTCTGACCCAAGTCATTGTCGGGGCTTTAATTTATGCCAAAGTCGATTGGAGAGTTATTTTTCTCATATTGTGGTGCGGAAATGTTATTATTTCCCGTTCGATAATTTTTGCCAATGACAAATCGGAAGTAGATTTTACCCTTATGGGAAAACTGAAAAAAATCACCGATTATGTAATTGAGAGGGCATATTGTCTAGGCATAATAATTAAAGCCATAATTACTCTTCCGGTGATCTGGTGGGTAGGCGCAGTAGGTTTTGTGATTCTATGGAACACGAAATCAAAAACATTGTTGGTACTTGTGTCGGGTTTACAGATGTTGTTCTGGACGAGGATTTATGTTTTTGGTTATCAAGTAACCATGAATTTATTAGGGGGTCCGCATTTCAAATGATTTGCGGACCCACTCTTTTATGTCAAAAAGGATCTCACATCGCGACAGAAGTTTAATTTTAGATTATTGATATTTACGGTTGGCTAATAAATTTTTCAAATAGTTTGTTTAGTGTTAGGATTAAATTAATAATGGGGATAATATTTTTATGATTGATATTATAGCCGAGAAAATTGGATTCAAAAGAAAAATAGATGTCAAAGAGATATATACGCCTTTTTCGATTGCTAAGAAAGAGATTCAAAGACGATGGAATGATAAAGAATTACGTACAAAGGTTGAAAAATTTCTCGAAAATGATTTTCCTTCATTTTTGAAGGATGAGCCAAAGGTTATTATGTCCCGTCATGTGGCTAGTCCAAACTATGATACTGCAATGTTTTTAGCACTGGCAAAAGAAAGCGGGTTGTCACCAGTTTTTTATGAGCATGTTGATGACACTTTTTATGCTGGTAATACTTGCAAGTATCACCTGTATAAGATGTTTTTTTTCGATGGAATGGGAAAGAAGGGCGGCATGAAGATAGATACTTTACGTATAACTGATATGGGAACTTCTGAAGGCAAGAAAATCAAGGATGCTACTACAATATGGGGGGAGAATCTTGTTGAATTCCATAATAGACTCTTTCGTCAAGAACTTGAAAGACAAGATATGAAATGTGAAATCCATGACGTTGATGGATGGTATAAGAGAAAGGGCATAGTTCCGGAAAAATACTATCTGGCGTATCTCGCTCTTTTTTTGTGCCATGGTATATTGTTTGAGAATTTTCTTACTAACGAAGAAGAGTATTATTTTACTAAGAATGTTGTTCTGAAGAATATTAAAAAAATTCAAAAAATATTTGGAATCAAGCCTTTAATAGTGCCAATTTCATCACTTAGTGATGAGGAAAATATCTACTGGCAATGTTACTCAAGGAAATTAAGAAGTGAAATAGAAGAAAAAATCCAAAAAATATATGTATAAAGACATCTATGTGTCTCTGGACTATGCCAGGGAGGAGCTTAAAAGAAGGCGGAATGATGAGAATTTGAAGCAGATGATTGAGAAAGAGTTGGGTGGTAATTTTATGGAAAATTTTAAGGACAAGCCCCGGGCAGTTCTTTTTAGGCAATTATGTACAGCCGAAAATGCATCGGAACTATATTATTACAGAGCTAAATATCTCGGTGCCGAACCTTTAGTGTTGGAATATTTCGATGATATCTTTGTGCATTTTAATGAATGTAAAAAAGCCCTTGGTCGTCTGAGGGTAGAATTGGCTGACGGATCTCCAGCAATGTTAGATATTATGGATTTTCATAAAAACGAGAAGTGCAAAATAGGGGAAATAAAAACTAAGAACGGAGAAGGTCTTGTTGAATTTCATCATAATCTTTTAGACATGTTAGGTCATGATTTTGAGCTTTTAGATAATTCAAAATGGTTCCATAATATTGGTGCTGCCAGGGAATATTACTATTACTTGATGCTTCATTTTGTCGCACACGGTGTTTTGTTTGAGCGTTTTATTTTGGATCCTGAAGAAGATGAAGGCGAGAGTCAGTTCGCCAGCCAGGTCGTACTACCTGCAATTGAAAGAATTGAGGAAAAATTTGGGCTCAGTCCCCTGATTTTGCGTCTTTCGCCTGAAAAACAAAGTGGGGAAGAAGATTTTTTTTGGTATTCGTATCCACCTATTATCAACGATTTTCTGTTAGATTATGCGGAAAAGAACGGGCTAAATTTGAAAAAAACCAAAATCTAGCCCTTTTTTAGTGTTTTAGGAACAGACATTTGGCGGTTCCATGTAAGTTAAGAAATTAGGCTAATTGTAGCACTTCATTTGGTGTTTTTCCACCAAGTCCACAATGTTCCAGGTCGTTGTAATACATATTCCATAATTTCAACTTGTAT
>CAINNK010000015.1 GCA_903851135.1 uncultured bacterium | reverse complement strand
TTGCAAAGATTACAGAAAGAGATGTTTATGAAATCCAAGAAAAATTAAACAATAGACCAAGGAAATCTAATAACTATTTAACACCAAACCAAGTTTACGCACTCAATCAGTAAAAAGGGGCTCTAAATTCTTGAACTTGCTATATAATGTATAACTGCTTTTATTGACTACTTATGTTTTTTGGCGTATACTATCTCGTTAAGCTAAAAATTTAACCAGTTATTTGAAAATTTAGTTCTCCTTGAAAAGTTGCGATAGCCGGCCGGCATCACAACTAATTTAAAAGGAAACTACAATGAACACAGGATTAATGAGAAGGTACAACAAAATTGCGTCCTCCTGGAATGGAGACGCTTATGTAACTTTAAGGAGGGATGATATGTTGCCAGAAATTATTAAGGCGGTGAGCATACCAAGTCTTCCCGCAATAGCAACAATCTTAGAGGCCATGTGCGGCACAGCTAAGGTTGGGATTGCCCTAAAAGAAGCAATTGAAAAGTCTGGAAGAACTTGCAATCTTAGTTTGCTTGATTTTTCCCAAGCAATGCTTGACCAGGCAGACGTCGCAGCAGAAAAAGTTTGCGCCGACGCTTGTGAGATACCACTGGATTCCGAAAGTTTTGATCTAGTACTCACTAGATTTGGAATTCATGACATTGAGCAGACGAAGCAACTTTTGGCAATACGCGAGGTCTTGCGCGTATTAAAAAAGAGTAGCCATTATGTTCTTGTAACTTTTTGCACAAGCTCAGAAACACAATTTTATTACAACAAAATTGCAAATCTAAAGGATGAACTAGCAGGCAACAAAGGTGAGGCAAACAGATTCTTTCCCACAGAAGAAGAATGTCTTAATCTACTCAGCGATGCCGGCTTCGGGCGTATTGAAATCAAAAACCGTTTTTCTTCAAAAATAAAACTGCAAGGGACAGGAGAAATGCCAGAAGAAAAAAGTAAACTATGGGCTGATTTTGTTTCTAAAATACCAAGCAAAATTAAAAAGAAGATGCATATTCAAAAACAAGCTAACGGCAACTTTGAATATGATTTTCCAGTCACAGTTTTCGTGGCTGAAAAATAACCAAGGAATTATAACCCCCTGACAACTGGTACTTGTCAGGGTTTTTTTCATATATTATTCAAACAAAATGCTAGCTATTTTTTTCCAGTCCTCTATACCTAACTCTTGTGTGCAGGTACTGGGAAAAAGAAAAAACATTTTTCCATCAAAAAAGCCTGTTCAATTTTGAACAAGCAATTTTTGAAACTCCCACCAAACGAAAGTGGGAGTTTCGGAAATTTTCAGCTTTAAATTTCAGAGAAATAATAAACTGGCATATGCGAATTAAACTTTTGATGTAGCCATTCCACGCCGAGTGAAAATATTTCACGATATCCATCATGGGAGCCACATAAAGACGGTACGCCAACTAAGCCATCATTATCCACAAAAATTGACTTCCATGCCAAAACATAATTTTCTCCAAAATATTCGTCATAAAACGGCCTCCCTCTCCGCATTATTGCGAGCAACATATCGAAAGATAAACAATTTCCGATATACCGCTTCTTGACTATTGAATACAAAGCAGACCCCGGTATGTGCTGGCAGCCATCCTGTTCTGGATGCACCCATTTTCTCAGTTTATCCACTGAAAAGTTATACCCCACAAAATCCGCTCTTAATAATTCTGGATGCAAAAGTTTTTTGACCCCAGAATCAAACGTGTTATAGCCTGGCACCTTGACAACAGGGTTGTAGACTTCAACTGATTTAATTATCAGTTGAAGAAGGTTTTCTGGAATTTTACCTTCTTTCAACAATGTTTCCACTTCCTGAGAGTAAGTCATCATATCCTCCTTGCTTTTATTTGTAAATAAAAATATTTTTGATCTGAAAATCTAGCTAAAAAACTGAGTTTAAGTTATCAAGGAACTTCTTTTTTTATTTTCAAGTTAATATATAACAAATTATAAAATAAGTAAATAAAAAGATACTAAATATACAAACATTCGTGAATATTGTCATATATTTGCTTTAAATTAAGTATTGTTATATAATATATGTAGTAAATATTTTACTACTTTTTAATTAAATTAGACTTATTTATGAACGCAAAAGAGGCCCTCCAACAATTTGGCTTAGATGAAAAAGAAGCTACCATTTATTTAGCTAATCTTGAAGTTGGGCTATCTTCAGCCAAGGAAATTGCCCAAAAAGCCAACATCCAAAGAACTTATTTCTATGATATTTCCGAGAAGCTGATTCAAGTTGGCATCATAAAGCAATTCAAAAAAGGTAAGAAGAGAATGTTTCTAGCAGTCGAACCCGAAAAAATAATCGAGATGCAAGAAGAAAAATCCCAACAACTCAGAGATTCCCTTCCTCAATTAAAAGCTATTCAAAACACTTCTGGTGAAAAACCAAAAGTATATTTCTATGAAGGACGCAGTGGCATTGACCAAGTCAATGAAGATACTCTGAAATATCGAGGTGAAATTACTGCTTTTACCACTCCAAAGTTTATTTCCGCAGATGAAGAAAAATTAAGCCAAGAATATATTCAAAAAAGAATTTCCTTAAAAATAAAAGCTCGCGTTATTGGCGAGATTTCAGATGAGATACTTAAAATCAAACAAAAAGACGCATCCGAACTCAGAGAAACCAGAATGCTTCCCAAAAATCTTTTCAGTTCACAAGTCGAGCTTGGTATTTATGGAAGCAAGAGTTATTTCATCAACTATAAAAATGAATTTGGATTAATTATCGAAGACACCGAGATTTCCAAGACGCTCAAAAATATTTTTGAATTAGTTTGGGACAGCGGCAGAATACTTGATAAATAAACAACTATCACCAAGACAACATTGCAACCACACGCATATGACATGATTTGCAATGTTGTTTTGTCTAAAAACATAGTAGCTGAGAAAATAAAAAATACTCTCTCACAACTACACATAACCATTTGAATATTTTATTAAGGCAACAATCCCCAAACAAGCTCGAAAATACTTTTCAGGCTTTCGTGAATTTTTTTGCTTTCGATAATAATTCCAAATTGCTCTTCGTAGGAAACAACGCCGATTTTATTGTCACCATAAATATTCAATTCTATGGAAACATTATAGCCTTTTTTGGAAATGATTTTTGTTTTTCGCAAGTGCTGTTGATCATGTTTAATCCAATCGCGAATGAATTCACTATCCGTCAGGAGTGCTCGAACCGGAATTTTTTTCTTGAGACGCTTGGGAATATGTTCTTCCAGAAAAAATTTCTCATCAAAATGCGTGGCAAAAGTTTCAGAAAACCAAGCGAGCATTTCGCAATTGGGATATTTCAAACTATCACGATAAACATCTTTAATTCCTTCCTGGCCTTCGAAATATCTGATTTCAGGTTTTTTGTCGATCAAATTGGAAAAGGCCAAAAGTTGCGGCATAATCTTATCAATTTTATTTCTTCTTTCTTCCAACATCAAATGCAACTTGCGGGGGTCTTCGGCAAAAAACACCGAAGCGGTTTCCTTTTTAATAGAAGTGACAAGGCCCTTTTCTTTCAAGGTTTCAATCACCAAATAGGCTGAGGTTCTTTTGATGCCTGCTTTTTTGGCCAGACGGCTGACTGTCGTTTCTCCCAATTCCAAGGCTGCCAGATAAATTCCAGCTTCACTTTCACTGAGTCCTGCCTCCAACAGGTCTTTTTGTAAGATGTTTTTCATATGCTGTCGTCAATTATGTCAACATTATTATTATAGCATATCCTTTTAGATAAAGCAACATTCGGTGTTATTATTTTATACTAGTCCTTATTATTGACACTTTATCTTTTTTCTGTTATACTGCGCTGTTAAGATGAAACAGAAAGAAAATCTTAACAAAAATTCTTTTACAATTTAACAACAAACGGGGAGCGATCATGAAACATACATTTAATGTTATTTGCGTCACAAAGCGTTCTTCAAACATCGAAGGACCTGCAACATTTCATCTAGATATCCAAGGCGAGGCTGTTGTAAACACTGAGGACTGCACTTGCGTCTTCCAGGGGGAAACATACACAGTAGAGAATTCCGGAGAAGGGTTAGATGGAACCGTGTTGGTGATTAGCATTAAGACCACCAGACCACAACTACAATTATTTAAAAAGGCATCAGGTGTTATCACATTAAAAGTGCACCAATTTAGTTATGATGTCTGGGATTTGTACACCGACACACCCGCAGGTGATAAAACTCCTGAGGAAATTAAAAAGAAAGCTTATCATGCAATCAACCGATTGCACTAATAGTTTACATAATTCACCATGATGGTTGGTAACTGCCATGGTCACAAACAATTTCTCAAAAACATTAAGGAAGCATATCATGAAACTCGCAAAAATTAGTTTGCGGAACTTGGGGTATGAAAAATTACCCACTGGATTTCTTTCCCGCAAAGAGGTTACAGAAAAGGTAATAGGGTTAGGGAGCGGACCTCTAGCAAAAGAAGAAGTTTTATTGGCTTTAATGGAATTTCCACAAGAGATTCTCTGCAACGATAGGCTTCTTGTGCTTAAAGAAGAGGACACTGAAGGAAATAAATTTTGGTCTCCTCCAACGAAGTTTAATGCCCCGCAATGTCAGTGCAGATGCAGTGTAGATGAAATTTTTATTTTATGCGGCACAGACAACAAGGTTAACCCTGATAGCTAAAAACTATCAGGGTCTTTTTTCACTTTTAATACTTTTAAAAAACAACAAGGGGGAGTTATGGAAGAAGAAAAAGATTTTAGTATCCCGGTTGACTGGCCAAGCGACAGGAACGGAATTTGTCATGTTATTTCACTCATGGGCCTTCACTTATGGGGAGAAATTCTCGAAGCTGGTCATGATCCAGAAAAATTAATCCCTAAGATGCAAGAAGTTGGAGATGGGAGATTGGCTTTAGGATTCTACGAAAAAGAGGAGGATGACTTTACCAATGGGGCGGTCATAGGTTTTGCTCTCGGGTTAGGAACTTGGTGGACAAGCGATGGAAGAATGCCACTTGGTTGGGTGTTCAGTAGTCTTCCGGCAGGCTACGGTTTGCCAGGAACAATTACACCCGAAGAAGCAAGAAAGAAAAACTGGTTCTTTTTAAGGGACTTTGCTCCATAAAATCATATCATTAAAAAAACCGCCACGTCCGAAGAGACTGCTGGCGGTTTTATTTTATTTGAAGTGATAATTTTTATAGAACTAAAGTAGCACTACCAACTTTCTCCAATCCTCCACCCCCAATTCTTGCGCACGAGTATTAGCGGAAAACCCAAGTTGCGCAAGTTTTTCTTCCACCACTTTTTTCTCCAATTGCAAACCATTGGAAAGATTATTGATCAAAGTTTTGCGTTTGGCAGAAAAACCCGACTTCACAATCCTGAAAAACTTTTTTGTTTTCTCCTTATCGCTAGTTACTAGTTGCTGATTGCTAGTTACTGACATTTTAATGATCGCACTGTCCACTTTTGGCATTGGCTCAAAAGATTGTTTGAAAACAGTGAACAAAAATTCTGCCTTGGCATAATATTGGACTGAAACTGCCAGGATGCTCATCGCTCCAGGCTTAGCCACGATTCTTTCGGCCACTTCTTTTTGCACCATCACCACCATTTCAGTTGGTGGATATTTTGTTTCGAGTAGCAGTCGAATAATCGGCGAAGTAATGTAGTATGGCAAATTAGCAACCACTTTATATCCATGAACTAGCAACTGTGAACTAGCAACTAACTCTGGTAGGTTTATTTTCAAGATGTCTCCTTGGATTATTTCAACATTTTGATTACCTACGAATTTAGTATGCAATAACTCAATAAGCCTTTCATCCAATTCAATCGCAATTACTTGCTTGCATACCGCCGCCAACTTTTCCGTCAGCGCCCCATGCCCTGGCCCAATTTCAAGCACCACATCGTCTTTCGAAAGATTTGCAGATTCAATAATATGATTCAGGACAGCTTCATCTTTCAAAAAATTTTGCCCGAGTGATTTCTTAGCTTTGATATTTTCCATAATATAGCATCTTTTAACTTTATAAATTTAGGGCTTATACGTTTGCTCGAAAAATTACTTACAACCAGCTTTTTTAGTGAGAGAGACTTGAAGTAGACCAGGGGAGATTTTCTTAGCAAAAAAGATACGCTCTAGGAATTTGAGAGCAAGCGCATAAGTCCTAAATAAAAACTACAGGCTAGTTTAAAACCACTTCCATTTTGATATTCGCCGTACCTTGACCAAGCGAGGCAATCTTCTCAAAAGCCGCTTTGTCCAAATCAATAATGCGACCATTGCCAAACGGCCCACGATCGTTGATTTTAACCATCACCGATTTGCCATTGTCATTGTTGGTGACTCTAACATAACTACCCATTGGAAGCCAGGGGTTGGCTGCACTCATAGTCCCAGTGTACGCATACCAACTTGAAACACCGCTATAAGCTTTGCCAGTTTTTACATAAGTTCCTTGTGTCACAATCTCGCCGACTGGCTCCCTCGTCACATTTTTTTCTAAAACTTTGCGTGAAATTTCCTTACCATCATGAGTTACGACCTTGTATTTCACTTGCGTGATTCCTGCCTGTCCTTTTTGTGTGGTTTTTTTAATTCGCCATCCCAAGGTGTCATCTTCGTTCGTTGTTGTCTTGAAAGCAATTGGCTCATCTTTAAGTTCTTCTTTGATAGTCACATGCGTAACCGCGACATTCATGCCATCTTTAATTAAAGTCGTTCTACCAGGAGCCGTGATATCATCGCCGCCAAGCACAATATTTTTGTTTTCCCAAATCGCTTGCTCAACCGTGCTTTGCAAAGAATAAACCTCTTGAATTTTTCCACCTTCTTTGATGATAATTTTTTTGGCTCTTTGAATGATTATTTTTGTTCCGTTAAAAATTTTCTCATCAATTTTTGGATAAACTACATCGTGCTGCGAAAGAGTTATTTTTTGCTCGCTCAAAAAATCACCCACCGTATTTGCCTTTGAAACTGCTTCGAAGAAAAGTCCCCCATCAGACAAGATTATTTTTTTCTGCGCCGATTCTGCAAACACTTGCTGTCCATGGGCATTTTTCAAAAAAACATACTGAAAAAAAAGAGCTCCCGACGAAAGTAGCAGCACTGAAAAAATTATTTGTTTTTTTATGGATCTTTTTTTTGAAAACATATTTTGTAAAATAAAATGCGCAGAAAAATACAATTGTTGGTTTAAACGAGCATACTTTTTCTTTTTTCGCTTGAAAGTGGTTTACTTTGGTGTTAAAAAATCTGATAGTTAAGAAACACTTTCACTGGGATAAAAAGAAAAAGCTATGCGAGTGAAATATATAAACTAAAATTCAGTTATTTATTCAAAAAAGTAAAACTATTCCGCCTTAAACCGATATTGAATTGCTTCGGCAATATGCATTTGACCAATTTTTTCCTGGCCTGCCAAATCAGCAATCGTTCGGGCAATTTTGATGATGCGATGATAGCCCCGTGCGCTCAACTTCATCGCCGAAACAGCTCCCCGCAAAAGATTCTTTGACTGTTCATCCAACTGACAAAAAGTTTTGATTTGATCCGAAGACATTTCACTGTTAGTGATGATGCCAAGTTTTTCAAAGCGCTTGGCTTGAATTTTGCGAGCACTTTCAACTCGCTTGCGAATGTCGACACTTTTTTCACCCCTATTTTTTTCATCCAGCTTGTCGAAACTAAGTCGCGGAACTTCAATATGCAAATCTATTCGATCCAAAATCGGTCCGGAAATTTTCTGGCGATATCTGATAATTTGTGACGGTGTGCAAATGCACATTTTTTCAGGGTCAGTAGCATTGCCGCAATAACAAGGGTTCATGGCTGCAACTAAAACAAACTTAGCTGGAAACAGAAGTGAACCCTTTGCTCGCGAGATTGTTATGATACCATCCTCCAGCGGCTGGCGCAAATTTTCCAGCACACTCTTGGGAAATTCTGCAAACTCATCCAAGAATAACACGCCGCGATGAGCCAAGCTTATTTCACCTGGTCGCGGATACGTTCCGCCGCCAACCAATGAAACACTGCTGGCGCTATGATGCGGAGATCGATAAGGACGTTCCGTAACAAGACCCTGACTTCTTTTCAATTTTCCAGCTACTGAAAAAATTTTAGTTATTTCCAAAGACTCAGGAAAAGTCAGTCTTGGCAAAATTGTTGGCATTGTTTTGGCTAGCAAGGTTTTTCCGCTACCTGGCGGACCATTTAAAATTACATTATGACCACCGGCCGCTGCAATTTCCAGTGCGCGCTTGGCATGTTCTTGCCCGCTAATGTGTGACATGTCGACCTCATATTCCAAACATTGAAAAAGATTTTCACAATCTATCGTTGGAAAATAGTCAATTATTTTGTTACCTGAAAAATGATCGGCCAAACCATAGAGATTTTCAACTGGCACGATTTGAAGGCCTTTTACCACGCTAGCTTCGCTAGCATTTTCTGCCGGCACATAAAGTTCCTTAAAGCCTTTCTCTTTGGCCAACAGCGCAATTGACAAAATTCCTTGCACGGGTCTAATTTTTCCATCCAAAGAAAGTTCACCGACCACCATTTTGCTTTTGTAATCAAACTGCAATTGTTTGGTAGCAACCAGCAGTCCCAAAGCAATTGGCAAATCATACATTGAACTGGCTTTCGGCAAATCAGCTGGTGCCAAATTAACCGTGATGCGACCACACTGATGCGGAGGCTTGAAACCGCTATTTTTGATCGCACTACTGACTCTGTCGCGCGATTCTTTGACCGCCAAATCTGGCAATCCCACAATAGAAAAAGCATGCAAGCCTGAGCCCAGCACATCGACTTCTACCTCAACCACTTCCCCCTCCAATCCAATTGTTGCCGCCGCAAAAATTTTTGAAGACATAACTTTTAATTATAAATGTCTAATGTCTAACTTCCAATCAATACAAACTTTTTTACAAATCAACTAAAGCTTTATGCATTTCAACATTTTGAAATTGTTCAGAAATCAGTTATTGGATATTAGTAATCTACTTTATTCCCCTGCCTGCGCTGCGTCTCTTCTCTCAACTAACATTGTGTAGTAAACCGTGGCTACAGTTGCAGTTTCTACGGGTAAAAAATCAATTCCTGGGACAGCATCAACCACTCCACCACCAATTATCAGCAATATCCTTAGAATAATTTTATTAGCACCTTTTCTTTTTCCCCCAGCTCCCGCTAAAAACAACATCATCAGAATAAGAATAGTACATAAAGCTCCTAGTATCATCGGCAAAATTACTGTTTCAAAAGTCACCATGTCTAACAAATCCTTCAACAAAGCTCCACAGAAAGCCACCGCAATTGGCATGTCAGTTATTGGGTTAACATATTTCCAAAGTGATGCTGCCGAGGCGATGTCCTTTACTGCTTTAACGGCGTTCTTGGGATTTGCGCCCGAAATTCTGCGAGAAGCATTAAGTCTTTCTTTGTGTGCCTGCTTATCACCTTCTTTAGCATGATTTTCTGATTTTTGTGGCACGTGAAAATTAGCAGGACCTTCCTGCCTTCTTGCTGTTTCTAGATTTCTTTGATTACTAAATGCAACATCGGACATAGAAAGCGAACTTAACTTAAAAACTCAAAAATCTTTTTTCTTGCTTTCGGAGCCTAAACTATTGACTATCTTCATCGAAATCTTTCTTGGCTTGTTCGATTTCGACCAATTGCCTTGGGTCAGAAGTGATGATTTGATCTTCGGTATAGGAAGCAATAACCTTGATGGCCACGTGCTTGGCCCCTGCAAACAAGATTCCTTCTCCCACATTGCTTTCCAAAAGTAAGAATTTTTCCTGCTCAGTCAAATAAAAGGTTTCGGAAATGGTGTCGATAGCAGCCGGCGACTGACGCAAAAGCAATTGCAAGGAAGAGTTGGTCACAATCGGCTTGCCATAGCGGGAAGACATAAAGTCTGCGATATCTTGAGTAATCGTTGTCAGCCCTGTGTAATATTTACGACATCGCTTGGCAATTCCAAAAAGAAAAGAAGCGGCATCTTCATTTTGCATCATCACCCAAGCCTCGTCCACCACAATAATACGCTTCTTTAGGGTTGAGCGCATTTCATTCCAAATGAATTGCAAGATAGTATACATCGCAATCGGACGAAGTTGATCTTCCAAATCACGAATGTTAAAAACCACTAACTGATTATTGATTTGAACATTAGTCGGATGATTGAGCACGCCAGCAAAAATTCCTTCCGTGTATTTTTCTAAACGCTTAGCCAAGGAATCACCACCATCGGAATTTCTAATAACCTCATAAAGATCTGACATAGTTGGGAAAGAGCCTGAATTGAAAGCCTTGAAATTGCTTTGTGAGGTAATGTCACGCATTGCATAAGTTTCTCTGATTGCCAAGTCCAAAATTGAATCCTCTTCCGGCGTAACTGCCCCGAGCATCAGATGCAGTAGACCGATTAAACTGGCAATGTTGCTACGTAGCACATCCTCCGTGTCTTCATCTTCTCCGGTTTGCGGAAGATCAAAAGGATTCAAATGATAAGGAGAATTGAGTGACAATTTAATAAAAGTTCCGCCCACGGTCTCACACAAATATTTATATTCATTTTCCGGATCAATCACAATAACATTCGTGCCGACCATCAAAGACCTAAACAATTCCAATTTGACCGTATAACTTTTTCCGCCTCCAGACTTTGCAAACACAACCATGTTCGCATTTTCCATTTTAAAACGGTCAAATAAAATCAAACTGTTATTGTGACGATTGATGCCATACAAAATTCCTTCATTGGAGGAAAGATCAGCCGACACAAAAGGAAAAGTTGTGGAAAGTGGAGAAGTGTTCAAATTGTTAGCCACATCAAGCTCGTCGTTGGCAAGCGGCAAGGTCGAAGAAAAACCTTGCTCAACTTTGAGTACAGCCGGTTTAATATAAACCAATTGCGCTTCCAGAATAGATTCAATTTCCATGCAAGACTTTTCAACTTCCTCCAAAGTTTTGCCATAGACTGTCATATAGATCCCAAAACGAAAAAACTTTTCCGTACCTTGCTGCAAACGATCGCGCAAATCTTCAATGTCTTGCAAAGCCGTTTCCAAAATAGGATCACGAATTTTGCCGCCTTCTTCCTCAATGTGAATTTGCGATTGAACTTGAGTTGAACTTTTCCTGAGATTCTTCAAAATTTCAGCCGTGTCAATTGGATGAATAAACATCGAAACATCCATAGCAAAATCAATATTGATGATTGGTGAAAACCAATTAGTGTGCAGATAACGAGGATACGCCACAATAAAAGAGGTGCGCGCAAAAGTTTCGCCTACTTGCAAATAGTTTGCACCTATTTTCATCGCAGCCGGCGCAATCAAATCCTTGATTGTTGCCACGCCCTGCTTGTACAAATCTTCACTTTGAAGTAGTGCGTCGCGTTGGATATTTGAATTTTTATTGTCATCGATTCCAAACATTTTTTTGTATTTTTTATTAAGATTATTCTAGTAAAACCCAGATTAACAAATATTTGAGCGCGCATGCTTTTTCTTTTTTCGCTTGAAAGTGGTTTGCCTTGATGTTGAAAAATCAAATAGTTAAAAACACTTTCACTGGGATAAAAAGAAAAACGTATACGCGCGAAAAAACTAAAATCTACCTTAACTCAATTTTGTCCGTATCTTTAATTATCATATTATTATGCGTCGACGGATTATATGAATTATACAAAAGTTCAATAATCTCTTCGGTGTTAAGCGGAGCCAAGTGCACACCCGTTCCAGACAGTCCGGCACTCACGTGATCCAAACGCTGCCAAAGCTGATTTTTATAAGTATCAAAAAGCTCCCTCCTTTTTGAAATAGCCATCTTCGAGTTTGTCGCTCCAAATAATTTATCCATAAAACCGCCCCCAGTACTTTCCACTGGATGAAAAGGCACAACTATATAGAAGAACTTGGACATAATATTGGAAACATCCGTAAGATTTTTGATAAAATTTTGATATTCAGCCAATTGTAAACTCAACAAATCGTTGTTCAATTGAGTTTCCTTTTTTTTCAAATAATCCAAATATGGTTTAATGTTAAGCTTGCGAGAACTGACAATTATTTGAATCGGGAAGTCCAATGAATTCAAAAAATTTTGATACTGACCAACAATAGAATCTTGCTCCTCTGTCGCTTTCAAGTCAAAGTTAATTGAAGACACCAACAAAATCGCTCGCAGCGATCCGTTTTTCAAAACTATCACACCGTCTCTGACTTCTTCCACATCAACATATTTTTGAGTGCTGAGTCCGTCTCCAGATGAGCTTGTCAGACTTTTTGCATGCAATGATTCCATTTACCCTGTTCAAGAGATTAGCTTCTCTCAAAAGTTCAAGAGAAACAACCTGATTATAATAAATTTTTATTTTTCGATACACCCAATTATAGCACAGATTTCCATCTTGATTTTATTTTTTTGACACAACACAAAATCATTCTCCAGGGGTGACCCTTGTTTATCTTTTGATACTATGTTTTTTCAAAATTTCATCAATGTTCCCATCATGATTTGTGCCTTCGCTGTCCAAGAGCTGGGCTAAGCCATGCAAAGTTTCAGCAGTCACCTGTTTGTCCGTGTTTTGGGTTTTGACAACTTGAGCCACTTTCGGAACCGCTCGTTCCCTTTCTGGCGATCTTTTCCAAGTATATATCTTCGGCCGGAAATAATATAAAAAGCCAAATATCACGAAACTGCCCAATGGTTGGCCATACGGTTTATAAAAAGTAAACGCTAAAAACAAAAGGGTAATAGGGAACCCTATAACAAAGAAAGCTGCCGCCGGCATGGTATTCCACATAACAAGCAGGATAATCCCTAAGGCAATCATCCAGCCAAGTTGCTTAACCGTAAGCGGCCCAGCAACTTTATCTTCAACATCTATATATTGTGGTACGTTTATTAGCATCTTTTTATTTTTATTTTTTATAACCTATGCTGCAACGAAAAATGAAGCAATCTGACGAACCAAAACCATCGCTGCCATGGCAATAATAATTCCTAAAACCGAAAATTTGAAAATATCCTTGCCTTTATCAATGCGATCTTCGTCACCAGCTGAAGTCAAATATAAAGCGGCTCCGACAACCATCATAATCAAAGACAAAACCCCAAAGACTCCCAATAAGAAATTCAGAATGTTAATCGCAATCTGCGAAAGAGTCAGGGCATTATTTAGCGTGTCACTATTTGGCGTATCACTTTTCGGTGTCCAGCCCAAAATTGTGGAAATTTCTTTCAGCAATGATGGTGCCGCAATTCCAAGCGCCAATCCAATCATTGCCGCCCCAATTGCTTCCTTAGCTTGAGTCACTTGTTTTTCAACTCCAGCCGAAGTCACATAAAGGACTGCCCCAATGACCATTGCAACCAGGGCTAAGGTAACAATAATCATTTGCATGGTTGAAAGGATGTTAGTTAAGAGCTCTTCAACAGTTTTAAATTTTAAAGGGTTAACAAATTCTGTTCCACCAGAAACTGTTGAACCTCCACCCGCTCCTGCACCTGCTCCAGCTCCAGTGCCAGAACCTCCGCCAGTTGCAGTTGCTGAAGCAGCCACACAACAGTCCATATAAAGATACGCGGCACCACTTTGCGCAGTACATGTTCCGTCTGCTTTTTCCGTAGTTGCCGTGCAAGACCCAGTTGATTTACATGATCCAGCAGCGTTTGTGCTACTACCAGAACAAGACCCGGGAGTTGCATTGTTTGAAGCTATGCAGCAATCCATATTGGCATATGAGGTACCACTTGCAGCCGTACAAGTCCCATCTGTTATTTCGCTAGCTGCACAAGATCCAGTTGGTTTACACGTGCCAGCCGTGGTCGTGCTGCTACCCGCACATGCTCCAGCTGTAGCTGCAAAAGCATTCTGCACCTGAAAAAAGGCAAGCAATCCAAAGATAGCAATTGGAAATAAATATTTTATTTTCATATCTTATTATAAAAAATAATTTAAAACACAAAAAAATAACAACACATAAATCTTTCTAATGAGTACCTGTGCATTCAAAGGTTCCCCACGCAGTCACACCGGTGATGCCTAAATTATCATTTGCTCCAATCACGCGCAGCGCGGTGTTAATCATTAGCCAGGCCGCTAAAATGATAATGAAACCAATCAGAGCGTTTTTCATTGCATTTTTAGCCAGTTCAATTGTGCCGGAATTTCCAATCGAAACAATGTATATCACTCCAGCTACCATAAAAATTGTCAACGCAAGTCCAATTGCAATCCTTAAAAGATATTGGATAATTATATTAAGTCCCCTTATCAAATCACAGAGTGTGCACATTGGTTGTCCGCCTCTTCCGCATGAAATAATTCCGCCTGCCGCAGTTGTACCAGGCACCATGTTATCCATAGGCGTGCTTATACTAACTGGAGTGGTAGTCACAGGGGCTGTTGCGGTTGCAGAAACACAACAATTTAGACCTGCAGCACATTGACTGGACGTATCAACCTTTAATTCTCCCGTTCCCATTGGATCGCAAGGGCTCTCACAATTTCCCGTCAGCTTCGTAGTATTACCTACACATGAAGGTGCAGTCCCAGTTGCAGAATATGTAGTATTTGATAATTTGTTCTGCTTGGCGTATGCATCGCAAGCGCTTTGACTCGTAAAACCTGTTTGAGTGACATTTTTTTGACCAGTAAATGTCCAGACACCTCCAATACTACTACACCCTTTTGTGGTGTATCCATTTGCTGAGGATAAAAAATTTGTGCACGCAGTGTTCGTACTAAATGTTTGCGTGACCGTTTGCGTTCCCGTAACTGTCCAAATTTGGGCTGCCAAAGTCGATGGAGCTACAATAAACAGAAAAAGCGCAAATAAAACAACTCTCAACAAAACAACTTTTTTATTTTTTATTTTAAAAATTCCTTTCACAACTTTTTTATTTTTTCAATAAATTATCTTTTAATCTGCATCAAAGTATCCAATCTATTTTTCATTAATACTAAAGCTTGATGCAAAGAAGTGTCTCCACTAACAACCGAATCAATAGTATCAGCAAAAACTTTCTCAATGTTGTCAGGATCAACTTGATACCAGCTCTTTGCAATCAAATTTCCACTGGCAAAAACTCCTATAGCAGCATCTCTTTTTTGCAGTTCTATGATGTCGCGACGAGCTGCTGGCTGATTCGTTTTTTTCAAATAATCAATCGCTGGATCAAAACTAACTGAAAAATCTTTACTATTTTTCGTTATGGCGTTATATAGCGTGACCGTTCCTGAATTTTTCAAGGTCAAGAATTTCAAAAATTGCCAAGCCTCATGCGTACGGACTGCGTTTGACACGGGAACAACATCAGCACTTTGTTGTTTTGAGCCTATTGACTTATTTTTAGCAACCGCATATCCCCAATAATTTGCAACTGAGAAAGGCTTGGCTGCATTCAGCTGTGGCACTGGAGCAACTGCAAAATTCAATTTCGGATTTTTGTTCTTTATGTTGCTGCCTTGCCAAGAATAATTAAACATCATCGCAACATTACCAGCAGCAAACGCATCAATAGAATTGCTCTGACGACTGTTCCAGGAATAAACAGGGTTCGGGATATTGGCAAGCATACTAACTTTCGCAAACTGAGTATAATAGCCCAGGGCTTGATCTCCGGCCTGAACAATGTTTCCATTTTGATCAGGAACTCCTTGATCAACCGTGGCCAGCATGCCTTTTTTTGTTGGCAAAACTACTCCATTTTGCAACATTAGTAGGGTAAGCACGTCCTCGGCTCTATTGATATTTTGCGATGTTCCCATGGCAACTCCAGCTCTATTGATATTTCCAACTGAATCAACTTTCGTTAATATTTGGACATCATTGCTAAATTCTTGCCAATTTTTCGGTGGAGTGGTTATCCCAGCAGCATTGAAAATATCTTTGTTGTAATAAAGTTGCATCGAATCAACACTTAGTGGCACAGCATAAACACTTCCAGCATCGACAAAATCAGCCGAAACAACATCTGGAAAATTATTGTTCATATCTTGCTCATTAATAAGCCCAGCTGGAGCTGATTCTAACTTGTTTTCGAAAGATGGCAGCCAGGCGTTATTAATCAAGAAGATATCTGGCCCTTGACCTGAGGCCAAAGCGTCAAGCAACTCCTGCTTGTAAGTATCCTGACTGAATTTGCGATATTTTATATCAAGTACATAAGGATTCAAATCCTTATATTTAGCTATCGCATCGTTATAGATAGTTGAATCATCCATGGTACCCCAAATTTCCAAGGTTACTGCATAGCCCTGATTTTGACTTCCACAACCTGAAAAAAGTGGTAACGTCAAAAGGACAACCAGGGCCAAAAAAAATCTACTTTTATTTTTTATCCAAGAGAATGTCATTTTTTCTGTTGATTTTATTTATTATCTAGCGAAGCGAGTTAAATGAAATTACGTTTTCATTTCCGCGCAACCTATCCGCCGTTGAAGAAAGCGACGCCAACAAAAGGTTTAGTACCTCAAAATTTACCGGATGGTATTAAGTGCCCTTTTATTTTTTCGCAATAAAGGCATAATGAAAACTTCCAGCCTCAATTTCCTTTTCAATTGTAAACTTTTCTTTCATAAGCATTTCCTTCAATTCTTTCTCCGGTATTCTCGTTTCCAAACTAGGTCCCACAGTAAGTTGCTTATTGTTCCATTCAATAAAAAGGGCACTTCCTCCCGATTTAAGTATTCGATAAGCTTCTTTGATGATTTCTTCTTTCTTTTGGTTTTGAAAAATAATATCCTTCAAGATAACCCAGTCAATTTGTCCGTCTTTCAAATTTGTTCCACCAGCTTTCTCCAGGTTAACCCTCTTTGCGATTACATTTGTCGCTCCGGAAAATTTTGCTCTTCCGGCAACTGCCTCTGTTATTTGAGGCAAGACATCAAAAGAATAAACTATCCCATCTTTTCCAACGGCATCTGCAAAAGGAAAAGTGAAATACCCAGGACCAGATCCGAAGTCAGCCACCTTGGAATTCTTTGCTACTCCAAGTTGAGCAATGATTTTTGCCGGATCAAGAAACTTTTGAACTGGATTTGGTATCACGTCCATGCTAGTACATTTTTATTATGTTTACTTCTTTCAGTTTACAACAAAAACTAAAAATGGCCAAACGTATTTACTCTATTGTTAAATTATTATATGGTTAAAGAACTAAACTCTGACAAAATTAGATTTTTTGTATTGTATTTTGTTTGTTGTTTATTTTTTTTACGGAGGGTTGGCAGAGCCCGGTCGAATGCGCCGCACTCGAAATGCGGTAAGGGAGCAATCTCTTCGCAGGTTCAAATCCTGTGCCCTCCGCCTGCAATTTATATATAAAGATAACTTCTGAGTTAAATAAAATCATTAAACACAAAAAACTCCGTTCGAATATCGGCGAGAGCTATTTTAATATCTTTGCCTTAAATGGTTTTGCGTTATTTTTTCTTTACATAAAGCAAAAACGGTGCTACGATGTTCTATGTATCATAATTTCAAGATACTGCCATGAATTCTTCATTCCAAATATTTTTAATCATATCCGCTGTCAGTGTTATTTTTGGTTTTTTAGGCCTTATTTTAGCCATTATTGCGATGGCTCGGCTCAAAAAAATCAAAAATGAAATGGAAATTCTTTTTTCGGGCAAAGATGCGACCAATTTGGAATCAATCCTGTTTGAACACAGCAAAGAATTAAAATTACTCGACAAGGAAATCCAGGAATTATTTGAAATTTCAAATCGCATCCATTCCTTGGCGCTGCGCAGTGTTCACAAAGTCGGCATCGTGCGCTTCAATCCTTTTAAAGACATCGGTGGTGACCAAAGCTTTGCATTGGCACTTCTGGATGGCAAAGACTCTGGACTTGTAATTTCTTCCTTGCACACCAGAGAAGGCACCCGAATTTATTCAAAGCCAGTCAGCAAAGGCATCGCAGAAAAATATACCCTCACTGAAGAAGAAGAAAAGGCCATCAAAGAAGCGATGACCATCAGACCATCCAAAGTCTAATCAATTCCAAGCAATAATAATTATTTGAAAATCAGCCATCATGACTCAATCAGCCAAAAAACTCGTAAAGCTTCCTCAAAGCGTCACTATCAAAAAATTCAGTGAACTGCTTGCTTTGCCAGTCTCACAAGTCATCACTGAGCTGCTCAAAAACAACATTCTTGCTACCATCAACGAAGAAATTGATTTTGACACCGCCACTATCATTGCGCAGGACTTGGGATACGAAACTGAGGCTGACTTGGAGGTTTCTGACAGCGAAACAATTACTCTGGAAAAATTGATTGACATTTGCAAAAAAGAAAAAGAATCTGGCAAAAATCTGCGCCCTCGACCACCGGTTGTCACAATATTGGGTCACGTTGACCACGGCAAAACAACTCTTTTGGACACCATTCGCAAAGCTAGCGTTGCTGCCAAAGAAGCTGGTGGCATCACTCAACATATCAGCGCTTATCAAGTCAAAAAGAAAGGGCAATTCATTACCTTCATCGACACGCCTGGACATGAAGCTTTTTCTGGTATGCGAGAGCGCGGAGTGAGCATTGCCGACATCGCGGTTTTGGTAGTGGCTGCCGACGACGGCGTGCGTCCTCAAACTAAAGAAGTTATTGAATATTTGAAAGACAAAAAAATTCCGACCGTAGTTGCCATCAACAAAATTGACAAGCAAGACGCTAACCTGCCAAGAGTAAAACAAGAGCTGGCTGATAATGGAATCTTGATTGAGCAATGGGGCGGCAATGTGATGAGCGCCGAAATTAGCGCTAAACAGAATATCGGCATCGAGGATTTGTTAGAAAGAATCCTGCTGGTTGCTGAAATGGAAGATTTCCGAGTTGATGATAAACGCGACGGCTTGGCCGTAGTGCTCGAATCAAATCTTGACCCGCAAAAAGGACCAATTGCCACAGTTTTGATCAAAACCGGAACTTTGAAAGTTGGTCAAGATGTTACTGCCGGCACAACCTATGGCAGAATCAAAAAAATTGAAGACTTTAGTGGACGCAATTTGCTAACCGCCGGACCTTCCACGCCAGTTACTATCATGGGTCTTGGTGACACTCCAAACACCAATGACATTTTGCAAGTGGTCAGTGGCAAATCAATCGCCAGGCTCAAATCGAAAGAATTTTCTGGTGGCCTTATCGAAAGAAAAGAAAAAGTCACTTCCCAAAAATTGATGCGCATCATTGAAGATGACAAAATCCAGAAATTGAATATTATCTTGAAAGCAGACGTGCAAGGATCGCTTGAAGCCATTCAGCAAATCATTTCAACGCTAAAGACGGATGAAGTTATCGTCAACTATGCTGAAACTGGTGTTGGCAACGTGACCGAATCTGATGTCAAAATCGGAGCGCCTTCTCAAGCTATTATCTTCGGCTTTAACGTCGAGACAACTCCAGTAGCCAAAAGACTGGCCGAAGCAAGCGGCGTGGCTATCAAAAATTTCAAAATTATCTATGAACTAGTAGAAGAAGTTAAGAAAATTATTATTGAAATGTTGCCACCAGAAATTGTTCGCACCGACCTTGGTCTCGTTTCCGTTTTGGCTATTTTTAAAACTGGCAAACGCGACATGATTGTTGGTGGCCGTGTCAGTGAAGGTAAAATTATCAAAAACGCGCTGATTGAAATCAAGCGCGAAGGTGAAATTGTCGGCAAAGGAAAAATTGAAAACCTCCAACAAGACAAGAAACCAACTACGGAAGTTGGAAAAGGAAATGAATGCGGCATTGTCTTTGAAGGCGATACTAAAATCAAAGAGGGCGACACCCTGGTCGCTTACACCAAAGAAGAGAAAAAGCGCACCCTCTAATAATTTCTAAATCCTAATTTCCAACAAAGATCTAAAGCCTAAGTCCTAATTTTTGACATTTGAGCTTAGGATTTTATTAGTCATTGGATATTTAGATTTAGGATTTATAGCTTTATTCAGTTATTTTATCTTAATTATTATTTCTTGTATTTTGTTTATTGACTACCGTTCTATGTCTCAACGAATCACAAAATTAAACAAACTCATCCAAAGCCATCTAGGCGAAATTTTCCAGCGCGAGCTCAGTCTGAAGCCGGGTGTTTTTGTGACGATTGCAAAGGTTGACACAACCCCAGATGTTCGCTATACTCGAGTGTCCCTCAGTGTTTTTCCTTTCAAAGATTCTGACTACGTGCTCAAAACCATTGGCAAAGAAAAGTATGATATCCAGGGTGCGCTCAATCGCAAGCTAGCTATCAAGCCCTTGCCAAGACTAGTCTTTCAAATTGATGAAACTGAGGAAAAAGCTGACGAGATTGAAAAAATCCTTTTGCAGATTTAAAACTCATTGCTATTTTTACTGATTTACTAAAAATCTTAAACCTCGTTGGTTTAAGATTTTTCTTTCAAAGTTTTAGTACGAACAAGTTTAAAATTATTTGAGAATAAATTTTTTGAAAAATATATTGCTTGAGCAAGCCTTTCTTTTTTCTGAAATTTTCCATTGGTTGCCGTTGATTGAGGGAAAATTTTAGTTAAAAAAGAAAGAGCGGTGAGGATATTTTGAGAAAAATTTAGTTCTCAAATAATTTCCAGATTCTCAAAAAAATACTCTAATGAAAAATTTTACTACAGAATTTAAAACCCTTTCCTACGTGATCCAAAAATCACAGCGAATTTTGCTGTTCGCACATAGCGGACCGGATGGCGACACCGCCGGCAGCGTACTAGCCATGAAAGAATATCTCACCTCACTTAAAAAGACTGTCGACATAGCTTGCAATGATCCATTGCCAACATTTCTTGAATCTCTGACGGATTACACTTTTGAAATTCCAACCAAACTTGATTTAAAAAATTATGATGCCGTGATTGCCTGCGACAGCGTAGAGCGGGGTTTTCAAGCAATCCTGCCAACCCTGCCAGAAAAAACTGCCACTGTCATCATTGATCATCACCCAGACATTACCATCTCTGCCGACGTTGTTATTTTGGATGCCACCAGCTCCTCGGCTTGCGAATTAATCTATGAATACCTTTCCTCGCAAAATATTCACATTACCAAAAACATTGCCACCTATCTCATGATTGGCGTGCTTTCTGACACCGGCAATTTTCAGCATTCCAACACTTCCACCCGCGTGTTGGAAATTTCTTCCGACCTGATGAAAAAAGGTGCGTCTTTTTCGAAAATCATTCAAGCTTCTTTTGCCAACAAAAAACTTTCGACGCTCAAACTTTGGGGCATCGCTTTTGAGAAAGCTAAGATCAATCCCAAAAACGGACTCATTACCACCGTGCTAACCCAGCAAGATGTTGAGCAATGCCACGCTTCAACTGAAGACATCGGCCAAGTAGCTTCAATTCTCAACACTGTGCCAGGCACCAAGTTTTCCCTGGTGCTTTCCGAGCGTGACCATGGCATCATTAAGGGCAGCCTGCGCAGCGAACAATACAAAGGTGTTGATGTTTCGCAAATCGCCCATCTCTTCGGCGGCGGCGGACACAAACTTGCCAGCGGCTTCGAAGTCAAAGGTCAAATCAAAGAAACCGAGACAGGTTGGGAAATTGTTTAAAATTTCCAATGACTAATATCCAATGTCTAATAAAATCCAAAGTTCAAATGTCAAAAATTTAGATTTAGAATTTTAAGCTTTATTGTCAGCCAAAGGCTGATCACCCTCTGGGCGAGAAATTAGAAATTAGGATTTAGGATTTAAAAAAACACTTTAATAAACAAACTAGTTTTATTCTGCTACAATAGAAATATAAAAAAAATAAATTTAAATTTATGTTCATCGGTTGTCACGTTTCAATTGCAGGAGGAGTTTTTAATGCGCCTGAAAGAGCTGCCCTGCTTGGAGCTGAAGCGATGCAAATTTTCACCCGCTCTCCCCAAGGTGGCAAAGCCCCCGAACTAACTCCAGGAATTATTTCTGAATTTAACCTAAAAGCTAAAAGCTATCAGCTAAAAGATACCTTTGTTCACACGCCATATTACATCAATTTTGCTTCTGAAAACAATCGCATCCGCTATGGTTCAATCAGTGTCCTGCGCGATGAACTTGAGCGCGCCAGTCTTCTCGGCGCCAAATATGTCATGACCCATCTTGGCAGTGCGGGACAACTTCCAGAAAAAGAAGCTAATGAAAAAACTATCGAAGCGCTGAAAAAATCTTTGGAAGGCTACGCTGGATCAACCGAATTATTGATTGAAAATGCTGCCGGCGCCGGCAAAATCATGGGCGCAACTTTTTCCCAAATTGCTGAAATAATTGCCGGTGTAAACCACACCAAGCTAGTAGGCATTTGCCTTGATACCCAGCATTCTTTTGCCTCCGGCTATGATTGGCGAGATTTCAAAAATACTCTCAAAAAAATCGACACTGAACTAGATCTGAATAAAATTAAACTTATTCACGCCAATGATTCAAAAACCGAACTAGCCTCCAGCAAAGACCGCCACGAGCACATCGGCAAAGGCCTCATCGGGCAGGAAGCGTTCAAAAACATCGTCGCCTTCGCCCAAGCAAAAAACATTTCTATGATTCTGGAAACAGAGCATGAGGCAGTCATGGAAGACATCAAATTTCTTAAGAGCTTGCGCAACAATTCCTAACCACCCCAATCTCCCATTTTACTCTCAACCTTTTAATCCACCATTGCCCTTTAACCGTTCAACTTTTTTTATTTCCCCCTTAACCTCCTTAAATCCATTAACCCCATTTTCTCATTTAAAAAAGCGAAGTCATTTTCAGACTTCGCTTTTTATTTTTCTTAACTATTTTTTTTCTGCTATCTGCTTTTCGGCCCAATCATAATCAAAGTCATACCTATCTGGTCGATGATAAGAATAATTAATTTCTGGTATTTTTTCACTTATCAATTTCAGAACTTCTTTTGCTCTAGGATTTTCCTTGTCTCCAAGATATGCATACACCTCTTCATCTGTCAGCAAGTCGATTGTTTCTGGTTTTGATCCTTTTTTTAATACTATCAGCTCCTTTAACTTTTCATCCTTAGCTAAAACTTCTTCAATCAGTTTTGCAAAAGCTTCAGATTGCCTTGGCAATCGGCCCAAATGAACCTGATCATGCAATCCGCCCATCCACTCCAACATTATATTGAGATATGGTTCATTTAATTTATAAAAAGCCTCTACAGTCGCATTGTGATAATCAGAATCATCCACTTCTCCCACAGAAATGCCTTCTGCAATTTTTTTCTTTTGATACTCAACTGCTAATTCTCGATCCTTATCAAGCGTTAAATTATGAACTGCCAAATTCCAACTTCCTTGACCTGCGGTATTACTTTCTATTGCGCTGGTAATTTTTTTCACAAAGTCCATCGTTGAAAGCATGTCTTCCTTGGTGTGAACCTCATTCCCATTGATGAAATCGAAAGCTGCCTTCAATCCTTCCTCCATGACCTCACCTTTTTCATTTCTTTTTTCCAAATATGGTGACAGCTTTTCAGCTACAGTCAAAACCTGTTCATCTGTACAGCTTCTGTCGTACTTGGCTGACTTGTTAGATTGCTCACTTCCTTGAACACCAGTATCAAAAGTATCCATCCCAGCCTCTCTTAGTAAATCTATTTTATCCTCAAGAATCGCTGTGTTTGGTGAACACTGGCAATAAAAAGGAAGCTTTATTTGTTCCTTATATAATTTCGCAAACTCCCTAGTTCCTTCTACGGATCTTGCGGTAAAATCATTATCATTAAACAAAATATACCGGGTATTTGGATTTTCTTTAAGATAATTTTGTATAAGCTTAATTGCTTTTTCGGGTTGAAGAAATTTTACTCTCTCTAGCTTGTGTCCAAATTGTTCTTCAAGGGTTTTCCTCTGAGTAGGAATTGAACAAAATTTACAATTATTACGACAACCTTCACTCGTAACAAGCACCCCCGTGTGTTTATGTGGCAATTGATGATGCTCAACTGGAATTGCTCCACCTGACTCAGAAGCATTGACTAAATGACCCTCGTAAATTCTATAAGTATTTTCCAGTGATTCGTCTGGCAGCGGCTGCTCAGATATATTAATTCTTAAGTCTGGCAATTGAGTCTTGATATATTCTGCCTCACCCTTTTCGTTTATGCCAGTTTTAATCATTAAACCAGGAATTTTTTCCAGTCTATCGTTTGAGCAAGCCTCCACAATATCAGCAAAGTGCCAACCAGTCGTATAGCAAACAGCATCAATTCCTTCAATATTTAGACACCTTTCAGAATGCTCAATTGCATAGGGCCCACCAGCAATTATTTTTGTTTTATTTTCTTGTATTTCCTCATTCTGTGAAATTTTTTTAATCAGATCAGAAATCCGATCAACTCCAAAATCAATCATCGAAACGCCAATCATTTCAGGTTTTTTTTCTGAAAGAAAGGCCATAATTTCTTTTTCAAGTTCTTCTGGATAACCACCATCTTTTTGCTCATACACCCCGGCCATTGTTCCCAGATTCAAGATATCAACCTCATAATTGTCTTTTTGATATTTTTCAATCAGTCCTGCCAAGTGACGCAATGACCTTTCCATTTGAGTGCCAGTCATCAACGTAACCCTCTTTTTCTCTTCTGGGTTTCTTTCTTGATTGGGAAAAAAATTGTTTTCCTTAAACATACGTTTATTTTTAAATTAATTATTAAACCAAGGCACATCGCTTATTCCTCGATTTTCACTATATAGATATATCGAAGGCAATTTTGGTAGCAGTGATTGCGTTTGACCATCATTAAAACTGAAAAACACACAATCTTTAAACTCTTTCTCTAAATGAGGCTTTTCCAATTTTCGCATTATATAATATTTCTGCGCTCCAAAAACAAAATCATCCATTTTGAATCTTTTTTGTGCCTGCTTTTCCAATTGAGCTGCAATAGCAACCTTACTCCACCAATTTTTCTCCTGTTTCTCCAAGCTCTCTTGAATATCTTGCTCCTTAAGATTCCACTTTTCCCACAATTGACTGAGATAAATCACTTGAAATCCAGCTTCTTCTAATGCAACTTTTATTTGCTCTAAATATTTCGTATATTTTTCTTCTGCATATCCATTATTTTTTGCATGTGCATCAGAAAGAATCCAAGTAATTTTAATTTCTGGAGCAAACACACTTTTGATATTTTCAATGTAACTTTTAAAATATCTTAGAGCATTTTTATCGTGATTATCAATAGCCTCCTTTTCTCCAGCTCCCCAAAAACCAACAAATTCAAGTGGCGTTTTATTATTTAGAGATTTGATGATATTTTTTTCAAGTACATCTTCTAAAAACGGGAAGTCCCTGCGATATTCCCGTGAATTTATTTTTTCAATCACAGGATCGACGATGGACACTTTTCTGAAATATGGAACATATTTTTTCAAAAGCTGAGGATAATTTTCTTTCCAAACATCGCAGGCATTTTTATAATCTTCTTTTTCAACTTTCAGCGTCGTTGACCAAAGATTCAAATAACAGTCAAATATTTTTTCAGATGCTTTTAGTTCTGGAAAGGTTCTTGCAAATTCAGCCAGCGCTTCTTTTTTATT
Source organism: uncultured bacterium (assembly GCA_903851135.1). GTDB lineage: Bacteria > Patescibacteriota > Minisyncoccia > Moranbacterales > GWC2-37-73 > CAIPMZ01. The sequence continues at coordinate 20,609 of CAINNK010000015.1, read as the reverse complement.
TTTCCTGATATATTGCACTGCCTCGCGCACAGCGACCACGAAAGATTTCAGATGCTCTCGATATTTTTCTTCCAAAATATTAGAAATTGTAAATCCACTAAACAAAAATTTCTGAAACTGCAAACTAAAATCAAAGACAATTCGTCCGCCAATCAACTCCAGTTCATACGCCTGCTCTGGAAGCACCACTGCAACATCAATTTCCCTGCTGGCCAGTTTCTCCAAAAGTGTTTTGTGTTCAAAATCAGAAATCGATGTTTCTTTAGGCAAAAGATATTTCACAATTCCATTCATCGTACTGAATGCTTCGAAAGTTCCGACTTTATATTTTTTGAAGTCTTCTATTTTTTTAATTTTAACATTAGGATTAAGTGTGATGGCAACTCCTGGAATATTTTCCACAAGCTCGCCGACAATTTCTCCTTTGACTCCTTCTTTATTTTCAAACATCGCGAACATCGGGTCTGAAAGTCCAATATGAGCCGAATTATTAACCAATGAGCCATATGTTTTATCGTCACCACCAGTTGCAATAAAATCAATGTCTAAATCGTGCAGAACAAAAATTCCTTTTTGAGCCGCAAAATATACTGGAAAATACAGCGCTAAGCGATCAAACTCACCCACAAGCAAGCGCTGTTTTTGTGAACTGTGCAAGTCATTTAAATTGTCTTTCACAACCAACCTTTTTTCGCTGCCAAGCAATTTCGTGAATCCAAATTCGTCAAACTTTTTCAAATAATATTTTCCTTCTTTAGTGCTAACTGTATATTTGTCTAGCATAGCTTGCGCCAGTTGCGCTTCTTCTTTTTCCAAAATTATTTTTGCCACATCTCCATCCTGGGATTTGAAATTATTCCCCACGTTCATTCCTGCTCCATTACTAAATGGCACCTTATACCGCCAAGCGATATAGTCTGGCAGAAAATTTGCCGCCGTCTTGCGCAGAATATATTTCGTTGTAACCTGATGATTTTCTTTTTTAATCTTAAGCTCTCCACTGATTTTCAAGGCGACCTCAACAACTTCTTTATCAAAAAATGGTGCGCGAATTTCCACCGTGTGCTTCATGCTCATTCTGTCGACTCGCTGCAAATGTCCAGCGCTCAAGGACTCAGTCAGCATCAAGCAGCCTTGATTCACTTTCTCAGCTGGCAGATTTGAAAATTCATTATATCCGCCAAAAAGTTCATCCGCACCTTCTCCAACCAAGACAACCTTGAGCCCAAGGCGATTGGCCTCCCGTGCACAAATATCAAGTGAGAACGATTGTCTAATGATAAGCGGCTCGTACGTTTCCAGATGATAAATCAAACCATCTAATTCTTTTTCAAAATCAACATCCGGGCGCACAATGTGATGCTTATATTTCCTGTCCTGGCACAAACGCAAAGCATACTCATAATCAGAAGATCCTGGATATCCCAAAATGATAGCAGTCACATCCGGATGAATCCTGGTTGCAATTTCCATAATCAAACTGCTGTCCACTCCGCCGCTCAAAAAAACCCCTATTGGCAAATCAGTTTGAACCCTCTTTGAAACTGCTTCGACAATTTTTTTCTCAAATAAATCAATAATTTCTTTCTCATTATTAAGTTCATTTGTAATTTGCAGCGTAAAATACTTTTTAAATTCTCCGTTGAAAAAATATGTTCCCGCTGGAAAAGTGTAAATTTCCTCAATATCCTCAAAAAAGGAAAGCTGCTTAAGTTCAGAAGCAAAATAAAATTGTCCACTCTTGTCTTCCGCATAGTAAAGTGGCTTTACTCCAAGCGGATCGCGCGCCACAAAAACCGAATTATCATTTCGATCAAAAACAATAAAGGCAAACATTTCCGTGTCCAACTTATAAACCATTTCAGTTCCGTATTCTTCATACAAATGAACCAGCACTTCCGTGTCAGAGTCTGTTTTGAATTGATGACCCTTGTCAATCAATTCTTCCTTGAGTTTTTTATAATTAAAAATTTCGCCATTTTGAGTTGCAAAAATTGTGCCATTTTCATTAGACTGTGGCTGCACGGCATGCTCACGATCAACTATTGGCAAACGATTGGCTCCCAAAACCGCATTAGGAAAATATGCCAATTCAAAAGTGTTGCTCCCTCTGTGCACGATTTTTTCCAAAGATTGATGCGCCCTTTCCTTTGGATTATTCTCACCGAAAATTCCAATTATTCCACACATAAAATTTTAATGTATAAAAAATATTTATGCTTTAATTATATCACAAAAAAATAATTTTTATTTGAATAGGGTGCGGTTAAATTTAACTACACCCTAAACTATTCAAACCTTGTCTGCCCTCCTCGCAAAAACTTTTAATACCTTCCGAGTTGGTTCAAAAAGTATTTTGTGTTTGCCATCCCTGTCATTGGAAACCCCAACATCTCCACCACCACCGGCAAACTGACGTTTTGTGAAAACAATTATGTCTTCCTCATCCCGAATTGAGGCTGGATCAACAATGAATTCATCGCTATAATCCAAATCCTTAAATTCAACTAGTTTAGACACTGTTATCTCCTACATTTTATCTATTAAGTAACTTTTTCTTCTATGAATCCACAATTATTGTGAACTCAATTGAAGTGGCAAGAGAAATTTTTTTAATTTCTCTTGCCAGATTTTACTATCTTCTATCATAGAGACCACAAATATCTTCGTAAGCTGCTTTCCAATTTTTTTTCTTCGAACTATGAGGATTATGGCCTCTATCAATTATCGTTTCTCCCCATCCACAATTCAGCGGTTTTCTAAGCGCACAGAACATCTGATACAACCACTCAAGTTTTTCACCGTGATGATATTGGTCAGTGCAAAGTACACATCTGATTCCTTTTTCTTTAGCCTGAGCAGCCACTATCAATCCACATGGATTTTCTGAACTTTTACCTGAACTTATTGGTATAAAGATATCAGTTATTACTCCGTCAAGGTCTTCATTGAAAATTATTCCACTGGCCTCGCTCGCGTTTGTTGCAGTAAATATTTCTAGACCTTCAATTGAGGAAAGAAACTCAAGAGCATCTTTCATATGATTAGGTCGATCTTCAACGACAAGAATCTTTTTCATGATCTTCTCCGTTTATTTTTGAGGTGATTAATTTTTCAAAGAATTTGTTAGAATGTAATTTGGATTTAATTTGTCTTGAATTCGGATAATTAGAATCGAATTCGTCTCAAATTCGGATACTTCATCCTAACAGCGTATTATATAGCATTTTGGATAATATTTCAATAGTTTGCTTGCATTTTTATCAATAATGCACTATAATGATGTCATAATGATAAAATTTAAAAAATGAACCTCACAGACTTCGACAAAAAAATCCTCTTTGAACTCGACAAGGACGGCCGGGTCAGCTTTTCGGAAATAGCCAGAGTCCTCGATTCAACTCCGCAGGTTGTAAAATATCACGTCGAGCAGCTGCAAGAAAAAGGCATCATCAAGCACTTTTGGGCCTTTACTGACTATGATAAAGCTGACTATTCTTTCTTTTGGGCCTATTGGCTAAAATTTTCCGGTCTAAGCAAGGAAAAAGAAGTTGAGATGTATAAGTATTTTGACGCAAACAAATATATTCCAATTGTCATGCGTTCCGACGGCTACGCCGATGTGATGATTGCCATCATTGCCAAAGATATTTTTCACCACAATGAAATTTTGCAAGATATTTTCAGCAAATATGGGGCTTTTATAACTCAGAATGATATCTTCGTGGGTCTTGGCTTTGTGAAGTTCCCACGAACCTATTTAGTCGGCAAACAAAATGAATTTCAAAAATTCGCCCTTTCCGGCGGCACTGTCGAAAAAATCAAACTTTCCGAAACTGATCGCAAAATCATTTCCCTGCTTTTGGAAGATGGGCGCATGGAATTTACCAAAATTGCCAAAATTCTCGGCGTCTCAGTTGGACTGGTTCACAAACATTATAATAAACTTGAAAAAAATGGTGTCATCACCAAAATTGCCTGCACGATTGACTATCAAAAAGCTGGCTTGCTCTTTTATCGCGTGGCTTTCAAAATTGTGCAATTTGATCAACAACGCATCGATGATCTCTATGAATTTTGCTGTCTGCACCCAAATATCATCAATTACGTCAAAGGCATGGGAAATTGGGAGCTAATGCTTGATATTGAAGTCGAGAGCCGCGAGGTTATTCGTGACCTCATTCGCGAAATGAAAAATCTGTTCAAGGACATCATTCGCCAAGTCGAGATTAATGAAATCTATAAAATGGACAAATTCACCCAAATGGCGATAGAATATCCAGAGCTTTCAAAAGGTTTGCCTAGTAATATTCAACTATCCGAAAATCTCTAATCATCCTAGTTTCGCATTTCTCACCATTTTTTCCATTAACTCCCCATTAATCCCTTTTTTTCCACCCCCTCTCAACTTTTTTATTTCCCCCCTTTTTTATTTCCCCCTTGTTTCCCAGCAACCCCTCAATTTTTTTATTTTCCCATTTTTCCCTTTAATCCCCTTAACCCCTTTTAATTTTATGCTCATCGCCATCATCTCAGACTCACACGATAACCTCCCAAACCTCAAAAAGGTTTTGGATTATTGTCGCAAGCAGAAAGTTGAAAAAATGATTCACTGTGGAGATTTAGCCACCCTTGAAACTTTGGATTTTATCAACAAGAACTTTTCTGGAGAAATCTTTTTCACTTTCGGCAACATGGATGAGGGACACATCACTGATTATAATTTTAAAAATAATCAATATGGACAAATTCAAGTATTTCCAGACTACGGAAAACTTGAAATTCCGAAGGCTAAACCTTCGGACGAAGGTTTAGCCTTCAATAGGGTTGCCTTCGTGCACTATCCCGAAGTTGCCAAGCAGCTTTGCCAATCTGGTGAATTTGATTTTGTTTTTCATGGCCACACTCACAAACCCTGGACTGAGGTTATTAATAATTGCACCTTGCTTAATCCTGGAAATGTTGCCAACCAATACTATCCACCAACTTTTGCTCTTTGGAGAACGGAAAAAAATTCCTTTGAACTTATTAGAATAAACTCTCTCCCCTAATTTTTCATTAGTCCTATCAGTCCCATTTGTCCTATTCTTAATCCGTCCTATGACTAAAGCAAACCAACTCGAAAAACTAAACCTTGAGATGTCCCAATGCACAAAATGCCCTCTTCGTTCTGATTGCCAACGTGTGGTTTTTGGAGCTGGAAACACGCAGACTGAAATTATTTTCATTGGCGAAGCACCTGGCAAAAAAGAAGACGAACTCGGCATTCCATTTGTAGGCAGCACTGGCAGAATTCTAGACAAAATGCTTGAGAGTATTCAGTTAAAACGTGAAGATGTCTATCTGACCAATATTTGCAAATGCCGACCACCAGAAAATCGAGACCCATTGCCGGAAGAAATTAATGTCTGTTCACAATGGCTGGAAAAACAAATCGAAATCATCAATCCAAAAATGATAATCACGCTTGGACGCTTCGCCCTCAACTATTTTCTGCCAGACACAAAAATTTCTGCAGTGCACGGAAATATTTTGAAAATTAATACACCAAAAATCGGAGAAATAAAACTTTTTCCCCTCCATCACCCTGCCGCCGCTCGCATCAACCGCCAGACCCGAGCCCTCTTCACCCAAGACTTTCAAAAAATTCCAAATATTCTCAACCAAATCAAAAAAGAGCAGTAATGCTCTTTTGAAAATACTAAAAAAGTGCCCGGAGCGAGACTCGAACTCGCATGGGATTGCTCCCGAGGGATTTTAAGTCCCTAGTGTATACCAATTTCACCATCCGGGCATTGGTATTAAATACTGAGGTCCGTACCAGATTTGAACTGATGTACACGGTTTTGCAAACCGCTGCCTAACCACTCGGCCAACGGACCTTTAAATTAATAATTTTTTAAAAGCTTCTCCACCCTTATAGCTTTTTACTTTCATTTCACGTCTATACGCATCTTTTCTATTTTCAAATTCTTCACTATAGACTAATTCCCAAGGAATTCCCTTTTTTGTAGATTTATTTCCTCCTTTATTATGTCTCTGCAATCTTCTCTCTATGTTTTCAGCTGATCCTATATAGTATCTTCCCGTATTTAGACTTTTGATTATATACATATAATAATGCATACTTTAATAATGCATACTTTGTGCGTTTTAACCACCCCCGCCTTAAGCGGGGCCCCGCCACAGGCGGTGGTCGGCCAACGGACCTTTAAATTTTCTAGCTCAAACTTATTGAACTTATCCAAGCTTACCAAAAATAAGAACTAGCGTCAATAAAGTGACATTATTGCATTTTTTGTATTTTGCATCCCTCCCTGCGCCATTACGAAGCGCGTTTCAAAATTACAAGCGGATGAGCGTAAAAAATTTCAAGCGAGCTTTTTCAGCAGAAAAAGTGCAGCGGGAATTTTTAGCGAAATAGCTTAGGAATTTTGACAGCGCGAGGTAGGCGCGATTTTCTTTTGTAACTTTTCTTTCCTAAAAAGAAAAGTTAACCCTAGTATTCAACAAAAAACCTCGCCTAAGCGAGGTTTTTTGACTATTTTTATTCCACTATTTCAGCGCTAAGGCTTCGTCTTCCAAAAGCAAACGCTTCCTTTTTGGTTTCCACATAGATATCAATGTGATTTCCCTTGATCGCGCCCCCACGATCCTCACAGACAAAAGTTCCATAACCCTCAATTTTCAACTTAACCCCAAATGGGAAACTTGCAGGACAAGCGATGGTTCTTTTGGCTTTAACTTTAAGCCCAGAAGCGGTGATTCCCTTGTCATTTCCACATTCATCAGCCGAAGCCGTATAGGCAGAGGCATTGATAGTGAAAGGCTCAGCAGGAAGATTGCTCCATCTTTCAGCTTGCTTTAATTTCCACTTGGTCAAAATTTCGTCATTTTTAAGTTCCTCGACTGTTTTCAACTGAGCTTCAACAACAATATCTTCTTTTTTTGGTTGAATGATTGCTGCCGCAAGTACCGTTTTTGGCAAAAGAAAGTCTGGAATTGCGCTAAAATTTATATTGGTTTTTGTATCAGGACTGGATGTTTCACTTGCAAGAGTTAATTTTGGAAGCATCACTGCCACCAACCCCAACAAGATCAAAGCAATCTTGATGATACGCATTTAGTAATCTTTACTTGTTAACCGGCATTTGCCTTGCACTTTCTGCAAATGACCAGGCCGACAACTTCAAAATTGTCAACTGTCAATATTAGCATGCAAACCTCAATCTGTCAACAGTAAATGGCATTTCTGGGCTCAAATAAAGCATTTTCTCACCAAAAAAGAGGTCACAGCCTCTTTTTTAAAGTCACAATTCATCATCCGTCCTATTTGTCCTATCCATCCCATTCTCTGGATCAAATTTGTCCTATCGATTTTTAGATTTGATAAAATTTCTCCTTTGGAGCCTTGCAAATTGGGCAATTGTCCGGCTCTTCTCCTTCAAAAAGCTCTCCGCAAACACTGCAAATGTGATATTGGACTTCAGTAATGTCATTTCCAGCCTCAATTGCCTCAAGTGCTTTTTCAAAAGCTGCCTTGTGAGTTTTTTCCACTCCATTGGCACCCATAAAACCAATCTTTGCAGCTCCATTGCATTCCGCTTCAGCCTCAGCGATAAATCCCGGATACATAGTTTCAGTCTCATAAGTTTCTCCGGCGATGGCTGCTTTGACATTCTCAATTGAATCTTTAACTTCACCCGTGTTATTCAAATGTTTAAGAGCATGAACAGTTTCTCCTTCAGCTACGACTCTGAAAAGTTTGGCCAAGTTTGTTTTTCCCTCCGCCTCGGCAACCTTGGCAAAAGCCAAATATCTGCGATTAGCCTGAGACTCACCGGCGAATGCCGCCTTCAGGTTTTCTTGTGTCTTTGACATAAAATTATTCAAAATAAAAAATTAACAAAAAAGTTATCAGGCATTATTAAAAAAATAAATTTTTAATTTTTATCTGTCCTATTCGTCTCATCTGTCCTATTTTAACCTATCAAAAACTACTACGCCCGAACCTCAAAAAAATTCTGTCAACCAACTATTCGATCGAATCCAAAATTTCCTCAATTTGCTCTTTCTTATCAGTTTCAACATCTTTGATCAATTTTGCAAAAAACTCCACCACCACATCCCGAAAAACCAAATCTGTCAAACTCTTGATCTCCTCAGGACTATAATTTTTGAGCAAAAAATCTGCCACGTCATCCTTGCTTTGGATTTCTTCCCCGGCCGCGTCTTCGCTGTCAGCCAAAGCTTGCGCCACCACATCCAGCAAAAGCCTTTCTCCCAGGGCGTCCATCTGCTGCAAACTTTCTTTTTCTGAAAATTCCAAAATCTTGAAAATTTCCCCAAGCTTTTTCCGCTCCGCAACTGCTATTTCCATAAAATTTTCTTCAGTTTAAAAATTATTCTCACAATAAAAGTATTCTAACAAATAAATTCAAACTCGCCAATAAAAAAGGTTAGTGCAAGCACTAACCTAAGACTAATCCTTTTTTAAGAAAGGACATTGTCCCCACTCTTAAAAGAAAATAGACTGCTACTCCCAACACAGAAAAGATGGGAGCAAAAGCATAAGCAATAAAAATAAGCAAGAATAAAAAGCTTATGCCGATAAATCCAAAAATTAACACCAACATTCCATCAAAGAAATACTGGTCTTGATAATCCTCTCTCATTGTCATTGCAAAGAGAATCAGAGCTGGACCCCAAAACACAACCTCGAGAATCTTGACTATTTTTCTCATCCAAACCTCCTCTGGTTTTAAGTTAAAAGAGCAATGCTTGATTTCCTAAAACATAGCAATGATCGAGCCTTTAGTGGGCTAATAAAAAAAACTTCAAAGAAGCACGCTCATTACAAACTTCTCCAATAGGCCAGCCAGAAGATAAATTACAAATCCAACAAATATCTGCCCCCAAGATAATTGAAAGCAACTGGAGACAATCACGGCCAAGAGAAGAGAAAAAAAGCCAAAAAACAGAATAACATTTTGCTTCATCTTTGTTTTGCGTGGAATATTATCATAAAGATCTACAATGATAGGCACCACCCAAAACAAGAGATTACCAGAAGCTGCCAAAAATCCAACCAATTGCTCCTGCCTTTTTACAGGAAACATTTTTGAAAAAAACTTCTTCATTTCCGTTTGTATTTTAGTTTAAAAGAGCAATCCTTGATTTCCTAAAATCTAGCAACAATTAAAGACTTAGTCAATCAAAAAAATTGGCCGAGTCGCTCAAGCCAATTTTCGAAATAATTTGGCAGGCCAATCAGGAACTGGAATAAAAAAAATGGACTGCCAGCGATAAAGCTAGCAGCCCGGTTAAAAAACTTAACGATAAACAAATGAGACTGAGCCTTCAACCCTCCCTCTCTCGGGAGAAACGTCAAGAAAGCAATAATTCTTAGTAAAACATACTAATTCTCCAATGGTAGTTTGAATAAGAGGAAGACATGATTGCCCTTTTAATTTACGTACTGCTTCTCTGTCAGCTAAATACTTTTTCCAGTCGCTTTTTTCCCCAGAGAACTCCATTAGGTCAGAGAAGAGTCGAATTTTTACGCCTGTTACCTGCCCAACGAAAGCTTCCACTAGAATAGCTTTCGAATCGTTTTTTAACATATAATGCTTGTCGCAGAAAAAATAAAACTTTTTCCCTACGAGCATTGTAAAAGAATCGACTCCAAAAAAATCTACGCTTGCACCACTTATGCCATTAAGACATGTACCAAACGCATCCTTAATTATTTCAAGTTGTTCATTTCTGCGCTGAGCGTCCATTTCATTCTCCTTTTGATTTTTTAAAAAATGCAATTTACTTTTCCTTAAAATTCACGAAACTGTATACAATCTTTATTCCGACGAATGTTTAGTAGCAATCCCTTCTCAACCCCAAACTCAGATACCGCTAAAACATACTCATTGCTTAATCTTTTTTCACATTCAACTACAAATTTTTCCGCTTTCTCGCCATCCATAAGATTGGAAGAAAGGTGACAAAAAGGAGCAAACATTACGTTACTAGTTCCAATTCTTGCAGTTGTCTTTTTGATTTCCTTTAGCAGATTCCCAAGTTGCTTTTCGCCATCCCCTTTTTCAAAAGTCACCAACACCGTGAGGCAATTTAGCATTCGTTCTACTTTAGCTACCTGCTCCTTGGTTGTGGCAAATTCAATTGCATCTAAAAATAAACATTTCATTTTTCCTCCTTGAGTTTTTGATTGTTAAAGAACTCTGAAGTTTGCACCTGTTTTATATTTTTGTGTTATTTGGTAGGCATAATTTCATTATTTTTAGCTTAAAATAAGCCATGTTTTGTACTTTAATAATTTTTTGTCGGTTTATTTTGACAAATATAAGCATTTAAGGTACAGTGAGAGCATGAAAGAATCGCAAAGTCTCACGATTATCGAAAATTCCGGGCTTTCTAAAAAAGGAGCCTTGATTTATTTTGCACTCTTGGAACTTGGCGGGGCGTTCCCTTCTCAAATTGCCAAACACACTAGACTCAAGAGAAGTACGGTCTATGAAATTTTGGATGACCTTGCAATCAAAGGCCTAATAAGTGAACTCAAAAAAAGAAACAAATATTTCTACGCTATTGAGCATCCGAAAAGGCTTGTGCATTTTAGCCAAAGAACAATCGCGAAAGCTGAAGAGCAATATCAAAAACTTCAAGAATTTTTACCAAACCTGGAAGGATTATACGCCGGCATTGCTAACAAACCCAAGGTTTCCTATTTTGAAGGCACCGATGGAGTCATGGAAATTTATGCAGATCACATTTCTGGCAAAGAAAAATATGAAATGACTGGGTTCGTCAACATAGCGGAGCTAATGCAGTTTCTCCCAGAGAAAAAATATTGTGATTACGTTAAACTAAAAGAAAAATTAGGCATCACCTCCAAAGCAATTTTTCCAGACACCCAAGAAGACCGGGCTTACGAAAAAACTGCTTATTTATCAGCGTCAAAAAAAATCCTGCCTAAAGTGAAATTTATTCCCAAAAAAGAATTTCCTTGGAAAGGAGACATCACCATCTATGCAGACAATAAAGTTTCAATAATTATTTTTGATGAGCAAAAAGTTTCAGGCATAATCCTTGAAAGCAAAACAATCCATCAAATGATGCGCATGATTTTCGAACTCGCTTGGAAAGGCGCATAAAAAAACCACCTACTTTCATAGGTGGTTTTTAAAATTTCTCATTATTTGAACTCAATTATATCTGACGAGATCTGCCATAAGCATCCGCGGCCTTGATAGCTGCGAAAACTGCTTCGGGAGTTATTGGCACTAATTCGTTGTAGATTGTTTCACCTTCAGCGCAAGCTCGGTTGGCAACTTTCATCAAATCTTCGTCACTTGGATCAACAAGTCCAACTTGAGCCAAGGTGGTCGGAAGTCCTATTGATTCACAAAAATCATAAACTTCATCAATAAATTCCGCCGGCTTGTCAGTCAGAAACAATGAAGTCACCACTCCGATTGAAACTTTTTCACCGTGAAAATATTTATGGGTCGGCTCAAGCATCGTCAAGCCATTGTGCACTGCATGACATGAAGCAATTCCGCCACTTTCAAATCCCAAACCGCTGAGAAGCGTGTTAGCCTCAACCACTTTTTCAAAAGCAGGCGTCACAGTGTTGGCATCATTGGAAACTTTAGCGATATATCCAAATTCCAACAAGGTGTCAAAACAAAGTTTGGCCAAAGCATACGCAGTCATTGAACCTTTTTCCCCAACAAAATTGTTGGCATATTTTGTTTGACATGATTTTGCTTCCAACCAAGTTGAAAGGGCATCTCCCATTCCTGAAACCAAAAATCTTGTTGGTGCATTGGCAATCACGCTTGTGTCAACCAACACACTGTTTGGGTTGGTCGGCAAAAACAAATATCGATCCACCACACCTTCATCAGTATAAATCACCGAAAGTGCACTGCAAGGAGCATCGGTGGAAGCAATGGTTGGTGCGATAATGACTGGCAAAGAAAGATTGTGTGCCACTGCCTTGGCGGTATCAATGGTTTTGCCACCGCCGACTGCAATCACAACTTGTGAGCCAGCCGTCTTGACCAATTCAATAATGCGATTGATTTCCTTGTCTGAACATTCTCCATTAAATTTCTCAAAAACAATTTCAACTTCTTTTTCAATTTCTGCTTTATATCCTGGAATAATCGAATCAATTGCAAATGGATCGCAAACTGCAAAAGCTTTTTTGCCGAAGCGAGCTGCTTCTTTTCCCAAACGATTGAGCGCCCCTGCTCCCTGGACGTAGCGCCCCGGGAAAATACTTGCTTGAATCATTTTTGTTTTTGGCCTTACAAAGAAATTCCACAAAGTGGAAGCGACTTGAAGACAATTTATAAATTAAAAAAAGACGCGTGCGTCAAGCACCCGTCTTTCAACTTTTCCATTGTAGCATAAATTTTGGAGCTTGTCCACCCAAGCAATTTTTTTTATTTTCACTAAATTAAAAACACTCAATATAAACACAAGTGTTTTTAATTTCTTGGAGCTATCTTGTTAACGCGGTCAGCACCGGTTTCATGAATAGAAATTTATCTTCATATCGATTGTATGTAGGGGTAAAATTGGTTAATAAATAAAAAATTCTCCAGAGAAACACCCAGCATCTTTTTTACTAAAATATTATCTTAAATTCACATCAACTATCCTCATCTCATCATCTTGCACAACAATATATTGATTATCAGTAAGAAGAATCAAAGGAGCTTGTGTATGTTTATATGCAATTTTTAATCTCTCCTCCAAATATTCCTTTTCAAAAGATTTGGATCCCCAGTGTGGCACAATCGTAAAATTAACAAATCCATAACAATTCCTATCTATCAGAGCATACCCTTCTCGCAAATAGTATTCTGGTAATCTTGGTCCTGCAATTATTGATCCTGCACTTGTCCCAATATAAACCTTATCTTTACTTTTTATTAGATCCTTAATAAGAGTTACAAAGCCTGACTTTTGTGACTGTTCAAGGAGATATGAAGTATCCCCACCTGACATGTATATGTAATTAAAACTCTCAAAATCTATTTCAATTTGATTTTTATTTTTTCCTGTGATGGTATAGTCTTGCACTGCAAAACCAGCCGCAACTAATGATTGCCTATCATTTTTTAGCCACTGAAGGTCATCACCTTCTTCTTCGGGTTCGGCAGGAGTCGTGATAAAAACTAGCTTATTGCCTTTTGTAAGATCTTCTTTTTTAGCGATGTCATGCGCCACTGCATGAACACTTGATGTGAGATAAAGTTTCATATATTATACAACATTAATATTTTACATCTAACTAATAACATTTTTAAATTATCTTAAAAACTATTAGGCCTCATTTGTAGCAATTTCTACTGAATTCATAAATTTCACAATAGGAATCCACCAAGGACGGTCCTCGGATAATATTTCATAACTTATAAAAATCTAAATAATTGATTTTTCTTGAAGCATCTTGAATGCGCCAGCTAAATGCGGAGTTACCTCACCACTATTAATGATTTCTTTTGTCTCATCAACCGTAAGCAATTCCCTATCAATAATAAAATCTTTTGGCAGGTTTTCATATTCAACTTCTGCGAAAAATAATCCATTAATTTCATTCTCCCATTCATCATGAACAAAAAATTCACCTACAAATTTTAGCTCTAGATTTTGAGTTGGAAGAAATTTCTCAATAGTGCTTATATAATTATCTTTCAATAGAACGTGAGTTCCAATTGTAGAGGTAAACAATCCACCATAACGGCTTTCATCTTTTCCTCTTTTTCTTGCTAGAACTTTTTTATCGCAAAGAATAATTAGATGCACAGATTTATGAAGCAAGTCATTTTCGTGGGCTTCTACTTTTTCCGCTACTCTCGCTTCTTTAAGAATTCCCCCTTTGTTTATTATATATGTTTGTAGTTTATCCATTTTTAAATTATATCACACAGCGCTAATCTTGATATTAAAGCACCAAAAACAGGCATTTAAGAGCCTGTTTTTTCCGGAGCGGGTAAGCAGAATCGAACTGCCGTCTCATCCTTGGCAAGGACGTATAATAGCCACTATACGATACCCGCGTTTCAAATTGAAAATGCAAATCTCAAAATGCAAAATTATAAAAGTCGTGAGTGAAACGAACACCAACATTTTAAATTTTGATTTTTAAATTTTAAACTAATGCCTGTGGGTCCTGCTGGAATCGAACCAGCGACCAAGCGGTTATGAGCCGCCTGCTCTAACCGCTGAGCTAAGGACCCTGGTTACGTGTGTGCCTGGGGAGAGAATTGAACTCACGACACGAGGATTTTCAATCCTCTGCTCTACCACTGAGCTACCCAGGCAAAATCATAAATCAAAATGCAAATCTCAAAATGCAAAATTTAGGAATTTCGCCATGAAAAGCATGACTCCATAATTTTTATTTTTGATTTTTAAATTTTGAATTTTCTAGGTGGGTGATACTGGACTCGAACCAGTGACCCCTTCTTTGTAAGAGAAGTGCTCTAGCCAACTGAGCTAATCACCCATAAAAAAACGTGCCCCAAAGGGGACTCGAACCCCTATGCCGATTAAAGCCATGCACCTCAAGCATGTGTGTATACCAATTCCACCATCGGGGCATTCTTTTTTGAAAAATCAAAAAAGACTTTATCTTGTTCAATTGTACACACCTGCTTAGGCAACTTTTTCTTCTTCCTTAACTTCTTCAACTGTAACTTCTTCAACTTTCTTTGTTTTTACAACTGGAGTTTTCTTTTCACTTTCTGAGAGCTTAGCAGCATCGGTAAATTTCATTTTCAGTGATTTAGCACTTCGGTCGCGAACATAATAAAGTTTCGAACTTCGAACTTTCGCGCGTTTTAGCAATTCAATCTTTTCAATATTTGGTGATTGCACTGGCACCACAATTTCAACTCCAAAACCATTGGAAACTTTTCGCACTGTAATCATTTTTGAAGAACTTTGAGCACCCTTGATAGCAATAATCATCCCTTCAAAAACCTGCACACGTTCTTTTCCACCCTCAATAATCTTTCGAAAAACCTTAACCACATCCCCAGCTCTAAATTTAGGCGTCTCGGATGTCTTCTGACTCTTGTTAAATTCAACCAGTTTATTATTCATACCCAGTAGTAGAAATTCAAATGAGCTCTGCTCAAAAAAACCTACGGATTCTATTATTCTTAAATTAAGTTCGCTTTTTAAAATTTATCTCAATAATTACACCAATTTTGAATTCTCACTACTGGGCATAACATTATATCCCCCTTCCTGCATTCACAAACTGCTAGGCAAGCCTCAAGTCGGCTATAGGAAACTTCTTTAAGTAAATTAAAAAGCTTTTCCATCATACTAGTAAAATTGTTTTTCGTCAACCCCAACGCATTACTATTTTTTTTCTCTAATCTCAGCCAAAAATCCAGCAAAATCTTTGGGCATTTTAGCCTCAAAATCGCAGTGCTTTCCATCCAGTTCAAATGCCAAACTTTTCGCATGTAAAAGTTGTCTTTTCACTAAAGTCTCTTTATTATTTTTTGAAGTCTTACTTCCATAAATCAAATCTCCCACAATCGGATGATCGAGCGAAGCCAGATGCACCCTGATCTGATGCATTCTGCCAGTTTTAGGCGAAACCGAAAGCAACGCAAAATTTTCCAATTGCTCAACAACTTCATAATTTGTCACCGCCTCACGCACCTTAGTTTTGGTATTTTCCCTGGCAATCAATTGCTTACTAAAGCCAGCTGACCTTGCCAATGGCTTATCAATAATCCCGCTTTCATTTTCCATGTTTCCTTCAACTACAGCTAAGTATTTTTTTTCAATATTTCTATCCTTAAAAAGTTTTTTCAATTGCTCAAACGTTTTTTTGTTTTTTGAAATCACCATCACACCTGAAGTATCCTTATCCAGCCGATGCACAATCCCTGGTCGCAAATAACTATCCACTGAATTGTCATGCACTTCTGCTATTTCTGGGTATTTCGACAACAGGGCATTCGTTAAAGTATCAATTTGCGCAGCTTCACTCGGATGAACCTGCAGTCCGGCTGGCTTGTTAATGACTAGGATATTTTTATCTTCAAAAATAATTTCAAGCTTGATTTTGTCATTCGGCAAAAGCTTTTTTTGCTGTCCATCAAAGCCTTTGATTTCAACTTCATCATTTTCCTCCAATTTATAGCTCGGTTTAACCTTCTTGCCTTTAATCAAAACATTTCCTTCCTTTATCTTCTCCACAATTTCGCCTCGGGAATACAAAAAAAACTCCTCTGCCAGGAATTTATCAATCCGCTTTCCAATATTTTCAATTCCAATAGTTATTTTTTCCATAATAAGACGTATCCGGTAATAAACAGAGCGAATTTTACGGGGTGCCCAGGAGAGGACTCGAACCTCCACAGATTGCTCTACCAGTTCCTAAGACTGGCGTGTATACCAATTCCACCACCTGGGCAATAAAGCGAGTATATCTCATTTATAATATTTAGACAAGCCTCAACTTTAATTCAATTGAGCGAAGCATGCTTTTTATTTTTTCACTTAAAAGTTTTTTACTTTGACGTTAAAAAATCAAGTAACCAGAAAATACTTTTACTGGGATAAAAAGAAAAATACATGCGAGCGAAATCATTGTCTCTATAATATTAATGCAATAATTGTTGAATTCTTATCGCTTCAACTTTAAGTGCCCCCTCATCCTCATATTCTCCATGATGCCGCGTGCCTTCTCCATAGGTTTCCCTTTTTTGGTCAAGATGAAAGTTGACTATCAGAGTCGAACCCTCCAAATGAGCATACATATGAAAACGCGGATAGCCACTACGCGCCAACGGCCGCACAAAACTCATTTCATCCCTTTCATGACGTTGAAAAGTGTACCCCGCTCTCCTCAGCAAACTAACCGGATTTTCCTTAATAGCTTCAACTCTAATTTGCATAATGATGAAAAATTAAATTACTTAACAAGCCTCAATCTAAAGAATTCCAATGAGCCTCAAAAATACTCTTTAGTGTAGTATAAATTTTTTTACTTTCAATTACAAGTCCAATTTTCTCTTGAAAAGACATAATACCAATATTTGCGCCTCCATATAAATTAATTTCAACTTGAAAAGGAAACTTCTCAGGAGAAACAAATCTGGTCTGACGAAGATGCTTTTGATCAAAGGTTTGAACATTTTTCATATAAGTAACCTCGGGGGAAATCGCCCTTTGCCAAATTTTCAGCTCCACCCTTTTAACTACATAAAAATCCCAAAGCCACTGCACATCAAAATGATCAATGGCTTCATCTGAAATCCAAGCAAGCGTTTCCTGTTTTGGATAATTCAAAGTGTCGCGATAAACCTCCTTAATTCCCTCCTCACCCTCAAAATATCTAATTTTTGGTTTTTTATCAATAAAATTTGCCACTGATAGCAACTGTGGGAGAATATTTGCCAAGATATGTTTTTTCTCATCCAAACTTTGTTGAATTTTTCTCGGATCCTCTGCAAAGTAAAACGGCTTTTTCTTTTTCAGGATGCCCGCAACCAAACCTTTTTCCTTAAGCGATTCAATGATGTCATAACAAGTCGTTCGCTTTAGGGCGGACTTTTTTGAAATTTGAGCAATATTCGCTTGTCCAAGCTCAAGCAAACACAAATACAATTGCGCCTCTTTTTCTTCCAATCCAATTTTCTTAAGATCTTCAACCAGCATAATTTGTCGATAAAAGGGTCGATAAAATTATTCTATAATATAAGCCATAAGACGTCAATATTTAAAATATTTCAACCTATTTTAGGACAAAATATTTTTTCTGTTTTATACTATTGTGTTGGGCAACTCTGTCTAGCAAAAAGTAACTAAATATAAATCATATTATGAACAATAAAAAATGGTGGGACGAAAAAAGCAATTTCTTTGGGAGTTTTTACGTCGAAGGCGACAACTCTAAAGAAGGCCATCTAGCAAAAGAACAATTTACCCTTTCGCAAAGAACAAACAAAGAAGTTGCAGGGCTAACTAGACTTCTCAAGCTCAAAAAAAATTTCTCAATCTTAGATGTGCCTTGTGGCTATGGAAGACATACTATTGAGCTTGCCAAAAGAAACTTCAGAGTCACGGGTTCTGATTTAAACTCCTTTCACCTCAGCATTGCCAAAAAAGAAGCAAGAGAAAAGAATCTCAAAATAAAATTTCACAAAGAAGATATGCGCGGGCTTAATTATCAAAATGAGTTTAATGCACTAATAAACATGTTCTATTCTTTTGGTTTTTTTGCGACTGACAAAGAAAACATGCTCGTATTAGAGAACTTCTATGAAGCTCTCAAACCAGGAGGAAAATTTTTGATGCACACAGATGTTAATATTCCAAGAATTCTTAGTGGAAAATATAAGGAAAAGGAAACCAGAAATCTTTCCAATGGCAAGAAACTTCAGATTATAGATAAATACAATTCCAAAACCCAGCGAATTGAAGGATCTTGGATCATCACCGCAAAAAATAAGTGTAAAATCAAGAAGACCTATTCCGTTCGCGTCTACCAAAAGGAAGAATTCATTCAGATGTGCTTACGAGCAGGGTTTAAAAAATGTCGAGCCTATAGCAATTGGAACGGTGACTCATATTCGAAGGACGGTGAGGAAATAATTTTTGTAGCGACAAAGTAAACACTACTTCACCCAATATTTCCCTTTTATTTCCTGGTCATCTTCCTCTTTTTTTTCTTCAATCTTTTCCTTAGCCATCTGGCGAAGTTTTGGCAAATCTTCTCCGTCAAGTTGCTTAGCGCGAATCAGAAGACTTTCTTTGCTGTTTTTTTCGGTGTCTTCAATAACCTCAGCCAAAAGCACATCCAAAATTGCGCCAATTTTCGGACCAGGCGCAAGTTTCAAGTCCTGCATTAAATCATTGCCATCAATTTTGAGCATCTTAACCGAAACCGCATCTTTGGAAACTTTTTCAATGAGATATTCCAAGTGTCTCAACTTATAGGGCTTAGCTTTTGGCGTTCCGCTGCCAAGGCGATCAGCAATCCGCAAATCAATGAGGTCTTTTACTTTTCCCAAACCAACTTTTTTGATCAATTTGCGCACACTGGCTTCTCCAACTTCCTCAGGATTATAATAAAACATGTGATTATCAACCAAAAGTACAACTTTGTCAATAACCTCATTGGAAAATTTCAAACGTCTAAGCATTTTTTCCACAATCCTTGCCCCCAAATGATCATGGTTGTAAAATGTCGAATTCAAGCCTTCTCCTCTTTTAGTCTGAGGCTTAGCGATATCATGAAAAAGCGAAGCCAAACGAACTTCCAACTTCTTGGATGGACATTTTTTCAGCGACATCAAACAATGCTGATAAATCGTATAGATATGATGCTTGTTTTGCGCCACGCCAACACCATTTTCCAACTCAGGAAGAATAAATTTCAAAACTCCAGTTTTCTGTAACATATCAATTCCATCCGCCGGATTATCGGAAAGAATAATTTTAACCAGTTCATCTTTTATTCTTTCGTTGGCTACATGTGAAATCAAAGCAGCATTTTTTTTCAAAGCCTGGAAAGTTTTTTCCTCAATCTGAAAATCAAGCTGAGCATGAAAACGAATTGCTCGCATAATTCGAAGTGCGTCTTCATTAAACCGCTCATCTGCATCACCAACCGCCCTAATAATGCTACTTTTAATATCCTCTTGTCCACCAAACAAATCCACAATTTCATATTCTTCTTCATTTTCACTTTCGATTTTGAGAGCTATTGCATTTATTGTAAAATCTCGGCGACCCAAGTCTTCCGCCAAGGTTTTAGCAAATTTAACCTCATCAGGACGTCTAAGGTCAGAGTAAGCAGATTCAATCCGATAAGTTGTCACTTCAATCACGTCATGTTCTCGATTAAGCGAGCCTTCTTGCAAAAACGGCTCAACTTTAACCCCCACAGTCCCGAATTCATTCTCATAAAAACTATCAGGGAAAATTTCTACAATTTGCGCAGGTATTGCATTGGTTGCACAATCCCAATCTTTTGGTTTTTTTTGACATAACAGATCACGCACACACCCACCAACGATGTATGCCTCATATCCTTCTTTTTCAATTTTTTCCAAAACCTCAATGACCTGAAGAGGAATTTTGCTTTTCATAAGCCTAAAATGTACGCTCGGCAGGAATCGAACCTACATCTTATCCTTAGGACGGATCAGCTCTATCCATTGAGCTACGAGCGCAAAAGTAAATTAAATTCTTTCTGTGGACCCACGGGGAGTCGAACCCCGATTTGATCCATGCCATGGATCCGTTCTACCACTATACTATGGGCCCCTTCTATAATATAATACCAGTTTTTATAAGTAATAGTCAATATTATACCCAAAAAAGCATTTTTTATCTCAATTAAAAGCTGTTTCAAAAATATATTATATATTATGCAATTTTTATATTATATTGTCAAGTAAAGTAGGTAATGTGCACAGACATATGGCGGTTTTTCCCAAGATGTGCAATCTTGGAACATGTGTATAAAAATGCCAAAAAATGTATTAGAAGAGCGATTAAGGTGGGTTCTCCCTATCTTCAGAAAGGAGGTGAAACTGAAAGAC
>CAINNK010000014.1 GCA_903851135.1 uncultured bacterium | reverse complement strand
TTGGGGTATTTAACAGAAATCTAACTGAGTGGCTAATTGAATACAATTTTAACCGTCCACATCAAACACTGGATTATTTGACTCCAATTGAGTTCACCCAAAAATATTCAAAAGTGTCCAAGATGTATTCTTCTAGTACAAGCACTTGACAGAAAATAGCTAATATGCTAGCCTATAAAATCCTGAAAAAGGAACAAGTAACTAATTTATTTTTAATAAACGTATGAACAAAAAAATTGGAGTACTATTGATGGTACTCGGTGTGTCCGTGTTTTCGGCTAATTTAGCCTCAGCTAGCATTGTTGTTAATACTAGCAACAGTAATAGCAGTAATAACAACGTTAGCACCTCTTCAAGCTCAACTTCAAATGCAACCGGTGGCACTGCAACTGCAACGGGCGGAAATGCAACAGCTACCGTCAGCGGAGGAAATGGTTCTACTTGTTCAAGTTGTGGCAAAACAACAACCGCAACTTCAACTGCTACTGGCGGCAATTCAACAGCAACTGGTGGTAACGCTAGCAGCTCTTCAAGCAATAACACAACCGCAAATCAAAGTCAGAGTTCTGCTTCGGCTTCACAAGTAGTTATTGGTTCTGGAGCTACAGGTTCAGTTTATGCTAACACTTCAGCTGGAGCAAATGGTGCAACCGGAGCAACCGGTTCGGCTGGAGCAACTGGCGCAGCTGGTATAAACGGAACAAATGGTACCAACGGAACAAACGGAAAAGATGGTGCTACTGGCGCCACGGGTGCTACTGGCGCCACGGGTGCTACTGGTGCAACCGGGGCAATAGGTCACACTGGAGCCACTGGTGCCACAGGCGCAACTGGTGCAAAGGGTGATACAGGCGCAACTGGAGCAACGGGTCATACTGGAGCAACTGGTGATACTGGTGCAACGGGTCATACTGGAGCAACTGGTGATACTGGTGCAACTGGCGCTACCGGAGCAGCTGGTATTAATGGAACAAATGGAACTAATGGAACCAATGGTTCTGATGGAAAAGATGGTAAGGATGGCAAAGATGGAAAAAGAGGCAAGGATGGCAAAGTAGTTGTGATTCAAAGAATGTTGCCATCAACTGGCGCCGGTGCTGCTGGACTAGTTGGAATCGGACTTCTTTCTGTTGTGGCTGCCGGATTTGCTGTCAAGAAATATCTTCCTAATAGCAAATTTAGCAAACTTAGCAAATTCAGTATTGGCAAATTTAGCCAAACAGCTTAAACTAAAAAACCAATACTAAATTAGCTTATATCCCAAAGTCGCAGAGGAACTTCGCAAAGGGACTAAGTTCCCAATTGGGGATTTGGTCCCTTTTGTATAACTTTTTGAATTTTCAATCGAATGACTTTCATATCTGACAATTTAAAGTTTCAACTGAAAAAAGTTGCCTTGTTGGCGGTGCTTTTCTCAGCTGTCTTTTTTGGCTCGTTTTATTTGGTCAGCTTTTTTGACCCGCATCCAGCCTTGAAAACCAAAGCAATTACGGCGGTTCAAAATTTAGCGATAACTGCCAATGATCCTGAGCTTCAAAAGCGGGCAGGTAATGACAATATCAATTTGGCTGCTTTTAATGATTGGGCAAAAATTAACAATCTCTCAGGGGATAATGTTTATGACGGCGATCCAGATAAAGACGGTTTGCCAAATTATTTGGAATACATTCATGGAACTGATCCAAACAATGCTGACACGGATGGCGATGGTTTTTCTGATGGAGTTGAGATTGGCAATGGTTATGACCCGGATGCTAAAGGTGAGGCAATGACAGTTGTTTCGGTTGAAATTGACAAACTTGGAGTCGATGCTCCAATGGTTTGGTCAAAAACTGATATTGAAGCCAACATGCTCAAAGATTTGGAAAATGGCCTGTCTCATTTCATGAAAACGGCCGCTCCCGGACAAAATGGCAACATGATTATTTCTGGTCATTCCAGCAACTATGCTTGGGCTAAGGGTGGTTACAATCACATTTTTGAAAAACTCAATGATTTGCAAGTCGGTGATATTGTGAAAATCAAAACCGTGCAAAAGAATGGCCGCATGCTTGACTATCAATACAAGATCACCAGCAAGTTTGTCACTACAGCCAATGATCAGAAAATCTTTGAAAACACCCCAACTCCAACACTTACCCTCACAACTTGTTGGCCACTAGGCACGAATTTGAAGAGATTGATTGTCAAAGCGGAAATCGTAAAGTAATGTGCATAACGCGAAATATGCAATGTGCAATGGGGGATGCGAAATGCAAATTCTAAAATCAAGAATCTAAAATCAAGAATCTAGAATCTAGAATCTGCCCAAAAATGTCTTACTCTCCAAAATCAGCTTATTTGAGCTGATTTTGGCTATGGGGTTGACAAATTTGGCGAAGGCTTGACAGAATGGCTTTTTTCTGCTAGACTGCTTAGTTCTGAAAATTATATCTATGTTTGAATCGGTGGTCTTGTTTCACAGATATTAGAAAAGAAACAAGCATCGAAAAAATATAGATACATAAGTTTTTTGACAAGTTCATAGGATTTTAAGTTTAAAGATAGAAAACAATCAACAAAAAAAACAAGGAGATAGAAACGATGAAAAAGAATGTTTTAGGAATCGCAATGTTGGCAATGATTTTGTCAATGCCAGTTACGGCCAAGGCAGATCAGCAGCCAGCTGATCCAATTAATATTGGCGTTAATACTTCTAATGCCAATACGCTTAGCAGCGAGACCAATATTGATGTAAAAAATAAGGCAATTGGGATTGGTGGTGGTGCAACTGCGGCTGGTGGTAATGCAAAGTCAAGTGTAAAGAATTCAAATGTGTACACTTCGCCATTACCGGCTGCTGGTTTCGTTAATACGACGGTTGCTGGTTCAGGTCCACTGAGCGTAGTAATTGCCGATCCGCTTATTGCACCTTTCCGGAATGGTTTCGGAAAAGATAATCTCGAAAACGTTATTGATGGTATCGGTGGTAATGAGAGGTGGGAGAACCTTTGCAATAAAATTGATGTAGAAGGAGGGAATACAACGTCTTTCTCTAAAAAGCTTCCTTCGATACAATGGGTCGACTTTGCTTTCGCAGGTGAAGGTTGGGCTCCAGGACCTGGTTCAAAATCAGTTCGGAGTGGGACATATTCCATCTCCATTAAGAATGGCAACATAGGAAATCTGCTCACCAGAATATCTCAGGAAGCCATGAATGACGGAGCAAGTGTTGTATATGTTACCGGTCTGGACAACTATGCAGCAAAAAGTAAAACCAATGCGCTTTCTATTGTGGGGGCAGCAGTGAGTGCTTGCACTCTTAATGTGGTCCCAGCAGGCAGTATTGGCGGAGGTAGCGTCGAGAACAAAAAAACCAGGGTTTCGGTTTCGTTCTCAACCTATCGCATAGTTCAACAGCCAGTTGTTGAGAAAAAAGTTGTCGAAAAAAAGCCATGTGTAGATTTGAGCTCCATTATTTCTCGCCGTGATGAATGGCAGAAAAAAATCAGTGGTTGCCATTTTCTATGCGCTAAAAACTTGAGATATCGGGTTCCAAGTGCTGAATGCAATATTGATTTATATGCATGCACAAGGGATCGGAAGTATCTTGAGTTGGCTGAGATTGACCTGAGCTGGGCAATCAAAAACTACGAAAAGGGAACGGACACTCGCAGTGGCAAGTTTGCTGCAGAATCAAAAGGATTGTATAAAAAAGCAATTCTTCTGCAAGCAACTGTGCTACAAGCGCAAGGGAAAAAAGATGAAGCTCAGCGCCATGCAGATAAATATGGTGTTGAAAGCTGGCCATCTGATTTCCGTCCTTAAGAAGCAAAAAACAATTTCAACCAATGGGTGGGTCTTAAGAATATTTCAAAAGGCTCACTCAAAACAATTTTACGGAGGTTCTGATGAAAAAAATTGGTTTGTTAATATTTTCCACCCTTATGTTCTGTGCACCACTTTCGGTGTCACACGCATACAGTATGGGAAATGATTTGGTTTATAGTGGGCATGCGGCTCCTATTGTTGCAGCTTCTGCAGATTCTATTAATGCAGGCGGTGCTGAAGCTAAACAACCAGAAATCGTGATGATTAAGAGGGAAAGACATTCTGAGGCTGCTCCAAAAATTATCACCAAAACGGTGGTAAAAGAAGTTGTTGTGAAACCTGATTGGGTGGATGGTTTGAAGCAGACTGTTACTGATTGGCTTTTTTCTTTTAAAGAACGGGAAACTCCTGGGCAACATGATGCCAAAGAGAAGCAACTTATCAGAGATGCCGCCAAGGAAGCAGCAAAAGAAGCATCCAATGCTACCATTAAATCAATTACTTTGCCCTTTTTGGGTTTAGTCGCGTTGATTATTGTTGGCTTTATTGGCAATGCTTTATACGGAAAGAGGAATTCCGACCGTATCGAAGAAAAAGTCGACTCCGTGCCATTAAGAACAACTGAGGAAATATTAACTCACAATGTTGTGGGGAATGTTGCCTCAATTAATTTAGGCTGCTGGCTTGTTCAATACCGACCAGAGTTTGTTGATGGAAGGCCAAGGTCGTTGTATGTTCCTAAAGCTTATGTGTTTAAAAAAGGCACACCTGTTGAAGATATTCCAACGACAGTTTATGACACCGTTGCCCAGGTAGCAACTTCAATGAAGAGCATCATTAAAATTGATGCTGATGGAAAATTTATTTCTTCTTCAATGAGTCCTGCACAATGGGAAGTGATCAAAAGAGAATCTGATGGATTAAGACTGACGATTTCTCGAGTAAGTTGAGATCTGTGAGATTGAGCCCAGGATTAAGCATAACCTGGGCTCAGCAAAAAAATAAAAAAAGAAAAAGTTGTTATTTTAGGGTTTTCTTTTGCAGATCGTAAATGTCATTTCACAAATTGTGTGTGACCTTAGAATTATCAAAATGATTTTCTAAGCCTACTGATATGCGAATGAAAAAAGGGGATTCTCAAAATTGAGGTCCTAGTATTCGTTCTGTTTCACAAGCTGTGAGTAGATGCGAAAAAGTCGTTCTAGAGTACTGAACGTCTTTAACAAAACAAGTTTTTTCTTCAGCCAGAGTTCGGATGAAGAAGCGAAATTCAACGAATTTCAAAAGTAAAGGCCAATATCATAGAGTTCTTGATATGGTCTTTTTTCGCTTTTAGGGGGTGTAAAAGCAGATTCTAGAATCTAGATTCTAGATGCTAAAAGCTGTTTTTCAAGGCTTGACAGCCCCCAAAATCCTTGCTATACTACCCAGTTATCATTTCATTTTAAATATTCGTACATTCGTACAAATTCGTAATTCGTAGAAATATGAAAATTGCTTTTATTGGACAAAAAGGACTGCCGGCAAAAGATGGAGGCGTGGAAAAACACGTGGAGGAACTTGCTGAACGGATGGCCCAACAAGGACATGAGGTTTTTGTCTATGTGCGCAACAACTACACTCCTAAGGACTTGGTTGCGCTTGGAGATATTAAGCTCATTCATTTGCCAAACCTTTCAACCAAACATTTGGATGCCATTTCTCATTCTTTCTTGGCCAGCGTGCATGGCCTTTTTTGCAACTATGACGTTGTGCATTATCACGGCATTGGCCCAGCCTTTTTTGCTTGGCTGCCGAAATTTTTCAAACCCAAAACAATTGTGGTGGCAACTTTTCACTATCAAGACTATCATCACAAAAAATGGGGTCGCTTTGCCAAATGGTGTTTGCGTCTTGGCGAAATGGTGGCTTGCACGGCAACGGACCAGACAATTGCAGTCAACAAGGCCTTGGCATTGGTGGCAGAAAAAAAATATGGCCGGCAAGCAGTCATTATTCCAAATGGATCTGACATCAGTTATTCTCAGGACATTGAGGCTATTTCGCAGTGGGACTTGAAAGACAAGAAATATATTCTCTCAGTCGGACGTCTTATTAAACAGGAAGGTGTGCATTTTTTGATTGATGCTTTCAAGCAATTAGAAGACACTTCAAAAATTTCTAATAACTTCAAATTGGTAATTGTTGGTGAGGGACTTTACGGTGATGATTATGTCAGATATCTGCGCACTATTAGCGAAGGTCGCGGTAACATTATTTTTGTCGGTTCGCAAAAAGGTGAATCATTGGAACAACTTTTCTCGCATGCCTATTTGTTCGTGCAACCTTCAAACTCGACGAAAATTTCTATTGCTTTGCTAGAGGCGATGAGTTGCGCCCTGACTCCTTTGGTAGCGGATATCAAAGAAAACAGGGAAGTGATTGAAGATGATGGATTTGTGTTTGCAGCCAATTCAACGCTTGACTTGCGTGACAAGTTGGCCTTCTTGCTCAGTCGTAGTGATGAAGTCAAGAGAGTGGGGCAGCGGGCGAGAAAAAAGATGGAAGAGAAATACAGTTGGGATTCCATCGCCAAAAAAACCGTCAAAGTTTATCAAGAAACTTAATTGAATTAATCCGTTAACATTTTTACGAACTCATTTACTTTTTAGGACGTGTTCCTTGGTCGGGAACTATGACCAAGAGCTCAGAGTCGCTCTCGCTCCTATGGTCTAAAAAGCAAATGAGCTCGTAAAAATTAAAACTATAAACTGCGGATTACCCGTAAAAATTCAAAATTACTATGATTAAGCAAATAAAAGCAATGTTTGGAAAAATCAATTTTTCAGCGCAAGGAATAATCTTGGCGATTGTTTTGAGCTCGGCCTTTTTTCTATTAGGCGCGCAGAAATTCAAAACCTATCAAAGTCAGATGACAATTTTGGTGATTCCCAAATCAGCCAATGCGATCAATCAGCAGGACAAGATTTTAAACAACCTGCTTGAATTGCCGAAAACTCTTTCTTTTTATGATCGGCTCTTGAAAAACAATCCTTCGTTTGTGGATTCTTCGGCTGGCAAAAGTTCCTTGGAGCGCAAAAGGAGTTGGGACGATATGATTGTAGTTAAACAAGTAAACAAAAACGGTTCAATGATTTCGATTTCAGTTTCAATCAACAATGAAACCGATTCTGATTTTATTGTTTCAAAAACTGTGCGAACCCTGCTGGACGTTGCTAGCTCATACTATAACATTAAAGACGATCTTGATTTGAGGATTGTGGATGGACCAATTACTAAAGTTGTTTTTGTCGGTTGGCCTTGGATTTTGCTGGTCAGTATTTTGCTGGGCAGTTTAATTTCATTGGCGTTGGGCAGAATCAGTGCGTTGGGGAAAAAAGCGGCTGATTTTCAAGACATGCTCAGGAACAATCCGCTGCGAAAACTGAATCGCACCCAAGAAAATGAACAGCCTATGTCGATCAAAGATTTGGAAAATTTATATACAGCAGAAAAACAGTCAGACGTTGCTTTCAAAGATCAGCCAGTTCAACTCGAAGAAACGGAAGCGCAAACTGAGCAAGAACCTGAGCAGGCAGAAGTTGAGCCAGTGGCAGAAGTTGTGCATGTGCAAGAAATTGCCAGTCGCAGTGTTTATCCAAATTTTCCGGAAATGCCTACGCAGAGTGTTTCAAGATCGGCAGCGCCGGACAATCTGCCAATTGCAGATTTCGGTGAGGTTACTAATTTGCCAGCGCAAGAAGTTGTCAAAAATGAAATTCCCAAAGAAGCGCAGCCTGCAAAAGAAAAAACTCATGAGCCGACTGAGGATGAATTAAGAGAAAGGTTAAATCAACTATTAAAAGGAGAGATATAAGAAGTTATAAAGTTTTTAAGATAGTATTTCACTTTGTAATTTTATGAATTTCGATGCGTAAATATTCGCTAAAATTTTGGCTGATTTTTTGGACTTGCTCGGGACTTTTTTTGTTTGGCTGGTTTTTGTTTTGGAATTCCAAGAATCGAGGCTTGGGAGAAACAGCTTCGCAAATTATTGGTGTTTTTCCGAGTAGTGAAAGTTCGAAAAAACAAGCTCAATCTTTGGCAACGCTCGGAGATTATTTTTTGGCTGGCAAAGAAAGAACTTTGTTGGTTTTGTTTCAAAACAATTTAGAGATCAGACCGGGCGGGGGTTTCCTTGGCGCTTTTGCAATCGTAAAAATCAAAAATGGAAGAATAATTTCCATGGAAACGCACGACCTTTCCAATTTTGACAAAAAAATTCCAAACACTATTGCGCCTCCATACCCAATGAAGGAAATCGGTTATGTTGATTTTTGGAAAATGCGTGACAGTAATTTTTCACCGGACTTTTCCGTGGATGCCAAAAAAGCTCAGGAATTTTATGCTCTTGGTGGTGGCCAAGAAAAAATTGACGGAGTTGTTGGCGTTACTGCTAACATGCTGACTTCAATTTTGAAAATCACTGGTCCGATTCAAGTGGAAGATTTCCCCGGAACCTACAGTAGTGAAAACGCCATCATTTCTCTTGAATATCAAGTCGAAAAAGCTTTTGAACAACAAGGGATTACTCGCGGTGACAGGAAATCAGTGATGAATGAATTGGCGAAAGAAATTGAAAAAAGAGTGTTTGCCTTTTCGATTTCTCAAAAAATTCAATTAGCAAAGATTCTAATTGCTGATTTGGGCAAGAAAGACATCCAACTCTATTTCAAAGATTTGAATTTGCAAAAGAAAATTCAAGCGGCTGGTTGGGCTGGCAGCGTTGATCAAAATTGGAACAAAGATTTTCTGCTGATTGTGGATGCAAATCTCGGTTCTTTCAAAAGTGATTATTATGTTAAACGCTCAATTGACTATACGGTTGATCTTACCAAGCAAGCTCCTGAGGCGCATTTGAAAATTACTTATCAGCATACCGCCAAGCAAAAAGATTGGATGACACGGGACTATGTGGATTATTTGCGAGTTTATGTGCCGGAAAATTCGCAATTTGCAGATCAGCAAAATCTCCAATATTCAAATATCGGCGAAGAATTTGGCAAAAAATATTTCGATGGTGCGGTAAGTGTTCCAATTGATTCGACCAAGGTTGTGGAAATTAGTTATAGTTTGCCTGATTTTGTTAGAAATAATTACAGTCTGAAAATTCAAAAACAAGCTGGCCTGAATGATATTCCTGTTTCGCTGCATTTGACAAGGCCGGACGGAACAAACGCTAATTTTTCAAGAATAATGAATAGTGATATAGTTTTTAAGTGAAAAAACTTGTCTTTTGTGAAATTTAAAACAAAAAGAGCAACCTTGATGCAAACTAGGTTGCTCTTTTTATTTTCCACAAAGTATATTATGATGAATACATGTTTATTCGTACATTCGTATAATTCGTAATTCGTAGAAAAATAAATGGAAATAGTCAAAAAAACTCTCAATGGGGCATATCTGCTGAAGCTTAAATTTTTTCAAGATGAGCGCGGCTTTTTCACGGAAAATTATTCCAAAAAAGAATTTACCGAACTTGGCATTGAAGCTGATTTTGTGCAAGACAATCATTCAATGTCAGTCACCAAAGGTGTTTTGCGCGGATTGCATTTTCAAGACCCGCCAAATGCTCAAGCGAAATTAGTCAGAGTGACCAAGGGTGCGGTGTATGACGTGATTGTGGACTTGCGCAAAGATTCGCCAACCTTTGGACAATGGGAAGGTTTTGAACTGACCGACAACAATCACTTAATGCTTTTTGTGCCGCGCGGTTTTGCGCATGGCTTTTGCACCTTGGTTGACTACACCGAATTTCAATATAAGTGTGACAACTATTACGCTCCCGAAAGTGAACATTCAATTATTTGGAACGACCCAACTCTGAAAATTTATTGGCCGCTGGAAAATCCGATTTTGTCTGACAAAGATTCAAAGGGAGTTTTATTTGCAGACCTAAATTCACCATTTTAATTTTATGCCAGCAAAAAAGCAAAAACTAAAACCTTGGACAACGCTGTCATCCGAAATCGTGCATCAAAACAAATTTTATGCAATTCGTCATGATAAGTATGTTTTGCCAAATCAGGAAATAGGGGATTATTATGTTTTCGATAAGAAAACCGCTGTTTTTATAGTCCCAATCAAGGATGGAAAAATAATAATGGGTAAACAATTTCGTTATCCAATCAAGCAATGGTCAATAGAGGTTCCAGGAGGCGGAGTGAAAGAAGGATGCAGCCATTTGAAAGTTGCCAAGCAAGAATTAAAAGAAGAGGCTGGCTACGTTGGAAAATTGAAGAAAATTGGGAGTTTCGCAACGAATAATGGAGTTTCTAGTGAAATAACTTCGGTTTTTTTAGCAACTGATCTAAAGTTCGTTGGGACAAAATTAGAAGAAACTGAATCAATAAAAACAATCGAGGTTGATATTGCCGAGGCTTATGAAATGATTGAAAATGGAAAAATAATTGATAGTATGACAATTTCCTCTCTTTCAATAGCTAGAAAGTATTTACTGAGAAAATAATACATAACACAGAACATATAACACATAACACATAACATAAAACATAGAACGAAAATACAAACTCGCGAAATTTATTTTGTATCATATGTTCCATGTTTCATGTTCCATGCTCTATGAAATTACTCGTTACCGGTGGAGCTGGATTTATTGGATCCAATTTCATTCATCACATTCTCAAAACTTATCCAGACTATGAAATCATCAATCTGGACGCTTTGACCTATGCTGGAAACCTGGAAAATCTGAGGGAATTTGAAAATAATCCCAGATATACCTTTGTGAAAGGGGATATTTGCGACAAAGCCCTGGTTGAGGAATTGGTTGCAAAAGTTGACACCGTCGTCCATTTTGCTGCCGAATCGCACGTAGACCGCTCTATTTTGGACTCAGAGGCTTTTGTGCGCACAAATGTGATTGGAACCCACACCCTCTTGGAAGCGGCCAGGCAGGCAGAAAATAAGCGTTTCCACCATGTTTCCACCGATGAAGTTTTTGGGTCTTTAGGTTCCGATGAGGCCCCCTTTTCCGAAATAACCCCCTATGATCCTCGCAGCCCTTATAGTGCTTCCAAGGCTGGCAGTGACCACCTTGTGCGAGCCTATTTTCACACCCACAATTTGCCAATCACCATTTCCAATTGTTCCAACAACTATGGGCCATATCATTTTCCAGAAAAGCTCATTCCTCTTATCATCACCAACTTGATTGAAGGTAAGGAAATTCCAATTTATGGCGATGGCTTGCAAGTTCGCGATTGGCTCTATGTGGCTGATCACTGCAAAGCCATTGATCTGATTATCCACCGCGGAAAAATCGGAGAGACTTATTGCATTGGTGGAGCTAGCGAAAAACCAAATCTTGAAATTGCCAAAGCTATTTTGAAATTGCTTGGCAAAGATGAAAGCGCCATCAAATATGTCGAGGATCGCAAAGGACACGACCGACGTTATGCGATTGATTTTTCCAAAATCAAAAACGAGCTAGGCTGGCAGCCTCAGGTGACTTTCGAAGAAGGTCTGCAAAAAACTGTCACTTGGTTTTTGGAAAATGAAGCTTGGTGGCGCTCTGTTAAGAGTGGAGAATATGAAAAATATTATTCAAAACAGTATCAAAGTACAACAGACAAAGTGCAATAGTCAATGAACAAAAAAACAGCAACCAAAATACAAAACACAAAACACAAACAAACAAACAACATTCTTACATTCTTGAGAATGTGAGAATGTCCTGATGTTGAAAAATGTTATGGCCAAAAAAATCTTTCTGACAATCTTTGCGGCGATGTTGTTTCTTTTTCCGAACCTTTCTTTGGCGCGGGAAAATGTCACAGATTGGTATGTGAAAGATTTTGATTCGCAAATTGTTGCCAATAAAGATTCATCTTTGGATATCACAGAAACTATCACGGCTGATTGCGGAGACGCAGTTGGCAAACATGGAATTTTCCGCATTTTGCCAACGCGGCTTAATATTGCTGGTAAAAAGATTTCGACGCCTGTGCAACTTTTGAGCATCACTGATAATAAAGGACAAGTATATCAATATCAAACTGTCAAAAATTCAGCTGATGGCACCGTGACTTGGAAAATTGGTGACGCCAACAAAACTGTCCAAGGCGTTAATGTCTATGTGATTCACTATCAAGTGAAAAATGCCATTCGTTTTGGTGACCAAAACTTCGACGAACTTTATTGGAATCTCAGTGGAAATTTTTGGGATCTCGAAATTGATAGTTTTCATGCTGCCATAAAATTTCCCGAAGGGATAAACAATGCCAACTCTAAAGTTGAACTTTACACTGGATTTGCTGGCGCAAAAACAAAAGATTTGGCAGCCTTCTTTTGGAGTATGCCTAACGTGCTTGAGTTTCAAAGCACGAAAACTTTGTTGGCAAAGCAAGGTGTCACGGCCTCAATAGTCTTTCCCAAAAAAATCTTTATCCAGTACAAGCCAACTTTTTGGGAATCTTATGGCGACTTTTTTTTCTTTTTGATTCCGGTTTTAGTTTTTTGGCTAGTTTTTTCTATGTGGAAGAAATACGGCAAAGATCCAGTAGTCAGCAAGACCATTATTGCGCAGTATGAAATTCCTGAAAAACTTTCTCCACTTGAAGCCGGGATGTTGATGAAGAGTGGTGGTTTTGATAACACTTTTATCACCGCGGAGATCATTTGGTTGGCAAGCAGGGGACTCATCACCATTAAAGAAATTGAAAACAAAATCTTGTTTTTTTCCAGCAAAGATTACCAGTTGACAAAAAATAACAAACCGGAAATTGAAGCTATCCTCAATGAAGCGCAAAAGGAACTTTTGAAAAATATTTTTGAAAATGGAAATTCAATCATGCTTTCAAGTTTGAAGGATTCTTTTTACAAACAAATTCCAGCAATATCTAAAATTGGAAAAGAGTTACTGAAAAGCAAAGGCTTGATTTTGACCACTGGTTTAAATATCGGCATTGTTTTTATGGTGTTAGGCGTAGCTTCGATTTTTGTGGCTTTTTCCACTTTTGCAACTTCAATTTTTTTGGGACTGAGCTTGGTTATTTCTGCTTTGATTTTAATTGGTTTTAGTTTGTTGATGCCGAAGAGAACAGAAAAAGGTGCCGAGCTTAATTGGCAAATCAAAGGCTTCAAACTTTTCATGGAAACGGTCGACAAGGATCGCGCAGCTTTTTATGAAAAAGAAAATATTTTTGAAAAATGTTTGCCGTATGCAATTTTGTTTGGCATGACCAAATTGTGGATCAAAAAAATGCAGGAAATTTATGGAGCTGAGTATTTTGCCAATCACGTGCCAATTTGGTATGTTGGCAATCTTTCAACTTTTAATGCCGACAGTTTCGTCGGCGCCATGGACAGTCTCTCAGCTGGCATCGCCGCTTCAACTTCTGCGCCTTCCGGCTCCGGTGGCGCCGGTTCATCCGGCGGCGGAAGTGGCGGAGGCGGAGGCGGAGGTTGGTGATTTATATAAAAATTTTAATCTTACTCCTCTTTTAAAACAAACTTAAAGCAAAACATGACATTCTCACATTCTTGAGAATGTGAGAATGTCATAGTAAAATATCAGTGTGAAAAGTGTAAAAATTAAAAAGTATGCTAGCCATAAAAAGAAAAAACAAAACAATCAAAAAAGAATTTAGAACAAAATCACCAAAACAAATCGAGAGACATCTCAAAGGTGTGGCGAATCATCGAAGAATTGAGATCTTATTTTTGATTGCCAAAAATGGGGGTATTTCGGTGGATATAATTTCTCTGAGAACCAAATGCAACCTAAAAACGATTTCTGCGCATCTAATTCGTTTGGAAAATGCTGGCTTGATTAGAAAAGTAAATGCAGGTCGAATGGTTTGTCATGAACTTTCTCCATACGGTAAAATTATCCATGATTTCATTGAAATATTCTCACATTCTTGAGAATATGAGAATGTCACATTGGGTGGTTTTTGAAAACTTATCTAAAAAGTTTGCTGTTTTTTTGTATTGGACTTTTTTCGACAGGTCTGTTTTAATATAAGCACAAATAGCTCTTTATTTTTTTAATAAGCAAGACTTCTTTGGAGGGCATGATTCATGATACAACCAATTAGTAATATTAAAGAGTTTGAAGAAGAGCTCAAAAGGAAAGGAGAAATCTTTTATCTTGATGAGTTAAAACATATCGCAATTATGGCGAATTTTAATAAAAAAATGGAGAAAGTTCACAGGGATTATCTTAGAAAGAGCGCTGGTTCATGTCACAGTGCAGCAAAAGTTACACTGTGTTAATTTTTTTTTAACTCTTTTTAATGGAGAACTTATGGAAATCAGCAAAACTAACGAAATCAATGCCAGGCTTAGGCAAGAAGGAAAAATTATTATTCTTGATGAGCTAGAGCACCTTAAAGCGATTCAAAATCTCAATGAACAAATGTAAAAAGTTCATCAAGAATATCTCACGAAAAGTGCTCATTCTGAGACAGGTGCAGCGGAAGTTTTTATTAATTGAATGATATGGAGGAATAAGCTATGAAAACGCTTATAATTATTTTTGCTTTCACTCCCTTTATTACTCTCCGCATATTTCTTCGTATTGATGAAATATGTAGAAACATTGGGAGACTCGAATCATATGCATATGGATTGTCTGGCACTGATGATGAGTAGCAGAATTCAGTGAAGATATTGTTCGGCAGCCTCTAATATTATAGAGGCTGCCGTTTTTTCTTTTTAGGCTCTATCATGAAATAAGTTGTGCAGTTTGTGCTCAGATTTGCGTCAGAGTTGTTTCAAAAAAATTGAAAAGCTATCAAGATAACTTTGAGATTTTTTTGAGCAAAGATGGCGTGAAGATGAATGCTGGATGCATAAGTTGTTTCATGATAGAGCCTCAGTAGACAAAATGCTCTTTTTTTGTAACAATATAGAGGCTTGGGTAGATTCCAGAAGCTAGATTTTGGATTTTGGAATAAGCTCAGTTATTGAAAGTTAAAAAATTATTTTTATATCTATATGCAAAAAGTTCTAATCATTGGGGCCAAAGGAATGCTTGGGCAAGAATTGGTTAATGTTTTCAAAAGTGATAAGGATTACAAAGTGACCGCTTGGGATTTTGACAAAATTGATATCTCTGACGAAGTTCAAGTCAAAGAAAAAATCTCCAAACTTTCTCCAAATGTAATCATCAATGCAGCTGCTTATAACGCAGTTGATTTGTGCGAGAAAGACAAAGCTGAATTCGAAAAGGCCAAAAAAATCAACGGAAAAGCCCCGGGATACTTGGCGAAAGTTGCCAAGAAAATTGATGCAATCTTTGTGCAATATTCCAGTGACTATGTCTTTTCTGGTTTGCCAGAAATTCCTGAGCCTTTGGGTTGCGGAGGTTCCTGCAGTTCTTGCAGTTTGCATGAAGGTTTCTCGCCACAGCTTGGTTTTGATGAAAATGCCATTCCTGACCCGGTGCAAAAATATGGCAAGACAAAATTGATGGGCGAGGAAGCTGTCCAAAAAAATGGCGAAAAATATTACATCATCCGTCCTTCAAAGATCTTCGGCAAACCGGCTAAAGCTAAAAATGCCAAGAAGAGTTTTTTTGATGTGATGTTAGCAGTTGGCAAAAAAAATGCCGAAGTTAACGTTGTCGATGAAGAGACTTCATGTTTTACCTATGCTCCCGACTTGGCCAATAAAACCAGGGAAATCATTGAAGCTAACAAGCCCTTTGGAATTTATCATGTCGTCAATGAAGGTGCTTGCACTTGGTATGAGGCAGTTGTAGAATTATATCGGATGGCCAAGATCAAAACCAAGGTGGTGCCAGTTGCCGGAGATGAATTCCCGCGACCAGCCCAAAGACCCTATGTTTCGACTTTGATTAACACTCGGCTTAACCCAATGCGAAGTTACAAAATTGCGCTCAGGGAATATCTGAAAAGCATAAAATAATTCCTGTGTCATCCTGAATTTATTTCAGGATCTTCTATTTTCTTTGTTTTATAAAGTTCTCTACAATAAAGATGCTGAAACAAGTTCAGCATGACATGATTATTTTAATTTTACCAAAACCATGATTTAATTACCTAGCTTAAATACCCCAAAAATTTTTATTTTTAATCAATTTAAGCTAATTTTACAGATATGCAAAATTTGAAAAAACAAGACAAACAAATATACGCTGCAATTACTGGTGAAATCAAACGCCAACAAGAGGGGATGGAATTAATTGCCAGTGAGAACTATGTTTCCAAGGCCGTGCTTGAAGCGCTTGGCTCGGTTTTCACGAATAAATATTCTGAGGGCTATCCCGGCAAGCGATATTATGGCGGGCAGGATTTTACTGATGTGGTTGAAACCCTAGCAATTGAGCGAGCCAAGAAAATTTTTGGCGCCGAGCACGTTAATGTGCAGCCGCATTCCGGTGCGCCGGCTAATATGATTGCCTATAACGCAGTCTTGCAACCAGGCGACACGGTGCTAGGCATGGATCTTTCCCACGGTGGACACTTGACCCATGGTCATCCGTTGACGCTTTCAGCCCACATCTACAATTTCATCGGCTACAAAACCAACCAAGCTGGTGAGATTGACTACAAACAGCTT
Source organism: uncultured bacterium (assembly GCA_903851135.1). GTDB lineage: Bacteria > Patescibacteriota > Minisyncoccia > Moranbacterales > GWC2-37-73 > CAIPMZ01. The sequence goes on along the minus strand of CAINNK010000014.1, from coordinate 104,443 downwards.
GAGAAATTGGCCATCGAGCACAAGCCAAAACTTATTTTAGCTGGCTTTTCCGCCTACACTCGAAAACTTGATTACAAAAAATTTCAAGCTATCGCCAAGAAAGTTGGCGCCATTTCAATGTTTGACATTGCGCACATTGCAGGTCTCATTGCTGGCAAAGCGATTGAAAATCCAGTGCCATATTTTGACATCGTGACCACCACCACACACAAGACTTTGCGTGGTCCGCGTGGGGGAATGATTATGTGCAAGCAGCAGTTTGCTAAAGCAATTGATAAATCAGCTTTTCCTGGTTTTCAAGGCGGACCTCATATGAATAATATTGCTGCCAAAGCTGTGGCATTTGGTGAAGCCTTGAAACCCGCTTTCAAAACCTATGCCAAGCAAGTGATCAAAAATGCAAAAGTTCTAGAAACAGAACTGCGAAAAAGAGGTTTTGAAATAAAATTTGGCGGAACGGACTATCACATGGTGTTGGTTGATGTTTTTGGCAGCAAGGGCATCACAGGCAAACAAGCTGAACATGCTTTGGATGAAGCTGGCATCACCGTCAACAAAAATATGATTCCGGATGACCCGCGCTCTCCAATGGACCCAAGCGGCATCCGAATTGGGGTGCAAGCTGTCACCTCGCGCGGGATGAAAGAAAAAGAAATCAAAATGATTGCGGGTTGGATTGAAGAAATCATCTTGGCCCATGACGACAAAAAAGTGCTCTCGCAAATCAAAAAAGAAGTGACAACTTTTTGCAAAAAATATCCGATATATCCGAAGGTGTAGGGCGTGTAGAATGTATGATGTATAAAGTATAAAGTATAAAGTATAAAGATTTATCCTAACACTAGTGTATTCTAGTAGTGTGCTATGTATAGAAAGTATTTATACATTACACATACTACAAAATACATAATACATAAAAAAATGGGGGAAGAAATTACTAAACCAAAAAGAAGAAAAATGAAAGGGATTGTGTTGGCAGGCGGCACGGCCACGCGGCTTTTCCCAATGACCGCCACCACCAGCAAACAACTTTTGCCGGTTTATGATCGCCAGATGATTTTTTATCCGCTCAACACTTTGATTAAAGCGGGGATTAAAAATATTTTGATTATTGTGGCGCCAGAGCATTCGGGGCAATTTCTCAATTTGCTTGGTTCTCTTTTGAAAAAGCATGGTATTCACATCACATTTGAGGTGCAATCGACTCCGAAAGGACTTGCTGAAGCTTTGACGCTGGGTGAAAATCACATTGGGGATGACAACGTGGCGCTGATTTTGGGAGACAACATTTTCGAAGACGACTTTGTCAGGCAAATCAAAGACTTCCGATCAGGTGGTCACATTTTTGCCAAAAAAGTTTCCGATCCGGAGCGTTTTGGTGTGGTGAAATTCAACAAAAATAATCGGGCGATTGAAATCGTGGAAAAACCAGTTCAATGGATCAGTGACTATGCTGTGACCGGTTTGTATTTGTATGACAATGATTGTGTTCAGATTGCCAAAAACATTAAACCTTCCGAAAGAGGTGAAGTTGAAATCACGGAAGTCAACAAAGCTTATTTGAAAAAGAAAAATTTGGAAGTGACAATTTTTGAAGGTGAGTGGCTTGATGCTGGAACGCCAGATTCGCTTTTGGAAGCAGGTCTGATTGTGAAGGAAAAAGGAATCAGCAAGAATTTTCATCCTATTTTAGATCAGGCAATCACTGAGTTCAATGAGGAATTGAAAATTTTAAGCAAGAAGAAATTAAAATAAAATCATCTTTTACTGTTTAGGATTAAATGAATATATTTTTTATTTTTTAAGATCTAAGCCTTGTTCGTATACATTTTTATTTTTATCCCAGTGAAAGTGTTTTTCTTTTTTTGATTTTTTAACATCAAAGTAAACCACTTTCAAGCGAAAAAATAAAAAGTATATTCACTCGGTAAATGAAAATGGGTAAAATCACAAAAGCGGTTATCGCAGTCGCAGGTTCTGGTACTAGGCTCTTGCCCGCTACCAAATCCATGCCAAAAGAGATGCTTCCAATCGTAGACAAGCCAATCATTCAATTGGTGGTTGAGGAGTTGGTTGAAGCTGGCATCAAGGACATCATTTTCGTGACGCGTTGGGACAAAAAGCCGTTGGAAGATCATTTCGATCATAGCACTGCTTTGGAAGATGATTTGCGCAAAAATGGCAAAGAGAAATACGCAGACATGATCGAGGGAATTGCCGATATGGCAAATTTTATTCATGTTAGACAAAAAGGTCCCTATGGCAATGGCACCCCTGTCTTATCAGCTGCTTCCATTGTGGCTGGCGAGCCTTTTGTTTTTGTGTTCGGAGATGATCTAGTAAAATCAGAAACTTCTTTCACCAAGCAAATGATCCAGGATTATGAAAAAAATGGAAAACTGATGATTGGAGTTCAGGAGGTTCCGCTTGAAGTTGTCAATCGTTATGGCATTGTCAAATTGCGTGAAGGAACAAATGAAATTGAGGACATTATTGAAAAACCAACCATTGAGGAAGCCCCTTCGCGCTTGGCTGATTTCGGACGCATGATTCTTGATCAAGAGTTTATTGATATTTTGCGAAACACTGCGCTTGGCAAAGGAAACGAACTTTGGGTTATAGATGCAATCAAAACCTATGTTAATAACGGTGGAATTTTTTTGGCCAAAGAACTTAAAGATGGGGATTGGCTGACCACTGGAGACCCACTAAACTATCTGAAAGCAAATCTTGCCTATGCTTTCGACCGAGAAGACCTCAGAAAAGATTTGGATGAATACATCGAGCATCTTAATCAGAAAAAATAAAGCATTGAAAGCTCCACTGTGCAGTGGAGTTTTTCTTTAAGATAATGAACTATGAGCACTTGATTGGAAATTATTTGCAGCTGACTTTTTAGCGAGAAAAGTCAGAAGCAGACCAAGCGAAACTTTTTTAGTAAGGGAATTGTATTAGGAATTTAAGAATAAATATTTCAGCTCTGAAGATGAAATGTGAAATTGACTTTTTGGGGTAATTGTGAAATAATAATTAGCCAATTATTAATGGAACTAAAGGCGTGTATTGGATATATTTCATCATTTTCGGGCTGATTGTTTTTGTTCCCTCTTCTATCTCAAAGGGTTTTTTTGGCTTTACGGTAATCCAAAGCCAGGAATATGCAATTTTGTTTTTGGGAATTCTCGCTTTTGGCTTGTTTACTTTGTTGGAACGACGGCTGCGAAAAGATGAAAAAGAAAAAATCAAAATGATTGGTCAAATGAACCGAACCAACAAGGAACTAACAAATTCATATTCATACATTGGCGAAATAAACAGAAAATTGGATATTCTGATGAACATTGCAACCGGCTTTCCCGAGAGTTCGCACATCACGCCCAGAAAACAACGGGAACTTTATGATTCGATTATGGAGGCCATTCAATTGTTCGGTAAATCGGGAGAATTTCAAATTCGTTTCGTTAATATGTTAAATGGGGAAATTCTGAAAGAAATTAAAAGTAAAAGTAATGTAGTGATAAATTTTCCTCAGAAAAATTGCGATGCCAGTTTGCATATTTTTGAAGATCAACAAATGATTGCCGTGCCTTCACCTAAGACGATGGATAATGTATATTCTTGTATAATTTTGAGAAAAAATGGTTCCCAGCGCAACAATGATGATCTTGAAACAATGCGAGTCCTCGCTATGCAGGCATTATCACTTTTCATGTTAATCAATAAAAAGAAAAAAAAGAGCGTTCGCAAACAGAGCAAATTGGAAACTCAAAATAGCCAAGAAGTTGTGGCTTGAAAGAAAGCCAGGGCTGATGTATGCTAGATGAGGTGTTAATATTTAGCGATAAGTTTATAAATTACTATTTTATGAAAATAATTCTCTTGCAAGACGTTAAGAATATCGGGAAAAAAGGCCAAATCAAAGAAGTGCCGGATGGTTACGCGCGCAATTTTTTGCTAGCCAAAAAGCTTGCTAATGTCGCAACTCCGGGAGCGGTGGTGATAGCTCAAAAAGAAGAAGAAAAAAAGCAACTTCTCCTAAAAGAACAGAAAGCTGAAACTCAGAAGTTGGCTGAGGCGCTAAACAAGAAACAAATCTTTGTTAAAGCTCGCTCTAAAGACGGCAAACTTTTTGGATCAATCACGGCTAAAGATATTTCAGCTGAAATCAGAAAATTAAAATTAGAAGTTCCAGAAAAGGCAATTTCTGCCGGACACATCAGAGAACTTGGGTCGCATGAAGTGAAAATAACCCTAGAGCATGGCATAATTGTCACTGTTAATGTGCTAGTTGAACAAGCTTAAAAAAAAGTATATAATGATTTGTAGGGGAAGTATCTTTTAGTAATATTAAGAAAGCCTGTTTGCAGCGCTTGGCGTCGCAGTACAGGCGGCGGTGGGGGTCGCTTTTAGTTAGCGACTTTTTGTGTAGTTAAATCACTAATCAATGCGAATTCAAAACTAATGATATAAATCTCTGATCTTCACGAATTTTCTCACTAATAATCACGAATTAATAGTGTAGAGATTGGCGATAATTCGAGTTTAATTAGGGTTGATTCGAACTTTATGTTCGCATGGAAAACAGAAAATACATTTTTGTCATGGGGGGCGTTATGAGTGGAGTTGGAAAGGGGATTACAACTTCTTCAATTGGCGCAATTTTGAAAGCCAGGGGTTACAAAGTGACGGCACTCAAAATCGACCCATACGTCAATGTAGACGCTGGAACTATGAACCCAACTGAACATGGCGAAGTTTTTGTGCTTAATGATGGAGACGAAACTGATCAGGACATGGGAAACTATGAACGCTTTATGGACATCCAACTTTCTCGGGAAAACTATATGACCACTGGCAGGGTTTATGAGTCCGTGATTCACCGTGAACGTAATTTGGAATATGGTGGAAAATGCGTGGAAGTGGTGCCTCACATTCCTTTGGAAGTAATAGACAGAATCGTGAAAGCTTCGGAAAAAGATAAGTCTGAAATAACCATGATTGAAATTGGTGGAACGGTGGGTGAATATCAAAATGTGCTTTTCTTGGAAACGATTCGCATGATGAAAATCAAACATCCGGACGATATACTTTCAGTGTTGGTTAGTTATGTGCCAATGCCAAACAAGATTGGTGAAATGAAAACCAAGCCAACTCAATATGCTGTGCGAACGGTCAACAGTGCGGGAGTTCAACCTGATTTTATTATCGCTCGCAGTGAAGTTCCGATGGACCAAAAACGCAAAGAAAAAATTTCCATGTTTTGCAATGTTGGGCAGGAGTATGTTATCAGCGCGCCAGATGTGGACAACGTCTATGAGGTGTTGCTAAATTTCGAAAGAGATAATCTCTCGGAAACAATTTTGAAAAAATTGCGTCTTGAAACCAGAACTTCAAATCTTTCAGCTTGGAAAAATTTGGTGGAAAAAATCAAAGCTACCAAAGACAGTGTCACGATTGGAATTGTGGGAAAATATTTTGGCACGGGAGATTTTGTTTTGTCGGATGCCTACATGTCAGTAATCGAAGCTATCAAGCACGCTGGATATAAAGCCGATGTCAAAACCAAAATCGATTGGATCAACAGTGAACTTTTTGAAAAAGAGCCGGAAAAATTGCAGTCACTTTCGCAATATGACGGAGTTTTGGTGCCAGGCGGCTTTGGCGGACGAGGGATCGAAGGGAAAATTAAAGCCATCCAATTTTGCCGCGAAAATCAAATTCCATTTTTGGGAATTTGCTATGGCATGCAATTGGCGGTGATTGAATATGCCCGTAATGTTTTGAATCTAACCGATGCTAACACCACTGAAGTTAATCGCAACACTTCTAGTCCCGTGATCGACATTATGCCAGAGCAAAAAAAGAATTTGGAAGATGGCAACTATGGAGCTACCATGAGACTTGGTGCTTATCCTGCCAAGCTCGAAGAGGGAACTATTGCCAAAAGTTTATATGGCCAAGCAGAAATTTCAGAGCGTCACCGACATCGTTGGGAGGTTAGCCCCGAATATATTTCAAAAATCGCAACTGCTGGCCTGGTTTTTTCTGGCAAATCTCCCGATGGAAAATTGATGGAAATTATTGAGTTGCCAGCCTCCAAGCATCCTTTCTTTGTCGGCTCACAATTCCACCCAGAATTTAAATCAACCCCACTCAAAGCCCATCCACTTTTCTTCGGTTTTGTCAGCGCTGCGAAAAAGAGAAATCAGGCAAATAATGTGAAGTTTTAGTATATCCAATATGATGTATAATGAACAACATTTTGAACAACATCAAGAAAAGAAGGAATACTCAGTTGAAGATGGCGTGCAAAAAAGCGTCTCTATTATTTTAAACTTACTAAAAACTCAAGAAGGCCAAAAGGGTGTAATAGTGTCAATCACTGGAAGTAGTTTTGATGTTGGAAAAACTTTTATTTCAGGCCTAATTGGTAAGGCTTTAAGCGAAAAATTTATTGAATTAAAATGGTGTGGAGATACGAGTTTGCTAATGTTTAAAGGAGACTTTCCAAGGCATGGAGAGGTTCTTATTTTAGATGCCGAAAATGCTTATACTAAAGATATTAGCGTGGAACAAAAAGCAAATAAATTTGAACTTCCTTTCTCAAAAATAGATTTAAGAATTTTTGTATATCACCCAGATACGCCGTTTACTTTAAAGGAGAAAGAGCTCGCCGATATTTTAATTAGAAATGAAGGTGCATTAAATAAATAGCTTTTTAAATTGCATGTCCGAAGAATATCTCGACCTTGTTGATGAAAATGGGAATTTGACTGGTGAAAAAGAGCTTCGCAGTGTTTGCCACGCTAAAGGTTTATGGCATCGGACCGTGCGTATTTACTTGTTTCGAAAAATAAACAGCGAGGTTGAATTATTGGCACATTCATTCTTGATCAAAAGAAAAGCAAACCCGCATATGTGGACTGCTTCATTTGGTGGCCATATTAAAAGCGGTGAAAACATTGAAGAAACAATTATAACCGAGCTCAAAGAGGAGATAGGTCTAGATTTTAAGTTCGAAGATTTAATTAGTGGATTTAATGCCAAGTATTATATAACATACGACAGTATAATTAATTGTGAGTACAGTATTATTGTTTATTTGCTATATGAGGGTGATATTAAGAAATTGACTTTCGGTGATGATGAAATTCAACAAATCAAGTGGCAAAGTTTTGAGGCAATTGAAGAAGCTATAGGAGATGATCCAACTCAATGGGGAATTAAAATAAGTGAATTGCTTCTGGTTAAAAAAGATCTCTTGAAAAAAATATCCTAAACAAAAAAAGAAACTTCTCTCGAAGTTTCTTTTTTTAGATTGATCCGTGATTCGTGAAAATCCGTCATCAATCCGTATATATCCGTAGAAAAATTATTTGTTCTTCTTTGCTTCTCTAGCAACCAAATGCTTGCGAACTGTTTTGCGCATGTTTGGTTTGCGAGCAACTTTCTTGGCTCCACTTCGTTTGCCAGGTTTGTTGCCTGGATGAAGTTTGCGAGCAGAAGTCACACGATTGAGCACAACTTTTTTCGGTTTAAGCACCACTGGAGTGTCAGATTTGACCACGCTAACATATTTGCGAGTCACCAGTTGTCCAGTGAAGCTGCGAACTTTTTTGGATGAGAACACCACCGTTCCATCAACCAATGCCATCAAGGTGTCATCATTGCAACGCTTCACATTTTTTCCAACGTGCCATTTGGTTCCGCGTTGTCGGATGATGATGTTTCCAGTTTTAACTTTTTGATTTCCAAAGATCTTGACTCCAAGTCTTTGCGAACGTGAATCTCGACCAAGGGAGGTAGATCCACCAGCTTTACGATGCGCCATATTTTTCTACGAGCGGAGCGAGGAGCTAAAAATATGAGCGTCCCGCACCGATTCGTGCAGTAAGTGTTAAATTTTAAAAATCTAAGCCGTAGGCGTTTCCCGCGTCACGAACAGAAAATTACACAAAGTAATTTTCGGAATCTGGTGCTGGGATGCCATAACCTAAATATAATTTGTCCGCAAAAACTTTCCTCATTTTTCTTATATCCATAAATATAATATAATGATAAAAAGGTTGCGGGGGTCGCTATGAAAGAAAATGTTTTTCAATATCGCTTGGCAGCGATGTGCACCGTGCGCATGGTGCCTCAAAATTCATTTTCAATCACTCAGTGTTACAAAGGTTATTCTAACAGAATTAGATAGATTGTCAATAAATTCATATAAGCATATAAACATTTAAGCATTTAAACAAGTAGTTTATTTTTATGCCTTCAATATTTCTCAAAATCAAAGAATTTTTCCTTAAATACGAGCAAAAAATCGTGCTGATTGTGGCTTTTTGCCTTATTTCAGCCGTTTCTTTCGAATTTGGGGTGTTGCAAGGCCAAAAATGGCAGCAAAAGCCCCTGGTAATCGAAAAGCCTACGCAGACACCAACATTAGATCAAATAGCCCAAAATGAGCCTCCTGCGAGTTCAACAAGCATAAATTCAGTCGCTAAAAGCCAAAACCTAAAAGCTAACACCTTATCGTGCGCTTTCGTCGGCAGCCGAAATTCCAACAAATTCTATTTGCCAACCTGTTCCTATGCCAAACGTATCAAGCCTGAAAATGTGGTCTGCTTCAAAAGCGCCGAAGAAGCATTGGGACAAGGGAGGACGGAGAGCAAATGCAAGTGAGACGAAGAAACTGAGTTGCCAATAGCGGTTGAGAAATTGCTAAAAATTTCAAAATAAAATAAAGTTAAAAATATTCTAATCATTTAAATTAAAGAAATAACTACCGCAAAACTATGATTGATGAAAAAGTAAAAGATGAGGTAAAATCCTTTGAGGAAATTGAAGAGCATTTGCAGACTAATCTGATTCAAATTGGCATGGAAATTGCCGAGATTGAAAATTTTTTGAAATTGGGCGAGGAGCTTCTGGAAAAAGAAAGAAAAATGCAAGAGGGAAGTGACACCAAAGATGAAGAAATCATCGCCAAATATCAAAATGACATCGCCAAGTTACAGCAAGGTTTGGAAATGTTTTTGAACATCAAAGAAGAAATGGAAAACACTTTGGCCAAGCTTCACCAAACCAAAGCTAAGGCAGATGAATATATCAAATAAAAAATCCCCACAAATCTACGAATTAGCTACGAATCTACAAATAAAATTCCATGGAAAATAATATGAAACAAGAATTATTGAAAAATGTGCAGGAGATTAAGGCTAAACATGAACATAAATTAAGCAAGCTTGATCGCTTGGCTTTATTTATCACAAATCATGTTGGAACAATGGGTTTTTTCTTTGTGATTTTCAGTTGGACGGTTTTGTGGCTGGGTTGGAACATTCTGGGACCGCAAAATTTTCGCTTCGATCCATATCCAGGTTTCATTTTGTGGCTCTTTATTTCTAACATGCTGCAGATTTTTCTGATGCCACTTTTGCTCATCGGACAAAATTTGCAAGGCAAGGCAGCTGAGAAAAGAACGCAGTATGATTTTGAAGTTGACCAAAAGGCAGAAAACGAAATTAAGCTGATTTTACAAGAACTTCACAAGCAAGAAAATATTTTACAAGAAATTGCTAAGAAAATTAATTCAAATTAATAAATATAACAATGAACAAAAAAACCATCATCATTTCATTAGGAGGATCATTGATTGTGCCGGAGGAAGTCGATTGGAAATTTCTCAAACAATTTAAAAAAGCTATTGAAGCTCAAATTGAAAAAGGTTTCCGTTTCATTATCATTACTGGCGGAGGAAGAACTTGTCGCAAATATCAAGCCGCCGCAAAGAAGGTCACGAAATTAACCAGTGATGATGTGGACTGGATTGGTATCCATACTTCAAGATTAAATGCTCATCTCATCCGAACTATTTTCAGGGAACATGCCCACGCAATTATCAACAAAAATCCTTATGACCTAGAAAGTTTTTTGAAAGCCAAGGAATCAATTTTGGTGGCTGCTGGTTACAAGCCTGGCAACTCAACTGACTATATCGCGGTGCTGCTGGCCAAACAATTTGGCGCAACTAAAATTGCCAATCTTTCTAATATCGACTATGTTTGCGACAAAAATCCGCAGAAACATCCGGATGCCAAAAAAATCAAGGAAATTAATTGGGCTGATTTTCAGAAAATTGTGGGCGACACTTGGGATCCAGGTGCCAACGTGCCATTTGATCCGATTGCTTCCAAGTTGGCAGCCAAAGAAGACATTGAAGTGGTGATTCTTAATGGAAAAAAGATTGCCAACTTTGAAAAATATCTCAATGGCCAAAAGTTTGTCGGGACGACGATAAAGTAATGAAAAAATTTTGAAACAAAAAACCTAACCATCTTTTTTCTGTATTATTTTACAGAGATGGTTAGGTATATAATAGCGGTTACTATTCTTCTGATTGCTGCATATCTTTAGAGATAAAAATAAAGCATGCAAAAGTAAGAATCGTAAATAAAGCTGCAAGGAAGATTCGCAAAATTGAATTTTCCTTGGATATAATAATATATTTGGACACACTTTCTGGCGAAAGAAAAGACGAAATGCATGTTGTTGAAACAGCTGCTGCCAATAAACCGAAAATTGTAATTTCGATTTTAGTTAGTATTTCCTTAACTGGATTCTTCGGCATTTTAATACCTCCCATTTTCTGTGTCTAGTTAGATAAAAAAGAGCATTTTAGTTGGTTTAACTTTAGGGAAAAATATTACTTTTGTCAACCTTTTTTCTTGGGTGCAAAAAAAATTATCGCTGCACTTTGAAATATTTCAGTAAGACAAAAATGACGAGATAAAAAGCCAGGGCGATGGCGACGGAAACTATCAGATAGCCAACAATGAGAGGCAAAGCCAGATCAAAAAAAATAACTTTACTCAAAAAATATTTCCAGCCAAGTTGATAGGTTTGATAGAAATGGTCGTAGAGAGATTTTTTGGTTTGACCAAAAAGAGCGCCGCCGATAAAAACAGCCAGCGGCAAAGTCAAAAAAGTGGTCCACATATTGCTGGCCAGAATTCCCATGGTGGCTGCAGCTCGGTTGAGTTTGAAAATTGAAGCTGTGACAAGCGTCGTGCCAACACCTTCGCCTGGCAGAATACCGAAAAAAACACCCAAAGCAATGCCACCAGCAATGTTGTGGGCGCTGTCATTGAGGGTGAAAAATTGCACAAAGAATTTTTTGATTTTGTTTATGGTTATTTTCATTTCTCAATCATAACGTGTAACTGGCTCTTGGACAATAGTCGTAAGTATGCTATATAGAAAGCATATGAGTAAACTTGTGTTTGATATTGAAACAATTGGCGAAGATTTTGATGCACTGGACGAAGTCACGCGTCAGGCTTTAACTAGTTGGATCAAAAGACAGGCTCAATCACAAGAAGAAACTGACAAACTTTTCTCGGAAGTTAAGGCCGGACTTGGTTTTTCGCCTCTGACTGGTCAGATTGTGGTCATTGGGGTTTTTGATGTTGAAAAAGACAAAGGCGCGGTCTATTTTCAAGCGCCAGAGGCAGAAATTCCAGACAGTGAAGAAGACAACATTAAATTCAGAATTTTGCAGGAAAAAGAAATGCTCCAGCAATTTTGGAATTTGGCGCAAAAATATGACGAATTTGTCAGTTTCAACGGGCGCACTTTTGATGTACCATTCTTGCTAATTAGAAGTGCGATTCATGGCATTAGGCCAACTAAGAATTTGATGGCCAATCGTTATCTTTCCAGTCAACCAAAAAATGCCAAACATATTGATTTGCTTGATCAACTCACTTTTTATGGCGCCGTTCGCCGAAGGGGAAGCCTGCATCTTTTCGCTCGGGCTTTCGGCATTGAAAGTCCCAAAGTTGATGGCATCACCGGCGACCAAGTCGGTCAACTCTTCAAAGAAAAAAGATTTCTCGACATTGCCAAATATAACGTCGGCGACCTCATTGCCACCAAAAAACTATTTGAAAAGTGGGAAAGGTTTATAAAATTCTAAAAATATCGTCACACCTATAAATTAATATATGGGTGTGAAAATAATATAAGGCTACCTTTTTTGAAGGTAGCCTATTTTGATTCAAAATTAATCAGAAAAACATCAGGTTAAAAATGGCATCTGTTCCCAAAGCTTCATTTGATTTTTTTGGCTAACTGCAACCCACCATACTGAAAATTTCATTTTAAATGCCGCAGAAAAATGTTCTTCAAGTTCAGGGTTGTTTTTACATTTAATTAAGTGCGTTACAAGAGAAACTAACTCTATAGTCTCTACTTTTTCAGGAGATAAACAAAAAATACTTCTGAGTATTTTTCCAGCGGGAGATTCCATTTTATAGGAATTTTGCTGATGATGAATAAAATCTGTTAAATCATTTTTAGAATCATCATCTTTATTTAAGTCCCATTTTATAAGTTTCTCAGTCGGAAGAACATCGTAAAATGGAAATTTGCAAACACCGGCACTTTCCGAAAAAATTGAGCCATAGTTGTAGTACTCAGTATCTTTTAGATTTTCTAAACTAAAATAGCCTAGTGTAAGAACGATTGTGTAATTGTAATTATACAAAGTAATTCTGCCTAAAACAGACAAAAAAGCTGCTGCCTCTCTATTTGCAACAACTCCAATCGCAAAAGATTTTTTTTGTTCATCATGAAAAATAACAAAATCACCTGGTATAAAACCATTCTGATCTTTTGAACCTTTTGTCATGATTAATCCTCGTTTAAACTAAGTTTTTTGATATATTACTTATGAAAAGATCTACCCTGAAAGTAGGGTAAAATAGGACTTTTGTCAAGGTTAACGTAAAGATAAGATTTTAAAAATAAAAAAAGCCCATACTCATTATTAATGAGTATGGGCTTGCGTGGATGTGAGAGGATTTGAACCTCTGACCTTTTGCTTGTCAGGCAAATGCTCTAACCAAGCTGAGCTACACATCCGGGGAAGGAAAACTAGCTACTACATTGAGTAGCTGCGTGCCCGTGAGCGGATTCGAACCGCTGATTACCTAGATTGCAAAGTCTAGAGCTTTACCACTTAGCTACACGGACGATATTAAAAAAAGAACTGCTTTTGACATTTGAATATCTTAACAGTTCTTAAATTTGTGTCAAGACAAAGTCAGTTTGGCTTTGGATTTTGAAATTTTTAGGCTTATTGCTTTTTTGCTTGAAATTGGCTAAAATTAAAGCAGTAATTAACTTGTTTAGCTTTAAAGAATATGAGCGAAAAGCTTTATTTGTCAGTTGTTGTGCCTTTGTATGATGAGGAAGGAAATGTGCGGGAATTGCACAAACGCATTCTCAAAGCTTGCCAAGCAATTGGAAAACCCTTTGAGATTATTTTTGTCGACGATGGTTCCAAGGATGGGACGGTCAAAAATTGTGCCGGTTTGTCGCCATTGACTTTGATCAAGTTTCGCAAAAACTTTGGTCAGACCGCTTCTTTTGATGCTGGCATCAAACAAGCACAAGGAGAAATTATCATCATGATGGACGGCGATTTGCAAAATGATCCGGCTGACATGAAATTACTGCTAGCCAAAATCGAAGAAGGTTTCGACGTGGTGGCTGGCTGGCGTTGGCAGCGTAAAGACAGTTTAGGCAAAAAGATTTTTTCTCGCACTGCCAATCTTTTGCGTAAGATTTTGATTCAAGACAAAATTCATGACAGTGGTTGTTCATTGAAAGCTTATCGTCGAACTTGCTTTGAAGATATGGATTTGTTCGGCGAGATGCATCGCTTTATTCCAGCTTTGTTGGAATTGCAAGGTTATAGCGTGGGCGAAGTGAAAGTCAGTCATCATCATCGCACTTCCGGAGTTTCAAAATACAACTGGAAACGAGCCATGAAAGGTTTTGTGGACATGATTTCGATTTGGTTTTGGCGAAAATATTCCAACCGGCCGCTGCATCTTTTTGGTGGCACGGGAATTGTTTTTGCTGGTTTGGGTTTTGCGATTTTGATTTGGATGGGCATTGAAAAAATCTTTTTCGGCTATCCGATTGCAACCCGCAATTGGCCCTTGGTTGGCGTGTTTTTTGTGCTGGTGGGCATTCAACTTTTCGTGTTTGGACTTTTGGCTGACATCATGCTGAAAAATTATTACAAAGGACAAGGAAAGATGAATTACAATATTAAAGAAATTATTCAGAATTAATTTACATAGGACATATAAGACTAAATTGTCGGATAGGTCGTATTTATTTTTATGAAAATTGGCGTTATTGGCACTGGTTATGTTGGATCTGTCACAGGCGCTTGTTTCGCAGAAATGGGCAACACCGTGATCTGCGTTGACAAAGATCAAAAGAAAATTGAGCAATTTGAATCCGGCAAAGTCCCCTTGCACGAAAAAGGCTTGGATGAATTGGTGGCTAGAAATTTGAAAAACAAAACCCTGATTTTTACGACTGATTTGGAAAAAGCGCTTAAAGAAAGTGACATCATTTTCATCGCCGTAGGCACGCCGCCTAATGAAGATGGCAGCGCTGACCTAAGTCACGTGTTGGGAGTGGCAACTTCTATCGGAGAGATGATGGATCACGAACTTATTGTTGTCGACAAATCAACCGTGCCGGTTGGTACGGCCGAATTGGTGTCAAAAAACATCAAAGAGCAACTTGAAAAAAGAGGAATTGAACTTCCTTTTCACGTGGTGAGTAATCCGGAATTTTTGGCCCAAGGCACTGCGGTTAAAGATTTTTTGGAACCGAGTCGCATTGTGATTGGGGCGGATGATGCAAAAGTTATTGAAATGATGCGCGAATTGTACGAACCTTTTATGCGCCGCGAGGGCCGATTTTTTGCTATGGATGCTAAAACTGCGGAAATCGTCAAATATGCTTCGAACTGTTTTTTGGCCGCCAAGATTTCAGTCAATAATGATTTGGCAAATATTTGCGCCAAAGCAGGAGCTGATTTTGACAATGTGCGCAAAGCGATGGGCGCCGATCCGCGAATTGGTGAACCTTTTATGTATGCTGGTCCTGGTTTTGGCGGTTCTTGCTTTCCGAAAGATGTGAAAGCTTTGATTAAAACGGCCAAGGATTTTGGTTATGATGCTGAAATGTTGAGGCAGACTTTGAAGACCAATGAAAAACAAAAATTTGTTTTGTCTCAAATGGTAATTGATGAGCTCGGGAAGGATTTGAGCGGCAAGATTTTTGGAGTCTGGGGTTTGGCTTTCAAGGCAGGAACTGATGACATGCGCGAATCTTCAGCGATTACGATTTTAAATGAACTGATTGCTAGAGGGGCCAAAATTCAAGCGCATGATCCCGAAGCAATGAAGATGGCCAGGACTCTGGAATATTTTGGTGATAATTCAAGCATCACATATTTTGAAAACAAATATGAAGCACTATCTGGCGCTGATGCAATGCTGATAATCACTGAATGGAAAGAATTTCGCACGCCGGATTTTGAGCAAATCAAAAAACTTTTGAAAACCCCGCTGATTTTTGATGGTCGGCTTCTCTATGAGCCAAGGAAAATGAAAGAATTTGGTTTTGAATATAAATCAATTGGAAGATAAGGCATAGCTTTTTAGAAAAATGCAAAATGGTTCATAGTTCACGCTTATTAGTTCGCAGATAGGTTTTTAATAAATTTGTATATTTGCAAGTTTTCGTACATTTGTATAAATTTGTAATTCGTAGGCTTATGAGAATCTTATTTTTCAATTATGAATTTCCGCCGTTGGGTGGAGGTGCTGGCAACGCTTCATATTATTTGTTGCGCGAATACGCGAAGAATCCGGAAGTAACAATTGACTTTGTGACTGCCTCAGTCGATGAAGAAATTCATTATGCCGTGTTTGGGGACAATGTTACGATTCATCGCTTGCCGATTGGCAAAAATCAAGCCAATATTCACTACCAAACCAAAAAAGAACTACTCAAATATGCTTGGGAGTCTTATAAATATGGTCGAGAACTGGCCAAGAAAAATCATTATGACCTTTCGCACTCTTTTTTTTCAGTGCCTTGCGGTTTTGTTTCGCTCTTGCTGAAATGGGAATTCAAAATTCCTTATATTGTTTCTTTGCGTGGCAGTGATGTCCCTGGCTATAGCGAGCGATTCACTTTTTTGTATCAATTCATCACCCCAATCATAAAGAAAATTTGGAGCCAAGCTCATTTTGTGGTGGCCAACAGTCAGGGTTTGAAGGAATTGGCATTGAAAACTTTACCCAAAAAAGAAATCAGAGTCATCTTTAATGGCATTGACGTGCGGGAATTTTTTCCCGATCATTCGAAATTAAATCCCAATCAATTTCACATCGTTTGCGTTTCGCGAGTCACTCCGCGTAAGGGCATTCGTTTTTTGGTGCAAGCTTTTAAAATTCTTGAGGGTCGTTATGAGCATGTGCGGATGTTAATTGTTGGGGATGGCAATGAAAAAAAATCCTTGGAAGAATTGGTCCAGGCTTTGGGACTTGAGGATAAGATTGTTTTTTTGGGTGGAGTTGCTCATGAAAGGGTTGTTGAATATTATCAAAAGGCCAATGTTTTCGTGTTGCCATCTTTGAATGAAGGCATGAGTAATACTGTCTTGGAAGCCTTGGCTTGTGGCCTACCGGTTGTGGCTACGGATACGGGTGGCACTAAGGAATTGATTAAAGATGGAGTTAACGGACTAATTGTGAGAATGAAAGACTCCAATGACTTGGTGGAAAAAATTGAAAAATTGGTTTTGAATCCTGAGTTGGAAAAAAATATGGCGCTGGAAAGTCGCAAGTTGGCGGAAAAAATCAGCTGGGATATCATTGCCGATGAATATTACAAGCTTTATCGTGAAACAAGTAACGTCGGAAAGATCAACAGGGGCTAATATTGCGCTCCTTTACGAAACCTTATCAAATGGTACACTTAATATAGTCAATAAATGGCGTCATATGCAGTTTGTGTTTCTGGGAAAATAAGTTAGCAATTTTTACTTCCCTTGTTTACTTTTTGGGGCGCGCTCCCTTGGTTAGGAACTATAACCAATCGCTCGCAGTTCGCTGTCGCTCGCAGTGGTCTAAAAAGTAAACAAGCTCATAAAAATTTAGAGATACTTTTTGACTAGAACTATAAATTAAGTATGATCCAATGAAAGCTTACATTTTTTAATTTAACCCTATGAAATCAATTCTTATTGTCATCCCGGCTTATAATGAAGAAAAAAATATTCAGCCGGTGTATGATGCCCTTAAAAAGGTTTTTGCGCCTTTTGCAAGTTTGTATGCCTTTGAAATTTTGTTCGTCAACGATGGCAGCGAGGACAACACACTTGGTGAAATTGAAAAACTGGCTAGCTCTGATCAGACTGTTAAATATTTGGATTTTTCAAGAAACTTTGGCAAAGAAGTAGCTACCACTGCTGGAATCAATAGTTGTAAAGCTGATGCTTGTATTATGGTTGACGCTGATATGCAGCATCCCGTGGAGCTTATTGCGGAGTTTATTACCAAATGGGAAAAAGGCGCTGAGGTGGTAGTTGGAGTTAGAAACAAAAGTAAGAGTGACGTTTGGTTGAAAAAAATTGGCTCGAGAATGTTCTATAGTATTATCAATAAAATAGCCGAAGTGAAAGTGGTTCCAAACGCGACTGACTTTAGACTTATTGATAAGGTGGTAGTAGAGGAGTTTAATCGTTTTACAGAATCAAGCCGCATGACTAGGGCGCTCATTGATTGGTTGGGTTTCAAGCGTGACTATGTTTATTTTGATGCCAATGAAAGACTTCACGGCACGGCTAGCTATAGTTTTTGGAAATTGTTTGGTCTAGCAATGAATAGTTTCATTTCCTTGAGTTTAGTGCCGCTCAAGTTGGCTGGTTATCTCGGGATAATTATTACCACTTTTGCCGGTATTTCGGGTTTCTACATTTTGCTGGGTAAATATTTTTTTCATACGCAATTTGCTTCAACTTTTTCTGATTCTGAGAATCTAGCCATTTTGATTTTGTTTTTAGTGGGAATCCTGCTGACCTCAATCGGATTGTTGGCTCTTTATGTTGCCAATATTCACAAAGAAGTTATTGGTCGTCCGATATATGTCGTGAGAAAGAAAAATATAAACTAAATAAGGTTATACTTAATTTATAGTTTTGAAAATTATTGATTTCTTTTCAGCAACATTTTTACAAGCTTGCATTCTTTTTTGGCCATATGAGCGACAGCGATTCAGAGCGCTTAGTCATAGTCTTAGGCTAAGTGCGTGCTCAAAAAAGGATGCAAGCTTGTAAAAATTCTAAGTCACTTTTTAAGTTTGAATTTGCTATGTGTGGAATAACGGGAAAAATATATTTCAACGGGGATTTTGTTTTGGAAAATGACATCGAAAAGATGAATCAGGCTATTATTCATCGCGGTCCAGATGATGGTGGGGTTTATATTTCAGCAGATAAAAAGGTGGGTTTAGGGCATCGTAGACTTTCGATTATTGATCTTTCTCCGCTGGGACATCAACCAATGAGCTATTTGGAAAGATATCAAATAGTTTTTAATGGTGAAATTTATAATTTTCAAGAGAAGAGGGAAATGCTGGAAAAAGACGGCTACGTGTTCAAATCAAAATCCGACACGGAAGTTATTTTGGCTTTGTATGCCAAGTTTGGCAAAGAATGCCTGCAGCATTTGCGCGGAATGTTTGCTTTTGCCATTTATGATCAACAAGAACAAACCGTTTTTTGTGTGCGAGATCGGATTGGTAAAAAGCCTTTCAAATATTATTTAGATGAAAATGTTTTTATGTTCGCTTCAGAGTTGAAAGCGATTTTGACCCAAGCGGAATACAAAAAAGAACCTGATTATCTGGCGATTCATCATTTTTTGACTTTGCAATATTGTCCGGCGCCACTGACTGGTTTTAAAGGCATCAAAAAACTTGAGCCAGCTCACTGGCTTTTGGTAGATTTAAAAACTAAACAAACCGAAAAGCAATGTTATTGGAAGCTGGATTATTCCCAGAAGTTGCAGCTTTCTGAAAATCAGTGGAAAAAGCGTATTATGGAAAAATTGGAAGAATCAATCAAGCTTCGCATGATTTCCGATGTGCCGATCGGGGCTTTTCTTTCTGGTGGCATTGATTCCAGTGCGGTGGTGGCCTTGATGACCAAGCTTAGCAAAGAGCCGGTCAAGACTTTCACCATCGGCTTTGAAGAAGAAAAGTACAACGAGTTGGAATACGCCAAACAAATTGCCAATCAATTCAAAACCCAGCACACTGAGTTTGTGGTCAAATCTCAAGCTGTGAAAATCTTGCCGCTGCTAGCTCGACATTTTGAAGAACCATATTCTGATAAAAGCGCCTTGCCAACTTATTATGTCAGTCGAGAAACGCATGATTTTGTGACGGTAGCGCTTAATGGTGACGGTGGTGATGAGAATTTTGCTGGCTATCAGCGTCATAGTATCCAAAAATTTGCGCTGTGGTATGAAAAATTTTCTTTGATCCACAAAATTATCATATTACCGCTAGCCAGGCTGGCAGCTTTGCTTTTCAAAAATACTTTTTTTCAGCGAGTGAAGTGGTTTGCCAAAACAATGGCAGATAAATACAATTATCGTTACGCTAACTATATTTGCATTTTTTCAAACGAAGCCAAGAATAAAATTTATAACGATGAGTTTAGACAAAAAATTTCGGAGATTAATTCCTATGGCATTATCGCTGAGCAATTTAAGCACTCTGGTTCCAAAGATAAACTTGATCAAACTTTGTTTGCTGATTTCATGACTTATTTGCCAGATGACTTGATGGCCAAAACTGACATTGACACCATGGCGGTTTCTTTGGAATCACGCAGTCCTTTTTTGGATCATGAATTTTTGGAACTGACGGCTAAGATTCCGAATAAGTTTAAGATCAAAGGACTCAGCAATAAAAAATACATTCTCAAAAAAGCGCTGGAAGATCTTATCCCTAAAAACATTCTTTATCGCAAGAAGATGGGATTTGGGGTTCCGATTGAAAGCTGGCTGCGTGGCGAGTTGAAAGACTATGCTTACAAACTGCTTTTGTCTGACAAGGCCAATAGTCGCAATATTTTCAAAAAAGAAGAAGTGGAGAGACTACTTGATGAACATTGCAACACCAAGATCAGTCACGCACAAAAACTGTGGTCACTTATTATGTTGGAACATTGGTTTATCGCTTTTTTTGACTAAGGTTTTTGAGTAATACTCGGGGTCATGCGTAAATTATGATTCTCGAAAACTAAATTAGAAATTTTTACTTCCCTTGTTTAATTTTTGGGCGCGCTCCTCTTGGCCGAAATCAATGGCCAATGACTCAGAGAAACTGTCGCTTCAATGGTCTAAAAATCAAACAAGTTCGTAAAAATTTAGAGGCAATCTTTAGCTGAAGCCGTGAATTGCTTATAATCTAATACTTATTTGAAAGCTTGAAAAATTGCAAGAAAAAATAGCATTCCAATGATGCTATTTTTTCTTGTCTTGTTATTCAGTTTTGTTGGACATGAGCAGATGATAAAAGAGAACAAACACGAATAAAGTTAAAATCGTGATGATGATATTTTCCCAGAGTTTGAATCGTAAAAGGGAATTGCCTAGCAGCAAAAATGAAATGGTGATTAAAATTGGAAGTAATTTGCTTTTGTTTAATCTGGTCTTCGGATATTCATAGCCAAGCTTTTTCCCAAGAAAAACAATGCCCGCCAAAATCGTAACTAAGGCGATTGCTAATCTGGCTAAACTTAGATGGGAACTTGCTAGACCGGGAAGTAATCCTTCGATTACTAAAATTCCAGTGAAAGAAAAAAGCAAAATAAAGAGAACGTCGTGCAAAAGTTTATATATCAAAGTTAGGAAATTCCTATTTGCCCAGAGACTTTTTATTTTAGCTTGGGTTGTGTAAAAAGTTTGTAAGTGATTGTTAGTTTTTGACATAGTTGTTTTGGAGACGGTTTTTAATGATGGAAAGTGAGCTCAGGACATTTGTTTGATTGAGTTTTGTGTAGAAAACAACATTGACTGATGCTAATTTCACGTCATTTCCAAAACTTGTTTCGAATTGGTAGTCATTACCAAGCAAGCTATCTATGCTGTTGAGACTAAGTTGGCAAGTGAAAGTACGAAATGTCAGGGGCGCTTTGGTTGGGCTGCAAGAAATATTTTGTTCGAGGCTTTCAGTATTTATTAGCACGGGCGAAACTTTAGTGTAGGTGCTGGCAATTAGTTTATTTTCAATTGGATATTTAAAGCCACTGTCTATGAAAAAATATTTATCTTCATTTTTATCGTAAAAGAGTGTTCCATCCGGATGAGGTTGGTTGATAGTGAATTGCTTTTGTCTTTTGTAGGCATTGATTTCTGCCGGAGTTAAAGACAGGACATTATTCCAATCAAATCCCATTGCGACAAAAGTCGCTGAATCGGCAATAGGATAACTATTGCCTTTGCTGAGAATAAAAACTGACTGGTCGGAAGATGCCAGAGTTCCATCTGCAAAACCCACAAAATTTTCAGAAACGGTTTTGTCTTTTAGAAAATCTTCATTTTTAGGAATAGCTTGAGTGGGTTGATATCTTGAAAGGAAAGCTCTTTCGCTCACAAAGGGGATGAGTTGTTGATTTTTAAATTGATAATATTGATTGCCAATGACTATGAGGGTGTCGTCAGGATAAGAATCAGCGTTTAAAATGTTTTCTCCAGGTGGATTATACTTTAGATCAGTTGGGGAAATTCGCAAAAAAGCTGACCTGGAATACCCGAGTTGATCTAAGGCTGATCCGGAAACAAACTGACGAGTTTTTCCATTGGAAATGATATAATAAACCCCGTTAACACTCAAAAGCGAACCGTTTGCAAAACCAAGTGGTGTTGTCTGGGGATAGAAAAAAGCGCTATAAGATTTGCGGACTTTGACTGATATTTTTTTGGGAATTGCTGAATTTTTATTCAAAACAAAGTTTAGCTTGGCATCTTCAAAATTTCCCAAGGGATTAGCATCAAAGGAAAGGGTGTCATTGCCACCAACTGTTCCATTTTTGGCTGGATTTTGAGAAGTTGTGCGAGCTGAAAATAAAGTATTTTTGAGTGAATTTACGTTGCTAAAAGAATAGTCCAATGATATTTCTGGGAATAAAATTTGATAAACTACGAATAAAGCAGTCAAGAGGAAACTAACGTATAGGAGAGTTTTTAAGGCAAGATAAATTTTTTTCCATTTCGTTTGCAAAATTACTTTCCTGGTGAGATTGATCATATAGTATGGTGAAGATAATTTGGGTTATGTGTAAGTTGTGTTTTTAAGAATTCCGAATTTACTGCTTAACATTTTTACTGGCTTGTTTTTTTAGGGTATCCTTTTATTTTAAAATCATCTTGAAACATTAAAAACGGTAATAGCTGAACTGACTAACTTTTTTGCTGGGAAAATATTCATCAAGCTGCTTGCCTCCGGACCTAATTCTAAGCGAGCTGTTGCAAGGGTGTAGTGGTTGTTTACGGTCAATCGGCTACCAATAGTGCTATTGGTATAATAGGCGATTTCATTGTCTGGAGCAACAAGGTAAATATGTTCAAAGTTTTTTAGGTCAAGCTTGGAAAGGTCATCGGGGTTGAAAAAATAAACTGCATTTTTTCTTTGCAGAAAATTCATTGGCCCGGCAAGCATGGACCAACCATCGCCGGTTGCTAGTCGATCAATCAAGACTAAATCTTTGGCAGAGAATTGCTGGCTTAAATTTTCGGTTTGACTGAGCAAATTTTTGTTTTCAGAAAAAGTTGCAAAATTCAGAAAAGCCGGTAGGTTTCCAATCACTAAAACAATAGTCAAAATTGCTGGCGCTAGTTTGAATATTGGATTTGTTTTGGCTGCACTTAATGATTTTTGCCAATCACTGATGAGCAAAGCGCAATAGAAAATTGCTCCAGGTAAAAGTGAAAAAGCAAACCGGCGCAACATCCAAGGATGATCCGGTGAAATATGTGAATTGAAAAAATAAATCAAAGTTGGGGCGACTATGAAAAAAGGAATAAGTTTGGCTGTATTTTTTTGTCTTGCGTAAAAAATGCAAGCAATGGCTGATATGATAAAAAAACTTAGCAGGCCGTAAAGATAGAAAATCTTAAGTAGATAAAAATTTGAAACAGTTGGGTCACCAACTTCTCCCAGGGAAGTTGCTTGAGGCGGAATTATTGGTGGAATAACAGCCTTGACTATTTCCTTGTAGAAATTGATGTCTCGAAAAGTGTTGGCTAGCAAAACCAGAAAAAGAAAACCCAACAAGGCAAAAAATTTCCAATCCAGTAAGCTCTTTAGATAGGCACGAGTATTTTTGTTGTAAAAAACGATAAAGGCGCAAACCAGAAAAAAAGCGATGCCTTCGATGCGAGTGAAAATGAGCAAAATTGAAGCCGCTAGCAATAGCAATAGATTCAAACTGTTTTGTTTTTTCAAGAAAACAAGTGTGGCAAAAATTGCCAGCCACACAAGCGGCAAAGCCAGGTTTTCACTCAGAGTGTATTTGGGAAACCAAAAAACGGAAAGTGAGGTGCTTGCAAACAAAATGGCAATGAGCGCACCTTTCATTGGCATGAAAAATCTGGCTAAAAAGTAAAAAGTGAATAAAAACAAGAGTGAAAGAACAGCATTGGCAACGATAAAACCAAGCGTGCCGAACACTCCGTAAAAAGCAGCTAGCCAAGAGATGTAGACCAACGGAAACTGCGTGGTGAGTTCTCCGGTGCTGGTGTAGAAAAAGCCAGGAAAATTGAGTGCGCGCCCAGCGCCATGCAATTTAAAGAAGGCATCACTAGCAGGCGTTGCAAAGGTCAGGGTGTGATTTTGCGCAAGTTCGGCGGCAGCTTGACTGATTGAACCCTGGTCTCGTCCGGAAAAAACAGTCGGGGTTACAAAGAAAGAAAGAGCTGTGACAAAAATAACCAGACCGATGCTTACCAGAAGTAATTCTTTGGAAATTTTCAGGCCAGACTTTCTTTTGATCAAATGAAAAGTCAAAGCGGCTGCGCCGGCTAGAAAAATAGCCCAAACGAGCCAGGTATAAAAAAAGCCAGCCAGGGTGAGCAAGAAAGCTGTCCAACCAAAAACAAGCCACAAGAGAGACTTGGTCGTAAAGATATAGTAGTCGGTTTGCGGTAATTGTTGTTTATTCATCCAGTAGTAGAAATTCAAAGGAGTTTAACTCCCAGAATCTAATTAATTATAAATACCGTTTTGCTTGCTTAAAAAACGAAATCTGGCCTTTTTTTGAATTCTCACTGCCGGATTCATTATCTTGATTATACTGAAATTTTTCTCATTTGCAAAGCGTGTTTTGTTGAGGTAAAATAAATTAAGAGAGTAAAATATTTCTTGAAAACGTTGGGACTTACGCGTTTACCTTTTTCCGGTCCACTTTCCGGCGCTCATAGCTCGTACCAAAAAGAAGGTCCTGACACATAATTTAAATATTTATATATTAGAAATTGTAGTCGCCTTCAAACATGGTCCTCAAAAGGCAAGCGCGTAAGTCCTAAAAGTAAAAACAAAAAATTACAAAAAATAAAATATGAAACGTCCATTTTTTTTCGCTTGGTATTATAATAAAGGTCTTCAACAGGTCTTGGAAATTTGGAAAAACTTTTTGTTTTTCAGTTGGCGTTATTTTTCCGTGGCTGAACTTTTGCTCACCCTTTTTGCTCCTTGGCATCGAGACGTTGAAATCCGCAATTGGCGAGGTTGGAATCCTCTTCGTTCAAGCGAGATGTTGATTGAAAATTTTTTTTCACGTTTGATCGGGTTGATTGTGCGCTTGGTAGTGATTTCAATCGGCTTGATTTTTTTTGTTGCAGTTTTTGCTGTCGGACTTGGCGCAGTGTTACTTTGGATTTGTGGACCATTTTTGGTGATTTTTTTGTTGAGTTTAATTTTGCGAGGGCAGCTTAATTTGATTGCAATTGTCCCGCTCTTGGCTTGGATAGCTTTTACGCTTTTTTGTTATGAGTATGATACGGCCACTCCACTTTTGGAAATGATTGGAGCGGAATTTATCAAGCACTCCATGTTTGAAAGAATTTGCAATCGCTTGGGCCTGGTTGGCAAAAATTTTCCAGGGGAAATTTTGGAAAATCAGGCGATGCTCACTGAATTTTTGAAGATCCGCGGCATTACGCTGGCAGAATATCAACAAATTAAACAATGGGAACTGGTGCGCATGCAACAGCAAAAAGCGGAGAAAGAATTTTGGACTTGGGAAAATTTGAAAAGAGTCATTCCTATTGGCATGCAATGGCGTTATGGCTACACGGTTCACTTGGACCGCTACGCTCATGATTTATCTGAGGTTGACGCAAGTGAATATGCCAAGGCTGAATTGATTGGCAGAAGTAGCGAGCGCGAAATTTTGAAATTGATTTTAACCAGACCGGATCAAAATTGCGCCCTGTTGGTTGGTAATGCCGGAATTGGTCGAAAAACTTTGATTCATGGTTTGGCCCGCGAAATCCGAACCGGACAAGCTCAAGACTTGTTTCAGAATGCCAGGATCATGCTGCTTGATCTTGGTCGGGTGATTTCTGACGCAATCAATCGCGGACAAGATGTTGAAAATCAATTGCGCGTAGTTTTTCATGAAGCAGCTTGGGCCGGCAACATTATTTTGGTTATTGAGCACATTGAGCACTATTTGGGCGGAGAAGGTAATCTGCTTCATCCGGATGTTTCAGCCGTGTTGGTTGATTTTTTGGCAATGCCTTCTTTTCATTTGATTTGTACTTCAACTCCTGGAGAATATCATCAATTGATCGAAAAAAAACAACAACTCGTAAAATATTTTGAAATAATTGAAGTTACCCAGCCGTCGGAAATAGAAGCTATTGAAATCATGCAGCAACAGCTGGAAAAATATGAGCAAAAAAAAGTTTTGTTTACTTATGGCGCCCTAAGAGAAATTGTCAGCAGTTCATCCAAGCATAATTGGAGTGTTCCACTGCCAGAACGAGCTCTGGATTTGATGATGGACACCTTGATGTTTTGGGAAAAGGAACCGACTGAACAATTTGTTACTGAAAAAACTGTTGATGCCTATTTATCTTTCAAAACCGGAATCAAACAAGGTAGCATTGACAACAGTGAGCGCAAAAAACTTTTGAAATTGGAAAACACCTTGCATCGTCAGGTGGTTGGGCAGGAGCAAGCCGTCAGCCAAGTGGCGGAGGCGCTGCGAAGAGCGCGTAGTGGAATTGGCGACAATGAAAAACCAATCGGAAGCTTTTTATTCCTGGGCCCAACCGGAGTTGGAAAAACTGAAACTGCCAAAGCGCTGGCCAAAGTTTATTTTGGTGACGAAAAGCATGTGATTCGTTTGGATATGAGTGAATTTCAAACGCCAAATTCCATCGACAGACTCTTGGGTTCAAGTCAATTGAACAAGCAAGGCAGGCTGGTGACGCAAATTAAGGACAATCCTTATTCCTTGTTGCTGCTGGATGAAATTGAAAAAGCTTATCCGGATATTTTGGATATTTTCTTGCAAATTTTGGATGAAGGTTTTGTGACTGATGCTTTTGGCGAAAAAATAAATTTCCGTAATTGCATGATTATTGCCACTTCTAATGCTGGAGCTGCGCTCATCAAAAAAATGGTTGAAGGGCAGGAAAAAGCTGAGCAAATTAAACAAGCCGTGATTGATTATACAGTTAAAAATAACATTTTCAAGGTGGAATTTCTGAATCGTTTTAGCGGGGTTATTTTTTTTAGACCGCTAAATCAAAAGGAGCTTATTGATGTTGTTTGGCTGAAACTTCAGAATTTTGCCAATCGTTTGGACAAAGAGAAAAATATTCAAATTGATTTTGAGGAAAATATTGCGGAAAAAATAATTGAAAAAGGTTATAATCCAATTTTTGGAGCCAGGTCTCTCAATCGCTATATTGAAGACACGGTGGAAAACTTGGTGGCCAAAAAAATCATCGCTGGGCAAGCATCAAATGGGGAGAAAATCAAGATAGAGCTTTGAGTGAAAAAAATTCTTGATAAACATACAAGAGTTTGATTTTTTAGCTATATTTTGTTAATATTGACACATTCAAGCGGTGGTGAAAACTTGAAAATCACTGCCGTTTTTTTGAAACAGAAGTTATGCTAAAACAATTAGGACTTATGCGCCTGCTCTCAAATTCCTAGAGCGTAATTTCTTTGCTAAGAAGGCTGCCCCTGGTCTACTTCAAGGCTCTCTCGCTAAGAAAACCGGTTGTAAGTAATTTTCGATCAAACGCATAAGTTCTAATTGTTTATTCTGAAATATTTAATTTCAATACCAATCATTACTAGATGAAAATACTAGTCATTGCCCCAACTCCATTTTTTGCAGACCGGGGAACTCATATTAGAATTTTGGAAGAATCGCTTGCTTTGGAGAAACTTGGTCACGAAATTACAATTGTGACTTATCATATCGGAAAGGACATCCAAAGTGAGGTTGAAACAAACATTGACATCCGTCGAATCAGGCGGTGGCTTTTTTGGTACACCAAATTAGAAGCTGGCCCGGATTGGCAAAAAATCTTGCTTGATTTGCTTTTGATTAGAAAAGCTCTTTATCTGGCTTATGTTCAGAGGCCAGATATTATTCATGCGCATATTCACGAAGGTGTGGCATTGGGTTGGATTGTGCAAAAATGTCTTTTTTGGCGAAAAATAAAATTAGTAGCCGATTTTCACGGAAGTTTGACTAAGGAAATGGTTTCGCATAGTTATTTGAACGGCGGATTCTTGAAAGGCCTTTTCTCCTGGGCAGAAAAATGGATCAACAACATGGGTGATGCCGCACTGACAAGTTCTGCGGAAAACACCCAGGAAATTGAACATATTCGCAAAGATCACAAAGTCCAAACGGTTCTTGATGGCGCAAATCTTTTCTATTTCGAAAAACTTCCTTCAAAAAGTGCTTTGAAAATCGAATTTGAATTGCCGGCTGACAAAGTGATTGTGACCTACACTGGAGCGCTGGTGCCGAACAAAGGGGTGCAATATTTGAAAGAAGCGATCTTGGCTGTTTTGCAAAAAAATCCAAATATTTTCTTTGTTATAGCTGGATTTCCGGCTGAGGATATGAGTGAATTTGTGGCGCAAAATAAACTTGAAACAAGTGTGAGAGTTATTAGTCCTTTGAGTTATTTCAAATTGCCAGCAATTCTGGCAGCCAGCGACATTGGGGTGGATCCCAAGGATTCATCGGTCCGTCAAGCCAGCGGGAAGATTTTGCAATATATGGCAGCGAGCTTGCCGGTGGTTTGTTTTGATCGCCAAAACAACCGGACTTATTTGGATCAGGGTGGTCAATTTGCGCACGAAATTTCTGCCCAAGGGTTGGCTGGCGAAATTCTTGCTTTGGCTGACAATTCAGAGCAAATGAGAAAGAAAGGCGAGTTTAACAGAATTCGAGTCAAGAATTTCAGTTGGGAAATTTCGGCCAAAAAAATTGAGCAAATTTATAATTCAATAATTTAACATAAAAATGGAAAAAAATAATGGAGAAAGCAAAAAGAAATTGAAGACTTTTTTGGCCAACAAAAAAGTTAAAATTTCGTTGATAATCATTGTAATTCTGGTCGGTGGCTATTTGGCTTTCAAGTATTTGATGACAAACAAGCAGTTTGTGCTCAAGACCTCGCTTTCTGCAATCGGGAGTGTGTCAAAATTTTTGCCAATTCCAGCTGATGAGAAAAAAGAAATCGAAGTGCTTAACTCTATTGTTTCAACTTTCACTGCCAACGATAATAAAGAAAAAACTTTTTTGATTTTGCTGCAAAACAACGCCGAGCTTCGTCCGGGTGGCGGATTTTTGGGACAATATGCTGTCGTGACAATCAAGAATGGTGATGTTGTTTCCACAAAAGTTGAAGATGCCAATTTGCTTGATCAACGCATCACCGCCAAAGTTTTGACCCCATTTCCTTTTGAAAGAATGATGCAACTGCGAAATTGGAAATTTCGCGATTCAAATTTTTCTCCGGATTTTCCAACCAACGTGGACAAAGCCAAATATTTTTTTCGCTTGGCTGGTGGCAACAGTCAGCAATTTGATGGGGTAGTGGCAGTTAATTCGCAAGTTTTCGATGATCTTTTCAATTTGACTGGTCCGATCACGGTGCCAGGCTATAGTGGAGAGTTTAACAGTCAAAACGCCTCTAGAAAACTGGAAGAAATTGTGGAAAAAGCTTATATCATGAATCCGGAATTGGACACGCAAAATCGCAAAGCAATTTTGAAAACCATGGCTCCAATGATTATGCAAAAATTGCTCACCTTGGGCAATGTCACCAAAATTGCGGACTTGTTTCACAATGAAATGAAAAACAGAAACGTGATGCTTAATTTCAATGACCAAAATCTTCAACAAGCGGCAGCCAGTGTGCATTGGGACGGCACGATTCCAAAAGATTGGACAAATGACTATCTCATGGCGGTTGATGCCAACATGGGCGCGCTCAAAACAGATTTCTATATGCGCCGCGAAATGAACTACGACATTGATTTTACTCAGGAAAAACCAACAGTGACCTTGAATATCAAATACAAAAACACGGCGCCTGGTGGAGACTGGCGAACCAGCGACTATCACGCTTATTTGCGCACTTATGTTCCGCAAGGCTCAACTTTTGTTTCCAGCCACATGGTAAGTCATCTCAATACTGCAAATGAATTCGGCAAAACCTATTTTGGTTTCAAAGTTGATGTGGTGATGGGCACGCAGGTTGATGGTCAGATTGTTTATACTTTGCCAGATTCAATCACTTCGGATAATTATAAATTATTGATTCAAAAACAATCAGGCGCGGGTAATGTGCCAGTAAATGTGCATATCAAAATGAAAGATGGTAAAGAATATACGCAGCAGCAAACCCTGCTTAATGATTTGAATTTGCAATACAAGAATTAATCAAAAAACAAGAAACAATATTCAATAAAATTTGATATCAATGTTTGCATGTTTCAATGTTTAAATGACATAACTTATGAAACTATTCTTTATTAAAGTCGGAAAAAGTTATAAAACAATTCAACGAGACGGACTGATTAAGGGCGGAACAAGGGTCCTTCTTTTCGTGGCCGATTATTTTAAAAGTATTGTCAGCGTTAAGGCTGGCGATATTCTTTTTATAACTGCCGGAGTTGGCGATAGTGCGCTGTATCGGGCGCATAATCAAGCTGAGGAACTTCGCACGCATGGTTTTAGGGTTTCTGTTACCATGCAAGATAATCCTTTTCTGCTGAGTTTATCGAAAAAATTCAAAATCTTTGTTTTCAACCGGACCTTGCAAACAGCCAAGACTGACAAATTCAGAGCAGCTATTAAAAAGCAAAACGGCGAAATTATTTTTGACACAGATGATTTGGTTTTTGATGTGAAATACATTCAGCAAACAGACCATTATGCTCGGATGTCACATTTTGAAAAAAAACAATATGAAAAAGGCATTGGAGAGGAAATTCTTAAGGATCCGTATGTGAAAGTTTGCACAACTAGCACTGAATTTATCGCAGCAATTTTGCAAAAATATGGTAAGCAAGTTTTTGTTATCACTAATAAACTTTCCAATCAATGGGTTGAGATAACTGAAAAGCTTTTGAAGATTCCGCCTAAACAAAAAGAAGGTCACGAAAAAATTCGCATCGGATATTTCAGTGGAACCATTGGACACAACAAGGATTTTGCCACAATCTCTGATGCTCTTATTAAGGTTCTGAAAAAATATCCTCAAGTGGAAATTTTTTTGGCAGGGCCCTTGGAGCTGGAAAAGAAAATGGCTGAATTTTCCGAAAGAATTGTGCGTTCGATATATGCTCCAAGAAAAAAACATTTTGAAAATATCTTTGCTTGCGATATTATTCTAGCACCGCTGGAGAGAGATGTTTTCAGTGAAGGCAAATCTGAATTGAAATTTTCCGAGGCAGGCTTGCTAAAAGTGCCGATTGTGGCAGTGCGAAACAGCACCTATGCGAAAGTTATTATTGATGGCGAAAACGGATATTTAGCTGAAAGTGAAGATGAATGGGTTGAAAAAATTTCCAATTTGATTGAAAATTGTGAACTCAGAAAAAGCATGGGAGAAAAAGCCAATCAAAAAACGTTGCGGGACTACACGACCAAGCATAGTCACACCCAGGAGTATTATGACTATTTAAGAACTAAGTTAAAAAAATAAGTATCATATGTCCTATCTGACCCGTATGTCTTATAGAACGTATTTAAAATACAATGAAAATTTTAGTTACTGGTGGCGCTGGTTTTATTGGAAGTTTTGTTTCAAGAGCGCTTGTTCGCAGAGGTGACGATGTCATTGCGATTGATAATTTCGATGATTACTATCCTCGAGTTTGCAAAGAATTTAATTTGGACTTGGTCAATCTTAGTGCAAAGCAGCCTATCCAATTTGCCGAAAAAGAAGAATTGGCGCCTGTGTATGAAAAACTCTGCACTTATTATCCCTCAGATAAAGCAGAATTAGGCAAATTTGAATTTGAGGAAATTGATATCCTTGATTTTGAAGGATTGAAAAAAATATTTGAGAAACATAGACCTGATGCAATCATTCATCTGGCAGCTATGGCTGGCGTGCCACTGTCAGCCAAAAAACCAAGACTTTATACTAGTGTGAATGTTGATGGTTCAGTCAATTTGTTGGAATTGTCCAAGGATTTTGGTGTCAAACAATTTGTTTTTGCATCTACTGCTTCAGCTTATGGACAAAAAGATCACAAGGTGAAAGAGGAAGAAGGAGTTTCTTATCCTTGGTCTATTTATGGCGCTACAAAATCAGCAGTCGAGGCGATAAGTCACGCTTTTTATAAACTGTTTGGTTTTAATGTGGCAATTGCTAGAATTTTTGGACCTATTTATGGTCCACTTCAAAGACCTTATGGGATGTTAATCCAGCGAGTAATTAACTATGTTCATAATGAAAAAATTGTCACAGTTTATGGCATTAAGGGCTTGGAAACGGCTAAGGATTTTACCTATATTGATGATGAAGTAAATGGGCTGCTGCTTTGTTTGGACAAAAATCTTGGTTATAACGCTTATAACATAGGAACCTCCGATGCGATTGCGATGAAAAATTGGTTTAATGCTGTTGGGAAGGCCATGGGGAAAGAGGTCAAATATGAAATTGTTGAGGCTGATCCAGGCGATATTGCAACTAGCTCGGATATTACAAAAGCAAAGACTATGTTGGGTTATGAGCCGCTCATGAAATATGAGGAGGGAGTCAAGAGGCAAGTGGAGATTTTTGAGCTGATGCCTGATTGGTATAAGAAATTAGAAAATGTATAATATATAAAGTATGAAACAACACGAAAATTATCGCGAATTGATTTGGGCTCTGGCCAAAACTGATTTTAAACTTCGGTACCATGGATCGGTGCTGGGTTATCTGTGGGCGATTCTCAAGCCATTGCTAATGTTTTCAATTTTGAATTTTGTTTTTTCCTCTTTGTTCAATTCTCGCGGAAACGGCATCCCATACTATTCTTTGCAATTGCTGGTCGGCATTATTTTGTTTAACTTTTTTTCAGAAGGCACCATGGCCGGCATGAGTTCTTTGCTTTCGAAATCGCAATTGGTCACCAAGATTTATGTCCCGCGCTGGACAATCATCATCGCTTCAACCATCAATTCCGCCTTGGTTTTCTTGATGAACATTTTGGTTATCATTTTCTTTTTTGCGCTCTACAGGTTTCTGCCAAGCTTGCAGGCGATGGCGCTTTTCGTGATGTTTCTGCTTTTCACCTATGTCATTATTGTGGGATTTTCCTTGCTGACCGCCCCGCTATATGTGAAGTTCCGAGATCTTTCGATGATTTGGGAAGTTTTGCTCTCAATTCTGTTTTACGCCAGTCCGATTGTTTATTCTCTGCAAATGATGCCGGAGAAAATTCAGAAAATAATGCTGCTCAATCCAATGGCTTTCATCATTCATTTTTCCAAAGAAGGACTCATCAACAATCACTTTGCCGATCCCTGGAAAACTTTTGTTTTCATCATTACCATCTTAGCCTTCTTTGCCCTTGGCGCTTTTTCCTACAACAAACTTGCGCCACGCATCGCCGAAGAGATTTAAAACCTGGAAAATCTTTACAAAAAGTAGCTAGCATGTTATGGTTTTGCTAGTCTTTTTTAGTTATTTTTATCTTAATAGAAAAACTTTGCAAATCATAAAGGAGCGGTAACATGGCTTACGACAAAAAGTTTCAAGTCAGAGTATTGAATTATCTGGCAGCTTTAATAAGTGACTTTAATGTTTATAAAAATTTTCTCAATAACGCAAAAAAAGATCTTAACATTGCACAGCGAAATGGTAAAGATCTTGAGAAATGGTTCTATTTTTCAATCAGCCCACAATTAAATGTTAAAA
Organism: uncultured bacterium; assembly: GCA_903851135.1. Lineage (GTDB taxonomy): Bacteria > Patescibacteriota > Minisyncoccia > Moranbacterales > GWC2-37-73 > CAIPMZ01. The sequence continues at coordinate 71,096 of CAINNK010000014.1, read as the reverse complement.
AGGACGAACTTGAAGAAAAGTGTGCAAAAATGCCACTTGAAATTCCAACCTTTAGGAAAACCCTGCTTAATCAGGAAAGTCTCACTTTTAGTGAAAAAGCTGAAGTCAGGGATGCTATTATCTGGTATCGTGATACACTAGAAGAGCTTGAGGTTCAAGTTAAATCTGCACCAAAAGGAACCGATGAATGGTTGCGAAAAAAGTAGAATTTTTTTGAAACAAAAAACATTGGCCGCTAAACAAAGCGGCCTTTTTTCTTGAGCTATTAAAAAAACAGAGGCAAGTTCTGTTTTGATTTTTTGTCAGGCGAATTTTTCTTCTAGTTTCTCAACTCGATGTTCAAGTGTGTTGTACTCAATCTTGTCTACTTTTTTGTTGAGATTAGCCTCAATATTATCAACAGTTACTTTAAGTTCGGACACATCAGTTTTAAGCTCAGCTACATCAACTTTAAGTTCGGCCACATCAGTTTTCAACTCAGCAAAGTCGGTCCGAAGTTCTTTAATATCGGTTTTTAGTTCAGCTTTAAGGTCAATAAAACTATTTTGAACTATTGCTGCTAAATCTTCAAGCGTTATTTCTTTTTTGTTTTTCATACTCTTTATTCTAAATTTACAAATTTCTATGCTTGGATTATATCTCCGAGTTCTTCAGGTGTCAATTATTGGCTATAAACTTTCAATAATATCTTGGGAAATTCGGTTTTTGCAAGCTTGCTTGAGATTGGCGTCTTGGATTTTGTCACACAGCGAGGCATCTTTTTTGTTGATGGCAAGATCTTTGTTGCAATAATCTTTTTGCAGGCCTTTTTTGCTGTCGCAAATAGTCACATTTTTGACTGGCGAGATGCCGCAAACTTCTTGGCAATATTCCAGCAAAGACAAATCATTGGCAAAGGCTTGGCAATTTGAATTGCAATGTTGCGAAGTGATGTGAGCCGCTACGGAACCTGTGACATCTGTTTCAGTGCTTACTGGCGCTGTTTTGTTGCTAGTTGTTGATGATGGAGTCGTATTATCATTTGCACTGTTGTCTGTGGTAGCCGGGGTGTTTTCACTGTTAGTCTGACTTGTTGCATTGTTGCTGGTTTCAGTATTGCTGCCTTTATCGGCAGGTGGGGCAGTGGGTAGTGTGGTTTCAGCGTTTGAATTCTTGTCAGCCTTGTTTTGTTGATTGCTCGCGGCCGGAATTTTTCCACTTCGTTGTTTGAAAATGGTATAGCCCCAAATGCCTAGGCTGATGGCGATGAGTAAATATGCGGTCAAAGCGACTTTTGAATAAAGATGTTTAAGCATACTATTTTGAGATTAATAAATTGGGCAGTGAAAATTCAAAATTCAAGATTCAAGATACAAAAATTCAACAATGCTGCAAGATTTTTAATAATTTGTCGGCAGGCTAATGTTGGTGTAATAGTAATGCAGAATTCTTTGCCAGTCCCAACCATAATTTGTCGCAAGATTAAGTGATCCATTGGCAATCAATCCAACCATATGACTGCCACCAGACTGAGCGACGTTTTTTCCATATGGATCGGAAACTGATTGGCACCACGGATAATCATTCCCACCCCATTTTTCTTGCCAACTTCTCGTTCGGCCATCGCTCCAAGAAGAATAGGGTGTGATTGCAACATCATTGGCATAAGTTGCGATGACTCCGCGAGTATTTTGCGCCGCAATTTTCACATTTGGATGGGCAGTTTCCCAATCATAGCCGCCATAATTTTGAGAACCACTGTCGCTGCGAATTTTAAATCCCAGAGGAGAATATTTGTTGGCGTATTTGATGTACCAAAAACCATAGGTTCGGAAAATCGTGCTCATCACCTCGGTGTGGTTGAGGTTGCCTGTGCCGGAAGTCTCGGCTGACCCCCAAGCATATTGTTCTAATGGCACAATGTTGTCGACCCAAATTTGAGTTACATCAGCCGAACCTGGAGCGGCTCCACCGGCAATATCATAGCCGCGATAGTATTGGATCTTTATTTTTCCGCGGTAATTATTAATTTTGCCGCGCCAATCGCTCGGCACATAATTTGAACGATGAGTGTTGAAGCGCAATGTTGAATTGTCACCATCAGCAGCATCAAAGGTTATATTTGTGCCAGCCAGAACTTGGTTTAAATTCCCTTGTGTCACTGTAAGTTGATTTTGTTTGTCGTTATAGCTAACATTGGTAGTGGAGCTTCCTCCTGCTTGGGCTAAGATATTTCCGCTAGAATTTCTAATGTTATATTGTTTGTTGGCATCAATTTGAAAATTTGAATTTTGAAGGTCGGTCTTGGAATAGTACCAAAGCCCGACTGAGATTTCGGGTCCGAGCGCCGGTGTCAAAATTCTATTTTTTTCATCAAGTGAAATTGTGTAAAGATGATCACTATTGGTTGAATTGTAAAATCTATATATCGGTAAAGATCCTATGAGTTGAGAGTTATAAGTGTAAAAAGCTATATTTTCATATGAATAACCCCATTGTGGATTGTCAATTAAAGATTTTTTTTCATCTTCTGAAATTGTATAAAAATGATCCCCATTAGCTGAATTAAAAAAGCGATAAACTGGTAAAGTGTTGGTTATTTGTGAATTGTAAGCATAAAAAGCAACACCCTCGATCAAGTATCCACTTTTATTAGTGTTAGCCAAAATGCTCTTCTCATTTTCTGAAGCAGTATAAAAGTGATCTCCACTATTGGGATTATAAAAACGATAAATTGGGACTTGTGAGATGCTTATTTTTTCATTTTCTGAAGCAGTATAAAAGTGATTGCCCGTAGAAGAATTATAAAATCTATAGATATTAATTGCTCCATCTGGCTTAGGGAGCTGGCTATCATAAGCATAAAATGCAATTCCCTCAATATTATAGCCCCATTGTGGGTTGTTATTTATAGTGTTCTTCTCATCTTCTGAAGCAGTATAAAGGTGATCACCCGTTGAGGTGTTATAGAATCTATAAACATTAACCGTGCTGCTAGGCTTGGAAACTTGAGGATCATAGGCATAAAAAGCGATTCCTTCACTTGCGTAGCCAGAAGAAGAAGCCTGCGCATAGAAGGCGATACCCTCATCAGAATAGGTTCCTGCTGCGAAAGTTTTTTTCCCAGCGAATGCTGTGATCGAAACTAGTAGAGCTAGAAGTAAAATTTTGATATTTTTTTTCATTGCTTTGTTTATTTTAAGGCGTCTTTAGCTATATTATCTTACCATTTTTTTGATTTAAAAACAAACAAAACAAAGGATTTAAAGCATTGCGCTTGGGCATTTTTGGTGATAAAATTAACAAGTAATTGAAAGTCTCAACCGAGACTGATTTTATTTTAATAGTTCAATCTAAAATTACAGATGGAAAAAGATATTGCCATTAGTGTTAAAAATATCAGCAAAACTTTTAGGATACCTCACGAAAAGGTGTCTTCTTTGCGCGGTGCGGCTGTGAATGCTTTCAAGAAAGGTGGCTATGAGGAATTTAAGGCGCTTGATGATGTTTCTTTTGAGGTTAAAAAGGGTGAATTTTTTGGGATTATCGGCAGGAATGGGAGTGGTAAAAGCACATTATTAAAAATTTTGGCTGGGATTTATCAAACTGACAAGGGAAAAATTAAAATTGATGGGCGCATTTCACCGTTTTTGGAATTAGGAATTGGCTTTAATCCAGAACTTTCTGGTCGCGATAATGTTTATCTCAATGCTACAGTGCTAGGAATGACCAAAAAGCAAATTGATCAGAAATTTGATTCTATTGTGAAATTTTCTGAGCTGGAACGTTTCATCGATCAAAAACTCAAAAATTATTCTTCCGGTATGCAAGTGCGCTTGGCTTTTTCGGTTTCCATCCATGCTAATCGCGAAATTTTGTTGATGGATGAAGTTTTAGCTGTGGGAGACTCAAATTTTCAGGCAAAATGTATTTCGGAGTTTGTTAGATATCGAGAAATAGGTAAGACAGTTATTTTAGTCACTCATGATTTATCAACAGCCCAAAGATATTGCGATCGTTTAATGCTTCTTCGAAATGGGGAGATTGAATTGATTGGTGACCCACAGGAAGTTGGAAGTGAATATATTAAACAAAATATGTCAGACGGAGAGAATGAAATTATTAAGAATGAGATTCAAGAGAAGGAAAGCGTTAGCATTAATAAAAAGGTGAACAAAATTAAAGTGAAAGATTTACTTTTGTTTAACTCAAAGGGAGAAAAAACAAATAGTTTTCATTTTGGAGATGAGATGATTATGACTGTTGAAATAGAAGGAGAGGGAATAGAAATTCTGCTAAAAGATAATAAATCCTTTAATGTTTCAGTTTCTATTTATGATAGAGAGAGAAATTACATTATTGGTTTAAATAATAATTTTGATCATATTAATACTAAGGACATATTAATTAAAAAGTCATTTACTATTTCTTTTAAAAATATTCCATTAATTAATGGAATATATAAAATAAAGATATTGCTAGCCGGTGAGAGTTTTAATCATTTATATGAAGAGTATTATTCCAAGGCTCCATTTAAGGTAACATCCGAAGGTGTCACTGAAGGGATAATAAATATTGAACACGAATGGAAAATATAACAAAAAAAGAAAATAAATTTCCACACGATTATGATATAAATAATCTTATCAGTGTTAGGTTTGCAGATTTCGTTATTAATGTAACCAAAAGATATAAAGAACATTATATCGAAAATGAATATGAAAAATTTTCTTCTGATTTGTTTTTAAATTACATAAAAGAAGATTCGACAGTTGTTGATGTTGGTGCTAATTATGGTTACTATTCTTTGCTTGCAGCAACAAAAAATAAAAGCGGAGTGGTATATTCTTTTGAACCAGTTAAGGAAAATTTTGATGTTTTAAATAAAAATATTAAGGAAAATGACTTTTTAAATGTTAAAACATTTAATCTGGCAATTTCTGATGATTCAGGAGAAAAGAACTTTAATGTAACAGAAGCTTCTGATTCGTCTGGTTTTTACGAGCATCCTAACACTGAGATATTGGAAAAAAGGATCGTTAAAGCTGTATCACTAGATGATTTTTTTGGTGATGTAAAAATAGATGTCATAAAAATAGATACCGAAGGTCATGAGCTGTTTGTTCTTAATGGAATGGAGAAGGTCATTAAAAATAATGAAGACATAAAGTTATTAATTGAATTTAATCCAAAGTGTTTAAAAAATGCAAATACGGATCCAGCAGATTTTCTAAAAAGAATATCAAAATTAGGGTTTATTATAATCATAATTAAAGAAAATGAAAAAAAATTAATAAAACTACCAGAAAATGTTTGCTTATGGAAGAATTCGCTTAATGAAAACGATTATTGCAATTTGTTGTGTATAAGAAAAAATAATGCTTTTTTGGAATCATTCTTATTGGAGTCAAGTGGCAGTTATGAAAATGAAAATGTTTTATTAAAAAAGTCTGTAGACCAACTAAAACAAGATATTGAAGTATGTGATAAAAGTATTTTACAAAAAAAGCAAGAAATTGAATTTATAAAATCATCAAAATTTTGGAAATTAAGAGAAAAATACATTAAGTTAAAAAATAAAATTCGTAATGATTAGTCCAATATGAAGAATACTGAAAAAGATAATATAAATATAATAGATGAAAAAAATAAAGAGACTAATTATTCCATTAGGGATGAAAAGATTTCAATTTGGAATATTCCAGTTTCTATTTTTTTGGTTATAAAAAAATATGGATTCATCTGTTTTTTTCATAAGGTTGTTGCTTACAAAAAGCTATTAGCAAATAAATTAAAAAATCTTCTAAGGACAGGTGTGAGTTCTATTAAAAAAGAGGGTTTAAGTGTTGCACTCTTGCGTTCCTTTAATTTTATTGTATATGGCAAGGGGGTTTTAAATAAAGATTTGATAAATTCCAGCTCAATTGATTTTGGTAGATGGTTGCTTAAGTTGACAAGTAATGAAGTCGAAAAATTAAGAAATAATATCGAAGAATTCAAGCACAAACCTAAAATTTCAGTTATAACTCCAGTCTATAATGTTGAATCTAGATGGCTTAATGAATGCATCAAATCAGTTAGGGCGCAAATTTATACTAATTGGGAATTATGTCTTTATGACGATGCATCCACAAAAAAGGAAACGCTAAATTGTTTAAAAAGCTGGGAAAACATCGATTCAAGAATAAAGATAATCTATGGAAAGGAGAATAAAAATATCTCTGGAGCATCAAATGAGGCGTTAAAAAATGCAACTGGTGAATTTATCGCACTCCTGGACAATGATGATGAAATTAAGGAGGATGCTCTTTATTGGATTGTTAACGAAATTAACTTGCATCATGATGTTGATTTAGTTTATACGGATGAATGTAAAAAAACAATCGATAACAGGTATACAGATTTTATTTTTAAGCCAGACTGGAGTCCGGAATATCTTCTAAATGACATGTATACTGGACATCTTAGTGTATACAAGAAAGAAATTGTAGAAAAAGTTGGATTTTTTAGGTCTGACTATAATTATTCTCAGGATTATGATCTTGCGTTACGTGTTAGCGAGGTTACTGATAAAATTTTTCATGTAGAAAAAGTACTTTATTTTTGGCGTCAGATACCTGGTTCAGCTGCTGCGGGAGGAAAGGATTTTGCACAGAAAACTAATCTGTTAGCGCTAGAAGATGCAATGAGGAGGCGCGGATTTGATGTAAAAGTAACAGGAAATAGTGTTGCAAATCGTGCAGAAATTTTATTTAATCCTAATGAAAAAGTTTCAATAGTTATACCATCTGATTCTGGTGATAATCTGAAAAAATCAATAAACTCAATTATTAAAAAAACAAATTATACAAAATTAGAAATCGTTATTGTTACTAATTCAGCACTGGCAGGAGAATTAAAACTTTATTATGCTAATAAAGCAAATAATTTAGTATTTTCAACGTATGATAAGAAATACAATTTTTCTGATAAATGTAATCAAGGTGCTGATGTTGCAACTGGCGAAATCGTGATATTTTTAAATGATGATGTGTTCCCAATTAGTGATGATTGGATAATGAATTTGATTGAGTTTTTGTATTTTGATAGAAAAATAGGATCTGTCTCTCCTAAATTGTTGTGGGAGAACGATACTATTCAATATGCTGGGATGACAACGAATTCTAAGCCATTTTGTGGAACTTTTTTAAATGGAAAAAATAAAAATGAACCACTTGCAAATAGGGTTCGCAATGTCTCAATACTAAGCGGAGCATGTTTTGCAATCAGAAAGAAAGTTTTTTTTGAAGTAGGTGGATTTGATGCTGTGAATACACCAGCAGGACATAGTGATTTAGATTTGAGTTTCAGGTTAAGAGACAAGGGCTATAGGTGTGTTTACACACCCTATTCAACGCTTCATCATATTGGAAATCATTCTTGGCACATAGAAAAAGATAAGGCTGATATTTTTGTGCTAAAAAGATGGGGAAAATATGTTTCAAATGATCCTTATTATACTAAAAGTATGAGAGCCCAATTGGAGGGCTATCTTCCTGAACAATTTGGGATTTTTTCTCATCAGGAAAACCTTATAGAACATAAATTTGATGCGCTAATTGTTGTTCATGAATTAACAATGACGGGAGCACCAATGGTCGCTCTCAATATGGCAAGATCAGTTATTAATAGTGGAGGTTATCCTGTTGTTTATTCATACGTCGATGGACCGTTTAGGGCGGCATTTGAAGAATTGGATATAGTAGTTATTGTAAATAATTTTGCTCAAGATAATGATTTTATATTTAAATACTTTGCAAAAAATTTTGATATTATTATAGCAAATACAGTGGTTACGTATCCAGCAGTTTATGCGATGGAGGGGTTGGTTCCGATTATATGGTTTATTCATGAGGCATGGAATATTCAATCTTTTTTTATCCCTCATTTTAGTATGAAAAAACCTTCTTTGGAATATGTTTTAAAAAATACGAAGGCGTCAGTTTATGTTGCTAGTGAATATTCAAAAGAAGCAGTTGTAAAATATTTAAACAATGTAAAAGTTTTAAGCATGGGTTTCGACGACCAGTATTGTAATGAAGAAATGAAAATTGATGGTAAGATTCAATTTAGTATGGTAGGAACAGTTGAAGAAAGAAAAGCTCAGGATGTTTTTGTTGCTGCTATTTTGGAATTGCCGGTTGATTATAGGCAAAGGGCAGTATTTAATATTATCGGCAACGAGCAGGCTTTTGATAGTTTTGCATTAAAACTGAAGGAAAAAACCAATGGTATTGATAATGTAATATGGCATGGTTTGATTATCGATCAAAACAGAAAAAAGAAGATTTTTACCGAAACCAATGTATTTGTTGTTGTATCTCGTGAGGAACCAACATCAATCGTTGCTATTGAAGGTGCAATGCTTGGCAGACCATCTATAATTAGTCAAAATGTTGGTGCTAAATATATTATTGAAGATGGTAAGACTGGTTTTGTTATAGAAACTAATAATGTGGAACAATTAAAAAGTATAATAATTAAGATTATAGATAATCCACAGTCGCTAATACTTATCGGTCAGGAAGCTAGAAAAAGATATTTAAGTACATCAACATTTGATTTATTTCAATCTAATTTCTTAAGGGCAATTGATGAAAGGCTTGCTGAGTAGATTTGCTAAATAAAAAAATACAAATTCTTGGCACCTCTGAAATTTCTGAAATTCAAAAAACTTCAGCGTTATCGTCAGTTTCTTGGCGAGCAAAAATATTTAAGAGAAAAGTGGTTGGTTGACTATTTTTTAAATTGAGCTATAATTTCAGTAGATTATTAAATTTAATAATTTTATGAAATATCAAGAATTCAAAAATGCTTTAAATAAGCCATATTTTACTAATTTGGATATTTTGCTCAAAAAGCTTAATGTTTATAATTATCAACTGTCTTTGTGGCAAAAAAGAGGCTATTTGGCTCGTCTAAAAAAGGGAATGTATTTCTTTGTTGAGAAGCGAGCAGAAATATCGGCGCAGGAAATCTCCTTTTTGATTTATCAGCCGAGCTATTTATCTATGGAAACTATGCTGAGTTATTATGGCTTGATTCCCGAAATGGTGCATGCTCAAACTTGCGTTACCACAAAAACCACTAGGAAATTTTCCAATGATTTTGGAGTTTTCACATTTCGACATATTAAGTCTGAACTTTTTTTCGGATACAATCCAATTGAAACAAAATTTGGAAAATATCTCATAGCGCAGCCGGAGAAGGCTTTGCTGGATTATTTTTATTTTAATTTAGGCAAGCTCAACAATCAAACAGACCTTGAGGAATTGAGAATCAACGGCAGTGAACTTAAGCGAATTATAGATAGAAAAAAAATAGAACAGTATCTTGAAGAGTTTAAGATTGAAAAACTAACTAAAATCGTGCATAAGCTATTTGAAATATGCTAACCTTTGATCAATTGAAAAAATATTATACTGATTCTAAAAGTAATCCTTCAAAAAGTATTTTGGTGGAATATTTGCAATATGAAATTCTTGATTCGATTTTTAAGCAAAAGAAAAGCGCGCAGCTAAGTTTTATTGGTGGCACGGCGATTCGAATTGCCTTCGGTGGAAATCGTTTTTCGGAAGACTTGGACTTTGATAATTTTGGACTATCTTTTGATGAATTTCAAGAACTGATGAATGAAGTTGTTGATGATATGAAAATTAAGGGTTTTGCTATGGAAGCGCGTTTGATTGAAAAGGGCGCATATCATTGCTATATAAAATTTCCTCACATTCTTCAGGAAGCCAATCTTGGTTCGGCACCGAATGAAAAAATTCTTGTGCGAATCGACACTGTCAAAAAAGAAAAATTGTTCCAGCCCCAGGTTCTTACCTTGAACAAATTTGACATCTATCGGGATATTTTAGTTAATCCCATCGAAGTATTGCTTGCGCAAAAAATGATGGCGATTCTTGGTCGCAAAAGAGAAAAGGGAAGAGATTTTTATGATGTCAGTTATCTTTATGGCAAAACTCAGCCAGATTTTGCTTATATTGAAAAAACCCTAAATCTTTCAAGAGCTGAATTTAGTGAAAAAATGTTAGCACGTTGTGAAGAGTTTGATTTTGCTTTTCTAGCTAAAGATGTGGAGCCGTTTTTGATCCAAGTTGATCAGGTTTCCCGGGTGCTTGGGTTTAAGGATTTTATAGAATCAAAACTGAGTTTACAAAAAAAATAATTTGAAACTCAAAAAAATTTCAGCGCTACCGCCAATTTCTCGGCGAGCAAAAATATTTGAGAGAAAAGTGGAACAATTAGTATTTGAAAAAAATGAAATCGTCAAAAAAGAATTAAAAAAAGCGCCATTACATGAGAATAATGTCGCTTTTTGGAAGAGAAAAGTTTGTTTAATCTTTTCTTTTCTCTTCCGCAAAATAAAAACCCCGAAACCTACTTTTTTTGAGTTTCCTTCTTAATTCCCATCACTGGTGGCATGCCTGAAATAGTGGCAAGTGTTATTGCCATACTAACTTCCTCAAGGATCTTTGAGAAAGCTTTAAACGCAAGGAAACAGCCACCTGCAAAAAAAAGTCCGCCAAAAAACATCTTACTTTTCATACTAAATTCTCCTTTATTGTTTTTGCTTCAGCTTGAAGCGGGTTAGAAATGTTTTCTTTCATTAATTTAAATGAGGAGCAAAATAAAGTGACATGAGAAAGATACCAAAAAAGAAAGATAAAAGCCAGAAAAGCATGAGCGTAAAAGCTTCTTCTTTTGACTTCTTGGTTGTCATTGGAAAAGAAATCAAAGACGTGATTGCTCCCAAGCTCAAGAGCAAAATTTTCGAGTGAGAAAGAATCAGTGGAACTGAAATGATCAACGAAAAGCTTAGGACAGTGGTCATGAGCGAGAGAATTAAAGCTAGGCCAAAAGTTAGCCAGCATTTTTTCAATTCGGTTTCTACTGCTATGTAGGTTGCATTAAATGCAATACCGAATAATCCAACGTCCATCAAAATTGGAACCCAGAAGGATGGTTGCGTTTGCATTTTCTATGATTTTAGATTGTTTTGGAGATATTCTGAACTATAAAATTTTAAAAAAGCTAAATTAAAAATTAACAAAAAAACTTGTTTTTGTCAAGGCTTTGGTCTTGACCGTCATTGAATTTTCTGGTAAACAAAGAAGGCATTTAAAATTGTTACCTTGTCAATTTAATCGGAGAAATTCAATTATGCCAACAAGACATTTTCCGCCGGACGTTAAATCAGTGCTTGATCTCATTCGGCTGTGTTCGAGAAATAATATGAAGGAAAGTGCTCAGACTTTTTGCCAACTCCTGCATATTTTTTCTGTGGAAGAAATTTCGCAGAAAATGAGCGGCTTTCAGATTGGTCTTGAGAAAGAGGATAAAGTTGAGGTTAAAGAAGGAAGCTTTTATATGGCAATCTTTTTGTTTGTATTTTCTCTTGTTGTCCAACATGAGAATGAAGACATTGATTCTTTCACCATTCTTTTCAAAGGAAAATTGTGCAAAGAATTAGCCATGGCCTTCTTTGAAGATGAGACCTGTGAAGTTGCCCGTGAAAACAAACATCGCAATCTTTTTCTGCTTTTGACTTCTGACAATGAAGAGGGAGTGAGGGTCAAAATTTTTAACTGATTGTTGCAATTTTTTCTTAGATTTCTATTTTCTTGTAATTTTAATGGAGATGTGTTATGAATACAGGCTTGGATTTTGCTATTGGTCTTATTAAGCAATCCATCATTAATCACTCAAAACTTACGGTAGATGATTTGCGTAGACCTGAAACTTATGCAGAGGCGCGGAGTGATTTTGACCATTTCAAAAAATTGTTAAATGAAGGAAAAATTCGGGCTGCTGAAAAGCGGGGTGATGACTGGGTAGTTAATGCTTGGGTTAAGGAAGGGATTCTGCTCGGTATGCGACTTGGCAGGCTTCGGGAATACATGATTTTTTTTGGGTTGGGAGCTTTCCCTTCACAGGAGGCCTTAGGTTGGGAGTTTTTTGACAAGGATACCTGGCCACTTAAAAAATTCATTCCGGCAGATAATGTCCGCATTGTTCCCGGAGGATCGGCAGTTCGCGACGGTTCATATCTGGCTTCCGGGGTTGTGATGATGCCGCCGGCCTATGTTAATGTGGGAGCCTATGTTGATGAAGGCACCATGATTGATTCTCATGCCCTTGTCGGAAGCTGCGCCCAAGTTGGCAAGAAGTGTCATCTTTCGGCCGGCGTTCAGGTCGGGGGTGTGCTCGAACCGATAGGCGCCATGCCGGTCATCATCGAGGATGATGTCATGGTGGGAGGCAACTGCGGTATCTACGAAGGCACTATTGTCAAGGAGCGGTCGGTTATCGGTACTGGGGTCATGTTGAATAGGTCAATAACTGTTTACGACCTTGTCGAGGCAAAAATCTACAAAGGGACAAAAGAAAATCCCCTTATCATTCCTGCAGGAGCAGTTGTTATTGCTGGTTCTCGGCAGATTAAGGGCTCCTTTGCTGAAGAATATGGACTTTCAGGTTATGTTGCTTTAATCAAGAAATATCGTGACAGCAAGACCGATGCCGGAACAGCACTTGAACAAGCACTCAGGTAAAAATGTTTTTTTCTCAACTCAATTAAGGTCGCAACGGTGCGACCTTAATTGAAAAATTTCAAAGTCTGACTTTATTAAAGCCCAGGCTTTTTTTATGGGAAAATTTTATTATATTATGTCATTCCCGTGAAAACGGGAATCTGGGTTATGCATTAATGCAAGGGATATAAAATACGGGTCTGGATTCCCGATTCCTCTAAAGGCGGACAGGCTGCTGTCGGGAATGACAAAATCTTTTTTTATAACGTCTTTGCGAGCATGTAATCATGCATAGCAATCCAGGACTTTATAAAATCCTGGATTGCTTCGGATTTTCGAGTACAAAAATCCTCGCAATGACGGATATTTTTTAATGCAATAAAATTTAAAATAAGACGTAGTATTTTAAGCAGTTAGCACTCGGACTTGACGACTGCTAACACATAATATATAATAAAAATACAAACCACTGATTAGTTTCTGATTAAACTGATTACACGTGATTGATTTATGTAAAATTTTATTCGTAGATTCGAATTTTATTCGTAGTTTCGCATCGGCAATATTATGAACGAAAGGCAACAAAAAATTTTAGCGGCGGTGATTGAGGAATACACCCAAACAGCAGTGCCAGTTGGCTCGCAGATTTTGGTTGGGAAATATAAATTCAAAGTCAGCCCCGCCACCATCCGCAACGACATGACCACTTTGGAAGAAGATGGCTATCTCTATCAACCGCACATCAGCGCTGGTCGAATCCCAACTGATCAAGGTTATCGCTATTTTGTGGAAGAAGTGATGAAAGACAAAATTCTTTCCAAGGATGAGCAACAAAAAATGCAGCGGGAATTTTTGAAACTGAAAGCCCAGAACACTCGTCTGACTCGCACGACGGCCAAACTTCTTTCACATGTCAGTGGAAATTTTGCCATCAGTGGCTTGATTGACAACGATGAATTTTCTGATTTCGGCATGCGGGAACTCATGGAAGAACCAGAGTTCAAAGAATTGGATGAAATGTGTCGCCTGGTTGAAATGTTGGACTATGTCGACGAAAAATTTGATCAGCTAACCAAGAACATGAAAGAAGGCGAGACCAGAATCTTTATTGGTCAGGAAAATCCTATTGAAGCCGCTTCAAATTGTTCCATGATTGTGTCACCATATAAACTCAGTTCCGGCGAGAAAGGCATTCTGGCGCTGATTGGTCCAAAAAGAATGGAATATGCCAAGAACAAATCCATGCTTGAATATGTGAAGAAGCTCCTTGGTGCTTCAATAGTAATAGTGATTAGCTTATCAAGCATTAGTTTTGTAGTTTTTTAGAAAAAATTTGAAATTGTTACATTGCTAAATTGTTATATTGTTAGGGTGCAAGATTGTTTACAGTTCACGGTTGCTAGTTCACAGCTAGACCTAAAGTAAGTTTGCAAGTTTTTGTATTTTTGTATAATTTTGTAATTTCGTAGGAATAAAAAATTTTATGACAAAACAAACAAAGGAAAAAGAGGAATTGGAAAAAGACATCGCCGAGAAAGAGAAGATTGAAGAGGTGGTTGATGTTGAAAATGAAGTTACCGAAGATTTATCTGCCGATGAAGCAGACTTATCTGCCGATGAGGCAGAAAGCGGTGAAACAAATTTTGAAAAACAGGCCAAAGAAAATTTGGCAGGCTGGAAACGGACGCAAGCTGATTTTGAAAATTACAAGCGCATGCAGGCGGAGTCGCAAAAAGATTTGATCAAATATGCCACGCAAAACATCATTTTGCAGATTATCCCAGTGTTGGACAATTTTCAAATGTCGACTGCTCATATTCCCGAGGATCAGAAAGATGGCGGCTGGGTGACGGGGATTATGTATATTCAAAAGCAACTGGAAGCGGTGCTGATCGAAAATGGCATTGAGGAAATTGCGCCAAAAGTTGGTGACACCTTTGATCCGGTTTTCCATGAAGCTATTGCGGACAAGGAATGTGGATGCGGCCACTGCGATTGCGAGAAAGAGAAGGAAAAAGAGAAATTTAAAAATAAAATCAAGACCGTGATGATGAAGGGCTATAAGATTGGAGACAAAGTTATTAGAGCGGCGAGAGTGGTCGTGGAATAGATTTTAGATTATAGATGTTAGATTTTAGGGAGAAGAGCGTAGGGAAAGAAAAAAGCCCCAGCGGGCATGGTTCAAAAATCCCGAGGGGCAAAACTGGCAAACGATGTGCCAAGCTCTAAAATTATTGTAGCACACTCAATAGTCAAAATACAATAAACAGCGAACAATATAAAAAAGACGACAAACAATGTCATGCTGAACTTGCCTGTCCGCTTTTGGAGGGTTTCAGCATCTCTGTTACAGAAAACTGCAAGAAATAAAGAAAGCAGATTCTGAAACAAGTTCAGAATGACACATAATGAGGTATTAATTTAAAAAATAAGTAAGTAATAAATAATTTAACGTACAATTTTATAAACAGTCTGCGAATTTAATTTGTGGATTTGTAGCTGATTTGTAGATTTGTGGGTTTAAAAAACAATATGAGTAAAATTATTGGAATTGATCTGGGAACCACCAACTCGGCTTTTGCAGTCGTGATGGGTGGTAAACCGGAAATTATTGAAAACAAAGAAGGCAATCGCACGACGCCTTCAATGGTGGCTATTTCAAAGTCGGGTGAAAGATTGGTGGGACTTTTGGCCAAACGCCAAGGGGTGACCAATCCAGGCAACACTTTGTTTTCCATCAAACGTTTGATTGGACGTTCTTATCACGACGCGGAAGTTCAACGTGATGAAAAGACGATGCCGTACAAAATCGTGCACGCTGGCGAGACTGTCAAAGTGACCATGGGTGACAAGGACTACACTCCGCAAGAAATTTCCGCGATGATTTTGCAAAAAATCAAAAGTGATATCGAAGAAAAATTGGGCGAAAAAATCACAGATGCGGTGATTACTGTGCCTGCCTATTTCGATGATTCTCAACGCAAAGCCACCAAAGAAGCTGGTGAAATTGCGGGCCTCAATGTCCGTCGTATCATCAATGAACCAACCGCGGCAGCATTAGCATATGGTTTTGACAAAAAACAAGATGAAAAAATTGCGGTTTATGATTTGGGTGGTGGAACTTTCGATATTTCCATTTTGGAAGTTGGCGGCGATACTGTCGAAGTGAAATCAACCAATGGTGACACGCATCTTGGTGGCGATGACTTTGACCAAGTGATCATTGCTTGGATTATCTCTGAATTCAAAAAGCAAGAAGGCATCGACCTTTCCAATGATCCGCTTTCACTGCAACGAATCAAAGAGGCAGCTGAAAAAGCCAAAATTGAACTTTCAACTGCGATGGAAAGTGAAATCAACCAACCGTTCATCACTTCTGATGCTGGAGGTCCAAAACATTTGGTGATGAAACTGACTCGCGCCAAACTGGAAGAACTGGTGGGTGACTTGGTCACAAAGACATTAGAGCCAGTAAAAAAGGCACTTGCAGATGCCAAACTTTCAACCTCGGACATCAACGAAGTTGTGATGGTGGGAGGCATGACTCGCATGCCACTGGTTTTGCAAACTGTGGAAAAATTCTTTGGCAAAAAACCAAACATCACCGTCAATCCCGATGAAGTTGTGGCGCTCGGTGCTGCCATTCAAGGTGGAGTGTTGGAAGGTTCAGTCAAAGATGTGCTTTTGCTGGATGTGACCCCGCTGACCCTCGGAATCGAAACGATGGGAGGAATTTCAACTCCACTGATCAATCGCAACACAACTATTCCAACTTCAAAATCTCAGGTGTTTTCAACAGCCGCTGACAATCAACCTAGCGTTGAAATCCACGTGCTCCAAGGCGAACGCGAAGTGGCTTCCGGCAACAAAACTCTTGGAAGATTTATTTTGGATGGAATTCCACCAGCTCCAAGAGGCATTCCGCAAGTTGAAGTTGAATTTGACATTGACGCTAATGGAATTTTGAATGTTACTGCCAAGGATAAAGCGACTGGCAAATCACAATCAATCAAAATTGAAGCTTCCTCTGGACTTTCCAAAGAAGAAATTGAAAAGATGACCAAGGATGCCGAGATGCATGCCGAAGAAGACAAGCTTAAGAAAGAACTTGTCGAAGCTCGCAACATGGCTGACACGCTTGTGTATTCAACTGAAAAAGCGATGCGCGATGCTGGTGACAAACTCACGGAAGATGAGAAAAAACCTGTCCAAGAAGCGATTGAGGAACTCAATAAAGTGAAAAACGGCGAAGACTTGAGCGCCATCAAAGCCAAGTCAGAAACTCTTTCACAAGCCGCCCAAAAGATTGGTGAAAAACTTTACGCTGCCGCGCAACCACAACCTGGAGCTGAAGGAACTGCAGCTGAAGGCGCCGAACCGAAGAAGGAAGGCGAACCAGAGGTAAAAGATGCGGAGGTTGAAGGTGAGAAGAAAGAAGAAGAAAAGAAATAAGCTTCGAAAAGAGTCCCGATTTTTTCGGGACTCTTTTGTTGAAAATTCAGGGTTAACTTTTCTTTTAATAGAAAAGTTACAAAAGTCATCCAGAGGATGATCACCCTTTGGGTGAAAATCTCCCGACACGTGCTTGTTGCTGGGGCAAAGACTTCACTCTTCGCTAAAATTTACACTCCGTTCGGTCTGCTGACCTCACTGCGTTTCAAAATTTCTTAACGCTCATCACTCGTCTTTTACCTACGCACTGCGCAATGTGCGGAGGGGAATGCAAGAATGCAAAATGCAAGAACGTTGAGATTTTTCTTGCTTTTTGTGTTAAAATGGATGTGAAAAAAGAGCGTTGATTTTGTCCAGCAAGGAGGCTTCAATGAAAGAATGCATCAGAAGAGAAGTGAATGGAGGAGGGGGAATTATTAAAAAATAATCTTATGCAATATTTACCACAATTTATAGGCCTTGCAACGATTGCACTTTTGGGAGCGATGAGTCCGGGAGCGGATTTTGTGTTGGTCACGAGAAATTCCCTGGTGCACTCTCGCAAAATCGGAATTTTCACGGCTATTGGAATCGGACTCGGGGTTCTGGTGCACGTTTTTTATACTTTGGCTGGAATTGGCCTGATTATTTCCAAATCAATTCTTCTGTTTAATTTAATCAAATACGTTGGAGCAATTTATTTGATTTATCTTGGGCTCAAATCGATCAGCGCCAAGCCGCAATTTCAGAAAAATGAAATTGAAAAGGAAAGTGACAAGGCAAAAAATATTTCACCGGCAAAAGCGATGCTTTCTGGCATCGCTACGAATGCGCTTAATCCGAAAGTGACTCTTTTCTTTTTGAGTCTTTTCATGCAATTTATTTCAACTGGCACGCCATTTTTGATTCAAGTTTTACTCGGTTTGGAAGTTGCGTTTGTAATTGGCAGTTGGTTTGTGATTGTAGCGATGTTGTTTTCAAATGATGCATTGAAAAGCAAAATCAAAAAGATTGGACACTGGCTTGAACGCCTAACCGGCGCCGCCCTGATTTTGCTCGGGATTAAAGTTGCATTAAGCACAAGGGAGTAAAGAGATTTTTATGCAAGAAAAAATATTTTTTAAAAACAAGGAAGGGTTGAAACTTTGCGGAATTATTTCTAACCCCTCAGATGACAAGGGTAAACCAGTTGTCGTTGTTTGCCATGGAAATTTTTCCGGTAAGGACAGCAGGACTTATGTTTCCATTGAAAAGGCTTTGAATCAAAAAGACATTTCGACTTTTCGTTTTGATTTTTTCGGGCATGGTGAAAGTGAAGGAAACATTGAAGATTTGACGATTTCACAGGCTGTCAGGGACATCGAGAGTTCAATTGAATTTTTGAAAGCGTTGGGATATTCTAAAATCGGTCTGCTGGGCGCCAGTTTCGGCGGAGTTGCTTCAATCATGGAAGCCTCAAAATTAAGTAATTTGTTTGTGCTCGTGCTAAAATCGCCTGTTATCGATTATTTCCAAAATGAATTTAGGTTCAGAGGTGAGACTGGGATGGAAAATTGGCAGAAATTAGGCTATATTGAGCATACAAACAGAGATGGAAAAGTTTCGAGACTTGAAATATTCTTTTGTTGAGGATTTCAAAAATAACAACACTTGGGAAGTCGGCGGAAAAATAAAAGCACCAACAATCATTCTAGTTGGCGATCGAGATGAAAATGTTACAATTAAAGAAGCCCAAAAATTTTCCAGCCTTGTTGAAAATTGCAAACTTGAAATTTTTCCCGGCGCTGACCATTATTTTTCAAAACCGGAAGATTTTCAGAAAATGATTCAAGATGTTGTGGATTTTGTAGTTAGTCATAAATAAGCATTTTTATTAATGTACAAATTGTGAATAAAAATAACCCAAAACTCATCCTCATTTCTGGTCCGCCGGCTTCGGGAAAGACGACACTTTCGAAAAAAATTGCCGAGCGTTTTGCTTTGCCAGTTTTTGGCAGTGATGCAATCAAAGAAGTCATGTATGATGGTTTGCAATGGAAAGGATTGGCAGAAAAAACGCTCAAGGATATGGGGAAGACGAGTTTTGAATTGCTTTACTATGTTTTGCAATCTTGTTTGAAATCACCGATAGCAACTGTAGTTGAAGGCAATTTTCATCCAGATTGGAATAATGAAAGAATAAAAACCATGATATCGGAAAATAGTGCTGAAGTTTTTTATATTTACTGTAGAACTAACAAAGAAGCTGTTGAAAAACGTTTCAAAGAAAGAGCTGTTTCAAATTCGCGCCACCTTGGGCACAGGGATGCAATCAAAATGCATGACAAAAAGTTTATGCAAAATTTGCACGAAGTTAACCAGCCACTTGAAATTGGAGTTGATGTTTTCGAATTTGACACAACTGACTTTGGAAAAGTTGATCATGAAAAATTGTTTGAAAAAATTAATAACTTTTTAAAGAAATAATTATGGACATCATCCAAGAATCAAAAAAATATGCGTTAGCTGAGATTGAAAAATTTGGCTTGCCATCATTGGTTCATTTCGAAATTTCTGAGAAAAAAGCCATTGAATTGGCTGAAAAACTTGGTGCTGACAAAGAAATCGTTCAAATCGGAGTTTATCTGATGGATTTGAAACTCGGACAGGCTGCTTCGGAAAATAGGGTTGCCGAACATGTTAAAATGAGCGTGGACGCTGCAGCAGAATTTTTGCAGAAATTTGAATTGGATGAATTTTCAAAAACAAAAATTTTAAACTGTGTTGAAGCCCATCATGGCAAAGTTCCTTTCGAATGCTTGGAAGCTGAAATTTGCGCAAATGCTGATTGTTATCGCTTCATTCATCCAAAAGGTTTTTTCTTATTCCTGACAATTTTGGGTAAAAGAAATCCAATCTTTTTGGAATGCCTAAAAAGTGCCGAAGAAAAAATGGATGAGAAATATGCCATCTTGTCGTTAGATATTTGTAAGCAAGAATTGGAAGAATATTATGTTACATTAAAGAAGTATATTAAAGATGCAAAAAACTTTTAAGACTAATTAATTATGACTCAAATTTACGAAACAGAAAATTTTATTGTTGAGGCATTTGAAAAGCCACATGTTGATAGATTGGATGGTGGACATATTAAGATTGCGCCAAAGAAGCATTTAGTTGACCGAACCCAGCTTTCACCTCAAATGGCAATCGAATATATGCGTTTGACAATGTTGATTGGTGAAGCAATGACCATGGGTTTGAATAATCGCGGAGTTGATATTGGTCGGATTAATTATCAAGACAATGGAAATTGGAGTGTTTTCAAACCCGAGGGACCATATTTTCATCTCCATCTATATGGGAGAGCTAAAAGTGCAAAAACTCATAAATATGGGGATGCGTGTTATTTTCCGCAAAGAGAAACTGGGTTTTACGATAATTTTGAACCCCTAAATGACGAAGATATAAAAGAAATTCAAAAGCAAATCAAAATAGTTTTGCAACAAGAAAAATATAGTCTTGAAAATTGGGGATTATAAATTATTTTTTCCAAAAAATATGTCATCAAAAAATCGTCCTTTTGTTTTCATCTGCGCGGGGATGTCGCTGGATGGAAAGATTAGCAATTATAAAAGCGAGCAGATACCCATTTCTTCTGACAATGACAAGGAGATGCTTTTGGACGCGCGCGCGGAGGCGGATGCAATTTTGGTTGGCGGAAACACATTGAGGCAAGATGATCCAAGTTTGACACTCAAGACACAGAAACGCAAAAATGACAGAATCAGAGCTGGCAAAAGTGCTGAGCCAATCAAGATTACGGTTGTTTCCAATGCTGGCAGTTTGGATTTGGATGGAAAATTTTTCACGGAAGGGGAGGGTGACAAAATGATTTTCACGACCGCCAAAACCACAGACAGAAGAATTGAGGAAATCAGAAAAAAAGCAAAAGTTTATGTCTTGGGCGAGAAAATTGTCGATTTGGAAAAAATGATGTTTTTTCTTTTTGAAGAAGGGATCAAAACTATTTTAGTTGAAGGCGGCGGAGAACTAAATGCATCACTTTTGGAAAAAGACTTGGTGGACGAAATTCGTTTGAAGATTGGAGATTTGATTATTGGCGGCCGCGACGCTGCAACTTTGGTTGACGGTGAAGGTTTTGATTTGCTGGGCGCCAAGAAAGTAAAATTTCAAAGCGTCGTCCAAGGAAAAAATCATCTTATTGTTAAAGTGAAAGTTGTTAAATAGTTTTTTAGGGTCATACGTAATTTATGACTTTCAAAAACTAAGTTAACAATTTTCATTTCCCTTATTTACTTTTTAGGATATGTTTTTGGTTAGGAGTTGTAATCAAGAGCTCAGAGAAGCTGTCGCTCAAAGGCCCAAAAAGCAAGCAAGCTCGTAAAAATTTAAAGATACTTTTTAGTCAGAAAGCATATTAAAAAAGCGCAGAACAAATCTGCGCTTTTTTAAATAGTCGATAGTGTTTCGTTATTGTGGGTTAGCACTTGGCGGCGTCTTGGTGGTGCCAGGGAAAAAACCTTGTAACAAGGTTGTTTTTTCTGGGAACTCAATAGTGTTGAGAGTGGTAGCACCATCGGCATTGGTATCAGTGAAATAAATCAAACCATCGGAATTGTTGTTGGTGATTTGTCTGTTGTCGGAATTTAGCTTGAAAAGATCCATGAGGTTGCGGTGATCGCGCTGATCAGTTTCAATAAATTTGACGAGCTTACCGGTTGAAAAAATAACGTGTTCATAGTCGCGTGACCATTGGACATTGGAAATGACATCTGAATATCTCGTGATGGGCAAGATTTCATTTTCAGCTCTCATTGGTTGCACGTCCCATTTTCTGGCGAAATAAACACTGACCTCATGTTCATTCCAATAAAGCAGTTTTTTGCCATCATCTGAAAATTGTGAGCCAAGCGCGTTGCTGGAAAGTTCTTGAAAATAGTCATTGTCTTCGCCTTGGTTATAAACATAAAGATCATGACTTGGATTCAAAAAAACCATTCTATCTTTGTCGTAGACGATGATTTGGTAATTTGGGTCGCTCATGTGAGAAGGAGCCGAAGAAGTGATTTGCGTGGGGTTGTCGGTGCCATCAGTGTTGGTTTTGTAAACGAGGCCTTCTGGAAGTTGAAAATAATAAAGTCCGCTAGAAGCCAATTCATAGCTAGCAATGTTTTGGGCAACTTGGCGAATTTCTGTTGGCGAGTCTAAATCAATGCGATAAAGATTACCACCAGACATGTAGAACAGAGCGTTTTTGGTTTTCGGGTCCCAACGCACGTGAGAAAGGTCGTCAGTGTGCGCCAGTTCTTGCAAGTTGAGAAACTTGTCAGCTGGAACGTCGGCGATGAGATAGTTTTCTTTTTGAGTGTCGTTCTTGATGACTGGAATGATGATTCGATGCGCTTGAGGCGTCCATTCAATGTTTTCTTTGGCGTTGTCAGTAAAGACATATTCATTTGAACTGAAAATGTTGGTGACGGTGTTGTCTTGGGCACTGACAATGTTGACGGCAAAATCGTTGCCATTTTGTTGAGCCACAGCAGTGAGGTTTTTCCTGGGCGAAACGAAAAAACGTTGCGCGCCCTTGGTGTCGTAGCTGGTTTTTTTGTATTCATTTTTGGTCAACACCACGTTCCAAAATTCAGTTGAGATTCCACTGTGAACAGAAACTTTTTTGGACCAAGTTGCATATCCGAGAGAGCGGACTTCCAAAAGATAATCACCAGGCGTGATTCCATCGATGTGATAGGAATTGTTGATGCGGTTTAATTTTTTGGAAGAATAAAGGACGTTGTTGATATAGATATCCGAGTCCAAAGGCGTTGTCTTCATGGAAATTGAGCCGCCATAAATAAAAACACCTCGTTTGAAACTGAAGCGATAGCCGAAGGCGTAACCGATGATTGTGGTTGAAACAATCCAAAAGAGCACAAAAAGGGTCCACCAGAATATTCTTTTAGGTATTTGCGAATCTTCCATACTGGTTCTGATTATAGCCTTCAATTTGTGTTTTGTCCACTAGGTGATGGGTGTCGAAGGCTCAACCTTCGGTGTTCCTAAGGTTGAGCCTTCTTGAAATTTTTCAGTCTTGTTGCAAATGGGAAATAAATGTATAATATTACTATCTGAGCTAAACTTTAAAACAAAATTAAATATGCAATTAGAAAAAATTTTTCATAGTTTTGGTTTGTCAGCTTCACTGGCCGAACTGGTTACAGTGCTCTTGGTGATGCTGGCAATTGCAGTGATTTTTTGGTTGGCAGTTGGAAAAAAACGCTTACACAATTCAGTCATGAATATCTATCTTTCATTTGCGCTGGTGCAAGTTTTGCCAATCGATTTGATTGGCACCAGCAAAAATTTGCCAGTTTTGATTTTTCTGATTTTATTGGTCTTGCTGACGCTAATTGGTAGATACACTTTTGACATTGGCCTTTCCGGTTCGGGCCTGGCTTATTGGCAAATTTTCCTGATG
Organism: uncultured bacterium; assembly: GCA_903851135.1. Classification (GTDB taxonomy): domain Bacteria; phylum Patescibacteriota; class Minisyncoccia; order Moranbacterales; family GWC2-37-73; genus CAIPMZ01. The sequence goes on along the minus strand of CAINNK010000014.1, from coordinate 47,630 downwards.
AGTTTTTTTGAGGTCGGAGCGATTTTCAGCGTTGTAGCAACTTTTCTGGGTGATAAACAACTTTTGCAGTATGTTTCCAAGGATGCGCTGTTTTATTTCACTTCTCCTTGGGCCAAGTTTTCTTGGTTGACTTTGCCGCTGTTGTTTTTGATTTATATCAACAAGAGCAACGACTAGAGACTAAAAGCTAATGAAGTTTACCCCGTGGCAAATGCCATTGGGGCTAAAACCTAAAAGCTTTTTCATGGGTTGACTTAATTTTTGATTAAGATATAATTAAAAACGTTATATTATTCCCCAATATTTTACGGGTACATATGGCCAAGTTAGCTTGGTTGAATTTTTTTAAAAACATTATTTGGGTACATAGCTCAGTTGGTAGAGCAACGGCCTTTTAAGCCGATGGTCGGGGGTTCGAATCCCTCTGTACCCACAAATAATAAAATAAAACACCCCCGTGGTGTTTTATTTTTTTTAAATGTATAGGTACAGAGGGATTCGAACCGGTGGCAGCGAAACAAGTTGACTTTCAGCAGAAAGGCAACGCAGGAGAGCGCCGACAAATGCGGATGAGCATTTGGCGCCACCGCGGGCAAGGAATGAACGAGTGTCGACGAGTGAGTGACGCGACACTCTGTAAACATTGGGTACAGAGGGATTCGAACCCATCTCAGCAGCAAGGCTGGCAAGGTAGACGCCAAGATATTGAGTAATCATCTGCTTGGTGATACTATAAATGCATAAAATGAACTTGAGGCTATGATATTAAAAGAAATTAAAGCCAGCTCAATAATAACAAAATCCAATCTTCCAGATGCGGATTATGTTATCAATCCTTATGTTGGCTGCATGCACAGCTGTATTTATTGCTATGCAAGTTTCATGAAGCGATTTACTGGACACGTTGAACCTTGGGGACAGTTCGTTGATGTGAAAATAAACGCTCCAGATTTAATTCCAGAGAAAAGTTTGAAATACAAAAATAAGTCAATTTTTCTTGCTTCTGTCACCGATCCGTATCTTTCACTTGAACGCAAATATGAATTGACCAGAAAAATTCTGAAAAAACTTATCCCACTTGAGCCAAAACTTGGAATTCAGACCAAATCCAATTTAATCGTTAGAGATATTGACTTGTTGAAACAGTTTGAAAATTGCGAAGCTGGGCTGACAATCACGACAATCGATGACGATATTCGTAAAGAGGTTGAGCCTCATGTGTCTTCAGTTTCAGACAGGATAACGGCCCTGAAAGAAATGCGTGAGGCGGGCATTAAAACTTATGTTTTTATTGGCCCCATTTTTCCATTTTTAACTGATTGGAAAGATATCATAAACAAAACTAAGGAATATGCAGATTTTTACATGTTGGAAAATCTTAATGTTAAAGGGAATATCTGGAATAATATCAAGAGTTGGTTGCAGCAAAAACATCCCGAACTATTAGAAAAATACGAAAAAATATATTTTACCAAAAATGATTATTGGAATGATGTTGAAAAAGAAATAAAAGGATATTGCCTTGAAAATAAAATTGATTGCAGAATTTATTTTCATCACGGGAAATGAATTTCTTCAGGGATTAGTCAAGAACTGTCCTTGACCGTACTTTTTTAGCGGGAAATTAAAATTGCAAAAATATACTCAAAAATGGCTTTTTATGGCCATTTTTTCATATCTATGATTGACAAAAGCTTATTGCATGCTAGACTTTCTTGAAGTTCTTTTTATTATATTTTTGCAAAAAGGTATTCTTGAAACAATAAACGGAGAAGATTATATGCAAGTTATTAATAATTGTTCGTTTCCAGTTTTAGTTTTTAGCTGGTCAGTCTCAGTAGCCCTCTTTGGCAAGGATCCATATACTGCAGATGTGGAAATAAAACCGGGAGAATCTGCCAAAATTATGGGTACCTATATTGGCGAAATGGGAGGAGGTAGCTGCTGTGTTGATTTGGGCGGAGCAGATATTTCTTGTCATGAACTTGCTGATGATGGAATTTATTTTCAGGTCATGCCCGGTCTTCAACTGAATCTTGCTACAGATGAAGATGGTATTTGCGTGCGACATTATTCAGAGGATCGTAAGCTTGTATGCAAGTTTATATGAAGGATGAGTTTTAAAAATCGCTTAAGACGGGACTACTATAGGTAGCCGTCTTTTTTATTTCCTCAAAACTCTCCTCCTTTCAATTTCTTTCAAATTTATCCAATCCAATTTATAATGAATTTATCTGATGCGTCTCTTGAAGGCATTTAATCAAATTAGGATAGTCACATGAATCAATTAACAAAATATCAAAATAGGGTTTACAAAGTTCTTAACGAGCAAGAATTTATTATTGAAAACAGAGAAAGAAAAATTATTCAGAAAGGCACTACAAATGGACGCAGGTATTTTTTTATGGTTGCAAAAAGATTGGAAAAAGGAAAAATCATTGAGCGATTTGTTAAAATACCTAAAAATAATACCAAGAAAATTCTTTTGCCATTTCAGCGTCAAATTGAAATCGCAAATTATCTCAAAGCAAACAAGGTTATTCGCACAAGAGGAGTTGTGGCTGCAAATTATGATCCAAAAAAAGGTGTTCCGTTTGCTATTATGGAAACTTTTCCTATTGATCATTCAAAAATCGGGTTTATTGAAGGGAACAAAGGGGCGCAGCTTCTTGGTAGTCGAGAAGCAAAACAGGTTGTTAATCAACTTTTCAAATTTCACTCTATTTCAATTGAATCTTTGTCGCCAAGCCTAAAAAAGATTTTAAAAATTTATCCCGGAGATTACAAAGGATTCAGGCGCCAAGTTTTTCGTTATCTTAATAGAAAAGTTCGAACGTTAGATGGAAAAGGTGAAGTAGAAATTTTTCATAAAGTTTTAGAAAGAAGGCTTCCTATATTTGATGTCAAAAACAAGGCCAAGGAAATTTTAACAGGCTTGGAGTCACTTATTAATGCTAAGTCAAATCGTGTTGTCTCAATAGTTCATGGTGATGTGTCACCAAATAATCTGTATGTTTTCGATTCTGGCGAAGTTGAATTATTGGATTTTGAATGGGTTGGGATATTTCAGAATAGCGCTATTGCCATGATTCGCGATTTTGGAAATTTACGAGCTCGTTCGTGGAACAATAAAAAATTTAGAAATGCTCTTGACGAGGAACTTATTAAAAAATATCGTTCTCAGGGACAGGAGAATCTTGGCAGGGCGATTGTGCAATTAAGTATTTTGCGTTCTCATATTCATTTATCTGGCGCTTTTGAAAATTATGAATTAGCCAAGCAGGAGATTCCCTTGCAGATAAGGCGTAAAAAATTGACAGAGCAAGATATTGTCGAAGCTTTTCAATAACAAGTCTGGTTGAAATTTTTAAGGTTTTTTCCCTCTGGATTTTTTCTAATTTCTTTGATACACTGGATTTATATGAAAAAAACATTCTCAATTTTGGCAATTATGTCGGCAGCCTTTCTTTTCTCCGGCTGCAGTTTTCCGACTTCCATCAAGACCTCTAGCAATCCAATGACGAATGCGACCGTGATTAAATCAGTTGATGGCGGAACTGGGTGGCTACCCAAGATTAAAGTTGATGACAAGCGAACAATCTCAGGCGTGGACGTGCTTTCGATGGCCATAGATCGTGTTGATCCGAACATTGTTTATCTTGGCACAGACACAAGTGGGCTGTTTGTTTCAAAGGATGGCGCTGAGACTTGGGCGCAAGTGGCGTTTCCCAACAAAGCATATAACGTGCTTTTCGATCCTCAAAATCACGATGTCATGTACGCCAGTGGGGTGCTTAATGGTAGAGCGAAAATTTTTAAACGCTTGAAAGAAGGAGAGCAATGGAAGGAAGTTTATACTGAACCGGCCGATGGTACCATCATTTCTTCACTTGCAATTAACCCTGTCAATTCCCAAATTCTTTTTGCGGGAACTAGTGATGGAGTGATTGTTAAAACCACTGATGGTGGTTCGACCTGGGCTAACCTCAAAAAGGCTGATGGTCCAGTAACGGGGATTGTTTTTGATAGCGGCAACGATTGGCATCTTTTCTTTTTGGTTTTCCAGCTCGGCCTACTTGAAACGAAAGATGGCGGCAAGACTATTGAAGATATCACGCAAAAGGTTGATTCTGTTCAGCATGCTAACAGTTTTTTTAGCATCGTTGGCGATTCTAATCTTGGAGGTGTTGTGTATCTTGGCACTGGTGGTGGCATCTTTGAAAAAACTGGCAGTGGTGATCTTTGGAAGCCCCTTAATATTATTGAGAGCTCGAAGGCTTTTCCGATTCATGCTATTGCTGTTAATCCTGCCAACTCAAAGGAAATCATGTATGCAGCCGCGCAGGCCATTTATAAATCAAACGATGGGGGAGCAACTTGGGCAACATTTCAATTGGATACAGTCAAGGAGATTAGTGTTTTGAAATATGATAGGTCTGATCCGCTCAAAATTTATGCCGGACTCAGGAAATATTAGTGTTGATGATACGTAATAATCTAAGTAATTAAAATATTCACCCAGTTAAATAATTTTAAAAAATAGTAATTTTTTGAAATTAAGATTGGGGTTTATAATTAAGAACATCGTAAAAATTAAAATAACAATTATTTCAAGTAAGTTGCGTCTTTCTAAGAAGACCCAATCTTATTTAACAGGGTAAATGTATAGCGAAATAATCAAGCAAAAAACCGTGGAATTTGAAAAAGCAATTGAGCATTTGAAAAGTGAAGCTAGCAAGGTTCGAACTGGCAGAGCCACCCCAGCCTTGGTTGAAGACGTGACAGTCAATTATTATGGAGCAAAAACCCCACTCAAACAAATTGCGAGCATTTCTACTCCGGAACCTCGTAGTTTGGTGATTCAACCTTGGGACAGAGGAGCGATTGCCGCTATCGAAGGGGCAATTAGGGAATCTGATTTGAATCTCAATCCAATGAATGATGGAATTTTAGTGCGCATCAATATTCCAATGTTGACGGAAGAGCGTCGCAAAGAAATGGTCAAAATTTTGAATCAGAAAGCTGAAGAAGGTCGCATCGCACTGCGTTCGATTCGTGAAGATGCTTGGAAAGAACTGCAAAAACTTGAAACCGAAGGTGGCATGAGCGAGGATGACAAGTTTAAAGGCAAAGAAAAATTGCAAGAAGTTGTGGATGAATTTAATCGCAAAGTTGAAGAAATCAGAGTTAGCAAAGAAAAGGAGATAATGACAGTGTAACCGCTTTGCGAATTTGAAATTTTAAATTTAAAATTTGAATTGAAACAAAAATGAATTAATTTTTTTAAAATTTTAACATTAGTTAATTCATTTAAAATTAAAAAATTAAAATTAAAAATTATAGACCATAATTTATGGGTGTGGTTTTTATTTTACATAAATTATGTTTACAGTAATCGTCTTTATTATAATCCTCGGGGTGCTCGTCTTTGTTCATGAGTTGGGTCACTTTGTAGTGGCAAGGCTAAACGGGATCAAGGCTGATGAATTTGGCTTGGGTTTTCCACCGCGAGCGCTTGGGGTGGTTAAAGATGACAAAAGTGGCAAGTGGAAATTTGTTAAGGGCGGCCAGGAAATCGTTTCCAAAAATACCGTCTATTCGCTTAACTGGTTTCCAATTGGAGGCTTTGTGAAAATTAAGGGCGAAGATGGTGAGGGCAAAAAAGAGACTGACAGTTTTGCCTCCAAGCCCGCCTGGGCCAGAATTGCAGTTTTGGTGGCAGGCGTTTTGATGAATTTTCTGTTTGCTTGGATTTTGCTTTCGGCAACTTTCATGCTGGGCACTTATCAGGATGTTACTGGCGAGCATGCGGCTGGGGCTAAAATTCTCGTTCAAGGCATTGAAGACAAATCGCCGGCCCAAAAAATGGGCTTGCAAATTGGCGACTTTTTACTTGCTGGCAGTAGCGGAACTTTTGCAACCGTGGAAGATGTGCAAACATATGTCAAAGTCAATAAAGGACAAGAAATATCACTTGATGTGCAAAGAGGAAAAAAACAGCTTCAGCTCAAGGGAATTCCGCGTGAGCAGACAGAAACTGGCCAAGGGGCTCTTGGCATTTCTGGTATGGGTGAGGTTGTCACGGCCAAGTTTTCTTTTTTTGAATCTTTTTGGAAAGGTTTGGTTGAAATTGGGACAATCATGTTAATGATGCTTGATGTTCTCAAGAAACTTTTCACTGGAAACAAAACGGGCCTTTCAGTGACTGGCATTGTTGGCATCGCTTCTTATACTGGACAGATTATTCCACTTGGTTTTTCTTTCATGCTTCGTTTCGCAGCTATTTTGAGTGTGAACCTTGGGATTGTCAATATTTTGCCTTTTCCAGCGTTGGATGGTGGTCGCGTGCTCTTTGTCTTGATTGAAAAAATCAAAGGCAGTCCAGTGAGTCAAAAAATTGAGCAAACTTTCCACACAGCTGGCTTTCTTCTGCTGATAACTTTGATGGTGGTGGTGACTTATTTTGATCTTGTAAGGATAGATATTTTTGACAAAATTAAAGGAATATTTTAGCGATAATTTTGCAGTATAGTGAAATTTTAGTCAATAAAGATGGCCTTTTCGTCCGTTATTGACAGCGCCTTGGTTTTTGTGTATCATTGCTTGGCTGTCAAAAAAATATCCAAATATCGCCTTCGGGTGATATTTTGTAATCACTAAAAAAATTAACTCAACAATATGGTACGACTTATTACTAAAGATGGACTCAAGAAACTTAATGACGAACTGGAAGATCGTAAAACCAGACTCAGGCAGGAAATTGCTCAAGCTATTAAGGAAGCCAAGGAGCAAGGGGATTTGAGTGAGAACGCTGAATATGCCGAAGCCAAATCTCAGCAAAATGAAAATGAATCTCGCATCAGTGAGCTGGAAATGATTGTGAAAAATTCTCAGGTGGTTGAAAAAGATGAATCTCTCAAGGGTGCTCAAATCGGTTCAATTGTGAAGGTTGAATCAAATGGAGCCAAGATGGAATTTACTATCGTTGGATCAAATGAGGCTGATCCTGCCAATTTCAAGGTTTCAAATGAATCACCACTTGGAAAAGCTTTCATGGGTCATGCTGGTGGAGATGCTGTAAAGGTTTTGACTCCAAAAGGAATCACGATTGACTATAAGATTTTAGAAGTTCGATAGGTCCAAGCAATTCTTTTAAAAATCCGCCTGAATAGCGGATTTTTTGTTTGCAAAAAAGGCAGAAACAGGCTATGATACTAGCAGGTTTAATCTGGAAATTGGAACTAATTTTTTGAGAATTACCTGTTTGAAAAACTTTTTATTGTCTAAAATTTTCCATTGGCCGAGCTGATTGAGGGAAAATTTTAGCTATAATAAAAATTTTTGAGTTTAATTCGAAAAAAAATAGTTCTAATTTTCTGATATAACTATTTTGTAAATTAGGCATCTCGCTTGCATACATTTTTCTTTTTATCCCAGTGAAAGTGTTTTAAAAATATTTGATATTTTGACATCAAAGAGAAATACTTTCAATCGAAAAAAGAAAAAGTAAGCTTGCTCAATGTGCGTGTAATTTTTTTTATTTTTGAAAAGCCAAAAACTTTACCCTGTTGCATGCGCGTCAGGGTTAAAGGTTAATGAAGCTAAAAGCTATTATGAGAGAAGATATTTTGCAAGTTAAATTGGAGAAATTGGAAAATATTAAAAATTATGGCATGGAAGCCTATCCAGAAAAAACCAAGCGGGATTTTTGCAATGCGCAGGTGGTGGAACAATTCGACAAGCTCATTGCAAGCGACAAGCTCACTGCTAAAGAAATAACTTTGGTTGGGCGGGTGCGTTCGATGCGTCCGATGGGTGGCAGCGCTTTTGCGAACATTGAAGATGAGTCAGGCAAAATGCAGCTTTTTTTGAACAAAGGCAACATGCCGGAAGAACTTTTCAAACTTTTTGTGAAGAATGTGGACTTGGGAGATTTTGTGCAAGTCACTGGGCAGCTTTTTTTGACCAAGACCGAAGAAAAATCTTTGAAAGTGACTGATTGGAAAATGCTGAGCAAAAACATCCGTCCGATTCCGACTGAGCATTTTGGCATCAAGGATGAGGAGGAGCTTTTACGCAGGAGATATCTGGATTTGATGATCAATTCTGACACTCGCGAGCTTTTTCGCAAAAAAAATATCTTCTGGCAAACTATCCGAAACTTCTTGGCAACTGATGGATTTTTGGAAGTGCAAAATCCAGTGCTGGAAAATATTCCCGGCGGAGCTGAAGCAGAACCTTTCATCACGCATCACAATGCGCTTGATCAAGATTTTTTCATGCGCATTTCATTGGAACTTTCGCTCAAGCGACTTTTGGTTGGGGGCTTCGAAAAAGTTTTTGAAATCGGTCGAGTTTTTCGCAATGAAGGAATTGACCGACAACATTTGCAAGAATTTGACCACATGGAATTTTATGCAGCTTATTGGGATTTGAAAAAAGGTATGGAGTTTTCTGAAAAACTTTATCGCGAGGTTGTGAAAAATGTCACAGGTAGTTTGATTACAAAATATGAAGAATTTGAAATTGATTGGGAAAAACCTTTTCCGATTGTGGACTATTTTGAAGCTTTCAAACAAGAGACAGGCTTAGATTTGGCGGAAAATGTTTCTGTTGAAGATCTGCGCGCTAAGGCTGATGAACTTGGCATTAAATATGAAAAATCCTATGGCAAGGGCCGCTTGATTGACACGGTGTACAAAAAAACTGTGCGTCAGAAATTAATTCAACCTTGTTTCTTGGTCGGTCATCCGCTGGAAGTTTCACCTTTGGCCAAAAAGAATCCAAGCAACCCCAACAAGGTTTTGCGTTTTCAAGTTGTGGCTGGCACAGCCGAGCTTTGCAACGCGTTTGCCGAGCTGAATGATCCAATTGATCAAAAAGGTCGCTTTGAAGCCCAGATGGCCCTGCGAGAAGCAGGTGATGTGGAAGCGCAAATGATTGACGAAGATTTCGTTGAAGCTTTGGAATATGGCATGCCTCCAGCTTTTGGTTTCGGCCTCAGTGAGCGTTTCTTTTCTTTCCTGATGAACAAATCCGTCCGCGAATGTGTGATTTTTCCGCCAATGAAAGAGAAGGAATAGCTTTTAGCTTATAGCTTCTTTAGCTTTTAAATGATTAGCTTTCATTTGAAAATTAAATTTAATATTCAAAGATAATCTTATGGCAGAAGAAATAAAAGCTTGGGAAGAGATTTCACGGGAAGAAATTTTTAGTAAGTATGGTAGAGGAATGGAGAAAGTTGTTTTCAAATTACCAGATAATAAGGAATATGATTTTTATTTAAAGACAGAAACATCATTTGTTTGTGTTTTAGCACTTACGAAAAATAAAGAGATTATTTTGGCGAAACAATTTCGTCCTGGTCCGAAGAAAATTTTATTTGAAATGCCCGGGGGAGCTATTGATGGCAATGAAGATTTAATCGGTGCAGCGGAAAGGGAACTATTGGAAGAAACTGGTTATGCTGGCAAAGCCCAATTTGTTACAGAATGTATCTTAGACGCTTATTCTACGGCAAAGAGATACTGCTTAGTTGTAACAGATTGCGAGAAAATTGCTGAGCAAAAATTAGATGCTACCGAATTTATTCAAGTGGATCTAGTTTCCTTGTCAGAATTTAGACAGCTTTTGAGAAAAGGGCAAATGAGTGATGTGGAAGTTGGTTATCTGGGATTAGATTTTCTAGGATTACTATAAAAAATATTTCTTTATGGAAGAATATCTAGACATCCTTGATGAAAATGGCAAAGCGATGGGAAAATCGGCCAGTCGCGAGGAGGTTCATAGTCGCGGGCTTTGGCATAAAACGGCGCAGGTTTTGCTGATGAATAACAAAGACGAAATTTTTATTCATCGTCGAGCTAAAAACAAAAAATATTATCCTGGACTTTGGGATGTCTATTTCGGTGGCCATGTGCTGAGCAGTGAAACTTCGCAGCAAGCCTTGATTCGAGAAGTTCAAGAAGAAATAAATTTAGATTTAAAAAAAGAAGATTTTCAATTTCTTTTTGACATCAAAAAAGCCGACATTCAAAATGGCGGAAGTTTTATCAACAACGATTTTGCGCAAGTTTATTTGGTCAAAAAAGATTTTGATTTGACTGACCTGATTCTTCAGGCAGAAGAAATTGAGGAGGTTAAATTTATTTCACTGGCAAAGTTGCAAGAAATCGTGAATGCTGGTGGGCAGAACTTTATTCCGCGAGAGCATGAGTATGAACTTTTGTTTAAAGCTCTAAAGGTAAATAGGCAAAACTAATTATTTTTGGTGGAAAGCCGAAGTCCGCTAAGTAATTTATCTGAAGATTTTTGTACATTCGTACATTTGTATAAATTCGTAATTCGTAGGAAAGAAAATATGAAAATCGTGATTTGTGGCAGCATGAAAGTTTCGATCAAAATGCTTGAGCTTAATAATGAGTTGCTAAGACTTGGGCACGAGGTTATTTTGCCACGGCACACGCAGGAGTATGCGGAAATGAAAACCTCAGACCACATCCATAACGAATCAGTGAAGAATAAAATTGAAAATGATTTAATTCGAGATTATTATGAAAAAATCAAAGCCAGTGATGCAATCTTGGTGGTCAATTGCGACTTGAATGGGGTGGTTGGATATGTTGGCGGCAACTCTTTTTTGGAAATGGGTTTTGCTCATGTGCTTGGCAAGAAAATATTTTTGCTTAATCAAATTCCACAAACTTCTTTCAAAGATGAGCTGATTGCAATGCAACCAGTTGTTTTAAATGAAAACTTGAAAAATTTAACATAGTTTATGGTATAATTTGAGGTGTGGCAAATATTAAAATTTTTTCTATGGCAAAAACAAAAAAATTAGTTACCTATGGCGGTTGGTATCAGCGCACAACGCTGCATCTTTCAGAGGCTTTTGATTTTTTTCTGGCAGGAAAATCAAAGCTGGCGCTAGATCGTCAAAAGCTCAAGAGTTTGCACAAGAAATTGGAACTAACTGAAATTTCTCGTCAAACAAGCTATTTTGAATATATCAAAGCCATCACCAAACAAGGCATTGAAATTAGATATTATGAAGATGGCTTATACGTCCTTGAAATGGAAGCGGAAAATGTTGAACAGGCAAAAAAGCAATTGGAAAAATATTATTGCGAAAATTTGGAACCGGCTTTAAACTATATTTTTTCTTTGGGTGCGCCGACCCCGAAATTGCTGGCTAACATCAAAATTCAAAATCCAACCGTGGTGACAATTTTTGAAGATGCCAAAAAATCAGACAAAACCTACCAAGAATTCGGACAGGTGTATAGCACTATTGCTTCAACAGAAATTTCAGTGCTGAAAACTCATGATTACATTTTGCTGCATTTGCCGAAAAGCAGCGCTGGGGTGGGATCTGAATTGGTTGAAAATCTCATCTTTTTCAGGGAATTTAAGGATCAGTTGGAAAGATATTTGCAAATTCATCGCACCATCTGGGAAGAGATTGCCAAGATCAAGGATCAAAAAGAAATTACTGGCAAGGAAGTTGGACTTGTGCGCAGTAAATTGGATGAATATCAAACCACCATAAGTTTGATCAACAACCGAATCAATCAGATGGGATCGTACGTGAAAACCAGAGCTGCTATTAGCAAGAAAATGGCCATTGAAGAACATTTGACGACTCTTTTTCAATTTAAATTTGAAACTTTGATAGACACCTTGGAATATATCAAAGAAATTTGGAAAATGACCAACGATTATCTTTTGTCTTCCATCCAAAACTTGGTTGAAATCAAAAATCAAAGTGCTGGCAGGGGATTGCAATCTTTACAGGTAATTACCAGTATCGGGGTAATCTCTGCTATGGTTGGTTTTGTAACCAAGAATGAATGGCCGAAGTTTACTTTCGTCGGCTGGCTTTATTTTTTGGGCGTGATTCTGATCACTTGGCTTTTGAATTACATCATCAGAACTATTTATAATAACAAAAAATATTCTCTGAGTTTTAAGCAGCGAAAGGAAAATATTTAAATTTTAGACATATGAAAATTACAATTTGCGGAAGTTCCGCCTTCAAAGAACAGATGCTTGAATATCGCGACAAACTTTTTGCAATGGGACATGAGGCCATTGTTCATCCCGATTATGAAGCTTTTGTGAAAGGTGAAAAACAGGAAATTTGGAGCTTGGTTGAAAACGGTGAGCATTATCTTGCCAAAAAAACTCAAGGCTATATCAAATGGTATTATGATGCTATTTGCTCAAGTGACGGAATTTTAGTTTTAAATTTTGACAAAAAAGGCATCAAAAATTATATTGGTGGTAATACCCTTATGGAAATCGGCTTTGCCCATGTCAACAACAAAAAAATCTATTTGCTCAATCCAGTGCCGGAAGAAGTTTCTTACGGCGATGAAATTAAAGCGATGTATGATGAGATTTTGGACGGAGACCTGAATGATATTAAGCAGTATCTAACAGGCGCAAAAGTGTGCGATCATAAAAGTGTGGGGATGATTGTGCGAAAAGAAGAGAAAATTCTTTTAATTGAAAGAATGAAACCTCCTTTTGCTTTTGCTTTGCCGGCAGGACACTTGGATGGATATGAAGATTTTGAAGAAATGGCCAAACAGGAATTGTTTGAGGAGACAGGTCTTGTTGCCAAATCATTGAAATTTTTAATTGAAGGTCGCAAGGAAAATCCTTGTCGCAGAATTGATGGCACTTGGCACTTCTGGCAAATTTTTGAAGTTGAATCGGAAGGGCAAGTTAATCGCAGTCTCCTGGAAACCAAACAGACCAAGTGGGTCAGCGTCAGTGAGCTCAAAGAACTTGCCAAAAAGACTCAAGCTTATGAGGCTGGAAAAATTTCCGAAGATGACTGGAGAAAAAATCCCGGTTTGGAAAAAGTTTGGTGTGACTGGCTTAAGGAGCTAAAAATTATTTAAAATATCGTTATGCGCATTGAGAAAAAAACTTGGCCGGAGTATTTTCAATTAGTGCTTGATGGCAGGAAAACTTATGATTTGCGCGTGGCTGATTTTGAATGCCAAGAGGGTGACATCATGGTCTTGCGCGAGTGGGATCCGACCACAGGGAAATATACTGGAAGAGAGCTTGAAAAAACAGTAAATTTTGTGGGAAAGATAAATGAGATGTCTTTTTGGGATAAAGGCGATTTGGAAAAATATGGTCTGCAATGCATTTCACTGAAGACTAAAGAAAAAATGTCAAAAGAAACCTTTGACGTTGAAATTTCAATTTGCCGAAAACATCATCAAAAGCAAGGATTTTGTGCTTGGGGAAAATGTGAAAATTGTGGCGTGCCACTGCTTTTACAGAAATTATACAAAGCTGAAGTGATTGAAGAAAAGAAGGCAGTGGAAGAATTTAAAACAAAAATATTTGAATGAAATAAATCTTCTTTGTCAATGTAGTATTAGATAGGTCCGTAGCTTAATGGCAAAAGCAATTCTTACGGGTGACGCTGGAAAATCTTGACTTGTTATTTTTTCAAAAATTTTGGTCAGTCAACGTTTTCTTAGTTTGAGAATCATAAAAGTTGGTTCGAATCCAACCGGGCCTATAACAAAAAGACATTTCCAAGCGAAATGTCTTTTTGTTTTTGGTTTAAACACTGGCAAGTGCTATTGATATGTCACATTTTTTTCTGGAATCAAAAATCTAGAATCTATTTCTCAAGGTATCCATAAACCGAACCAATGAGATAAAGTGAACCTGTTAGCACGATTGATTTCTTGCCTTTTTTGATGGTAGCGAGAATTTCTTTTTGATTGTTTTCGATGATGGAGAAATTTGAAAACTTTTCTTTTTTGAAGTAGGATGCAATTTCTTTGCTGTCAGTTGAACTGGAACTGTTTTCTTGGTTGCTTAGAGAAAAATCAGTTAGAAAGATATGATCTGCAACCGGCAGGATTTCCGTCAGTATATTTCTGAAATCCTTGCCTTTTCTGAATGCTAGGATAAAATCAAAATTTTGTTTTGGAAAAATGATTTTAAGACTGGCAATGAAAGCGGTCATCTTCTGAGGGTTGTGAGCGCCATCAATGATCAAATTTGTCTTGCCAATCTTGCGAATTTCCATGCGACCTGGGATGGAAATTTTTTGCAAAGCGCTGCGCATTTTTGATTCGTCAATTGCGAATTTATCACGACTAGCCAAGACCGAAAGGCAAGCTAGCGCCAAGGAGCAGTTTTCAACTTGATGCTGGCCAAGAAGTCCAAGCTTAATATTTTTGAAATTGTCTTTGGCGAAATTAAAATCAAGAATCGTCGCTGTTTTATTTGAAGAAATGAGTGAATAATTTTTTTGAGGTTTTATGAAATATAAATTCGCATTTTTTTCCTTGCATCTGTCAATAATTATTTGATTACTGGTTACTGATTGCCAGTTACTGATTACTATGTTTTGTTTTCCGATTATCCCAACTTTTTCCTTGGTAATTTCAGCAATTGTGTTTCCCAGAATTTCCGTGTGATCAAGTCCGATTTTGGTGAGTAGACAAATTTTATCTTTGCTGTCAACCGTGTTAGTGCCGTCAAGTCTGCCACCGAGGCCAGTTTCAATGACCGCGTAGTCCATTTTTTCCTGAGCGAAAATATAGTAGGCTAGTCCCACGATAATTTCAAAATAAGTCGGGGCGCCATAGCGGCATGTTTCCATTTTTTTGACAATTGGCAAAATTTGATTGAAATATTTAAAAAGCAATTTTTCGCTTGGCAATTGGTTGTTGATTTGGATACGCTCGCGGATGTCAAAAATGTGCGGCGAAATTGAAAGCCCAACTCGAAAACCTTGGCTTTGCAGCAGGTGACTGGCCAAATAGGCAGTCGAACCCTTGCCGGAAGTGCCAGCAATGTGAATGACCTTGATTTGATTTTGGGGATTGCCCAACAATTTCATGAAATATTTGGCTCGCTTAAGGCCAAGCTGCCCAACAAACAAAGCTTCCCGCGTCGGAATGCGAGTCTTGAGATATGCTTCAAATTGGGTCAAAGTTTTGATTTGCATAGTCCAATTATCGTAACCGTTATCTGCAATATTTGCAACATATTTGATTTTTAGAAATAATCTTGCTAGGTTTATATTAAATGCAGTTCTTTGTAATAAAAAACGAGGAGAATGTGAAAATGGATAACTTTAATGACAAAAGTCTTGCGGCTGAATTATTTAAGCGGAATATTTTAAAACATCGCGAAGCCGCAGGTTTTACCAGGGAAAAACTTGCAAGGCTTACAAACATTCCATTAGATCAAATTACACAAATGGAAGAAGGGACACAATATGATTCAGCTTGGAGTGATTATTGGGAAGTTCTTTGCTCTGTGTTCTCTATTGAATGGAAAGATTTGTTTCTTGCGGAGGGAATGACACGTGAGGATTTTGACGAATGTCTTAAGTACCGTTTTGGTTCTTCTGATCTCCCAGAAGTTCTTTTAAGATTAGTGCAAATTTGCGAAAAGGAAAGAAAACTTGAAAGATTAGAAAAGGGTCTTCCCGACATCAGTTCGGAATCCCTCAATCCAAATTGATTATTTCCAAGAGGGTAAGTTGTTTAAAGCGGTTCTGGTAAAATTTAACCAGAATCGCTTTTTTAATTTCTCGCCTTTTTTCTTTTGGAATACTATGTTAAAATTAACCATAATTGGGGGACTTCTCAGAGGCTAAGCCTCCAAGGGGAGGCTTAGCCTCTGAGAAGCTTCCGCTTTAAATTTTATTACTTTAAAACTTATTTATGCGATTTGATATAGTTACAATTTTTCCAGAGATTTTTGACAGCTATTTTGGCGAGTCAATTGTTAAGCGTGCCCAGGAAAGCGGGGCGATTGAAATTCAGGCGCACAATTTGCGAGATTACACCGAAAACAAACATCGCAACGTGGATGACACGCCCTATGGCGGAGGAGCAGGCATGGTGATGGCTGTTGAGCCAATCTTCAATTGCATAAATTTTCTAAAAGCCAAAAGCCAAGAGCTTACTTCGTTGCCAGACAAGCTAAGAACTAGGACTATTTTGTTTTCAGCCAAGGGCAAACGCTACACCCAAAAAGATGCAGAAAGATTGTCGCAATATGACCAACTGATTTTAATTTGTGGTCGTTATGAAGGCGTGGATGAACGCGTGGCGCAGCATTTGATTGATGAAGAAATTTCCATTGGGGATTTTGTGCTGACTGGCGGTGAAATTCCGGCCATGTTAGTGGTAGACAGCGTGACGCGACTGCTACCCGGCGTGCTTGGCAATCAGGAAAGTGCTGTGTATGAATCCCATAGCAAGGATGGATATTTGGAACACGCGCAATATACAAAGCCAGAAGAATTTAATGGTTGGAAGGTTCCCGAAGTTTTGCTCAGTGGCAATCACAAGGAAATTGAGAAGTGGCGGAAAGAAAATTCAAAAAATAAAGTCTAACATCCCCTTATCCCCACAAATCTACAAATTTGCTACAAATCTACAAATAAATTCTGGCTGGCATATTTTTTGTACATTTGTATATTTGTAATTGATTTGTAAATTTGTAGGTCTATGAATAACGAGAAACAACCAGATAAAACCCTATTGTTCACTGTTTTGGCGTTGCTGGCTTTTGGGTTGGTGATGATTGCCAGTGCGGGGGTGATTTATTCACAGACGCGTTTTGGCGATGGCTATTATTTTTTCAAGCATCAACTTTTTTATGGAGTGCTGCCTGGTTTCGCGGTGCTGTATTTTTTTCAAAAAGTTGATTATCGTTTCTGGAAGAAATTTGCCGTGCCATTTTTTTTGATAGCTATAATTTTTTTGATGTTTGTGTTTGTGCCAGGAATAGGTTCGAGAGTTTATGGTGCTAGTCGTTGGATTCAGCTTGGACCATTTTCTTTCCAACCCTCTGAAATGTTAAAACTAGCCATCATTATCTATTTAGCTGCTTGGTTTGAAAGCAAAGGAACGCAAAAAATCAAAGATGTTTTTGAAGGACTGTTGCCATTTTTGGGAATCATGGGTTTGATTGGTTTTCTAATCATCAAACAACCTGATATGGGAACGCTTTTTGTGATTATTCTGACTTCTTTTGCAATCTTTTTTGTTTCTGGGGCTCAAATGAAACATCTTTTTGCTATGGGCACGTTGGGAACTTTTGCGCTTTGGATTTTGATCAAATTAGAGCCGTATCGTTTTGATCGAATCTCTTCATTTTTGGACCCTGGTGCTGATCCGAAAGGTATTGGATATCAAATCAGTCAGGCCTTGTTGGCCGTTGGCAGTGGGGGATTTTTTGGGCTTGGGTTGGGTCACAGTCGACAAAAATTCAACTATTTGCCAGAACCTGTTGGGGATTCAATTTTTGCGGTGATTGGCGAAGAGCTCGGTTTAGTCGGTGGAATCATTCTGATTGTTTTGTTTTTAGTCTTTGCTATGCGAGGTTTTAGAGTCGCGAAAAATGCGCCAGACACATTTGGGCGCCTAGTCGCTACTGGCATTACAACTTGGATTATCATGCAAGCTTTCATTAATATTGGTGCAAATATCGCGCTGGTGCCATTTACTGGAATTCCACTTCCGTTTATTAGTTATGGCGGAACATCCATTATTTTTTTGATGGCAGCGGTTGGAATTCTGCTCAACATTTCAAAATTTTCAGATTTGAGTGATAAATAGCTTGAAATAGCCAGAGGGTGGATTTTTATTGGTATTTTTGCTAAGATTAAGGTATATAGTTCACAGTCAACATTCCGTGAACCGTGAACTAACAACTAAGAACTATTACCGTTTAGTGAACTAAAAACTAAGAACTATAATAAAAATTTTATGCGTATTGTACTTACGGGTGGTGGCACCGGCGGACATTTGTTTCCGTTGATTGCGGTTGCAGGCAAAATCAAAGAAAAGATTGGACCGGAAACTGAGTTTTTGTATGTTGGCAGTGGGGCCGAAATGGAAAAGAAAGTGATGAGTGAAAATGGCATACCAACCAAGCATGTACTGAGTGGAAAAATGCGACGCTATTTTTCTTTGCAAAATTTCACGGACGTTTTCAAAATTCCTGTTGGCTTCTTGCAAGCTCTTTGGGTTCTCTTCAGATTTATGCCAGACGCAATTTTTTCCAAAGGTGGCTATGTGGCCATGCCGGTTGTGATTGCCGCTTGGATATATCGGATTCCGATTTTGATTCATGAGTCAGATTCAATGCCTGGGATTGCGAATCAATTTTTGGCCAAATTTGCCAATCGAGTGGCGGTGGCTTATCCTTCAGCGGAGCAATATTTTGCAAGTTACAAAGTGGCGCTTACGGGCAATCCAGTCAGATTTCAAGTGACTGATGGCGATGCTATTATGATGAGAACACAACTGAACTTCACAACTTCCAAAAAAACCTTGTTGATTCTCGGCGGCAGTCAAGGATCGCAAATCATCAACAATGCAATCGTGAAAATTTTGCCACAACTTTTGTATAGCTATCAAATTATTCATCAAACCGGAGAGAAGAATTTTGAAGAAGTGATTGCTGGAGCGGCTCAGCAGGGAGTGAAAGCTGGCAGGGAGGGATACTTTGTTACTCCATTTCTCAATGCCAATCAACTTCGAGACTCTTTTGCGCTTTGCGATTTGGTGGTCAGTCGAGCTGGGGCAAGTTTCATCTCTGAAATAGCTGCCAACGGAAAACCGGCGATTTTGATTCCGCTGGAAAACAGTGCTAATAATCATCAGCGCATGAATGCTTTTGCATTGGCTAAAATTGGTGCGGCAATCGTCTTGGAAGAAACAAACCTTGGTGAGCACCTGCTCTTGGAAAAAATTCAAAAAATTCTTTCAGAAAATATTCTCAGGGAGCAAATGATTGAGCAGATCAAAACATTTTATCATCCCAATGCTGCCGATGTGATTGCTAACGGGGTGATTGAGTTGGCCAGGATGTAATGGGCAGCTTAATTAGCTTCTAGCTTTAACCGATGCGAAACTACGAATTAAATACGAATCTACGAATGTATAAAAAAGAACTGTCATCCTGTCAGTCAGTAGGACACGTATCGATTTGTAGATTTGTAGCCAATTTGTAAATTTGTGGGTATAGTCGTTATAAATATCATCAATTTAAATAAGTATTATGCAGATTAAGGATTTCAAAAAAGTATATTGCGTGGGAATCAAAGGTGCAGGAATGACGGCGGTGGCTGAGATTTTGAAGGCGCGGTCAGTTGAGATTTCTGGCTCAGATACGAGCGAGGTTTTTTATACTGACGCCATCTTGAAAAGGGTTGGCATTCAGTTTTTTGAAACCTTTGAAAGTCAACATGTCCCAGCTGATGCAGACGTGGTGATTTTTTCCACGGCTTATAATCTGGAAAATAATATTGAGATCAAAACGGCTCAAGAAAAAAATATTCCTTTGCTTAGTTATCCTGAAATGTTGGGCTTGCTTTTTCGCGAAAAACTTGGCATTGCAGTTTGCGGCACGCACGGAAAAACCACAACCTCAGCGATTTTAGCGCAAGCGTTTTTGGTGGCAGGCGCTGATCCGTCAGCAATTGTTGGCAGTCAAGTTTTGGATTGGAACAGCAGCGCTCTTTCCGGACAAGGGCAATATTTCGTGGCTGAATCGGACGAATATCAAAACAAATTAAAGTTTTATGACCCTTGGTCAGCGATTTTGACAAGCGTGGATTGGGATCATCCAGATTTTTTCCCAGATTTTTCTGCCTACAAAAATGTCTTCAAAGATTTTGTAGCTAAAATTCCCAAGATTGGACATCTGGTGGTTTGGGGCGACAGTGTAGACACCTTGGAAGTTGCTAAATCTGCCAATTGTCAGGTTGTGACCTATGGCTTTAGAAAAGAAAATGAATACCAAATCGTGGAACGTGAAATGGAAAACGCAAAACGTGGAGCGCAAAACGTGGAGCGCAAAATGCAAGATTCGGAAAATAAAATTATGCAAAGCTTTGAAGTTTTTTTCAAAGAAAAAAGTTTGGGAATTTTTGAAACGCCACTAACTGGCAAGCATAATGTGCTCAACTGCACTGCGGTGATTGCACTTTGCCACAGTTTGGGACTTGATTTGGAAAAAGTTGGTTTAGCCTTGAAAGAGTTTAAAGGAACTTCCCGCAGATTTGAACAAGTTGGAATGTTTGGCGATGCCATTTTGATTGATGACTATGCGCATCATCCGGATGAAATCAAGGCCACACTCAGTGGCGCCAGGCAGCGATACGGCGAAAAGAAAATCTGGACAGTTTTTCATCCGCACACTTTCACTCGAACCAAAGCCTTGCTGCAAGATTTTGCGCAAAGTTTTGACGACACTGACAGAGTGGTGGTGATTGATATTTATGGCAGCGCGCGTGAAGTGCAAGGCGGCGTTTCTTCAGCGCAGCTGGTTGATTTGATTAACAAATATAATCGCGGCAGGGCTGAATATATCGCAACGATCGAGCAGGCAGTGGAATATTTCAAGAAGCACAGCGGAGAGTTTGATGTTTTGATTACCATGGGAGCGGGGGATGTTTGGAAAATTGGTCGTCAACTGATTGACGCGGATTAATGACGGATCAAAACGGAGCACCGATTTTAATAACATGACAAAAAACTATTTGTATATTTGTAGTTAATTTGTAGATTTGTAGGTTAATAATTATGCTCAAAAAACTCAAAGCAAGTTTGGAAAAATTTCATCAGCAATATCAGCAGTATTACATCTTGCTGATATTGGCCGTGGCAGTTTTCAATCGTTTCACGGGTTTGGTCAGGCGGGATTTCTGGTATGACGAAGCGTTCACGGGCGTGGCAGTGAAAGAAACTTTTCGCAATATGATTAGGATGATCATTAACGACGTGCATCCACCACTATATTATGCAACGCTGAAAGTTTTTTCATCCTTTTTTAACTATAGCGTGTTTGGCATTCGACTTTTCTCAGCGATTTTTGGAGTCCTGGCAGTTTGGGCGCTATATCTATTAGCCAAAGAATTGTTCAGTCGCAAAGTCGGACTTTATGCAGCTTTGGTTGCGACAATTTCGCCATTTGCGATTCAATATTCTCAGGAAGCCAGAATGTACACGATGTTGGTTTTCTTGATTTTGATCAGCGCCTATTTTTTTGTGAAAGGCTTGCAAACCAAAGAAAAAAAATATTTTGCCTTCTGGGGATTTTTCACGGGCCTGTCGATGCTCACCCACTACATGGGAGTTATTTTTGCAACTGTTTATTATGGTGTTTTTGTGGCTTGGGGAATTTTTAGTCTCAATTGGAGTCAGTTAAAATCTTTTCAACAAAAAATTAGAGCCATTGTGGGAAAAATTTTGCCGACCAGGGAAATCTTCCTGGGTTATGGCGTGACTTTTTTGGTTTTTCTGCCTTGGCTAAAAATGTTTTTGCATCACATTTCCATTAAAGGCAACAACCTGAGTTGGGTCAAGCCTGCCAGCTTTGGAGATATTATCGTGAACATTCAAATGTTTTTATTTGGAACTCCCTTGGGTGAAATGTCTTCTGGCATGCCGCAACCGAATGAACTTTTGGGAATTTCTCATCTTTCGATTCGGATGGTGCTGGCGATGATGTTTGGCATCGGGGTTGTCTATCTGATGCGCAAAGAAAAAAAAGCAAAAGTTGTCAGCTTGCTGGTTTTTTCAACTGGCTTTATGTTCATTATCTACACGCTTTCGGCCACGCTGCCGGATCAACAATATTTCGTGGCTCGCTATTTGTTGCCGGCTGCTTATTTCATTTTCATCTTCATTGGACTCTGGCTTTCCAGGTTGCGAACTTGGGTTGTGATTGTGGTTATTGCATTTTATCTTGGCCTCATTTCATTGACGGTTCCGCTAGCCAATTCAAAAGGCTACAACGAAATGATTTTGCACATGGACAAATACAAGGACAACAATTTTTACATTTTGAATGCTTTTGATTATGTCATCACGAAATATTATCTTGGTGCCAATCGTTTGACGCTCTACAACTATGATTGGCCGCAGTACAATCCAGCCTATTGGGCCGCCATCGGGCCGCAACTCAAGCGCACCGAAGACTATGAAGATCTTCGCAATGATCCCAAGGCGCTCATCATTTCCAACAAGGCCCTTAATCGCGACAATCAATATTTCAGCACGCAAGGTTTGGTGTTGGTGGACAAGTATAGCAACATTTTGATTTATAAGTTTGAGAAATAAAATCAGAAAAATTTATGTCCGTGGAAAATTTTGGAAATTCGACCTTGATTCCAGAAAAAAATATTCAGAATAAAAAAGAAGAACTTTCTGTTGAAGATAAGGAACAGGCATTTTTGGCTTGGAAAGAGATGGTGTTGGGAGTTGAAACTATGCCAGACAATATCGACCAACTAAAAGATTTGGAAGTAAGAAAATGGTTTAGTCAATCCTTAGATATTGAAATTGATAATCTCTCTAAAGATTGGGGGCTGGAGCCGGATTTAGCGTTGATAAAAAAAATAAGTGAAGCGAGAAACGCGCAGGAGAAAAGTGCGGCCCAGGTTGAATACATTCAAAATTGTTATTCTCAAATTCAAAAACTAGTTCTGAAATTTAAGGAACAGCCAAGAAAAAGCACCAAATGGAATTCTTGGCCAAAGACGATGCGAGAGCACAAAAGTTTTAATTGCGTAGGAGCATCGTTGTTGGGTCAGCGTTTATTGGAAAAAGCTGGCATCGAAAACTATTTAGGGAGTCCAGTTGGTCACGTTGTTGATATTGCGCATCTTGAAAACGGAGATTGGTGGTATGGCGACTTTCTTAATAGGGATGTGCAACAAATTGAGCCAAAAGAAATTGAAATTGAAGGCTGCAGAGTCTTGAGCATTGATGATAAAAAGTTATCATATAAATATATTGGAATTCAAGATATCTCAGCAGCCCCATCTTTTATTGTTGGAAATCTTGGCTGCCTTGTCGACGAAGCAAATGATGAAAATATTCCGGATGAAGACATTGACAAAGTTGCAGCTAAAAATTTTCTCGCCGAACACGTGGAATTATTCGAGAAAGTCAATTTTGAAGACCTGCTCGCGAGGCTTTATTCTGGAGTTGAAAGATTTGTTACAAGTCCAGAGATGGAAAGCGAAAAAAAACGTATAAATTTAATATTTTCAAGTAGTGACGACATCCAAGAACTGATAGAGAAGAAAAATCTCAATGAAAACATCCAGGCTGTTAGGGCTAATTTCAAGAATAACGTTGAAGTTGTCAAAAATTTTCTTTTAACAGGAGATGAGGCTTTGATAAGTTCCTTGGATTATGATTCAAGGAGTGTTTTGAAGATATACAATCATCAGCTTGAAAGAGTGAAGGAAATTAATGTTGAGGTTTACGAAGAATTAAAAGCCCGCATGATTGCATTAATTTCCGTTTGAATATTGTCATCTATCTAGTTATTAATATATGGGTCTAATATGGGTCTGAGAAAAAATTAAAAAATAAATTTTGCCAATTTAAAAGCAGCTTATCTTTTCAGATAAGCTGCTTATTTGTAAAAATAGACATACCAACCATTTTTGGCATTGGAAAGTTCTTCCAAGTGGTTGATTTGCTTTTGAGAAATCACTTGATGTAGGGGGATTATCTTCCTCTCAAATTGAACTGGCCAATCGAGACCGGTCTTGAAAGGTCCGATTGACTCAATGGCAATCATTTTCTCACCAAGATCTTTTCCAAAATTTCGACAAGATTCTTCATTGTCAAACTTTCGAAATTGGATTTTGTCTGGATCAAAAACATTACAAGAGAAAAAGCCATTTTCCTCTAAGGCCTGAAAAAGCCACTGATCATCCTGCCGTTGAAAATCTTCCAGGGAAGTGATTTTAGCCTCAACAAGCTTTGCGGTCTTTTGCGCTAAAAGTTTTTCGATTTTTCGAGAGGCTGGATTTTTGTAAAGTTCAACATGCATCAGTGCTCTGACTAAAAGAAAATCGTGAAGCTTTTTGGGGTCAGAAAAATAGAGCTTTCCATTGTTTGCAAAATTAATGTCAAGCCAGACATCCCCGAAAAATGGATTATCTTTCATGAATTTAGCCAGACGTGCAGTGGTGTGAAATCGCAAACCATGCAAATCCAGAAGAACATAGCTGATTTTATCCAAATAATCCAGCAGCTTTCCTAGTTTTCCTTTTCCCACGACGTATTGCTGGGCGAGTGGAAGATACTTTTGCCATTTTTGAACAAAGTTTTTTGAGTTGAGAAGATGGTTTGAAAAATTTTCTTCTTCGCAAAGCAATTTTCCAAACAGCGCCTTGGTTTGATCTCCACCAGCTGGAGTAGCTGCATCATGATAAAGACAAGCTAAGACAAAAGAAATAATTTCCTTCTTTTTTAATCGCAGTCCATCTTTGAGGGCCTTTTCCAAAACTGCCATTCCCATCATTGCAACCATCAGCGCATGATTATATCTGGTATGGTTAAAAAATGGGATTGGAATCAACACACTTTTTTTATTCGTAGAAGGAAAAAGATTTTGCAACTGGCTTATTCTGGCTTGTCTCCAGAAAACTTCTGCGCCTGATATTAATTCCATAATCAGGTTATTTTCTTCTGCTGGCAAAAAAAGGTTAGTCGAACAAAAAGGCATCGATAGAAAGAATTCAAAATCCAGAGATTCAAATGTTTCAAGACAATTTTTACGCGGACAAAAACCTATCCGCAAACTAAAAACATCATTTTTCATGGCGGTATAGGTTTGCTTTATTAAAGAACTTTTAAAATAGCTTAACTCGAAATCTGGTCCTTGTAAAGCTTATCCGGTTTATTAAATTATGCTATAATTAAATCGTTTGTTGTTATTATTGGAATATATTTTTAACAAAAAAACCTATGCCATTTGGAAACTTTGAAAAAAATCTTGCTTCTTCAATGAAGAATGAAAATGACAAGAAACTAGGTGAGCTTAGTGCGGATGAGCGTAGTTATTATGATTATGTATATGGCTTGCTGATTGGCCTGCATAAAATTATTAAAAGTGATCCGAATTATACAGAAGAAGCGGCTGAAAATGTTCTGCTGGGAGAAAGTGATGTGTTGTCAGATCTTGAAACTTACCGAGAAAAATATAGAAACTTAATTGGGATGGAGGCCGTAGCTAAAATTGAAGGACTCGCAAAAAGGAATGCGCAAATAAGAGTAAAGAGAGAGAAAAGTGATCCCCAAAATCCTGCAGTGTAAATTAAAGACCTTAAATATTGTTAACAAAACTTTTTTAATTTTCAAATGCCAAAACAAACATACAATCTAACCAAAGAAGAAGTTTTAGAAAAATTCGAGTCCTCAATTGCTGGCTTGACAACCGAGCAGGCGCGGGCAAGGCTCAAGAAAGCCGGATTTAACGAAGTCCAAAAAAAACAAAATTGGAGTTGGTTTTCACTGCTTTTCAATCAATTCAATGACGCCCTCGTTTGGATTTTGTTGGTGGCAGGTTTTTTGTCCTTTCTTTTTCATGAATATCGCGACACGACCATCATTTTGCTGATTGTCGGCATCAATGCCTTGATTGGATTTTTTCAAGAATATAAAGCCGAAAAAACTTTGGAAAACATTCGTCAGCTGGCTAGTGACAAGGCAGTGGTTTTGCGCGATGGCCAGCGGCAAGAAATAGACGCTAAATTTTTAGTACCAGGGGACATTATCTATATTGCTTCGGGTGACACGGTGGCCGCCGATGCCTATTTACTGGAAAGCTACGGCGTGTATGCCAATGAGTTCATTTTCACTGGCGAATCGAAGGCTGGCAAAAAAACGACCACACTAATTTCGGAAGAAAATTTGAATTTGGTGGATATTGATAATATGGTTTTTATGGGCACAACGCTCACTCGTGGCACAGCGGTGGCGGTGGTGGCGCAGACTGGCATGCAAACTCAACTTGGCAATATTGCTAATTTAGTGGCGGAAGTCAAAGAAGAAGACACGCCCCTGCAAAAACAAATGCGCGTGCTTGGTCGAGACGTCACCATCGCGGCAGTTTCGATTGGAACTTTGGTGATGATTGCCGGTTTTTATTCCAAAACTTCCCTTTATGACAACTTTTTGTTTGCCTTGGCGTTGTCGGTGTCGGTGGTGCCGGAGGGTTTGCCGGCAGCAATTTCTGTGGCGCTTTCTTTGGGCATGAAACGACTGCTGAAGCGAAATGTGTTGGCCAAAAAATTAAACTCTGTGGAAACTTTGGCTTCGGTGGACATTATTTGCACTGACAAAACTGGCACTATCACGCGCAATGAATTAATGGTGACTAATATTTTGTGTGGCGATGAAGAACTGACGGTTGACGGGGAAGGCTATTCCATCAAGGGCAGTTTCTCTTTGTTTGGACGCAAAATCAATCCCGCTGGAAATTTGCAACTGCAAAAATTGTTGCAAATCGGGGTGCTTTGCAATGATGCAGATGTTAGTGAAAAAAACGGCATGTGCGCCATCGCCGGCGATCCAACTGAGGGTGCGCTTTTGGTCGTGGCAAAAAAATTCGAAAATGACTTGGCTTTTTTCCACAAGGATCAAGAAAAGATTGATGAAAATCCTTTTTCTTCAGAAAGAATGCGCATGAGTGTGATTTTTAAAGATAAAAAAAATTCCACTATCACATCTTTTGTGAAAGGTTCGCCGGATGTGCTGATTGATTTGTGCACGCAAAAACAAATTGGCGGCAAACTTTTGCCATTCACCCAGGAGGACAAAGAAAGAGCCCGAAATAGTTTTAACGCTATGTCTGAGCAAGCTCTGCGCGTGCTGGCTTTTGCTACACGCGATCTTTCAGCAATCTCCAAAGAGCAATACAGCGCTGAAGCAGAAAAAGATTTGATTTGGGTTGGCACAATGGGGATGATTGATCCACCGAGACTGGATGTGCAAAAAGCCATTACTCAGTGTACTCAAAGCGGCATTAAAGTAATTATGATTACAGGTGACTATGAAATCACAGCCAGGGCAATTGCTCGAAAAGTGGGCTTGCTCAAATCGCCAGAAGGAGAAGTGATTAATGGTAAAACCCTTGATACGCTTTCAGACAAAGAATTGATTGCCAAAATTAAAGAAAAAGAATTGGCCTTTGCCCGCATTGCTCCTGAGCAAAAATTGCGAATTGCCACCGCGCTCAAAAAGAGTGGCTATGTGATTGCTATGACTGGTGATGGCGTCAATGATGCGCCAGCTCTCAAGCGGGCGGACATTGGAATTGCGATGGGCAAAATTGGCACGGATGTGGCCAAAAATGCTTCGGACATGATTTTGCTTAATGATGATTTCGCTTCAATTGTCCAAGCAATCAAGGAAGGCAGAACAATCTATCAAAATTTGAGAAAATTTGTCTACTATGTCTTTACTTCCAATGTCAGCGAATTTTTCACGGTAGTGCTTGGGGTGTTGCTTGGACTTCCGGCCCCAATTGCGGCGGTTCAAATTTTGGCGATTGATTTGGGTACGGACATTTTTCCATCCTTTTCGCTTAGTTTGGAGCCTTCTGAACCGGACATTATGCAGCGCAAACCCTTCAAATCCAAAGAGAAAGTTATTGATAAAGAAGGCATTTTCAGGCTCATTCGAGTGGGACTTCTGATGGCGGTTGGCGCCGTGATTGCTTTTGTTTTGTCCATGAAAAGAGGCGGTTGGGATTTTGGCAATAAAATTGACTTTGCTAGCGTACTATACATGAAATCGACCACAGCGGCCTACGCTGTGCTTTCAATGACCCAAATGGCGAATCTGATGCAAGCTCGCAGTGAAAAATTGTCAGTTTTTGCCATTGGATTTTTCAAAAATCTTTACGCCTTGGGCGCGATAGTAATTTCGGTTTTCATATTGCTTTCTTTGATGTATGTGCCATTGCTAAGAGAATATTTGCATATGTTGCCAATTGGCTGGCAAGATTGGATGGTTGTTTTAGCTACAACCCTAGCAGTCTTTATCTTTGAAGAAGCTCGCAAGTCAGAGGCAAAAAAGAAAGTAATCAGTAACCAGTAACTAGTAGCTAACTGTTTAATAATTAATTTTAAAAATATAAAATTCCAATTCTAGAATCTAAAATCTAGAATCTAGAATCAGTTAAAATATGTTAGATATTAAAGAAAATGTGCCCTTGGCTCCAATGACTTCCTTCCGTTTGGGCGGAGAGGCGAAATATTTTGTAGATGTGAAAACAGTTGAAGAATTGAAAGAAGCGCTGACTTTTGCCAAAGAAAAAAAAGTTGATTTCTATGTCATGGCCGGCGGCACAAATTTGCTGATTAGTGACAATGGTTATGAGGGTCTGATTATTCGCATGAAAATCAGCCAGGCACAAGTGACTGATGGTTTGGTGGATATTACTGCCGGCACGCCTTTGATCAAGGTGGTTAATTTTTCGGCGGAAAATGGCTTTGCCGACATTGAAGCTTTGGCTGGTGTGCCAGGGACTTTTGGTGGCGCCGTGCGCGGCAACGCGGGAGCTTTTGGCACTGAAATTGGCAATCATATCGATGAGGTGACAGCGCTTGATGCCAACACTTTGGAAATTGTGAAATTCAAGAAAGACCAATGTGATTTTTCCTATCGCTCCAGTGTCTTCAAGAAAAACAAAAATTTGATTGTGCTTTCCGCCACTTTAAAATTGACTCCGGCGGACATTGCCGTTTGCAAAGCCAAAGTTATGGAAACGGTGATGGGTCGAACCAAAAAAGGTTTGCAAGGCGCCAAAAGCGCTGGGTCATATTTCATGAATCCAAAAATTGAAGATGAAAATTTGCTCAAAGAATTCGAGCAAGAGAAGGGTGTGCCAGCTCGCAACAAGGTGGTGCCGGCCGGTTGGATCATTGAAAAAGCGGGCCTGCGAGGAAAAACAATTGGTGGCGCTCAAGTGAGTGAAAACCACACCAACTATATTATCAACACTGGTCAAGGCACCGCAGAAAATGTTATAATGCTGGTAAGCTACGTCAAGCAACAAGTGCGCGATCAATTCGGCATCCAATTGGTTGAAGAAGTGAATTACTTGGGATTTTAATTTTATGGAATTTTACAATCATTGAAGAACTAAATTTTTTTCAATGAATTGAGATTTATAATTTATTAAGCAAAAAAATATGAGTACTACAGAAAATCTGAGATTTTTGTTTAAGGGAATTGAGGTGGATCAAAAAACTCGCGACTACATTGAGAAGCGTTTGACCAGCTTGGACAAAAAATTCATGGAAGAGGTTACGCACACTGAAGTTGAAGTTGATTTGGACAAAAAAGGCAAATTCCGCGTGGAAGTGATGATCAGGACGCCGCGCAATCTTTTTCGCAGTGAAAACATCACAGAAAGCATTGAAGCTTCAATTGATTTGAGTGTTGATGAGTTGGAAGACCAAATCATTCATCAGAAAGACAAAGTGCGCACCATTCGAAAACGTGGCGCTGTTTCGCTCAAGAAAAAATTGGTAGTGGATGAAGCAGCCAGATTTTAATCTTTGCAAAAAAACAAAAAAAATGAATACTGCATTAAAAGTGGTTTTGGGTGTGCTGATTTTTCTGGGCCTTCTTTCGGGTGCGTTTTTGTTGTTTTCCAAAAAGAAAACGCCGATTGCTCAACCAACCCAGAAAAGTGCCACTGCCACAACGGCAAAAACAGTTGCAACCGCAACCACACAACCGGAAACCGTCAATCACCTTAGCCCCGTGCAAGCAGCTGACGTTGCAGCCCAACAAAATGCTGCCGCCAGTGCAACTAACGACTTGGCAAATAGTCAAATGAGAGCCGATTGGCAAGCTTGCAGCAAGGGAAATTCTTTGGCAGGCAAGGTGCTTTATTGGCGTTTTTCAATTTCAGAAACAATTCCAACTGGCGGAACATATGCCAAGGGAGCCGTTCTGGGTCAACCAGTTTTTCCGGTTCACATCACCGTCAGACCAGCTTCGCCTGATGCTGCCTCGATAAAAAGCCGACTCGTGGTAAGCAATAACCTGGTTGGCCTTCGCGGAGTCTGCAACGGAATTGCTTCAGATGGGTCAGTGAATTTTGATGCGTTTTAAAATTTCTTGAAAATTTATCTGCCAAAAACTCCAGCCTCTGCGCCGGAGTTTTTTGACGATTTTTTAATTAGGCATATTAAAAACGTATTTGAATCTGGTGAATTAAAAGAGATGTCAACTGTTGCAAAAATTGCAACAGTTCAAAAAGAGGGTAAGAGAGAGATTATTCGTGATATAGAATACTTTAATTTGGATATGATTTTATCTGTTGGTTATCGGGTCAATTCAAAACAGGCAACCCAGTTTCGCATTTGGGCAACAAATTGAAATAGTTCCTTGCATCCTGTAGTTGTCATTCCCGACAGCAGATCGGGAATCCAGGCCTTGCCTTTTTATTTTGTAACGTTATAAACTTTACAACTTCCTCCCTTTCCAAACAGCAAAAATGGGAGTAGGATGGGGATGTGGGTTAATTATCTTTGTTACGTAGCAGGTTACGTAAAAACGGTTTTATGGAATTATTTTTGGATCAAAAATTGGCAATAAATTATAAAAATAATTCTCAAAAAATTAGAGTTATTTCTGAATTTTGGAGTGAGAAAAATATTTTTTGTCCAAACTGTGGTAATAATATAAAAAATTTAGAGAACAATAAAAAAGTCTCAGATTTTTTGTGTGAAAAATGTTCAGAAAATTATGAACAAAAAGCCAGTCAAAAAGAGTTTAAAGGAAAAGTTATTTCCTCAGAATATAAGACTATAATTACAAGACTGTCATCTGAAAATAAGCCAAATTTCTTTTTTCTTCACTATCTACTTGATAATTATTCCGTTCATAATTTTTTTGTTGTACCTAAGCATTTTTTTGTTCCAGAAATCATTGAAAAAAGAAAAGCTTTGGCTGAAACAGCCAAAAGGGCTGGTTGGGTTGGCTCATATATTCTATTTTCAAAAATCCCGAATTCTGGGAAAATTTTTTACATTGAAGATAATAAAGAAATTTTAAAAAGGGAGGTTCTGGAAAAGTGGCAAAAAACTGCTTTTTTGAAAGAGATGAAAAAACCAGAACTCAAGGGTTGGATTTTAGATATTATGAATTGCATTGATATAATGGATAAGAAGGAATTCTCTTTGCAGGAAATGTATGCTTTCGAAAAAGAGCTTCAATTGATTCATCCAGAAAATAAGAATATAAGACCAAAAATAAGACAGCAGTTGCAGTTTTTGAGAGATAAAAAATATATTGAATTTATTGAGCCAGGAAAGTATAAAATTATGTAGTTGACAATAATTTGGATTTGATCAAAAATTGATCAGGAATAAAAATTAAATTCTTGATTAATTTATGAAAATAAGTAGAAAACTTGCAATTAAAATTTTAAAATATCTTAATAAAAATAAAGATTTCTATTTTCCATTTTCGGTCATTTGCAGGGAATATAAAAATTTTGAAACTGAGCTAAAAGACTGGAAAGTTATTTCAACTGATAAGAAATTGAAAAGTTTTGAGTTGAGAGAAAATCTTCAAAATTTACATAAAGAAACAGTGGACTTGATGGCCAAGGGATTTATAGAAAAAATTACAGGTAAATCTCTGGAGAAATATATTTCAAAATTAGCTAAAGATTATCGCAAAGAATGGAAGGAGGAGCTATGGGAAAGTGAGGATATCGAAGAATTTGGACTCAATGAGTTCATTGGAGGTAAGGCTGATGCATATGAAGATTGCCTTGATTTGATTAAGGAATATTCTTTGAAATATAAAATTTAGTATTTTAGAATAATATGAAAAATACCGAAGAAACAATAAAAGAATATGTGTGTCCACATTGTAAATGTGTTAATGAAAAAGTTGGTGTTGCACAAAAAGAAATGCATTATTATTCGTTGGATATTGAAGATGGCGATTATAAAGAATTCCATGGATCAGATAGCGTTGAATCAAAAAGGTTCTTTTGTTTGGAATGTGATAAGAAAAT
This sequence comes from uncultured bacterium, assembly GCA_903851135.1. Lineage (GTDB taxonomy): Bacteria > Patescibacteriota > Minisyncoccia > Moranbacterales > GWC2-37-73 > CAIPMZ01. The sequence continues at coordinate 15,767 of CAINNK010000014.1, read as the reverse complement.
TAAACATGTTGTAATTGAAAAGTTAATGAGTTGGTAAATTAAGAAACGTCATAGAAAAACATATGAAAAAACTAGACATACATGTAAATCAGGAATATCGCTCCTTTAATTCTGGGTTTGAGGTTAACCTTAATGGTGATTTAATAATCCTTTCTGGTGTTAATGGAAGCGGGAAATCTCAACTAATGGACATAATTCGACAGCAATTTCCAAATGATCAGAGTAAGGCTATTGTTGCAGATATTATTTTAGATGGTACTAAATTAAAAAATAGGGATGTAATATTCAGATCGTTTAAAGATAATTTTGGCATTGCAGATATGTATACACAAGGTATTAGTGGCCCGATTAATACAAAAAATCAAGTTTGGGAAAATTATCGTCAGTGCCAGCTAGATTCAAATCAGAAAAATTTGGAACAGTTTCAAGGAGCGTGTGAAAGATCTAGGTATATCCTTATTGAAAAATTTGGAGAAGTAAAATTTTCAAATGGACAGATATTGCAAGAAGATGTTAATAATACTGATTTCGGAGATTTTATTTGGCAGCCCGATGATATCTTTTCAAATTTTATAGGTGATGAATTTTTTAAGTATGCAAAAAACGTTCATAATAGCATAAAAAAATGCGGGGAAAGTGGTGCAAAATTTGATCAAAATTCTCTTGGCCTTGCGCCGTGGATTGAGCTAAATGAATTGTTTTCTGAACTTAAACTGGAATATAGATTTAAGTCGGGAATAAACGATTATTTTCTTAAAGATGATGATTTTCAATTAAATGAAATTCCTAAATTGTATCAGTTAAAAGAAAATGGCGATATTGATTTAGATGACAGCAGGAGTCTTTTGGATCTTTCTGATGGAGAAAAGGCGATTATCACTCTAATTTTTGCCTCTTTTCATGGGACTGATTTTGAATTCAAAAAAATATTACTGCTGGATGAATTCGACGCGACATTTAATCCATCATTAACTGAAGCATTTTTCAAGCTCATTGAGAAATATTTTGTATCAAAAGGGATTCTAGTTGTAATAGCGACACATTCACCAGTTACTATTTCTTTGGCACCAGAGTGTGCTCGCTTTTATGAGGTTTTTAGTAAGATTAAGAGTGATTCAAGAATCTTGTCGGTAGGAAAAGAAAATTATGCAGAATTAAGGATTGCGAATAAGGAATTTTATGAAAAGATTGCGAAACAATCTGAACGCATTAAAGATTTAATATTAAAAATCGATGAATTTGAGAAATTTAAACAAAAGCTAAGTGAATCGACAAAGCCCTTCATTATTACTGAGGGGTTCACCGATATTAAACATTTAAAAAAAGCAAAAGAAAAATTAAATATTATTGGTTGTGATATCGATTTTTCTTTTAAATTTCCCACAAGTGGCTGGGGATCTTCGGAGTTGAAGGATTTGTTGAAAAAAATTGCAACATTTCCTCAATCACGTAAAATCGTTGGTATTTTTGATAGAGATGAGGTGAAGATTGTTGAAGATATAGAAAAGGGCGGTCAACAATTTAAAGATTATGGTAATAATGTCTATGCTTTCTGTATTCCAAAGCCAAGCAGTCGTGAAAATTATAAGAATATTTCAATAGAATTTTATTATAGTGATATTAATTTAAAAAATATTTGTGATAGTAAGTGCATGTATTTCGATAATGAAATTAATTTTGATAGCAGGCGAAAACCTACGTCAAGAATTGAGAATCCTGAAGATAATTTTGAAAAAAAGATTTGGGATGAAAATATCGGAGATTTAAGTTGGATTCACTCGAAGGCAAAATTTGCAGAGTTAGTTGAATTAAATGATGAATTTGCAGGGAATTTTGATTTTAATAATTTCAAACTGATTTTTGACAAAATTAAATTGATTATGAATTAACCATCAAATAGTGATTAAGAAATTTATGTTTAATTTCAAATTTAGAAAATCAAGTCAGTATCTCAACGATCAAGAATCTTTTCATTTTAGAAAATCAAACAGATACCTCGTTTCTTATCTTGGCACGTCTACTTTAGCATTTATGATGTTTTTTATTTCTATCAGTATATCTAAAATTGATTATTTTTGGTTGCTTTCTTTTTCTCTTGGTCTTCTTGCTTTTGGAATATTATTCCTTGCGACTGAAAAATTTTATCTGCCATATCGCATACATGATCAGAATTCTGATAAATATCTTAAAGGAATTATTGGGGAGTTGAGGATTCAAAAAGAACTTGAAAATATTCCAAAGAAAGATTTTTCAGTTTTTCAGCATATAGAAATTCCAAAAAACGGAGATATCGATTTTATTGTTGTTGGACAGGGCTCGATTTTTACTATTGAAGTGAAAAATTATAGTTATCCAATTAAAACTAATGGAAAATATTTACTTATTGGAGAAAAGGATTTTCAGAACAAGTCAATTATTAATGATTTAAAAAAGAGAACCATGTTTGTACATGAATGTATTGAAAAAGTAATTAAGAAGAAATTTTTCATCCATCCGATTCTTGTTTTTGTTGGAAGAAAAAATGTTCTTGAGTTTGAACCTCGTGATATTGCTGGCGTTTTTGTTTGTGATGAGAAATCACTTGTTAAAACGCTGGCAGAGCATATTGCAAGCGATGGTAGACTGCCAGTTGAGGATATTAAAAAAATAATTGATGTTGTTGAATCTATGGCTCAAATAAATTTAAATGAAGTTTGAGTTATTATGAATTTCCGTTAAAATATTTCAAGCATATTGTGATATCGTAAAATTAAATTTTTTTCAAAATAATGTATTATGGAAAATATTGAAAAAGAACTTGAATTGATTAAAAAAAGAAATCGCTTAGTCTAGCTGGACAAGGCTTTGTCTTAAAAGAAGACATTATTAAAAGACAACACAACTGTAAAGCCACTGGCTTTTGGGTTAAACGTTCTCAAGAAAGTAACTTCCTCCTAATTATGCACGAGCATCTTTTCATTTTTCAGAAGTAAAGCCATATTAATAAAAAAGAGTTTCCCGTGGGACAATCACTTAAAGGGAAATAATTGTTTAATTTTTTCACATGCATGTCATTTCCAAAAAAGAAATTTTTTAAAGCTATATTCTTGCTAGTTATTACAGGTGTTATATTTTTTGCCACTTTATCAATTTCGGCATATTATTCTTTGCAGAATATATTTGAATATAGTGTGATTGGTTCATTTCTTTTGGGTTTCCTATATTATCCATTGAATGAAAAATTGGTTGACTGGCTTTTTGCATTAAGTTCGCCCAGAATTGATAATTTGATTAAGGAAGCGAAAAATTCAAAAAGAGGTTTTGAAGGTGAAGATTTGGTGAATTCTTGGCTGGAGGATATAGTTGGAAAAAACAATTTTTTGAAAAACGTTAAACTGCCATTTCATATTTTTGATTTCGATGCTGTGATAATTGGAGACAAGGGGATAATTGTTTTGGAGGTTAAAAATCTGTCCGAGCAAGTTTATTTTGAAAATGATCAATGTTATATAAAGAAAGACGGAAGGCAAATTTTTCTTAATAAAGATTCAAGAAATATTTTAAATAAGAGAGTATCTGTTCTGAGAGAATACTTTTCTTCTCATGGGGTTGGCCATATTGCCATACAAAAAGCGCTAGTTTATTCCAATGGTTTGGTGACATGGAAAGGTGATGTGGGAGTTTATATTATAAAAGATAAAAATGTTTTAGAAAATTATCTTAATAATTTAGATATGGATCCTGAATGTACTGTTGAAATTCAAAATAAGATAAAAAAATTATTAAATAACTAATCATATACAGAACTTATCAAAAATTCAGCGGGCGATTAGATTTGCCACCAAAACGCATGAAATTTATCAAAAGCAAAAACGTAAGGGTAAAGATGTCTCATATATCACGCATCCTCTGACAGTGGGAATCTTGCTTTCCAGTATTGGAGCTGATGAAGATGTGGTTTGTGCTGGAATTTTGCACGACACTATTGAGGATAGTATCGAGGAAAAGAAAGTGACAGTGGAAATGCTGACTGATCGTTTTGGTGAAAAGGTTGCTGAGTTGGTTTTGGCTGTGACTGAAACCGACAAGAGTTTATCTTGGAATGAGCGAAAAAAACAAGCCTTGGAGCATATCAAAACTTTTTCACACGAAGCTATTTTGGTGAAATCTGCTGATATTGTTAGTAATTTGACCGAGATGGTTGATGATCACAACAAAGAAGGCGACCAAATTTTTCAACGCTTTAATGCTTCCAAAGATAAAAAAATCAAAAACATACTTGAGACCAACACAGTTTTGCTCGAAGCTTGGCCAGAAAGTCCTTTGGCACAGGAACTTTCATATTTGTCAGGCAGGGTGCATATGATGAGTTGATGGATGTTTCTTGTTCGAATTGTGACAAGATGCTTTTAATTATTAGTTATCCTTTAATAAAGGATTAATATGCTACGCAGTAAAGTTTTTTGTATATTTTGTTACGTAGCATGCTACGTAACAAAATAAAAATTAAAATAACCTCAGTTAAAAAGTTAGGTGCAACTAACTTTAACGGGGTAAAAACAAATATGAAAAAATCAGAAGAATTGGTTAGAAAAGTTACAAGGGTGGGGAAGAGAAGTTTAGCTGTTGTTATACCATCCGAAATCGTCGCTGAATTGGGAATCAGATAAAGACAAAAAATGGTTTTTAAGGTTGAAAGAAAAAAGATAATCATTAGCGATTGAAAATAACCAGACACATTCAAATCCCTCGAAAAATAATTGAAATTTATTGCGGTCGCAATTATTTTCAATTATCCAAAAAACTAATAACCAACAAGCAGAGGATGCAAATAATTGAAATTTCTAGCTATCGCAAAAACTTTCAACTCCCTCAAGAAAGAAACACAAACCCAAAGAATTTAAATTTCTAGCTATCGCAATTTTTTTCAACTGTGATAGAATTGAGGCATAAAAATACAAACAAAGTTGTGAGTGTTGATACAAAAAATATCTCCAAAAAAATTTTGAAAGGCATCTTGGTGGGCGGTGCGTTTGCTGTGGCTTCGACTTCTCCGATTTTTGCCAGAAAGTTAATTCCAGCCCTGATTAAAGATTTTGAATTCGAGCAAAAAAGAAAAAGAAAGCGTGAGGAGTTGGATAGATTCTATAATTCTTTTTATTATCTTCGCAAAAAGGGTTTACTGAAAATGGAATATCGAGGAAAGCAGCTCTATGTTTCTTTGAGTGATGAAGGGAAGCTTTTGGCTAAAAAATATTCAATTGACGAATTGAAAATAAAAAAACCAAAACATTGGGACAAAAAATGGCGGATCTTGATTTTTGATATTGAAGAAAGATATCGTTCGAAGCGTGAAATGCTTCGGGGAAAACTCAAAGAATTGGGACTGTATCAATTGCAAAAAAGTGTTTGGGTCTGCCCCTATCAGTTTCAGGAGGAAGTTGAAATTCTTCGAAATTTTTTCGGCTTCAATGGTGAAGAAATGACGATGATAATAGCTAGCGAAATTGAAAAGGAAAGGGAACTGAAAAACTTTTTCAATTTAAAAAACAATAATTGAAATTTTTAGCTATCGCAATAAATTTCAATTCCCTATTTTAGTTGAGTGGTCAAAAGCAGAATTGAAATTTATTGCGGTCGCAATTATTTTCAATTCTTTGGTTTTTAGAATTATAATTAGTAATAAAAATATAAAGCTATGCGAGCATACAATTTCACCCCGCAGAGAAAAAAGATTTATCGACTCTACGCCACTGGCATGGATTTTCGCGATATTGCCAGGGAGGTCAAAATTACAGCCACTCGAGTCCAGCAGATTGTAGGGAAGATTAAGGAAAATGTGCCCAAGGAAGAGTTGGCAAAATTCAAAACGCAAACTTCTCATTAAACCTGGTTCAATTCGCCGCCCTTTGAAAGGTGGCTTTTGTTTTTCCTCGTGGTCAGCATTTACGTGAGCACTTTTTCGAGTTAGTATACGCATATATGAAACAGCAAGCAGCCTTAGACATTTTGAAATTGGGACATAGCGTTTTTTTGACAGGTCCTGCCGGCAGCGGCAAGACCTATTTGTTGAAACAATATATCGAATATTTGAAAGAAAACAACATCGGCGTGGCCGTCACAGCTTCAACTGGCATTGCCGCCACTCACATGAACGGCCAAACGATTCACAGTTGGTCAGGCATGGGCATCATGGACGTTTTCAACGAAGAAGAATATCTCAAACTCAAAAAAAGACACTATCACAAACATCGATTTGACGCGGTCAAGGTTTTGATCATCGATGAAATTTCAATGCTTCACGCCCATCAATTGGACATCGTCAATAGTATTTGCAAAAAATTCAAAAATCCCTTCTTGCCTTTTGGTGGTTTGCAAGTGATTTTGTGCGGAGATTTTTTTCAATTGCCGCCCGTGACTAGATATGGCCAAGTGGCTCACTATGTTGTTGAATCCGCCGCCTGGGAAGAAATGAGTCCAAAGATTTGCTATTTGGAAGAGCAACACCGTCAAGAAGATCAAAAAATGTTGAAAATTTTGGGTGACATTCGCAGCAAGGCTTGCAGTCAGGAAACACTTGAAATGCTTGCTTCCAGAGCCGGCCAGGAAATCAAGAAAAACATCACGCCGACAAAACTTTTCACGCACAACGTTAATGTTGACGCGATGAATGATTTCCAGCTCAAGAAAATTCAAGGCGAGGCCAAAATGTTTCAAATGACTTCTTCGGGCATTGACCAAATTGCCGCTGCGGTGAGAAAAGGCTGTTTGGCACCGGAAGTGTTGGTGGTCAAAAAAGGGGCAGTGGTGATGTTTGTGAAAAATAATTTTGAGCGAGGCTATGTTAATGGCACTTTGGGAAAGGTGGTTGGTTATGACGACAAAGAATTTCCGATCGTCCAAACGCTGGCTGGAAAAAATATTGCTGCGACGCCGGAAAAATGGTCAATTGAAGAAGAAGGTGATGAGCTGGCTTCCATCACGCAAGTGCCGCTGCGACTGGCTTGGGCCATCACCGTGCACAAGAGTCAAGGCATGACGCTCGATGCAGTTGAAATGGATTTGAGCAAATCTTTTGAATATGGCATGGGCTATGTTGCGCTTTCTCGCGTCCGAACTTTGGATGGCATCAAACTTTTGGGCATCAACAAAATGGCTTTGCAAGTCAATCCCACGGTGGCTGAATTCGACAAAATTTTGGAAGAATTGTCCGACAGCAATGTCCTCGAACTTGCCAAAATGAAAAAGACTGAGAAAATAAAGGCGCAACAAGAATTTTTGCGGTCCTGTTTGGCTTGAAAATCTGCAAAGAACATTTCATTGGTTTATAACTTAAAATATATTTAATTTATGAAAGACCTGGCAAAAATTCAACGCGCAATCAAATTTGCAATCAAAACTCACGAAGTTTATCAAAAACAAAAACGCAAAGGCAAAGACATTTCATACATCACGCATCCACTGACGGTTGGGATTTTGCTTTCCAGCATCGGAGCGGATGAAGAAGTGATTTGCGCTGGAATTTTGCATGACACCATTGAAGACAGCATCGCGGAAAAGAAAGTGACCTTTGAAATGTTGGAGGAGCGCTTTGGCAAGAAAGTTGCGCAGTTGGTTTTGAGCGTCACGGAAACTGACAAAAGTTTGTCCTGGCATGAACGAAAAAGTCAGGCCTTGCAACACATTAAAACTTTTTCGCATGATGCTATTCTTTTGAAATCTGCGGACATTATCAACAACCTAACTGAGCTGCTTGATGATCACGCCAAAAGAGGTGAGAAAATCTTTGACACTTTTAATGCGCCCAAAAAGCAAAAGATCAAAAATATTCTCGAAACCAACGCCGAACTGCTTGAATGCTGGCCAGAAAATCCTTTCGCTTTGCAACTAGAAGCCCTTTCTGAGAAAGTGCGGCAAATCAGCAGCTAGAAAATTATTGAGGTGCTTTGAAATGAAATGAATTGCGCCACTGCGTATTTCAATAAAAGCAAGAATCGGGCTAGACGAAGCCCCATTTTTGCTGTATGCTAAAGAAATAAACAGGTTAAAATTTTTCATATCAAAAAATGTATATTTTTTGATATGACTTTATGAATTTTTAGCGTTCTAATTTGGTGAACTTTTGACTTGATAATTTTCTAACTTCACGAACTTAAATATATGGCACTATTCAGCAAACTGTTTGGATCAAATGAAAAAGAAGTGAACAAATTTCGTCCGATTGTGGCAGCGATTAACTCTTTGGAAGAAAAAATGGTAGCTTTGCCGGATGAAGAGCTTAAAGGAAAGACGCAGGAATTTCGCGAGCGTCTCAAGAATGGAGAAACTCTGGATCAGATTTTGCCTGAGGCTTTTGCCGTGGTGCGCGAAACTGCTAAACGAGTGATCAATGAACGCCACTACGACGTGCAGCTTTTGGGAGGCATCGCACTGCACAAAGGTTTGATCACGGAAATGAAAACTGGGGAAGGCAAAACTTTGACTTCAACTTTGGCGGTTTATCTTAATGCCTTGGAAGGCAAAGGCGTGCATATCGTGACTGTTAATGATTATCTGGCCAAACGTGACTGCAATTGGATGGGCAGTGTTTATCATGCCTTGGGACTTTCCACGGCCTGCATCATGCACGATGTATCCTATCTTTATGAACCAAAAATTATCGATAGCGATGAAGTGAGTGTGGAAATGGAAAACCTTTCCGAAATCTCTCGCAGGCAAGCGTATAATTCTGACATCACTTTCGGAACCAACAATGAATTTGGTTTTGATTATTTGCGAGATAATATGGTTCAAAGTATTGAACAAATGTCACAACGCGAACCGAGTTATGCTGTGGTGGATGAAGTCGACTCTATTTTGATTGATGAAGCCAGAACCCCGCTGATTATTTCTGCGCCGGACAGCGAATCAACCAAGATGTATCAAAGTTTTGCTCAGATTATTCCTCGCTTGAAAGAGACGGAGGATTTTGAAGTTGACGAAAAAATGAAAGCCGTCACGCTCACTGAAAATGGGGTGGCGAAAGTTGAACAAGCTTTGGGAGTTGGCAACATCTATGAACTTGGAAAAATCAGTTACGTTCATCATTTGGAACAATCTCTCAAAGCCGAAATTCTTTTCAAGCGTGATCGCGACTATGTGGTCAAGGATGGACAGGTTATTATTGTAGATGATTTCACTGGACGTTTAATGGAAGGACGCCGCTATAGTGACGGCTTGCATCAAGCCATCGAAGCTAAAGAAAAAGTAGAAGTGCAAAAAGAATCGCGCACGCTGGCGACCATTACTTTTCAAAACTATTTTCGCATGTATGCTAAGCTTTCTGGCATGACTGGAACCGCTTCAACCAGTGCCGAAGAACTTTCTAAGGTTTACAAATTGGACGTGCTGGAAATTCCAACTAACAAAGTGATGTCTCGCAAGGATTTGCCAGACGTGGTTTATAAAACTGAAAAAGGCAAATTTGACGCAATTGTGGAAAAAATCAAACAGCTCAATGCCAAAGGTCAACCGGTTTTGGTCGGCACTATTGCGATTGAAAAATCTGAATATCTCAGCGCGCTGTTGGTGCGCGAAGGTATCAAGCACGAAGTTCTCAATGCCAAGCAGCATGAAAAAGAAGCTTCTATTATTGCTGGCGCTGGACAATTTGGCGCTGTGACAATTGCTACCAACATGGCTGGACGCGGAACTGACATCAAATTGGGCGAAGGCGTGCGTGAAGTTGGCGGACTTTGCATTATTGGAACGGAACGCCATGAGGCGCGGCGCATTGACAACCAGTTGCGAGGACGCGCTGGACGCCAAGGCGACCCAGGACTTTCACAATTTTATGTTTCCCTTGACGATGAACTTATGCGCCGATTCGGTGGCGACAAACTCAAGAGTATGATGGATTCACTGGGACTGCCAGAAGATCAACCTATTCAAAATCCAATTATTTCTCGAACCATTGAAAGCGCGCAATCAAAAATCGAAGGCTACAATTTTGATATGCGTAAGCACGTTTTGGATTATGACGACGTGATGAACAAGCAGCGCGAAGTTGTTTACAAAAAACGCAAGGAAATTTTGGCGGCCTCAGATGTTAAGCCAGAATTGTTGGGTTATATTGATGAAGAAATTGAACGCACAATTTCTGTGCATTGCGCTGGCGATGATTATGAATGGCAAGTCGAAAAAATTACAACCGAAATTCAAAATATTTTTGCTTTTTCGTCCCAGGACGGAAAGAAGCTAGAGCAGATTAGAGAAGACAAATCCAAGAATTCAGCCGAGAAAATTACCCTGATGCAAGAATATGTCATGGGTAAGGCTAAAGAAGCTTACATCAGGAAAGAGCAAGAAATCGGCAGCGAAAACCTGCGCCAAATCGAAAAAGCTATTATTTTGCAAACTATTGACACCCTTTGGATGAATCACTTGGACGAAATCGACTATCTGCGTCAAGGCATTGGCTTGCGCGGTTATGGCCAACGCGACCCATTGATTGAATACAAACGGGAAGCTTTTCATTTGTTCTCGCATTTGATGGAGAATATGCGTTCAACGACCGTTAAAACTATGTTCAAAATTTCCATGATTTCAACTCAAAGTCAGGCTCAGGTTGAAGCGTTGCCGCAAAATGTGCAATATCAAGGAGCCCAAGAAAATCTTGAGCAATTTGCTGGCGGCAGTGAAGCTCAAACGAATCAGCAAGCTGCTCCGCAACAGCCAATCATCAACAGCAGCAAGGTTGGTCGCAATGACCCTTGCCCATGTGGGAGTGGGAAAAAGTTTAAGCAATGTCATGGAAAATAAAAAAGACCATAAGAATTTTCAGGTGAGCACAGAATAATGTGCATGGTCAAATTAAAAAAATGACCTCCTAACCCTAAATTCTTATGGCCTTGTGTTGGCCCAGAAAACAAAATTTTAAATGTTTTAAGGACAGCAACACTAACGTATATCAAAGTCCCACTTCGCAACTTTGAATGGAGGTCCCGAGACGTAGCAGCGCCCCTCAATGAGGAGAATGAACTTCCGAAGGAATGACCTGCCTAACTCCCTCAGTATGACGCCTAATTTTATTATTAATCTATTTTAAAATGACTGTCAACTTCAGATAGAAAATTTGTATGACCAAACTTTTTGCCTTTGAAAAATCAGTAGGGGCGGTGGTTTTCAGAAAACAAGAAAATGAAATCTTGTATTTGCTGCTTTGCTATCGCTCTTGGCAATGGGATTTTCCCAAGGGTCACGTTGAAAAAGGTGAAAACGAAGAGCAAACTTTGCGTCGAGAAATTTTGGAAGAAACCGGCCTTGCTCAAATTTTGATTTTGCCAAATTTTCGTCAAAGTTCATGGTATTTTTATCAAGCCAAAAATAATGAAAGGAAAGAACGAATTGAAAAGGGCAGAGGGGTAAACATTTTCAAACGAGCGGTGCTTTTCTGTGTGCAAACAGAAATTACCAAGGTGCAAATTGATTTTGAAAATAAAGCTTTTGAGTGGCTTAGCTTCGAAGAAGCTTACAAGAAAGTTGGCAATGCTGATTCCAGAAGAATTCTCACAAAAGCCAATGAAGCCATTTTAAAAAATATCTAGGCCGTCTTTTAGTTATATATGTTTTAGTATTTTTATATTTCCTAAAAGCTAATGAGGCTATAAGTTAAAAGCTGCCCTGTTGTTGCCTAATTTAAAGCACTGTAATATAATGAAATTTATGAATATGAAAAGAAAATTACAATTGAAGTTTGCGGGAGTCGTTTTTTTGGCTGTGGTGGTGGGGCTTATTTCCTATCCGCAAGCCGTTTCGAAAATAGCACCGCTGTACAACACACTTAATAAGCTTAAAGTTAATCTCGGGCTTGATTTGCAAGGAGGGATTCATTTGGAGTACAAAGCTGACGTTTCAAAGGTTGATCCGGCCAAAATCACCGATGCTCTTCAAGGGGCTCAAGATGTGATTGAGCGTAGAATCAATGCTTTTGGCGTAGGCGAGCCATTGGTGCAAACAGCTCAAAGCGGTGGTGATTATCGAGTGATTGTTGAAATCCCAGGCGTGAAAGATATCGAGCAAGCCAAAAACCAAATCAAAGAAACGCCACTATTGGAATTTCAAGAAGAGGGCATGGATCCTCAAACTCAACAGATGTTTGATTCGCTTAATAACAAGGCCAAGGAAAAAGCTGCTGATTTGCTTGATCAAATCAAGAAAGGCGCCAGTTTTGAAGATTTGGCCAAAGCCAATAGTCAAGATCCGGGATCAAAAGATGCCGGCGGAGATTTGGGTTTTGTGAAAAAGGGAACTTTTGTGCCAGAGTTTGACAAGGTGCTTTTTGAAGGCAATCTCAAACCAGGAGAACTTTACCCTGATTTAGTTGAATCACAATTCGGTTGGCATATCATCAAATTCATTGAATCAAGAGGCGAAGGCGACAATTTGGAAGTCCATGCCGCGCATATTTTGCTGACGAAAATGACCACTGATCAATATCCGCAATTTAAATACAAATCAACCGGCCTGACTGGCAAGAATTTGAAAAGCGCTTCCGTTGTTTTCCAAAGCCAAGGCTTGGGTGAACCTCAAATTTCCTTGCGTTTTGACGAAGAAGGCACAAAACTTTTTGCAGATTTGACCAAGAAAAATCTCAACAAGACCATTGCAATTTTGCTTGATGGAAAAATTATCAGCGCTCCAACCGTGCAATCAGAAATTACCAACGGTGAAGCAGTTATCACAGGAAAGTTCACTTTGCAAGAAGCTAAGACTTTGGCCCAGAATCTCAACACTGGGGCGCTGCCAGTGCCGCTTACTTTGGTTTCCCAACAAAGTGTGGAAGCTTCGCTTGGCATGGATTCACTCAAGAAAAGTTTAATTGCCGGGGCAATTGGTTTGGGAGCAGTGATTGTTTTCATGCTTGTTTTCTATCGTTTTCTTGGTTTGGTTGCTTCCTTGGCCTTGCTGATTTACACCGGGCTGATGATTACGATTTTCAAAATGTCTGGCATCACGTTGACGCTTTCCGGTATTGCTGGTTTCATTCTTTCAATTGGAATGGCAGTGGATGCCAATGTGCTGATTTTCGAAAGAACCAAAGAAGAAATTCGCGGCGGTCGAACCATCACCGGTTCTTTGGATGAAGGTTTCAAGCGCGCTTGGACTTCAATTAGGGATGGCAACATCTCATCACTTTTGACTGCCGGCGTTCTTTATTTGATGGGCACCGGTTTCGTGAAGGGTTTTGCAGCCACTTTGTTTATTGGAGTTGTGGTGTCGATGTTTACAGCAGTGGTTGTCACTCGCACAATGCTTAAATTCATCATTAGTGATTGGATTCATGAACGAACTTGGCTGGTTGGGGTGCGGAAGAAAAATATCCAGAAATAATTTTTAATTTTTAATTTAAAATTTTCAATCAATTTTTAATTTCTAAATTTTAAAATTAAATCATTTAAAATTCATTTCAAATTAAAAATTTCAAATTTCAAATTGCCGTTATGTTCAACATTATCTCCAAAACTAAATACGCTTATATTTTCTCTGGCACCTTAACTTTGCTGAGTGTGCTGAGTCTGCTGGTTTGGGGTCTGAAATATGACACTGATTTTACCGGTGGAACTTTGATGGAAGTCAAATTTGCCAACACCATTCCTTCAAATCAAGAAATTTCAGATGTGCTTTCGGGCATAAGTTTAAACAGTTTGACAATTCAAGCTTCAGGCGATAATTCAGTCTTGATTCGCTATGCCGCTGAGGAAGACAAGACCAACGACGATGCTTGGAAAGCAATTAATGGCAAATACGCTGACGCAACCCAATTGCGAGTCGATTTCGTCAATTCTTCCGTTTCAAAAGAACTCAAAACAAAATCTCTCAACGCTCTTGGCATCGCTATTGCGGCAATTATGGCTTATATTGCTTGGGCTTTTCGCAAAGTTTCTCGTCCGGTTGAGTCTTGGAAATATGGCGCAGGAGCCGTTATCGCTCTTGCACATGACGTTATTATAACTGCCGGAGTTTTCTCAGTTCTGGGGCATTTTTACGGCATCAAGGTTGGTATTCCATTTATCGCAGCACTTCTTACAATTCTTGGATTTTCAGTGCACGATACGATTGTGGTTTATGATCGAACCAGAGAAAATCTTTTGCGGGGTTCTTCAAAAGAACCATTTGCTGATGTAGTAAACAGAAGTCTCAATGAAACGTTGGTGCGCTCCATCAACACTTCCATGACTGTTATTGTAACGTTGCTGGCCATTTATCTTTTCGGCGGCGCTTCCATTAAATATTTTTCCTTGGCTCTTTTGGTTGGTGTGACTTTTGGAACTTATTCCTCGATCTTTGTGGCTTCAGCGCTGCTGGTGACGAGTTACGAATTGACGATGAAATACAAAAAATAGGTTTACCAAAATCCTAAATCTAAATGTCTAATGTCTAAGGAAATCCAAAATTTAAATGTCAAAAATTAGGACTTGGGATTTGGAACTTTATTGGAAATTAGGATTTGGGGTTTAGGATTTTAAAATCTTTTAATTACGATGGGTATTATCATAGTTTGCTTTATGACTTTATAACTTTTAACTTTACAAACTTATTATGGGTATTCTAGATGTTTTCAAAAAAGACAAGAAAAAGAAAAAAGTGGCCAATCCTGCTGATCCTGAGAGTATGGGAATGCTGCAGCGCATGGCAATGAAAAAGCTGGAGAAGATGAATCCGCAAGAACGAGAAAGTCTGATGAAAAAAGTGATGACTCCAGAGAATATCCAAAAAAATAAAAAAGATATTCTCGCCACACTTGAGCAAATGGAAAAGTCTGGTCAAATGAACAGCCACCAAGTTTTCGAAGCCAAAAAAAGACTGGGACTATTATAGTCTCGGTTTTTTTATCTAAAATTAATTTATACTTATGCAAAAATGGAAATGTTTGAAATCTGAAGTTGCTTTTGATTCAAGATATTTCAGGGTCAGAAAAGACCTGGTCGAACTTCCCAGTGGGCAGCAGAAAGAATGGACTTATTGGGACAGCAACGATTCGGCCATGGTACTTGGAATGACGCAAGACAAAAAGCTTGTGATGATCAAGCAATATAGATATATGGTTGATGACACAGTGATTGAATTTCCCTCAGGTTCTTGTGAGAAAACAGAAACGCTCGAAGATGGTGCAAAGCGTGAATTTGAAGAAGAAACTGGCTATGTTGCAACTTCTCTGACTGCGCTTGGTTCTTTCTATGAAACCTATGGTCAACTCAATCGAAAAATGCATTTCTTTTTTGCTGAAAATGTTTTGAAAACTGACAAACATTTTAATTCAGATGATGATGTTCAAGAAGAGATTGAAGTTTTGTTAGTTGGCTTTGAACGGGCTGTTGAAATGGCCCAGAAAAATGAAATTGTGGCCATGGGTTCAGCGTTGGCAATTTTACTGCTGAAGGAAAAATTAAAAAATAATATATAAATCCTATGGTAACCTATGAAGATTTTCAAAAATTAGACATCAGAGTGGGGAAAATTATACTAAGTTGAAATTAAAATTCATATCCAAAAACACACCTATGAATTAATTCATAGGTGTGTTTTTTTGATTGCGAAAATTTTTTTTGACAAAAATATTTCAAAAGTGGCTCAGCAAGTAGGCTATTTTAGGGGTTAAATATCCTTTAGCTTGGCCAGGAACGGCATTTCTAGGCCAGAAACATCAAAATGTTTTAGGAACAGACATTTGGCGGTTCCATGTAAGTTAAGAAATTAGGCTAATTGTAGCACTTCATTTGGTGTTTTTCCACCAAGTCCACAATGTT
>CAINNK010000013.1 GCA_903851135.1 uncultured bacterium | reverse complement strand
TCAAAAGTTAATCCCAATAGTAATAGCCGACTAATTTCCTCTCTGTCCTCAAAAACTAATTCGTTAATTTTCATAGCTTCTTTGTTTAATTATGATAGCCTATATGGTATCATAATGTTGCAATAGAAACTTGAACCTAAGATTGAAAAATAGGAAATTAAAAAATGTATTTAATTATTTTAAAAGAAATAAGGTGAAAACATATGGAGCAAGATGAGTTATTACCAATTGATGGAATAAGTGGAAATTTTCATCATTTTTTACAAGAAGTTAAAAACAATAAAAGAATATTTTTTTCTGGTCGTTTTGGAACAGGTAAGACGTATTTTTTAAAAGAATTCTTCTCTTCATTCAGTGAAAATTATGAAGTTTTTCATCTTTTTCCAATTAATTACCAAATTAATGAAAGTGAAGACATTGTCGATTTATTGAAGTATGATATTCTTATTGAATTACTGGATAAAAATGGAGAGATATTTGATGAAAATAGAAATTCAGGAATTGCTGATAATATGGCACTTTTCCTTTCTTTTTGCAGGGAAAAGGGTTCAATAAATGGTTTTTTGCAATCAATTATTGAATCAACAACTGCTTTGTCAGACTTATCGCCAAATCCATTAATGCAATTCCTGAGCAAATTAGGTCATCCGATGCAGGATTTGTTAAAAATGGATAAGGAATTTCAAAGGTTTAAGAAGGAATATAAATCAGGAGAAAAAGGTATTGTTAAAAAATTTACTGATGAGATGAATTGTAAGAATATTTTAGAAACTGATTACTTGAGTCAAATATTGAGTGAAAAAATAATTCAACAAAAGGGAGAAAAGAAGAGTGTTTTAATATTAGATGATATGGATAGAATTGATCCACAACATATCTTTAGACTTTTAAATGTTTTTTCTGCTCATTTTGATGACGAAAATATAAAATTTAATTTCGATCACGTTGTAATTGTTGGAGACATAGAGAATATTAAAAATATTTTTCGACATAAATATGGAGAAAAATCAGATTTTTGGGGTTATTTTGATAAATTTTTTACAGTGAGACCTTACTATCTTGATAATAAAAAAATTATTAAGGAGTATATTCCTAAATTGATAAAGAAAATTAAATGTGATGAAGAAAATCTTAAGGAATCAATAGGTGAGAGTGGTTATATTAAATTGTTACTCGAAGATGTGTTAATTCGATCATTAAATGTGGATGGTTTAAATTTAAGACAGCTATTTAAGCCGATAAAATATAATTTTCCAGAATTAAGGAGTGGCGTTTTTTCACAGGATCATTTTAGAGATAACTTTCAGCAAGTTTTTGATATCGGAATATGGATGTTGGTTGCTATTTTTGGGAGTCAGGAAAATTTGGTTTCAGTGCTTGATTCCATTGAACGTGATATTAAGGATAGTGATAAAGATCAAAATGCTCCCTATGAGAGATATATAGCAACAATGGTTAAGATGCTTCATAAGATTACTCCTGGTATCGAGCAAAATATAGGATCATATAAATTTACGGTTGCTGTTGATAATAACTACGGACTTGAAATAAATGGAAGTGAGGCAGAAAAAGTAAGATTTTTTTATAGCACACTTATTGAATACATAAGTCAATCCAAGCATTATAAGGGTAGTTTTCGTGAATATATGAGATAGATTATTTTAATTAATTACAAAAAAATATGAACAAAATCAAAGCAATTTTATTGGATGCGGATGGTTTGGTTTTCAAGAAGCAGCGCTATTTTAGCGAGATTTTTGCTGAAGAGTATGGCGTTTCAAAAGATTTGATTTTGCCATTTTTCAAGACCAATTTTAGACAGTGTCAAGAAGGCAAAGTTGATTTGAAAGAAGAACTGAAACCATTTTTGAAGCAGTGGAATTGGGAAGGGACAATGGAAAGCTTCCTTGATTTTTGGTTTTCATTTTGCGTGGTTGATGAAGAAGTTTTGAAAGTCGTGCGGGAATTGAAAGAAAAAGGCTATAAATGCTATTTGGTGACCGACCAAGAAAAATATCGTGGGCAGTATATCAAAAAGAATTTGAAACTTGAAAATGAGTTGGATGGATTTTTTTATTCTTTCGAGCTTAAGTCTTCAAAATCAGAAAAAGAATTTTATGAGAAAATTTTGAAAGAGCTTAATCTTTCTCCAGAAGAAGCGATCTTTTTTGATGATGAAAATGAGAATGTCGAAATTGCCAGTAAGTTTGGAATTCAATCAATTCTCGTGAGCGGGGCAGAGGATTTTGAGAAATCTGTGAATGGACTGGATCTGCTTGGGTAGAGTCATTTATTAAAGAATTATTAAAATAAGATGAAAATTTTCAAAAATGGATTAGTGACAGGATTGATTCTGCAATTTGCAATTGGACCTGTTTTCTTTTTTATAATTAATCTATCAATACAAAAATCGTTTTTGGATGGTCTAGTTGCGGTTTTGGCAGTTACAGCTGTTGACTATTTTTATATTACATTGGCCATATTAGGTGTTGGAAAATTATTGGAAAATAAAAAGACTAAAAAGATTCTTGGAATTGTAGGTTCAATCGCGTTGATAATTTTCGGAATAATTATGATTAAAGGATTTTCAGGAGGTGACATTTTGACTACCACAAATGTCAACCCTATAAATCTTTTAGGTAGTTTCCTATCTGTTTTTCTTCTTACCATCTCTAACCCTTTGACAATCATTTTCTTTACTAATATATTTATGGTAAAAGCACTCGAATATAATTATACAAAAAGAGAGCTACTTATTTTCGGTTTTGGTGCAGGTTTCGCAACCCTCTTATTTATGGGTATATCTGTGATTTTATTTTCCTTAGTAATGAAGGGGGATATTCCAATTTCAATGATTAAAATCTTGAATTTAATTGTTGGATTCTTACTTATTGTATATGGTGGAGTAAGATTTTTAAAAGTTTATAAAGAAAAATTTTAACTTTTTAATTTTTAATAAGCAATATTATGAAAAATACACCCGAGAATGTCTTAAAAGAAATCTTCGAAGAGTACAAAGACCAAGGGCTTGTTTCTCTTTACTTGTATGGTTCTATTTTAACTCCTGATTATAAGGAAGGTGAAAGTGACATTGATTCTATCGGTTTCGTAAGTGAAAATATGTCGCTTGCCTTGGAAAATGAAATCAAGAACAAGCTTTGCGAGAAATCAGGATTTGATAAATTTGGATTTAGATTTTTGTATAAATCAGAATTGGACACTGGAACAGTAAAAGGAAATTTGGGAAGTTTTATTCATCCACAATTGTTGTTGCTTGATTTTCCTTATTGGAAACATGTTGCTGGAAAGATATTTTTAAGATCAGATTTTAGCTTGAAGGATATTGGAACAGCGGAAGCAGTCAAAATTAGATTGGATCACCTCGTTAGAATGGAAAACGGTTCATTTAAAACACATCCTGGTGAGAAACACATTCTGTTTTCGAAAGTGTTGGCAAGAATTATATATCACTTGCAACAAGGAAGAGGCAAAAAGGGAGCATTTTCGTATAGCTGGGTGCTTGAAAATTCAAACGAAGAAGAGAAAGCTATTGCGCAGGCTATCTTGAATTGCAAAAAAAGTAAATGGGATGAAGCTGTCTTTGAAGAAAATTTAGCTTTATATAGTAGCTATATCGATACGCTTAATGCCAGATTTGCTTGATAAGTCATTTTTAGAGAGTTGAAAATTTTAGCTATCGCAATAATTTTCAACTCTTTTAATTTTTTCACAGTAGTCCAGATAAAAACTTCTTGGAAAAAGTATTGCAAATTTTTGCATATGCGACTTTTTGCAATCTCTAGTCGGTTCAGCGTCTCAGATTCGCCTGTCCGTCTTTGGAGGAAATTGAAACTGTTCTGAATTTAACAGTGAGAACAATCCAGTTCAAGTCGGAGACATTGAACTGACAATCAACAAAATAAAAATCCAAACATTGCAATCATAGACATATGGACAAAACTGCAATGTTTTTTGTTTTCAGAATAAGTCCTTTTAACCACATAAGGACATATTTTTTTCATGATAATTAATAACATTCTCACATTCTTGAGAATGTGAGAATGTTATTTGTGAGGGGAATTATTTTTTTGGCTATCATTTGTCAGATTTGACGGCTTTTTATGCTAGTGATAAAATATCATTATAACAAACTAAAAACAAACATATGATGAACGAACTTATCAACATTAAAGTAATTCAAAGAGATTTTAATGGTGAGAAGAAAAGATTTGTAAACGCCAGGGAACTTTACAGATGGTTGGGGGTGGGCAGAGACTTTTCTACTTGGATAAAAGATAGAATTATTAAGTATGATTTTGTGGAAGATTTAGATTATTTTACATCCATCCCCAAATTGGGGGATGGAAAAGTTGGCTCAAATAAAGCAAAAGTTAAGGACTCTAAAACTGGCCGAGTTGTTGCCAAAGACTATATTATTTCTGTGGATATGGCCAAGGAATTGGCGATGATTGAAAATAGCGAGATTGGCAAAAAAGTCAGAAAATATTTTATCAGAGTGGAAAGCGATTTCAAAAAAGTTATGCAGATTGCCACAAGGGATCCAAAATTCATCAATCAATTAGCTAGTCAATTTTTTGAGACACGCGAAGAAACGAAAGAATATCGTCGAGATTTCACAGATTGCGTTAAGGATTTTGTGGAAGTGAAAAATTATGGAACTTATACAGATATGCTGTATAATTTTCTTTTTCTGGAAAGAGCCAAAGAATATCGCAAGCTTTTAAAGCTGGTGAAAAAAGATTTGACGAGGAATTTTATGTATGAAGAAATTGTTTTGATTGTGGGTGCTTTTGAAACTGGCTTGGCTGGGGAAGTGGAAAAAGAATTTAAAAAATTACAGAGAATGCTAACGCAGATCGAGTTTGAAAAAGTTTTCAAGGAATTTGCTGCTCAAAGGAATTGGTTGGTCTATCAAAAAAGAGCCAGAAACATTATGGCAACTTATGACGAAGAACTCCGCCGAATCAAGCATCCAAAACTGATTAATTATAAAAAAGAATTCAGTCAGGATGATATCCAAAAATTATTAAGTTAGATTTTTATTTCAAAAAAGCATACCTTAGTGGTATGTTTTTTCAAATTAAGATTTTTTTGTTACGCAGTAAGCTACGTAGCAAAAGTTTTTATACTGGATCAATTAAATCACTGCCAGTTGCAAGGAGGCTTAGCCTCCCCTTGGAGGCTAAGCCTCCAACGTCTTGCTATCACGAATTAAGTTGATTCTGTATTAAAATCTATCTTTCTCTTTGATAAAAGTCATATACAAGGTTGGGATGATAAAGAGAGTAAAGAAGGATGAAATGGAAAGTCCGAAAATGACGGCGGAGCCGAGAGCGGTCCAGGTGGCATTGGAAAGGGTGATGGGGATGATGCCGGCGATGGTGACGATGGAGGTGATGAAGATGGCTTCAAGACGAGACTTGCCGGCATCGATGATAGCTTCTTCAAAGGGAATGCCGGTTTTGATGTTGAGATTGATTTTGTCAATCAAAATGATGGCGTTTTTCACCACGATGCCGAAAAGCGCCAAGATTCCAATCAGCCCTGGAAAGCTCAAAGTGACTCCCAGCAGCGCCATGCCGACAAACACTCCAATCAGCGCCAAAGGCAATGTGACCAGCACAATAATAGCCTTGCGGAAGGAATTAAATTGAATCACGAGTGTGGAAATGATCAGCACGACCGCAATGGCCATGGCGCGAATAATAGACATCACTGATTCGGTGTTTTGTTCATTTTCACCGCCATAGCTGATAGCATAACCATCGGGCAGCTTATATTGCTCGGCAAATTTGGTTTGAAATTCTTTGACCACTTGAGTGGCGTTGGTGGTGCCGGAAACATCAGCCGTCAGCAAGACAGTTCTTTTCTGATCAATTCGCGTGATGGCGTCAACTGAGGGCGTTAGTTTTATTTCAGCCACATCTTTGAGGAAGACTGGTTGTTTTTTGTTGCTCAAAATTTGCAAATTCCCAATGCTTTCCAAATTTGGAATTTTTGTTTTGTCAAAACGAGCCAGCACATCAATGTCTTTGTTTTCTCGGATCACAGTGGTCACGGTGGTGCCAGAAATTGCACTGCGCAGAGCCATGCCAACTGTAGTGGCGTTTAAATCATAAAGTTCCAGCTTGGCATGATCTAAGGAAAAGGTGTATTCAGCTGGTGCATCTTTCAGAGAAATGTCAGCGTTGATGGTGCCAGGAATGGAATTTAAAATCGGCTTCAAATCATTGGCAATCTTGTCCAACGTTTGCAAATTTTCTCCCGCAATCTGCGCTTGAAAAGCACTGCCAGATGGTGGCCCGCCGCGGGGAGCAGAAACCGTGATAGTGGCGTCTTGAATGTTGGCAACTGCATCGCGGATTTCTTGCGCAATGTCATAGGCCTTGATGTTGCGGCTTTCTTGAGGACTGAGCTTGATAGTGATGGAAGCAGTGTTTGATTTGTTGGAACCTCCACCACCAAGAGAAGAACCACCAGTGCCAGGGTTGCCAACGATGGTTGAAAAATTCACAATATTTGGAATTTTCAAAATTCTTTTTTCAACTTCTTGGGTGATTTGATCAGTCTGATTGAGATTAAGTCCCACTGGACCTTCAATATTCAAATAAAGAGCATCGCCATCAGCGGGCGGAAAAAATTCAGATTTAACCACCCCAGTGATTGGCAGGGCAATGGCAAAAACAAACAAGGCTAGCGTTGAAAATAAAGTTACGAGGCGACGTTTTTTGGTGGAGGTTGCCAGACGCAAATATTTTTCATAGACAGGTAAAACCTTGTCAAAATGCACAATGCCGTGAATAAGTTTGCTGCCAAAAGTTGCATCTTCATGCTTGCCTTGCAAGAGCAATTTTTCTTTGATCAGTTCATCATTGGCCCACTCTTTTTCGGAGAGCTCAAAATTGGCTTGCAGATTTTGTTTGCCTTTTTCAAAATACCAAACCAGTAGACAACAAATAATTGCAAAAGAAATTGTCGCAAGAACGTAGCCAAAAATTGAATGTTGGGTCACGCCGATTAAGCCTACTAATAAAGTAGAGATTAAAATCAGCGCGAAGAATTTTCTGGTTAGTCTAATTCTTTCTAGCACCGCTGCCAACGGATGATTAATCATCAGCGCAATCAGCAAAGATGAAATCAAAGTCACGGAAACTGTGATTGGAATTGATTTGATGAATTGTCCCATAATGCCAGAGGCCAAAAGCAGTGGCAAGAAAGCCCAGACCGTGGCAAAGGTGGTGGAAACCAACACAATTTTGAAATCATTGAGCACCAACAGCACCGCTTCTTCGGGGGTGTATTTGCCAGTCTTCATATATTGCTTGGTAGCTGAAACCACCACAATGGCGTCATCCACCAAAAGTCCCAAGGAAAGTAGTAAGGCAAAAATCGAAAGGAAATTGAGGGAAGTTCCGGTGACTTGCATCACTCCGAAAGTAGTAAAGAACACTAATGGAATTGCCAAGCCTGCCACGAAAGCTTCTTTAAGCCCCACAATCAAAAACAAAATTCCCACCACTAAAATCAAAGTGAGCAAAAAGTCATGAGTGAGTTGGTTGAAATCTTTTTCGATGCGATCAGCTTGATTGACCGTGTCGGAGAAAGTGATGCCTTCTGGAAAAGTTTTTAGCAGTTCATTGATTTTTGCCTGCGAGTTTTTCACAGTGTTGATGATGCTGCCACCAGTTCTTTTGACCACTTGCAAGGTGACGGCATTTTGCGGAGCTTTGCCGTCCATTGAAAAACGAGAATAAATGGTTTTTTCGATGGATTTTTCGGAAACTGTTGCAATATCTTTCAGATAAACAATAGCGCCTTGCTGAGTGTGGGAAATTGGAATTTCGCCCAGGGTTTTGGCGTCATAAAATCTTCCATCAGAGCGGACGGGATAGTTAAACTGACTGCCTTCAAAATTGCCAGCTGGAATTGCGCGATTGGTGGCAGCAATAGCTCCGTTAGCTTGATCAGTGCTGATGCCAAAAAGCGCAAGTTTGCCAGGATCATAGGCTACTTCAAACTGACTTTGATCGCCGCCGGAAATCTTCACTTCTCGAACGCCAGGAATTTTTTCCAATTCATCTTTAATTTTTTCGCCATAAGTTCGCAGCGTGAAACCATCATAGGGCCCAACCAGGGCAAAAGTCACAATTGGCGTGTCATCCAAGGAAATTTCTTGCACCTGGGGATCATTAGCGTCTGCTGGAATG
This sequence comes from uncultured bacterium, assembly GCA_903851135.1. Lineage (GTDB taxonomy): Bacteria > Patescibacteriota > Minisyncoccia > Moranbacterales > GWC2-37-73 > CAIPMZ01. The sequence goes on along the minus strand of CAINNK010000013.1, from coordinate 3,399 downwards.
TCTTTTCGAATGGTTGTCAATTTGTCTCGCAATTTCCTGACGGCATCGTCCACATTTTGATTGGCATCGAATTCAACCACCACGCTGGAAAAAGAATTAGCAGAAGTAGAAGTGATTTTGTTGATGCCACTGACTCCAGAAATGTCTGTCTCAATTTTTTTGGTTACCAACTCTTCCATGTCAGAAGGGGAGACTCCGGGATAGGAAGCGCTAACAATGGCCATCGCAATTTTGACTTCCGGATTTGATTCGCGAGGAAGTTGCGAGAAAGCATAAATTCCCCAGCCAGAAATCAACACGATTAGCAAGATGACCACGCGAAAATTTGCCACAAAAAAATTCAGCCAAGTCTTACGAAGTTCAGGATTAAATTTCAATTTATCAAGATAGGCACTGTCGGTGGATTGAAAAGTTTTCTTTGGTTGTTCTTGATTTTCCATATACCTACATAATTACAAAAAATTACAAAAATACAAAAATACGAAATTTTGGTCACACTCAATTCATGTCTCTAGCTAAACAATATCTCTAAATTTTTACGAGCTTGTTTGCTTTTTAGATCATTATGAACGACAGAGAATTCTGAGCGATTGGTCATAGTTCCTGACCAAGAGCGTGTCCTAAAAAGTAAACAAGCGAAGTAAAAATTGCTGACTTAGTTTTCGAAAGCCATAATTTACATATGACCTAAGATGCGATGACAAAATTAATTTTGCACGGTCACGGCTTCTCCATCATGAACCAGTTTATTGCCGGCTGTGATAATGCGACTTTCAGTTGCAAGGTCAGTGGCAACTTCAGCAATTTCGCCGGTCACATTAACAATGGTCACCGGCACCTTTTTGGCAAGATTATTTTCAACAATAAAGAGATAACTTTCATTTTGACCAACGCTAATTGAAGATAATGGCAAAATCAAATCTCCTGCGGTTTGTGGCAAAAGTTCTTTTTCAATTGAAACGGTCAAGATTGTGCCACTGAGCAAGCCCGTCAGGCCTTGTTTTTGGGGATAAGCTTCAATCAAGAAACGTTTGGAACTTGGATCGGCTGAAATAGCAATGTTTCGCACAATCAATTGGAAAGAGTTTCCATTGTCACTGGTGGCTGAAATTTCTTGTCCACGTTTGAAGCTTGGTTGCTGCTCGGCCGTAACATAAAATTGAATTTTGACATTAGCGGATTTGCTAACAATGGCTAGCACTTGTCCGGCTGAAACAGAATCTCCCACAGAAACATTTTTTTGCACAATTGTGCCAGAGATAGGACTGGTTATTAAATGGTTATCCACTGAGCCGGTTAGTCCCAGCAAGGAATTTTCATAAGTCAGTTTCGCAACATCCCTTCTGCTTTTGGCAGTGTTTTTTTCTGAACTGGTGGCAGAGCTGGAATCTTTTAGTTTGTCGTAGTCATGCTTGGCCAGGTTGTAAGCTTTCTTGGCTTGCTCTGAAGCAATTTGATTTTGCTGCACTTGCAAACTTTTAAGGCCCTGCTCACCGGTATCGATAGTTCCATTGTCATCAATTTTAGCTAGCAAGGTTCCGACAGCCACCCCAGCGCCGATATTTCCTGGCGCAGTGACAATTGTGCCAGCTGACTTGGCGGTGATTTGAATTTCCTGGTCGCCAACCACATTGGCGGGATATTGGGTTTTTTGAGAAAGTTTTTTGCTATCAGAAGCCGATTGGGTTGAAACTGCAATCGCTTTTTTGACTTCTTCTTTTTGAACGACTGCCTTTTTGGTGCTGAGCCTTTCAGCTGCCACAAAGATAATCAGCAGAGTTATAACAGATAAGATAATTTTTTTCTTGTTCATATTGGTAATGTTAAGTCAGATTGACTTATATTAGCTAGTCCTTGGAGGCTTAGCTTCCAAGGGGAGGCTAAGCCTCCTTGCAACCGGCAGTAATTTAATTGAATTAGTATAAATTTAAAATTTAAATATTTTAGCCAGTTCATGTTCTCCGCTGTCGAGAATCTCATTTAATTTTTTGAAGAAAGCTTTATGGGCTTCAATTTCTTTGGTGGTGAATTTCTTTTCAAAAGAAATCTGAGCTTTTTTGAACCTTTTTTCCAGATCATTGATTTTCTCTTTGCCAGTCGGGGTGAGCTGGATGGTTATTTTTCTTTTATCACAGCAACTTTCACAGCCCAACCTGCACACATATTTTTCTTTTTCCAAAAAACTTAATCTTTGACTCATGTTGGACTTGGTAGCGTTGGTGATTTTAATCAAGTCGCTGGCAGTCATTTGGCCATTGCGCTTCAGCAGTTTCAAAATCTGCATACTGATGGCTGAAAAACCCATCGGCTGAAAAACATATTTATTAGCGATGGCCTCAAACCGATGAGCCAGGCAAATAATGGGCTCAACAGGGGAGTCATGGGTGACTTTCTTCATATTAAGGAGGCTTAAGGCTTAGTTTAATTAGTTTAGCAGTAAACTAGTTTTTGTCAACACTTCTCTAGTATTTGTTTACTAAATTTTTTTATGGTATAATATTAAGAAGAGAATAATTTATTTTTTTGATCAAAACTATGAAGAAAGAAAACATCATTGCAGTCGCAATTATTATTGTGATTGTTGCCATAACTGCAGGAGTGGTTGGTTTCAAGCTTGCCAAGAATGTGCAAGCACCAACTGAAAAGGTGGCCAGCGTGCAGCCTATTGCTCAAACAAAACCTGCAACTGTGGATTCAACAAGTCAATTAAATGCGCAAACTGCTAAGTCGATTTATAAAAATCAGAAATTTAATTTTTCCTTTTCTTATCCTGCAAATCTTATTTATGTTGACACTGAACCAAATCTTGCTCTGCAAAAAAGTGAAATTATTACCGATACGAGTATTGGACACAATGTGTGGGGTGTGACAATTGCGAAGGATGCCAAGGCGGAGATTGTGAATGACGGAATTTCTATTGAAGTTCGAAAACGGGAAAATAAATCTGCAAATGCTTTTCCTGCGTCTTTGCAAGGAGATCAAGGTCCAACTCCAATAAAACGCGAAGAAACAACAGTTGGGGGCATATATGCCATGCATTATATTGATTCTGATTTAATATATACGAGTCACGGAGATGTTCAAGGTGTGAATGAAGCATATGTTGTAGAGAAAGATGGTTATGTCTATACAATAAGTTCATTTGGCACAAATGCAGAATATCGGGATGCTTTAACGGGAATTATTCAATCGTTTAAATTCTAAAAATGTTAAATTCAGATATTGTTATTTTACTTAGGAGTTAAGCACTAGCTCAATGTTTTTAGCAAGTTCAAGAATTTAGAGCCCCTTTTTACTGATTGAGTGCGTAAACTTGGTTTGGTGTTAAATAGTTATTAGATTTCCTTGGTCTATTGTTTAATTTTTCTTGGATTTCATAAACATCTCTTTCTGTAATCT
>CAINNK010000012.1 GCA_903851135.1 uncultured bacterium | reverse complement strand
TCTTTCAGTTTCACCTCCTTTCTGAAGATAGGGAGAACCCACCTTAATCGCTCTTCTAATACATTTTTTGGCATTTTTATACACATGTTCCAAGATTGCACATCTTGGGAAAAACCGCCATATGTCTGTGCACATTACCCTTGTTACCTATTAAGCCAAGTCACTGTCAGTTGCAAGCTTGTTGCGAACAAAACCCAGAGCAGATATGGAATTTGAATATAGCTTATCCAAGGAGCATGGGGATAAATGGCAATCATCGCCCAGACTAAAGTTCCCAAAATCAAGAGAATATCAACGGCTGCCAAATAATTATTTCGCAGGCCAAATTGAATTGAGGTGAAAGCGAAATTAAAAATCAAATTCAGCACAAACGGCAAAGCCACCATCAGTCCAATCTCTTTTTTCCAGGCCATCAAAAAAACTTTGCCAAAAGAAATAATTATTAGAATATACAAGAAGGTCCATACCGGTCCAAACAGCCAGGCCGGCGGCGACCAAAAAGGTTTTTTCAATTGAGAGTACCAAGCATATCCATTCATAAGTTTTATGATTAAATTTTTTATACTGCCTCTATTACTAACAAGCTATCTAATCCTTTCTTTCAATTTGTTTGGCTGCAATCCACGCCAATTCAAAAATCTTTTTCATCGCATCAGCAATTTCACCAGATTCAATAATAATTCCCAACTTCTCGCGCCAAGAAGCGATCATAATTTTGTTGTCGTAAATATTAATCTCGGGATGAAAACCATATTGTTGAGCAGAAACGAAAGCGGACTGGCGAATTTCTTCGGCGTCATGCTTGGCAAGCTGCCTGCCTTCTGGCGTGTCAGTGAAAATAGCGCGAATGGGAATATTTTTCTTCGTTCTTCTTTTGTAATACTGCGGGAAATAATTTGGAAGCGCCTTGTGCACATCGTCCACACTCGCATAAGCCCTGATGGGTTCATTGGAAGTCAGTGTGTCTTCATAAACTTGCTGGAGGCCTTCTGTGCCTTCATAGAATCTGATTTGAGGGCGGCCTGCCACATTGTGCATGGATTTGAGTTGCGGAATTGTCTTGCGAGCATTTTCAAGCTGGTTTTGTTTTTCTTCCAACTCGTCCAAAAGAAAATTTTCAATTCGATCTGGCGACTCGGCCAAATATTCTTGCTTGGGCTCCTTGCCTGAAATAATCACCAATCTTTTGGCCACCAGTCGATCTAAAATATCATAACCCGTTGTGCGATTAAGTCCCGCCTTGCGAGAAATCTGCGAAACCGTGCCTTTGCCCAAATCAAGCAATGCCAAATAGGCTAAAACTTCATTGTTCGAAAGTCCCGTGGCCTGCAATTGTTTTTCGATAATTTTATTCTTTGACATGCTTTAATTTTAGCAAAAAATCCCATTTGTGTCAAATCAATCCCACAATTTATTCTTTACTGGCTTAAGTAAAGATATATTTAGACTTTATTAGTTGACATCTTGCCTAAATTCTGCTATACTACCCTGTTAGGATGAATCATCACTAACAAAACAGCAGATCCTTGAAAACCAAATAACTACGACCATGGAAAATATTTACTACGCAGTAATAATGATTGTGATATTTGTATGCTTTTTAGTTGCTGCAATATCACTTTTCGATTTCGATATCCCCTTAAAGCATAAACTTATTGGACTTGTGGCAACAAGTTTGATATTTTGTTCCATTTATGGAGCACACCAGCTCAAAAATTTTGAGATGACAAAAGAGGTATCACTAAAATCTGTACCCGTACAGGGCACAAAAAATTTCATTGCAACCGTCCACATAGAGTATGTGGACGGACATTTTGAGAGAGTTGCCCTTGTACCAGGAACGACAGTTGAAGAAAAGTAAAAAAAATTCCAAAAATAAAACCTAGGAATAAAATGGAAGCGTTATTGCAGATATTGGGAGGAGTTTTTTATCTCCTCAATAAAATTCTCTTTTCGCTTTCTGAGCGAGCAGAGAAAAGCGGTAGTAAAGATTTAAAGAAGTGGCTGCGTGTTGCTTCTTGGCTAGCTTGCTTGATAGGTTTGCCAGCTTGGGTAATTCTATTCGTGATTCGTCACGATTGGATCGCAGCTTGCCTGGAATCAAGTGCCGTTCCAAGTATCGTACTTGGAATTATTACTGCTTTGAAAGGTAGTAGCAAGGCTTACAAGCTACTGGATCGTCTTTCAATAGTCGCTATAGTCCTAGGCTTAGGTTATAGCATCTATGACCTTGGAGGATTTAGGAGCCTTAGTCAGTGGTTAGAAATAGTGCTGGCCAGCACTTTCCTTGCAGGAACATACTTTCTTGCAAAGAAAAATGCGAACGGTTACCTCTGGTATATCGCAATGCATATCTCATGTGCATGGCTGACAGCCAACCAAGGTTTCCCAATGCTTGCCGCACAGCAATTAGCATCCTTACTTTTCATTATCGATGCTTACCGCTTCGCAATGAAAAAGTAAAAACGGTTAAAGGCAGAACATATCCAATGTTCTGCCTTATTTTTATTTCACAAAATATATTCAATTTTTATTTTTTCTTTTTTGGCAATGGCAACTCACTAGCGGTGATCAGAATAAGTTCGCAGAGCCAACGATGATCCTCAAGCAGGTCTCCGGAAATTTCCACTGAAGCCTTGGCGCCGGGATAGGCAAAACCTTCCTGATAAAAGCCGCCGACAAATTGCTTGCCGCCCTCAGTGATTTTGACAAAAAGCGTGTCATCGCAAATCAGACCCACCACTTTCCCGTCGAAGTAGAGCGCATATTCCCCAAACATTTTGCGAGCGTGCACACCATTCAAAGATGCTAACTGATCCAAAATATAATCGACGGTTGCTTGTTTGGTTGCCATATTTTTAAATTGTAAAGTGTGATATTTGCTTTATGTGCAAACTACATTTAAAGATCAAACGTTTCCAGATCAATACGATTGAAATCGTAAAGTTTTTTGCCTTCTAAATCATACCAAGAGTTTTGATAGGCATTTTGAGGATTATCCAAATTAAAAAAATTCTTCTGATGCAGATAGACATGGGCTTTTAAGGGTTTGCCGGGATAAGCCACTAATATCCATTTCTCATGACCATTGATAAAGCTGTTTTCTAGTTTCATTTGACCTTTGGCTATGAGATACAACATCAAATGTTCTTCAAGAAAAAAACATAATTGATTTTCATCCAATAATCTTTTTGGATTATCCAATTTTTCAAAATCTTTTTTTATATAACTCTGGAATTTTTCATCTTCGTCATAAATTTTTTTAAGACTATCAAGATAAAAGACGAATTTGTCGCAATCCAAATAAAGTTGATTCCATACTTTGTAAGAAATACTATCGCTAATCAGATGCGGGTCACCTTTTAATAAATTGCCAAATGAATTTTTGTGAGAAGCCACCAAGTCCATATATCTTCGCTTCAAGGTGCCGGCTTTTTCATCTGAATACAAATAAAGATAATCACCATACACAAATATTGCACCAACTTTAGAGTTGGGCACATTTTTGTTTATTTTATTTGGATTTATGTGTTCAAGATACTGCCAATATTTTTTAGCATTTTGAGATTCATTACTAATCCTGCTCATGGAAATCGGGAATACCAACATGCCCTCCACGGCTGGAAATTTGTTGACATCATAAAAAGTATTTTTTGGTAATTCTGGCATAAAATTTAACTAGACAATAATTAATCCAATTAAATAACATTTTTACTAAAACGCAATTGGAAAAAATATTAATTGGTAATTATTTATTTCCTCTCGATAATTTCAAATCCAAATTCAACAGCTTCACAAATGAAATCTTCCAATTGAGTTGAATCATCCTGAAGCTGCGCCTTGCGCAAGCACGCATAATAGATTTGCTTTTCTTCTTGCTTGATGACGGCTGGCGCAAAATTGCTTTTCAAAAGCATCGCTGTTAAAATCATTCTGCCAACCCGACCATTACCATCAGAAAAAGGATGAATTTGCTCGAAACTGGCATGAATTTGAGAAATATGTTCAACTTCGTCTTTTTTCTTTTGACTTATCTTTTCAACAATGTCCTTCATTAACACTGGCACTTTCAAAAAATTGGCAGTTGGAACATTTGACCCCACAATGCGCACACCGTGATTTCGATACATGCCTGCATCCTCCCTGATTCCATTCATCAAGATGCTATGCAGTTTCAAAATCAGCTCCTCATTAATTTTCTTGGAATTTTTGAGGTACTGAAAAAGATATTGCAACGCAGCTTGATGATTCTTGACCTCAAGTTGTTCAATGATACTTTTATTAGGAATCGATTTATTATTGAAAATAATGTCCGCTGTTTCGTCCTCAGAAAGCGTTGAACCTTCAATCTTGTTGGAATTATAGGTCAGCGACAATAAAAACTGATCATAGATGTCAGAATTTTTCAAAATCACCTCAATCACACTTTTGAATCTTGTTGATCTTTTTTGTAAAAGTTGTTTTTTAGAAGCCAAAACACTTGCTGGAATTTCTTTTTGTCCTGTATAAAGCCGATACAGCTCATCAATCGCCTCAACTTGTTTCTTTCTCGGTTTAGCTTTTTCATTCCACCAATTGTTAAACGCCACAAAAGACACGCCTACCTTGGCAGCAATTTCAGTTTGAGTCAGTCCTGAAAGCTTTTGAATGATTTTGAGCTTGTCTTGAGTATTCATGCCCCAATATTATCAAACTTTATAAAGTTTGTCAATAATTGCAAACTTTATAAAGTTACACAAAATGGCTATGCACTGTGCTTCAAAAGGATAAAAGAATAGAGCAATCTTTATTGAACTTTATGATAACTCATCCACCGCTCTCCCTCCTCAATGGGAATGACAGGCAAATCAATGTTTAATTCTTTAAGCAATGCTTCCACTTCTTCCAAATTTTTCCAAGGAACTTCAATATGAGTAAATGCCGCTACTGGGATAGGCTCAATTGATCGTATCTCAGTTTCCGCACTGATATCAATTTTTTTAAGATCTTTGGTTACAATTTTAATTGGATCAATCCCGAAAATAACTGGAAAATTATCCTTAATGGTTGAGCGCGTTTTTCTCAAAGTCTCAATAACATCACTACCGTCCATAATGATGGTCTCATTGTTCGTATCATTAATCCAAAGTTGGGTCTGCTTTGTGGTGCTGGGCTTACCCTGTAAAATTTCTTCCAATTTTTCCTGCCTCAACAATAATAGAGAATGCCAATAAAGAGTAGCACCGTATGTAAACTTTAATTCATCGCCCTTTGCTAGGCTGACATCAGAAAATGCCCTGGCTAGCATTCTTTGCTTTGTGAGCGAAGTACTTTTTGGTGTTCCAATTGATTGCTCTGCGTAAGGATCGTAGGCTGGCACTATGCCTTCTTGTAAAATTTTTCTCAATACTTGCGTTATCTCTTTGCCATGATCTATGCCTTCATATTTCGATGCTCCAATCGAAGTATAGCGTGATTTTCCAGTGCCATGCCACAATGGATGACTATTATATATTTCCCTTATTTGGTTTTCTATTAATTTTCTTCTTTCGGGAGGCAACGTTGTCAAAAAATCATTTTCGTAACGAGTGCGGTTAATCTCAGCCTCTCGTTGCATAGACGTTGTGAATTCTTCTATAAGTTGCCCGTATTTTTCCTCCACTAATTTTCTTCTCAATTGGACTTTTTCATACTCATCGTCTGGTATCTGCCCTAGTTCCAGAGTTTTTCTAATTTCACTTTGCATTTCTCCAAATTGCTTCTGAAATGAACTGACTTCCGCCTGGACTTCGGCGTAGGTGCGTTGCTTTTCTGCTTCCTTGATTTCATTTTTTTTCTCAAACTGTGGAGTAAAATTGGGTTGTTCTATACTCATATTCTTTATAAATAAAGATTGGAACAATTTTAAATATAATTTATTTTTATATTCGCACCACCGCCTCGCATTTTCATCCACTGATAAAAATATGCTCCGGCGTTCAAATCCCCACACAAGCAAAATCATTTGCTTGCTCTCTTTCTTAACTTCATTGAGGAGAGAGGGGGATTTCTTCTCGCTCCGACTCGAAGCCTGGGCGCTACACACAGAATGCTCGTATTCCTCGCATCCCACTCGCGCCCTTCTAATCCCCTTTCACATTTTTGAATTTGGAGGAGAGAGGGGGATTTGAACCCCCGATACCTTTTACAGTATGCCACCTTTCCAAGGTGGTGCACTAGACCACTATGCGACCTCTCCAAATTACTTTAATGTATTATTTCATTAGATAGTAACCACAAACAGACAAAAATAATATTAAAATTGCTTGATTTTATTCATTGTATCATTTAATAAGAATTTCAATCTATCCCTTCCTTTTCCAGATTTCAAAAATCTTTCCTCGTTACGCGCATCAGCTTCACTTAAAAAAACTTGATAATAAACCAGGCTCCAAGGAACGCCTCTTGAAGTAAATTTGGATTCTCCATTGTTATGCTCCTTAACTCTATTTTTTAGATTCTCACAATATCCAATATATTTCTTATTCAGTTTTTTACTGTAAATAATATAAATATAAAACATATAATTGGTACCTTTCTGCGCCCAAGGCGCATCCGCCTTGGGCGAACAAGGTGGTGCACTCGACCACTATGCGACTCCTCCACTTTGAAACTGAATTTGCATGGTGCACTCAAAAATTCAATACTTCATATGTCGGCAAAGCCTCCACAAAAAATGGTTTTAAATTTTTGCCTGGGTCACTTTTGTGACCCGCCGAATGCTCGTACTTGCTCACATCCGGCCCACACTGCGACCCCTCCGTTACTAGTATCATGTATTTTGTATAAGGTATTATGTATAAATACATAATTACAAAATGCCATACTTTATACTTTCTACATAATACATTCTACATATATTCTTAGATTGTTTTCACTCCCACCAACTGCATCTTTTCTTTGTTATCATGGGCACTGCCAAAGATGGCGATGACTTTGTCTCCATCTTTCAACTCTCCAGTACTTTTGCGATAGTCAATCATTTCTTCCAAAACTTTTGACAATTCTTTTTCCTGGGTGAAATATGGCTGAGCTCCCCAAACCAGTGCCAATTGGTGATAAGTCTTTTCATTGTTCGTTGCCACGAAAAGTGGTTTTTCAGATCTAAAGTGTGACATCATTCTGGCCGTAAATCCTGAAACACTAGCCAAAACAATAGCCTTTGATTCACTATTTCTTGCCAAACTGAAAGCGCTTTTGACTAAATTTTTGAAATCATCATTGCCATCAAGCTCCAGCAAATGCGTCACATCATCAAATGGTGAAGCTTCAGTGTGCTGAATGATATCTCGCATGGTGCGTACACTTTCCACCGGATATTTTCCGCCGGCGCTTTCCCCGGAAAGCATCACAGCGTCAGCGTGATCAACCACGGCATTGGTCACATCGGAAATTTCTGCGCGAGTTGGACGAGGATTAACAATCATTGAATCTAGCATTTGAGTAGCCACAATCACTGGCTTCATGTGCTGCAAACTTTTTTTGACAATTTCTTTTTGCAAAACCGCAACTCGCGTACCTTCAATTTCAATGCCCAAATCTCCGCGCGCCACCATGACTGCATCAGTCTTAGCGATAATATCATCCAAGTTTTTGATGGCTTCTTTGCGTTCAACTTTGACAATGATCTGGGGCAAATTATCCTCTCTTCCCAAAAATTCTTTCATTTTTCCTCGCAAATATTCCACGTCCTCGCCTGAGCCAACAAAAGAAAGCCCAATAAAATCAACTTCATTTTCCATCAAAAATTTCAAATCTCGCTCATCTTTCTCGGTCACGGCGCTGATTTTAAGTTGTGAATCTGGCACATTAACTCCCTTGCGATTCTTCACTGTGCCACCATCAATTACCTCGCCCAGCATCACACCGCCATTTTTTTCGCGCACCACCAACTTCATTAGCCCGTCCTCAATCAAAATCTCATGTCCCACTTCAATATCATCGACAATGTTGCCAGCATCTAAAGTCAACTTCTTATCACTAGAAATTTGTTCATTGGAAATTGTTTGGAAGCTGGAAATTGGAAATTGAAAATTTGGAGCCTTAGCAACGTCACTGATCAAAATAAACTCCCCAGTTTTGATTTCAATCGGAGCTTCCATCATTGTCCTGATACGTGGTCCCTGCAGGTCACCCAAAATTCCAATTGGCACATTCATTTCAGCCGACAACTCTCGAATAGTTTTAATTGCTTTTCCGTGCCACTCATGATCGCCATGGGAAAAATTAAGTCTCGCCACGTTCATGCCATTTTCAATCATCGCTCGCAAAGTTTCTTTAGTGTCAGAAACCAAACCCAAAGTTGCCACGATTTTTGTTTTTTTCACCATATTGTTTGAATTTAAGACCTTGAAAGCTCATTTAAGCATGTTCTTTCAAATCTTTTGAATCATTAATTACACTTTATGTTCTCATATTAAAACAAAAAAATCAACTCTGCAAAAAACTTGTTTCAAAAAGTAAAAACAGGCCCAAGGCCTGTTTTTACTGGAAAAAGCGCATTGAATGCTATTTTTTGTAAAGTTCTTTAACTTGAAACAAGATATACCAACCAATAATTGCGCCGATAATTGCGCCAACGAGACCATTTATGGACAGAATACCTCCGATCAAACTAACAATGCTGGCATAAAAAAGCAACCTCCATGAACTCTTAGTGCGTTTAAACAAGCCTGGCACAGCCATCAATTCAATGACAACAGAGATAATAGAAACTACCAATGCAATAATTGTGCCAAAACTCCAACTTAAGCCAAGTCCGTAACCATAACCGCCCATCATTGCAAATGGCGCAACAAAGGCAGAAAGACCAAGCGTGAAGAATATAAACGACAGAGCCATAATTGCAAAAATGATTATCAAATATGGCGAGACCTTGGCAATAAATTCCTTGGCGTCTTTCGGCAAAGTAAACGGTGCTTTTTTCACCATATACTCATCTAACAATGCCTCGAGTTGAGACAAAAGACTCTTGATATCTGAACTACCTTGCGCTTTGTGCTGCGAATCCTTTTTTTCCTCATGTTTTGTTTCTGACATAAATTTGTGATTTAAAATTAAATTAAGATATTGAAAACTGATTAATTTACCATATAATATTATCACTTTCCTTGTATTTATATTTTACCACTTTTTAGAAAATGAGCAACCAATAAGCTCCAGGCTTATTTCCATGAAATTTCTTCAAGCTCCCTCAAAATCTCCTCCGGAATCGGATTATTTTTAGGGCTGACTCCAGGATACCGCCAAGCAGAAATGATAATTAACTGCTTATTTGAATTAATTTGTTTTTGAAGCTTTTCTAAATTTTTATTTTGAATTGAAATTTTGATTTTTGATTTTTGATTTTTACATTTTATTTGGTACATCACCCAAATTTCTTGATTCCAACTTTCCTTTTCATTTTTTTCTTCAGAATTTTCTTGCTCATTATTAAAATCGCCAAAAACTGGTCTGCCCCACTTTGGCTTGGCGTTTCCTTTTTTAATTGAGCCCACCGGCAACATTACCGCCACCGTATTTTCAGCAATGCCCGTTTCAGTTCTCTTGGGATTTCTGATCACGCCCAAAACTTTTTGCTCGGAAAGACCATAATAATGCATCTTTTCAGTCACGTGCGCCGTCCAATGATATTTGTCAGTGTTTTTGGGGGTTTTCCATTGCATGATAAAAATGGAAAATGTAAATTTCAAAATGAAAAATTTAAGGATTTTGTCCTGCAAAACAGGACTCCATAATTTTAATTTTTGATTTTTAAATTTTAATTTATTTAATTTTCATTCCCCTCAATGCCGCCACGCGATCCTCAATCGGCGGATGGGTCATGAAAAGCTTAGAAATTTTTTTGCCCTTAAATGGATTGACGATAAAAAGATGAGCGGTGGCTCGATTGGCAGATTCAAGTGGCTCGCTGTCGGCGGAAATTTTTTCCAACGCGCGCGCCAGTCCTTCAGGATAACGTGTTAGCAATGCCCCATCAGCATCAGCCAAAAATTCGCGCTTGCGGGAAATGGCCAATTGCATCAACATCGCTGCAATCGGAGCCAAAATCGAAAGCACGATGGCCACAATCATCAAAATCATTTGCAATTGTCCACCTTCACGATCATTGTCTCTGTCGCGTCCGCCAAAAATCGTCCAATTGCGAAACCAATCCGCCATCAAAGTGATAAACCCGACCAAAACGACCACAATAGTTGAAAGCAAAATGTCGCGATTGCCAATGTGCGAAAGTTCATGTGCCAGCACGCCCTCCAATTCAGCTTTCTCTAATTTATCAATTATCCCAGTGGTCAAACAAATCACCCCGTGCTCTTTGTCACGACCGGTTGCAAAAGCATTCGGGGCGCTATCTTCAATAATATAAATTTTTGGCGTTGGCAGTCCGGCCGTGATGCAAAGATTTTCAACCAAGTGATAGATTTCTCTGCCGTCTTCATGGGTCACTTCTTTGGCCTTGCTCATTGCTAGCACAATTTTGTCGCTCCACCAATATGAACCAAAACTCATCAGAATTGAAAAAATAACGGCACCATACAAAATGGCGCTGTTGCCCATCGCGCCTGCAAAAACATAGCCAACCCCAATCACAAAAACCAAAAAACCTGTGATATAAATCCAGGTTAATCGGGTGTTTTTATCTGCTTGATCGTATAAGGTCATATTGTTCTAAATGTTCTAGGTGTTATATATGTTGTAATTGTTATTTTTTTGTTAAAAACTTATCCAAGGCAATTAATTTAAAATATATGTTCTGAATAATTTCTTGCCCTTTTTCAAAATCCTCAGCTACGATATATTTTTGTCTCAAGGAAATTTCGAGACAAGTCATTGTTTCCATTAATGACCCTAGCGCAATCCTCACAAAGGACGCGAAATCTTTCTTCGTTCTTTTGATGCTTCCTTCTGCAATGTTTAACGGAACAGACACTGCCGCTCTCCTCATTTGAGAAACCAAAGAAAACTTCTCATCACTTGGAAACTTTTTCGTAATTTCATAAACAAAATCAACCAATTCCATTCCAAGTTTCCAAACCTCTAAACGATAAAATCCATATTCAACCTTTCCCATACAATTTAATTGAGGCAATTACATCAATTACGACAACTAGAACATATAGAACAGCTAAAACTTTACTTCCACATTTTCCTTCTCAGTCGCATTGGCTTCGAAGAACTCTCTTTTGGCAAATCCTAGCATGCCAGCAATGATGTTGGTTGGGAAAACTTCAATTTTAGTGTTAAAATCGCGAACATTGCCGTTATAAAATCTTCGAGAAGCCTGGATTTTGTCTTCGGTGTCAGTCAATTCTCTTTGAAGTTCCAAAAAGTTTTGATTAGCTTTCAAATCAGGATAATTTTCCGAAACTGCAAACAAAGTTTTCAAAGTTCCAGAAAGCGCATTCTCAGCGGCCTCCTTTTCAACTGGGCCAGTTGCTCCCATCGCAGCCGTTCTTGCTTGGGTCACTTTTTCAAACAATTCTTTTTCGTGAGTCGCATAGCCCTTCACGGTGCTGACCAAATTTGGAATCAAATCATGTCTGCGTTTGAGCTGAACATCAATATCACTCCAGGCCTCATCAACTCTATTTTTCAAAGTTATAAGTCCGTTATACATTCCAACCAAGGCGAGCACGAGAACCACCAAAATTATGATAATAATTAATCCACTTGTCATAACAATTTTATGCCAACCGATGTTGTAATGATTATTACCTCACTAGCGGCAAAATTAATTGAGTTCATTATACCTCATTTTTCTTTGTCCAGAAAGAAGCGACTGAATAAGCCTATTTAATACGTCTTTTTAGGGAAAATCTTTCGTCAACTTCAGACTGGCAAAAATATGCTATACTGATAGCAAATAGCTAACTAATTAAGAAAAATTTATGATGAAATTTATCACACCTCACGCAATTTTTATCATTCCTATTGTTGTTGGCATTCTGGTGCAAATCGTTAAGTTCGTTTTATATAGCTTAAAGCATGGTTGGGATGTTCGCTATGTTTTTACCCACGGACACATGCCCAGCGCCCACACGGCTTTTGCAATTTCCATCATCACTTCGGTTGGATATTATGAGGGTATCAATGATGGCTCATTTGCGGTCGCCATCGCGTTGGCTTTTTTGATTATCGACGATGCCACTCGTCTGCGCATGCACCTTGGAGATCAAGGACGCTATCTCAATATGCTGGTTGAACAACTCAACATCGACACCGACAAATACCCACGCCTGAAAGAACGCACCGGCCACCGCGTCAGTGAAGTCATCGTCGGCGCCATCCTCGGTTTTATTTTAACAATGCTTCTAATCCAATTTTTCAAGTAAAGGTTTTTTGAATAAATTTTAAAAGCATACTATTTAAGTATGCTTTTAATTTTAGAATGAAAAAAACCAGTCCGACGATGCGAAACTTGGAAGGGTTAGCAAAACGATAAACCCTACAAAACACTGCCTTCTGGTAACAGCAGCAACGTCTCGCCTGCGATAGAAATAGAAGGTGACAACATCCCCATGTTTTCGGAAAAAGGTATTAACTTACAATCAATTGTCTCTCCTTCATTCATGTAGTTATCTTTGGAAACAAAAAGCTTGTAATCCTCGCTATCCTTAACAAAAGCGATAAATTTTCCGTGGTCCCCTAGGAAAAATTGTCCAGCAAATAAGATAGCTTGCTGAACATTCACCACAAATTTTTCAATATCTTCAGAATCCAAAAGATATTGTCCTAAGCCACTTTCAATAATTTCTGCAAATTTCGCAACTTGAACGCCACCTTGATAATCAATCAGACAATCATTCACCCACTTGTCTCTAAATTTATTTCTATCAATGCTACAAGCCTTGATAGTCTTTGGCTCTGTTAAAAAATATTTCAGCCCATCATCCTTTGTTGGAGACATCAGTCTCTTCCTAAATTCTTCACTATTCTCCTTCTTTAGCCATTTTTGAATAACGTGACTGGGTATCCCCAGCGCAAGTATAACATCAACCAATTTCCGAGAATCCGTGTTTTTGTTGCTCATGATAGTCTCCCGTTAAATAATTTTTCAAAAAACATTGTTATGATGTTTCAAATTCTTTTTTAATCATAACAATATAGTATAGCGACAAATTAAACTTTTGTCCAGCTCAGCAATGACTCATGCTTATGTCTAATAAAAATGTTGTCATTTCGGATGACAGAGATGGAAAAAATTGTATACTGCCTATTGTCTATTGAATATTGATCACTAAATTTTCCTCAATTCCTCCTCAATCACTCCCCTGTCATTCCAAGGCAATTTTTTGTCCCCGACCACCATCGTTTCGAAGCTGCCCATGCCGGTGATGCATATGATGTCATCTTTTTGCGCAATCGAAAGCGCTTTGGCAATCGCCTCGCGACGATCAAGAATGCGCCAGAGATTTTCATTTTCAGTTTTGTTTTTAATCCCGACAAAAATTGCATCAATAATATCTTGGGGGTTTTCGTGGTAGGGCTCTTCATTGGTAAGAATGACCACGTCTGCATATTTTGCCACAATTTCGCCCATCAGTGGCCTTTTCCCTTTGTCGCGGTCCCCGCAGGAACCCAAAATAGCAATGATTTTTGAACCTTCTTTTTTCACGCTATAAAGCAAACTGTAGAGTTTTTCCAGCGCATTTGGGGTCAGGGCAAAATCAACCAAAATATTGACCCCTAAATCGTTTGCTACGGCCTCCATTCTCCCTGCCACGCCTTTAATTTGCGAAAGAGCTTCACTTGCTACTTGTAAATCAATCCCCTCACCTAGGGCCACACAAGTGGCTGCCAGCGCATTCTCGATATTAAACAAACCAGGCAAATTTAGCTTATAGGATGTAGCTTTTAGCTTATAGACTGAACCAGAAATTTCAAGCTCAATTTCCTCCGCATTTATGATTTCAACATTGGTCATTTGGATTTTATTAGAAATTGCCTGCCTGTCCGGTAGGCAGGTATCTTGTATTTTATATGAAGATCCATCAATTCCAAGTTCAATATCTTCAGCCTTAACAACGTTTAAATCTACATTTTTCCGTGAACCATCAACTGTTGACCGTGAACTATCTGCTGTGTATCCAAACTTTTTATCAGCCTCGAAATCCAAAAAATCTTCTGGATTTTCCATATCCAAATTGACAACTAAGTTTCCTTTGTTTTTTGCAACATTTTTAAAAAGGATTTTTTTTGCTTGGCGGTATTTCTCCATCGTCTTATGATAATCTAAATGTTCCCTGGTTACATTTGTGATTACCGCCGTCTGGAACTCAACACCCCAAACCCGGTATTGATCAAGGGCGTGCGAAGAAACTTCCAAGACCAGATACTCACAACCAGCTTCAACCGCCTGGCGAATAAATTTTTGCAAAGCAAAGGAAGACTCGGTCGTGTAGTGCGACAAATTATTTTCCTCCTTGCCATTGATTTTGAAATTTATCGTGGAAGCAACTGCCACCTTTTTTCCGGCTTCTTCCAAAATCCTAACAATCATCTGAACAGTAGTGGTTTTTCCATCCGTGCCAGTAACTCCAATAACTTTTATTTTTTTAGAAGGCCTGCCCGCAATGCTACGCATAGCGTTGCAGGCGGGAAAACTATAGCGAAAATTCGCCAAGATGGCTTGGAGAAGATGATAGACATTTTTTAATTGTTGAGGAATGATTTTTTTTAGTTTGTGCATAATTATGAATGTAAAATGCAAATCTCAAAAATCAAAATGACAATTTAAAATTAAAAATAGTAGCTGCTTTTAAAATTTTACATTTTTCAATGTCATTTTCCATTTTGATTTTTCAATTTTTAATTTTATCAATGAAAAATCATTTTTAATTTCTGTAATATCCTATAGGCTCCATATTTCCTTGGATTAACCACTATATCATAACTTCCTGGAAATTCAACCGGCAAGGTCTGTGGCGAAAAACCTAATTTAAAATCAGTAATTCCGCTCCATGAAGAGTTTCTATTTGTAATTCGTACATTCGTACCTGGTTCGTAATTCGTAGAGATCCCTCCGAAATCATATTTTTCAAAACCCAATTCTTTCGCGTCCAGCATTGCTTGCCATTGCAACAAAAAAGGGGCCATCACGTTGCGATTTTCATTGCCCGACGCGCCGTGCAAATAGGTTGCAGTCTTTCCAAAAAATAAAACCAGATTAGCTGCAATGATTTTTCCTTCAAACTGCGCCACATAAATTTTAAGCATCTCAGCTGGTAAACTTTCAATCATCTTTAAATAATATTGCTCCGGATGGGCTGTAATTCCGTGTCTGGCTGCCATTTCTTTCGTTAATTTCAAAAATGCTTCAATATACTCTTCTTTGTTACCAGCATGAACAACTACTCCTTTCTTTTGGGCAATTCCAATATTATATCGCGTCTTGCTTTTCATTTCAGCCAACAGCTGCTGGGCTGACTTTGAAATATCCACCACAAAAATTTCTCTTGGCTGCATGTCATGCGGAGCTTTAACAATTCTGTAATCAGTCCGCCTTGGGCGGATTTCTTCAAGCACATCCCTTGCATATTCCAGACTTTCCTCATTTTCCGGTTCAACTCTAATCCATCCCGCTTTTTCTTTTTTAGCCAATTCAACCAAATCCCGCATCCCCTTTTTTATATTATTTTTGAATTTTGGATTTTGTCCATTGGTTGGAAATTGAAAACCTGCCTCGTCGGCAGACGAGTTGGAAATTGGAAATTCCTCGCCTTCAAGTGAGGCTATTGGTCCCCTGGGTGCATAGAAATATTTCCCTACCATTGGTAAAACATGTTGAATGAGAACAACCGAAAAACCCTCACTTTCCAGCTGAAATGTTTTTTTGCCGGTATTTTCTTGGAATTTTCGCCAGGGTTGAGACTGCAAAAAGTCGCCATGCTCAATTTGACCATGCTTTTCAAGATTGTGCGAAACTGAATTTTTATTATCCATAAGCCTAATTATAGCAATAAAACAAAACAAAAACAAAAGAGCATATTTAAAGAAAAATGCTCTTTTGTTTTTGTTTTGAATTTGATTTTTGCTAAAGTCTCAAGAAAAAAACTTCTTTTCTTAGACAATAAAAGACAATCCTATGGGGTTGGCGGAGTGGCCGCCTCTACTCCGATATTAACTGCACGAACCGTATTGTGAAACCTGCCTACTGATTTAATGTTAGCAACATCCATAGAAGAAGCGTCGCATCCGAGCTGCAAACCATCAGCGT
This sequence comes from uncultured bacterium, assembly GCA_903851135.1. Taxonomy (GTDB): domain Bacteria; phylum Patescibacteriota; class Minisyncoccia; order Moranbacterales; family GWC2-37-73; genus CAIPMZ01. The sequence continues at coordinate 53,573 of CAINNK010000012.1, read as the reverse complement.
CATAAAAAGAAAGATCAAAAGAAGTGTCGCCACCAAACTCTACAACATCTTTAACGTCCCCAGGAAAGGTGCAGGTGCTAAATTCAGATTTGATGTCAGCACTAGTTTTTCGCGCATTGTCTATTTTTTTGAATGCGTACAAGGTTCCACCGTCCGCAACTTGATAGGCTTGAACTGAAAATTGAGTTGAACTGGCATTTTTTTTCTGAATCAATTCCACTGACGCTATTCCCATTGCAATTGTCAACATCATAGCCAAAATTATCAATGAAAAAGCCAATGTTGAACCTTTCGTGACTCTTCTTTTCGCTGCCAAATTATTTTTTATTGATATTTTTTGTTTAACCATTTATGTTGTGAATTGCCAGGTTGCCAAACATTTGGCAAGCGCTTTTTATTTTTTATGTTTCAATCAAAAACTTTGTTTAAATTATACCACAAATAAAAGAGCGCGCGACTATTTTAAAAATTCGAACAAGTTTAGCCCCTTCTGCCTAGATTTTTCAAAGCTAATTTAACTCGCTGTCCAACATCTTTTATTTCCGGAGAAATTTCTTTTAGAGTTTCGCGCGCTTGCGAGACGGAATAACCCATTGTGACCAAGGCTTCCAGCGCATCGCTATCGGAAACCACTTGGGCTTTCTCGTGCATAGGAATATCTGAAATTTTATTTTTTAATTCCAAGATGACTCTTTGCGCTGTTTTTTTGCCAACACCAGAGACTCTGGTCAAAATAGCTGGGTCTTCATTCAAAACTGCAGTTCGAACTGTCTTAGGATCAGCAATTGAAAGAATGCCCAAAGCGGCTTTAGGCCCAATTCCAGAAATTGAAATCAAAAGTTCAAACATTTCAAGTTCTTCAAAATCCACGAAACCATACAGCGCTAAAATATCTTCACGTACATAAGTGTGAATATAAAGCTCAACATTGGTTTTTCCGGCAATCATACCGAAGGTGTGAGTAGTCAAGAAAACCTTGTATCCAACGCCGCCAACATCAACAACTACATAAGAGTCGCGCAAAAAATCAATCGTACCTTTTAGTTTAGCAATCATATTTTAAATTTAATAATTTTCTTTTTTAGATATCTTAGCTTTGAACAAGCAGGCTTTTTCTTTTTTCGTTTGAAAGTGATTCGCTTTGATGTCAACATCTCAAAAAGTCGTAAAAAACTTTCACTAGGATAAAAAGAAAAATGTATACTTGCGAAATTCTATTTGCAATTATGGATTCACCGAAACCGTTTTTGAATCACTTGCCTGATTTCCCTGCTTGTCAGTGACAGTCGCCTTGACTTCAATTGAAGTTGTGCCGACAGCTGGAGAATAAGAAACTTGGTATGGAACAGACCCGGACGATCCGGCATCATCACCATTTACTGAAAAAGAAACTTTGTCCACTTCGTATGGCGCATTTACATCCGCCTTGATTGTCACACCGCCGGAAACACTGCCAGAAGCTGAAACGGAAATCTTTGGTTGATTAGCAGAAGAGAAATCTGATTTTTTGCAGTCAGCTGTCGGCGCCGGACCATTATTCTTGTTGCCTTTTCCATCATTTTTGAGCCACTCTTGAACGCCCTTTTCCCAGTTTTTAAACTGAGGATCGCTCGTCGGATCTTTTGGCGCATCACCTCTTGGATCATCCTTATTAACATAATAAAGAATATCATGAATATCGGCAAAATCCTTTTTTTCAACGTCCGAAGGCGGACAAGCATCATTTGCCAAGCAGTAATCACCTTTACTTCCTGGAATTTTACAAACCTTTAAATTGCTTTGCTTATCAACCTCGCCATTTAAAACCGCTTTCCCGGCGTCTTCTTTTTCATATTTCGGAAACTGCTCTACGGGTGTGTTTGCCAGCGCTTGATTCATGAAAGCTCGCCAAATTGGAGCCGCCACCACAATTCCATCAGCGCCTGCCTTCATTGGAGAATTGTCATTGTTGCCAGCCCAAACGCCAACCACGATCGACGGCGTAAATCCCATCGCCCAACCATCTCTGAATTCATTTGTGGTTCCGGTTTTTGCCGCCACCGGACGATCAGTGAATTTAAAGGGATTATTATCCCCGAAAACTGGCGCCCTGAAATCATTGGTTGACATAATATAATCAAGCATGGCTACATATTTTTCATCCACTGCGCGCTGACCTTCATCTTGTTTATATTCTTCTAATACTGTCCCGTCTTTATCTTGAATTTTCAAAATCGCAGTTTCATTGTGATGAACTCCACCTGTCGCTAAAGCGCCATAAGCATCGACGTGATCAAGTAAAGTAACCTCACCTCCACCCAAAACAAGCGACAAACCATAACGATCCGGCTGGTTAAGCCCCTTAATTCCAAGATTTTTTGCCAATGTAATCGAATCATTAACACCAGCCAAATAAAGAGTTTTCACGGCAGGAATATTAAGTGACATGGCCAGCGCATTTTTCATCTGAAGCGGACCATGAAAAGTTCCATCATAATTTTGCGGAGTATAATCCTTGCCAGAATCAGTACTAAAATTTGTCGGCACATCATAAAGCAAGGTTTCCGGCGTATAACCCTTTGTGAAAGCTGTTAGATAGACATACGGTTTGAAAGAAGATCCTGGTTGTCGGTTCGCCAAGGCTACGTTTACTTGTCCATCAATGGATTTGTCAAAATAATTTTTTGACCCCACCATTGCCAAAATTTGCCCAGTTTTTGGATCCATCGCAACTAGCGCCGCGTTACTTGCTTTATTAACAACATTTTTTGCAGCACCATCACTAACTGCTTTTTCAGCTGCCTGTTGTTTGTCCCAATCAAGCGTTGTATAAACTCTTAAGCCTCCCTGCTCAACCGCCTGCTCGCCATATTTCTGATTTAAATAATCCTTCACATACATCACAAAGTGCGGAGCTGAAATATTATCCTGCTTTGGGGTCACTTCTGAAAGTACATCTTCATTTTTTGCTTCATCCGCTTGCGCTTGCGTAATATAACCCTGATTGGCCATTTTCTGCAAAGCTGATTTCTGCCTAACTATCAAATCCTTAGTATGAGAACCGAATGGAGAATAATAAGTCGGAGCATTTGGAAGTGAAGCCAGTAAAGCGGCCTGAGCAAGTGTCAAATCCTTGGCTGATTTGGCAAAAAAAGTTTGGGCGGCGGCTTCAACCCCATAAGCACTCGAGCCATAAGGAATTTGATTCAAATACATCCCCAAAATATCATCTTTGGAATATTTTTGTTCAAGTTCAATTGTTAAAATCAACTCTTTGATTTTGCGAGTTATTGTTTTTTCGTTAGTCAAAAAAGAATTTTTAATAAACTGCTGTGTGATTGTGCTGCCACCCTGAGCTGCTCCTCGCTTAAGAATATCATTATAAGCCGAACGCAAAATCGACTTCAGATCTATGCCGTGATGAGTGTAGAAAGTTTGATCTTCCAGCGCAATCGCCGCATATTTCACATTATCAGGAATCTGATTAAATGGCACGATGGTCCTTTTTTCTTCTCCATGCACATCATACAAAAGATGCTGTCCGCTACGATCATAGATTTTTGTCGATTGAATGACTAATTTTGCATCCACTGAGTTAGCACTTGGCAAATCCTTGGAAAAATAAAGAAAAGTTCCCACCACAAAAAGGATTCCAGCCGCAAAAAGACCAGCTGCAATTTTTCCAGCCAGTTTCCATTTGTCCTTGGCAGACATGTTCTTGAGTTTCTTAAAATTTTGTGAGATAAATATTGGTTTCATAATATATCTGATAAATATAATCTTAGGACTTATGTGCTTAATCGAAAATTACTTACAACTTACTTTTTTGGCAAGCAAAGCGCTAAGTAGACCATTAGGACCTTTCTTGGTAAACAAATTACGCTCTAGGAATTTGAGAGTAAATGCATAAGTTCTAAAATTAATTATACTCTTATTTTCAAAGTTGCTCTAGTATACAAGAGTCTAATTAATTAGCAAGGGTTTCCAGGTCACTATCTGAAATTCCAAGTTGGTCAAGAATCCAGATGTGACGCTCACTGGTAGGGTCATATTTTCCAACCATTACCCTTCGCATTTCATCGTCATCTTTTTTGACTAAATTCCAAATACCAATATTCCCCTCTCTATAAGCGATATCTTGGGTGAAACAAGCACCTGGAATGTCACAGGTTGTACCTCGAAAAGCTCTAAGGCATCTTTTCCAAGCTAATTCTTCCGCGTTTTTCCAGGATTCATCCCTGTTTGCATTTTTTGATTTCACAAAATAATAATCACGCAAAATGTCAAAAACTTCCCTGAAATCTCTTTTTTTGCCATCCAGCCCCATTGCCAGGGAAATTGCCAAATGACAATCAAAACCAGCGAAGTCCGTTGCGCCAATAATTTCTTGTTCCTTATATCTGGCTAAACCTTCTTCACCTTTCAAATAGCGATCAAGCCCAAGACCTAATAATTTTAGTTTTGACCTTTCGCCATTCTCTCTTCTTAGGGCATGCGTACCTATTTCATGGGCAATGAGCGCCTTGAGTTTTGTTTCCTTAACCTTCCTCTCAGCTGGGACATAGACGGTCTTATTTTCTTGATTGACGTTTATGGCAGTGTTTCCCGATTCGTCAAGAACAACCGACCACCCCTGAGCATTGCATTCCAATAATGCCCGCTGAAAAGCAACTTTAATTTCTTCAGCGGAATATTCTGGCTCATTTTTAGTTGATTTTAATTTCGGAAAATCATAACTGTTTATATCAATAGAGGTCTCAATTTCCTCTGGTATGTTTATATTTTGATCAAGTCTTGCAATCGCCTCAATAATTCTTTGATCAGAATCTGATCTTTTTCCATCAATCACGTGCTTAACTTTAATAAGGGATTGCAAGAAAATTTCCTTTTCCGGCTTGCCAAAAACATATTCTTAATATCTTTTAAACCTATGCGAATCTCCCTCTTTCGAGCACCTCAACATTCTCACGCTTGCTATTTTTTCATTTATTTTCCAGCGATAGATTTGCTTAACAATTTCATTATTCTCAAATTTCAAGACGTCTACCTTAAGAGTCAATAGCTCTTCCTCCTTTTTATTGAAATCGAAATTTTCTAATTCAGGATAGTCCAGCTTCGGATTTTCAATCTTTTGATTTAAAAAATCACTTTTTTGATTTTCGCGCCAATCCTTATCTCCATTAAACATTCCAATAATTTTAAACTCCCCGATTTTTTCAAATCTTTCATACCATTGCTCATCAAAAGGCTTTGATTCTTTCTTGTTTTCCGATATGTGATTTCCTGAAAATTCAAAACTCATAATTTGTTTCTTTATGGATATTTCGTAATTATATCACCTTGAAAAAATATTCCAAACGAAAATCATTACTTTGCGTTGTCTTAAAATAACTACTTCTTGAAAAATGTTGTTTATTTTCCGAGAATTTGCTCATAAAGTTTCAGATATTTTTTAGCCATGACAGTGCTGTCGAAATTTTCCTCGGCATATTTCCTGCAAGCTCTTCTATCAAAAAGATGTGTATTCTTTACAGCATTAACCAGCTCAGCAAAATTATCGGAAAGAAATGCAACTTTCTGGTTATTTAGAAGCTCCGGCAACGGTCCTATCGTTGTGCCTATAATGGGCGTTCCGCACGCTAGTGCTTCAGCTACAACCATCGGACAAACTTCGGGCCGTCTAATTGGAAAAAGCAACGCTGAGGCACCTTTTAAATATTCATATACTTGACTATGCTCAACCTCTCCTTTATATATAATATCCTCACTTAGAAATGGCTCTATCTTTTCAGCGAAAAAGTCTTTTCTGTCTTGCGTGTTACCAATTCTGCCAAAAATCAAAAGTTTTTGTTTTGCCTCTCTTGCAATTTCAATAGCAGTGTCAATTCCCTTTTGATCGGTTAGCCTTCCAACAAATATTAGATATTTTCCAGCTTCGAATGAATACTGAATTTTTTTTGTCGGAACACCGTTGTATATTACGGCCGAGGTCGCAAGAGCTCCACGCTGAGACTGGCTAAGCGCGACTGTATAAAGATTCACATCTGTCATTTTGTCGAAAGCATCTTTAGAAATCCTATTGTGAAATGAAATAACACAAGGAATTTCAGCTTTTTCGCAAACACCGGCAGCATATCGCTGCGAATGGAGATGGATAATATCAAAATCCTTCTGAGAATCCAGAACTTTTTCCTGACTGGAAATCTTAATTTTTCTAAATTCTTTCGAGCCAAGCTGCCGAATATTTTTCATATTCCAAATGCTTTTCTCGAGCGACACAACGTGCCTGGCATCAGTATTCCAATCAGCTGGCGCAAACAAGGTTACGTCCACGCCTAACTCCAAAAAAGCATCTGTCAAGTTTTGAGCAACAATTTCCGGACCTCCCGTATCACCAAAAGGTGGTGCAACCATAGCAATACGCGGAGTTTTATTTTTCATTTCAATAAATCAATTATAAAATCAAAGTTAGCTTGCTTTACTTTTTCATCCGCCAACAACGTAACAAGATCGATGCCAGGAGTTGTGTTCATTTCTATAAAATAAGGTCTTCCAGAATTATCAAAAATAAAATCTAAAGAATACTGCGCGCCAGGAAAAATAGAAATTTTTTGATTAAGCTCTTTTGCTATTTTCATTAAACTATTCGGAATCATTTCATTGAGAATCATTTTTCCAGTTGCACCCTGATGCAGATTAGTAAAGAAAGACCCTTGGGCGGCAATCCTTGAAAGAGCATAAGCCATCTTGCCACCCTGATAGACAAGACGCAGATCTGCGATTTCATCATTCTCAGAAACTCCAGGAATACCTTTTTCGCTCACAATGAATTCCTGAGCTAAAACTGGATATTTATATTCCTGATTAAGAGCCTCGCTTTTCTTTCCAATAAAAATGCCTTGCCCGCCGCAACCATACAGGGGCTTGACTACAATTTTTTCTGCCGGACTTTGCGCTATTGCAATTTTCAGTTCACTTTCGTCATTCGCAATTTGCGAAAATGGCATAAATTGGCCAAACATAACATATTGAGAAAGTTTACTATTAAAAATTGCTCGAAAAAGTGGCGAATTAAAAAGAATTGTTTTTTGCGCTATCTTTAATTTAAAATCTAACAAAGAATAGTCATATTTACTCAATACTTTATCATAAATCAGGTCTGCCTGAATGCTCTTTTCAATTTTCAACCAACTTCCATTCTTAAATGTCCAGGCTTTTTCGAATTGATTCTTTTCGCAGTCGTACCATTTCATACTAGCACGATATAGCATAACCCCCGCCTTCTCTGCTCGCACCATCCAATCTTGAATCGCAATCCTGGTTCCTTCATTGGAAATTGGGACTGTCTTTTTCCAATCATCCCCTGCATACATTATGATAATATTTTTCATATACACTTATTTATTTACGTCAATCAAAAACTTTTTCAAATTTCTTTTACCAACAATGATTGGATATTTCAAATGAGCCCGATTAATCAAAGTGACTTTCGTTGGAATCACCACCCCATCCATCACTACGGTGATTTTAATAGTTGGGCGATATGTTGAGCCGCTAGCAGAATTAATCACCACTGTGCTTTCAAGGTGAGGGATATGTTTATAGATATCCCAACGCTCTTTTTTACTCAGATGCTTAATGTCTTGATAGGTTGCCTCGATTTTTTGGAATTCCGTCACTGTATCTTCAAAACCAAGTTGCTCAGCTAAATCAGTGTCAATCGAAGTAAAACCAGCTCCAGTGTCGACTTTGGCTTCAATTTCAACCGTTTTTTCATTTCTACCAATCAATTTCACTTTCTCAATCGTTCCAATCACTTTTCGCCCAGAAATTTCCTCGACTTCTTCTTCTACTTCTCCACCAAACAAATCTCTTCCCACGCGCACTCCGCGGGCAGCTGTTTTTATTTTCAAACCTTTGATTCTCTCCAGTCTTTCTCGCAGCCCAGCCAAGTTGGCAACTTGAATCCCAAGCCCAGGACGCGCGTTGATTTCCAAAAATACCGGCCCACGTTCCCTGTCGATTGCCACATCGGCGCCTAAAAATCCCATCCCAGAAATTTCTTGTGCTTTGACTGCCAAAAGCAAAATCTCTTTCCAATATGGAATCCTAATTCCAGATAAAAGCATTCTGGTTCCCGGAACGTAATCGACAATTTTTCCCTTGCCAAGCACGGCGGTGGTCGTGACCCCTGAACTTAGGTCAATCCCAACTCCGATTCCACCTTGTTGCAAGTTGGCTTTGCCACCAGATTCCTTGGTTGGTAATCTTAGCATTGCCATCACCGGAATACGATTAAAAACAATCACGCGGATATCTGGAATGCCTTTGTAGGCATAGGGCTTGAAAAGTTTCAGCAACGTTAACCGCTCTTCAAAAAAAGCGATGTCCGGCATGTTTGAAAGTGAAAATGCCCCGTCCAAAATATTCAAAATATGACTTTTCAAATCGCTAACCGTGACTTTTGAGCCATCCGATTTGATCCAAACTGGCTCAGAAATTGCTTGCTCATCAGCTTGAAGAATTTTTTTTGAAACTTTTTTCCGACCATAAACAACCAGAATTCCGCCCCCACCAAAACCTCGATTAGGCTTAAGCGCAAAAGTGGCTGGCAAACTTGCCCAATCGAAATTTTCCAACTCTTCAGCTGATTTTATTTTAGCCAAAAGTTTTGGCACTGGAATTCCACCTTTGCGCAAAGCGCGCTTGCTTAAAAGCTTGTCATCAGCAAGCCGTTTGGATTTTTTCTTGTTGTACGGACGAATATAGTTCAGATTCCTAGCATTAAGTCCCAAAAGTTTTCGTGCGTTTTTGAACTGCTCAAACATAATTGACGATATATCATTACTTTAATTTTATTATCTTTCATAGTTTCCACAAATCTACAAATTAAGGAACTACCATTTTTACAAAAATTTATTAACTGTGCATTTTATTTGTAGATTTGTAGTTAATTTGAAAATTTGTAGGGCTTTTACTTCAAATTCTTCAAAACATCTTTAAACCTGACATATTCGGTCAAGCGCAGGCCATCCCATTTCCCAAGAAAAATGTTAATCGGAATAGTGATTAAAATCATCCATGGGAAAGCCACGATACCCCTGATCAACAAGGGCCAACTGGCCAAATAATACCCGGCCAATGAAATAACCAGAGTCTCTATGGCTAAAATAACAGCAGCTTTGTTTCCTTTTTCAATTTGAACTACTACGAATTTCTCCACAATTGTAATCATAATCAAAATTGGAAAAATCGTCACACTAGCAAGCCCAGTTCTTTGCATGTATCCCCCTAGAGCTAGCAGCATCAAAATTGAAAAAGCAATCACGCTTAGAGTGATTGCCACACGCGGAAGATAAAGAATTCGCAGCCCCTTAAGTGCGACCCGCATTAACATTCCAACCAAAATCACACTGATAAAAACAATCACGCCATAGCGAAGTTGTGGCACGGCCAAGAAAGCAAAAGTCACAATCGCCGGCGTGTAGATACCGAAAGCCTTAATTCCGACCACCTGACGAAAAAAAGCAATCAATGTCACAATGATTGGCAAAATTAAAAGCAAAATAACAGTTTCCAGTGGCACGCCCTGACGGACAAAAAAACTAATGATAGGACTGATGTTATCCATAAAGATACTTTTATAAAATAGTTAACAACCTTTTTTGACCGAAGTCATTTTTCGACTATTCAAATGGCAAAGCGCAATCGCAATCGCGTCGGCCGTGTCGTCTGGCTTGGGAATACTTTTAAGATTTAAAATTTTCTGAGTCATAATCTGAATTTGCTTTTTTTCAGCTCGTCCGTAACCAGTAATTGCCTGCTTAACTTGGAGCGGTGTATATTCAAAAATGCTAACACAAAATCGCTCGAGTGTCAAGAGTATCGAGCCTCTAGCTTGGCTGACTTTCATCACAGTCTTGAGATTCTTGAAAAAGAACAAATCTTCCACCGCCGCCTCATGCGGCTCAAATTTTTGGATTATCTCTTCCAAATCCCTCACCACTTCCAAAAGTCGCTCAGCTGTGCTGTTTTTTGGCGAAGTTGTGATATGTCCATAGGCTATTGGTTTGACGCAACCTTTGCATTCTTCCAAAACAGCCCAGCCCACGATAGCAGTTCCTGGGTCAATGCCCAAAACACGCAGTGCTTGGGGAGCTAAAATATCTTTTTGTTTGTGCATTATTTTCTATATTAAAAAAGAAATTGTAAAAATAAAAAATCAAAATGGAAAATGACAAAGAAAAATGCAAAACTATTAACCTGAATGCATTTTTAATTTTTAATTGTCATTTTTATTTTTGAGATTTACATTTTAATTTTTTATAGGTTGTCATACACTTCCTGCACGTCCTCATGTTCATCAAGTTTTTCCAAAAGTTTTTCATATTCAACTCTTGAGCTTTCTGCCAATTCGGTTTTTTGCAAGGCCACATAGACCAGTTCGGCGCCTTCAATTTTGAGACCAACTTTCTCAAGCTGTTCTTTCACAGTTTTCAAATCTTCAACCTTGGTATAGACCACAAAAATTTCTTCTTCCAAAATCATATCTTCCGCTCCAGCTTCAATAGCCAACATTTCCAATTCATCAACTGTTTTATCGCCAACCGCAACTGCAATGCTGCCAACTAATTTGAACATGAATTTCACGCCGCCTTCACTAGCAGGCTTGCCGCCGCCCTTGGTCAGCACGCTTCTGATTTCACTGCCCGTGCGATTGCGATTGTCCGTGGCCGTTTTAATGAGCATTGCCACATTGCCAGGACCATAGCCTTCATAGATAATTTCTTCAATCTCAGCCCCGTCTTTGAGTTCGCCCGTACCTTTTTTAATTGCGCGTTCAATAGTTTCCTTTGGCATATTCATGTAACGGGCACTATCAATAGCCATTTGCAGTTTAAAGTTCATTTCCGGCTTGCCACCACCTTCTTTAGCTGCAATTGTAATAAGCCGGCCGTGCCTCGTAAAGACTTTCGCCCGTTTGGCATCATTAACCCCTTTACGTTGTTTAATACCCGCCCAATGTGAATGTCCGCTCATGTCTTTGTATGATGTATCGAGTATTATGTATTATGGTGTAAATTCAAAATGCCCAATACCTTTTTAACTTTATAACTTTATAACTTGCGACTTTGTGGCTTTTTAACTTAATTTCATCCTAACACCCTAAACTTTTCATTTCAAGCAAAACTATTTTACCTCTTTTCCCTTCGCCCAGGCAATTTCAAAAATCGGCCGGATGGATTTGACCAATTCCTCAGATTCAATGACCACAATAAAAGGATTTTCCTCAAGTGAAACAATTGAAATTTTATTGGAGAAAAGAGTAAAGTCCATATTCATGCCATTTAAATCATCTAGCGAGCGTACTCTTTCGCCGACTGCTAAAAACTTTTGAGCTATTTCAACTTCGCTTTTATTGTTCGGCACCAAATGTCGATTTCCCAAAGGATAAATCTTTTTGTTATATCCCTTAGCCCATTTATCAGTTATGCCAGGATAATGCTGTTCGCTTCTCTCGCAGGAATAAATATAAAAGATATCATCCTCGTTACCCATAATCTCCCAGGCCTTCAAGATTGCTTCTTTCGTGTCGTAATAACTGATTTTCGGTCTGCTCTTACCCTTGCTGCCGAGCGTGCGAATCATTGGGAGCATTTCTGAAAAATTTTTGGCCACATTTTTGAGTTGCGACAAAATCACAGTCGGGTCAGTCGCTTGATAGGTGTTGATTTTCAAATTTGGCAGTTCACTAGCATAGCCCCTTTTCATCAAGCCTTCCAAAATAACATAAATAATCGAGCGCTTGAGCTTGGTTGTTTTCGAAATATCCGTCACGTTTCCCGTCCCAAGCTCAACCAGCGCCAAATACACTTGTGCCTCTTTTTCCGTGAAACCCGTCGTTTCCAAAAGTTTTATTAAGTCTTGATCCATAAATTTTTAAATAGATTTTAGATTTTAGATTTTAGATTTTAGATTTTTTATCATATCCCGCTGTCATTCTGAACTTGCCTGTCCGCCTTTGGAGGGTTTCATAATCTACTTTCTTTATTTCACAACACTGCCTGTAACCGAGATCCTGAAATAAATTCAGAATGACATGATTACAAAATTAGCTTACCTAAATCCTACCAAAAACCACCATATTTGTCAACATCTTTGACAAATAATTTTAATTTTGCATTTTATAAGCCTTTCAAAGGCATATACATGTAAATAACTATTGATAATTTTGTCGAAATGTTGTATATTATTTTGTTATGCTTTATTTAAACCAACTAAAATATGCTAAATATGAATCAAAAAAGTATTATATCCTCAAAAAAAGATACTGCGCGTGATTACATCTTTGAAACTTTCAACGAAAAACCTATTAAATTGGTTTCTGGCAAAAAATACTGCGTCAACTCTTTAACGGATCATGCTCCCATTACAAGGCCTGAATTATTAAGACAAATAGCAGAAGAAACTTCTCGCATTGTGAATTTCGATGATATTGATTTTATTGTTGGTGAAGAAGACAGGGGCGGCTATCTCTGCGCGATATTGTCTATGCAATTTAACAAACCCTTCACCCTAACAAAATGGAATCCAGCTGGTTTTGAAGGAGAAATACATGTGGATTTTAAAAATGCCTACACGGATGGAAAATTGTATCTAAATGGTCTTTCGACAAATTTAAAAAGAGCAATCATCGTCGACGACATCATAGATACTGGCGGCACTATCATAGCGATGGTTAAGTTGCTCAGAAGCGCTGGAGTGGAAGTTGTTGACATATTCTCAGTTGCTGAAAAATCTGATTACAAAGGAAGAGAAAGAATAGCAAGAGAAACTGGAATTATGCCAAAAGTTCTAGTAAGCTTCCTTTCAAATGGAAATAGGTCAAAAGTAACAAGCAGAATCAAGCAGAATTAAATTAAATTAAATTAAAAAATATGATTAGCAATAAAAGCATATATACAGTTGATCAATATAATAGCTGGGCAGATGAACATGATTGGAAGACGCTCAAGTATGATAAGGAAAGCAGAGCCTTATTTTATACATTTTTAAATTTTGAAACAAAAGGAAAAAAATTACTTGACGTGGCCTGTGGCAGCGGACATGATCTTTTACATTATAGAGATACTTTTGGCTTTAAGGTTAGTGGTATTGATGCATCTGATAAGGAAGTTGCATTTGCAAACAAAAGACTAGGTGAAGCTTCCGTAAAAATTGGACTATCTGACGCTATTCCATTTGAAGATAAGACTTTTGATGTCGTTGTTTCAAAATATGCGCCACAAGCGTTTGAAAGTATTGAACATTTTTACAATGAAGTCATTAGGGTTTTAAAGCCTGGCGGTTATTTCATTGTCTTAGCAACTCATCCAGTCAGGCACTTTCTGGAAAAACCTGAGCGACCAAGAGATTATTTCAAAAAGGAAGTGGTTGTTTCATGGATATATGAGCATACATTACCTCTGAAAGAATGGAGCCATACATTTAATGATTACTTTTCAAATATGCTCTTTGATAATTTTATCATTGAACAATTTCATGAAAAAGCTGACACAAAGGAATGCACTGAGTGCATTGACGGAGAAAACTATCCTGGTTATTTTCTGTTTAGGGCGAAGAAAAAATAGATTTGTTTTTCTTTAACTAACCGAACATCACAATAAAGTTTTAGAAGCTAAGCCTCCCCTTGGAGACTTAGCTTCTTTATCTCTATAGCCCACCAAAAACCACCATATTTGTCAACATTCTTGATAAATAATTTTAATTATCCTATTTTTAAGCTATTTTTAGGCATATTATCATTTTTTACTATTGATAAAATACCAAAAATAGTATATACTTGCTCGTTAAGATGAATTAGGAATAACCTATCATCTAACAAAAAGTTATTTAAAAACGCAACCAACGGAGAAAAAATGAAAACAGAAAAATGCGGACACGAAGAAACTCTAGCGAGCTTGAAGCTCGAGATCAAGTCACTTCGCGCCCAAAGTATTTCCCTTAGGGAATACAATGATGAATTGCTTAATGAAACAGGCGAAGAAATCACCAAATACAAACCCATCGAAAGTGCAGAAAAGTCCGCAGAAGAATGCGGAGAAGTAGAAACTCTAGAGAGTTTGAAGCTAGAGATTGAGGAGCTTCATGCCCAAAATGCTTCTCTTAGGGGACATAACGATAGATTGTTTGACATAAAAATTATTATGAACCCTATTGTTTGTTAGAAGAATAAGGTTTGCGAAGTTATCCTTGGTCAAAACTTCGCATCTATTTATAAAAACAGCTATTCAACAACAATCAAAAAAACAAAGTCATGGAAAAGCCTTCCGATTCAATTATCAAAAGCATCGCTTCCGAAGTGAGTAATTTTGACTATCATACAAATGTAGGAATTATGGAAGAGTGGTGTCTACTATTTAACAAACTCTCTATTCTTGATATTATTCTTCCTAACGTACCGCTTAATGATTCCATAGAGTGCTGTTCAGAAGATGACGACCCTGATCCTGACATTCCATTTAATGTAATCTTGGATCTTGATCTGTTTTCCAGCGATTTCTCGCGCTGGTGTTTATCCGCTGTCTTTAGAAATAATAATGAGGCATACATAGGTGATTGCACATGGTGCACATCTTCGGATAGAACCAAGGATGAAGAATATGAAAAGATCGCAAAAAACACATTTTCAGATTTTCTTGGATTCAAAGGCACCTGGGAGGAAGTAACTTTAAAGTTGATGGCGCTCAATAATCTTATGGTCTCTGTCAACACAATACCAGCAATCCCAAAGTCACTGCAGGAGTAAACAATAACCTGGCCGATTTGGAAATCTTTCCACCTCGGCCCCATCATTGAGAGTATGAAAATTCGTACTTTCAAGAGATGGAAAAACCAAACATTAAAACAAAAAAAACGGAGAAAAACATGAAAAAGATCTTTGCCAGAGTATTTTCACAGGATCCCAAAGTGGCTTGGGTTAATTTTAAATGGAGCTGCTTAGGGGCAGGCTTGACTCTGCTTTTGTATTATCTGTATCTACAGCATATTAATTAAAAGCAAAAAGAATTTCTAGCGCAATTGGAAAATATTTTCCTCTTGCGCTTTTTTCATATCAATTTTTTATTTCTTCAGCAATTGCAAAACAAAGCGAATCATCCGCTCTTTATTTTTGGGGTCACTCTCGGCAATAAACAAATATCTTTAATGAGTATAATGTTTCACCACCTTGCATAATTCGTGCGAGGTGGCTTTTTTATTTCAAAATAACAATCAAATAGGCCGATAAAATCGGGTTTCTGAGACCCCTTGACATATTTTCACACTTTGCTAAAATGTTTTGGTACCTAGAGGAATTAACCTTTTTGTATTCACTAAAGTCCTTAAAATTTTGGACCAAGGTGATATTTCTTTCTTTGAAAAATACCAAAACAAGGAACACTCCAATGAATCAGAAAAAAATCACCGGACGTGGTGGACGCTGCATTGACCAAAATGAACTTGACCAGCTTGCTGCAGGATTAAACAGCGGAAAACTTAAAATCGTTTCCACCCTGCATGGACAAAAAACCGGCAGCCAGGGCTCAAGCAAGCCAGGAAGTAGCTCGAAGAAAAGCCTCAACCAGCAGCTTGGTTTCGCCCGTCCGATTGATATCGGAAAGCATTCTTTTCATTGCAGACCAGCTGGTGCAGATAAGCTCGAGATTATCGACAGAATTCACAAAACATCTGCAGAAGTTCCGTCAAAGGACATACTGGCATTCATTGCACTAAAAGGATCGGACCTTATCCGCAAAGGAATTCTAACTGTCACCGATTCCGGCAGACTCAAAATTGCAAGCCGTGGTAAAAAATAAACCTCGCTCGCATCACTGCCATCTTTATACTCCACTTAGGCAACCAGCTTAAGTGGAGTATTTTTATTTTAAGAAAGAATTTAATAAAAAAGTAATATCTGCATTTAAATTTGTAAAGAGTTTTTCCCAAAACGAAACTAAATAGTGCTTCTGCTCAATCTGCGGAGTGAACAAATATTGCCCGCCGACTTCCCGCACAGTTTCTGCCCCCAACACGGCTGGCTGATTTTTCAGCAACTCAATTTTCACCAAATCATCTTCGCCAGTTAAAATCTTATTTTCCCTCTTGTCATCTTGTACATTGCCTGACTGTCCGGTAGTCAGGTCTAGTGTGTTTTGATTATTATCTTTTGCTTCCTGTTCATTGCTTATTGCCTTTTGATTATCGTCCACTGCTTCCTGTTCACTGACTTTTATATTTTTATTGCTAGTTACTAGTTCCTGATTACTGATTACTATTTTCCAAACCCATCCTCCCTTTACTTTCTGATAAACTTCCCCATCCTGAATTCCTTCGGCTTTTTTATATTTTACTTCCTGCGCCACTTTGCCATCTGGATAACGCAGCTGAATCCTGGCCTTGGTGTTGTTCAAAGAAAAGCTCGAAACGTCAGACGTCACCTGCGCCGTTTTGTCTTTTTTGATAATCACATCTTCTTTGATGGGATGATTAACGAATTTCTTCCAACCAGTGGCAATGCTCCAGCCATTTAAATTTATTTTTTTCTTGGACTGATTTTCAATAGTCAGTGATTCTTCGCCGGTATCTGCGCCCTTAGGATTGGCGTTGATGGCCACGATCCGAACTTTTGGATGCGGCACCTGACCAACTTCAACTGTGAAATTCTTCACCACATCTTCACTGCTATCAGACAATTTCACTCTGACTGAATATTTTCCTTCTTTAACATATTTATGTTTGGTTTTTGCCAAGTAGCTTTTATGTCCATCGCCAAAATCCCAAGTGACACTGATTTTATCACCATCAAGGTCGCCAATTGAAACGGAAAAATTTGCATAAACGTTCACAAAAATGTCTTCATCCATTTTCACGGTGCCATATGGCTCATTATTGAAAATATTTTCCGTGCCTGGCGTCAAAAATTTGCTCCAGCGCCAGCGATTTCCATCGAAATTATATGAAACATCTTTTTTGCTTCCATCATACTGCACTTTGAAAACTTCTTTACCATTTGGATCAAACAATGTCACACTTTCCTGCCCGGAATTGTTGAGCGCAAATTTGAAATCTTTTTTGAAGACCGCCAAATACTTCTTGGCTTTCAAAATGAGACTTTCCGGAAAAGTGTATTTTCCGGACTTTGAAGCATCGTGCAAAGTCCAACCCAGCAAATCAATATCTTCCCCTGTTCCATTGTAAAGCTCAACGTATTCTTCATATTTAGCCTGAAAAGGATTCGGAAAAAGCTCGGTGATTTGAATTTTGTTTGAATAGGTTTTCAATGGATCTGAAATTTTTTCTGCCAATTTTTTGTTTTCTTTTCCTGGCGATGGATTTTGCACTGCAAAATCTTGGCTATTGTCAGCTGTGTCTTTTCCCTCAAGCCTGCCAAGACTAAACCCTGCCTCAGGATTTTGCGCAGCCTTTGTTTCAAAATCACTTGCTCCGCCATAGCCAACCTTATCTATCATTTCTCCATTTTCATCGTAAAGAAGCACTGTATTGTCGTCTGCTATTGAATACGAGGCGCTGGAATATACCAAATCTGTCTCAACACTGTTTTTAAAATCAGGGTATGCAATCACAAAATATCCATGCGACTTGATTATTCCAACAAACTTTGCACTACCAACTAAAGTGCTCTCACTGCCGCTTGCGGTTTTTTTCACCAACCTGAAGCCTGCCAAGTCAACATCCTGACTACCTTGATTATATAATTCGATAAATTCATTTTTTGTGGAATTTTGGTCTGCCGTCATAATTTCATTAATAACAACGCTGGGACCGGCAGCAAAAACGTGCGATTTGAAAACAAAAAACACTGCCAAAAAAATTGGCAGTGCCAGCGATGAAAATACCCGCAAGTATTCTGTTTTTTTCTTTGTTATCACCTGAATTTACCCCCCCTAAACGCTTAGCACACTTAGATTAATAGCGAACTTTTCAAATTGAGCGCACATGCTTTTTATTTTTTTCACTGAGATAAAGATAAAAATAAAAAGCATGCAAGCGAAATTTCTTCAGTACAACTTTAAATCAGCCTTCCATTTTCTCCTTAATCATCTCTCCAAGCTCCTCAGTATTTTGCAAAGAATCTTTCTTTTGCATATTAAAAATTATATTTTTGACATTATACGGATCAGAAACTGTTCTAAAAATAAATTCTTCATCTCCACCAGCTGTCTGAACTTTGACATCTCCATAATTTATCACTGTGGGGAAAAATCCGACAACTTCTGCGGTGATATCTTGCATTTTTGAATATTCCATTTCACTAACTCTTCTGGAAAACATCCCTTGCTGTTCGATGTTAACAATACGCTGAGTGGTGATTATCCAAACGTCGAAATAATAGTCAATCCAAATCATAAAACCATACATCCAAATAACCAAGAGAAAGAAATTTTCAAAAAAAGACACGAATTCCCTTGAACCAGCACTGATAAAGTCTGGGAAGAAAATCGGCACAAAAATAATCGCCGTAAAAAAGATTACTGTCAAAACAAAAAGCAACAAAAATTGCTGGAAAATATAAAACCAATTGCGATGAATAACTCTAACAATTTCCTCGTTTTCTCCAACACCTTTAAAATGAAATTTTGAAAAATCATTCATATCTTTTAAATTGAAATCTTCGGCAGCACCTCACTAAGAGGTATTTGCATAAACAAAATGAAATTAGTAAAAAGCAACACCGCAGCCACCGGAACAAAAATTGACAACATAACTAATTTTGAAAAGGCGTTATAGGAATAAAAAACAATATGAAAAATAACAAAGGCGCTCATCAGCAGCATAATGAAAAAGACAATTAAGTAGAGAATTTGAAAAATCGCAACTAACATATTTACACTTATTTTACATATCAAATTAATTTTGTCTTTTGGGATATTGAGCAAGCATACTTTTTCTTCTTAACTAAAATAAAAAAGAAAAATGCATTCGAGCAAAAAACCACTATACAAAGGATACCAGAGAATAAAATTTTTTGAAAAATATATTGCTTGAGCGAGCCTTTCTTTTTTCTAAAATTTTCCATTGGTTGCCATAGAGTGAGGGAAAATTTTAGTTAAAAAAGAAAGAGCGGTGAGGATATTTGAAAAAAATTTTATTCTCTGGCGTCCTTTGACTTGCACCATTATTATAGCAATTTATTTTGATTTTCAACAGGCGGTTGAAAACCCAAATGCAAAAATCCGCTTTCAGTCACCACGCGTCCCCTCGGCGTGCGAGTCAAAAAACCCAATTGAATCAAAAATGGTTCATAGACATCCTCAATAGTTTCAACTTCTTCCGAAGTAGCTGCCGCAATCGTTTGAATGCCCACCGGGCCACCACCAAATTTCTTAATAATCGTTTCCAAAATAAAGCGGTCGGTCGGTTCCAATCCAAGTTGATCCACATCCATCATATCAAGAGCTTTTCTGGCAATTGCACTGTCAATGGTTTGGTGATCATTGATTTGAGCATAGTCGCGCACGCGCTTGATGATTCGATTGCCAACGCGAGGAGTCTTGCGACTAGAGCGCGCAATTTCGCCAGAGCCGCTCTCATCCAAAGAAATACCCAAAATTTTGCCACTGCGAGAGATGATTTTTTTCATTTCCTCGTCATTATAAAATTCCAAACGATGAATTGCGCCGAATCGGTTGCGAAGTGGATTGGACAAACTGCCCAACCTAGTGGTTGCTCCAATCAAAGTGAATTTTGGCAAATCAAGTTGCAAAGTTCTGGCTGATGGTCCTTTGCCAATGATCACATCCAATTTGTAATCTTCCATGGCGGGATAAAGCACTTCTTCGATCAATTTGTTCAGTCGATGAATCTCATCAATGAAAAGCACGTCACCATCTTGCAAATTGGTCAAAATTGAACCCAGGTCACCCACTCTTTCAATGGCTGGCCCGGAAGTAATCTTAATGTTGACCCCCATCTCATTAGCAATAATATGCGCTAGCGTGGTCTTGCCAAGCCCAGCCGGGCCATAAAGCAGCACATGCTCAATTGATTCACCTCGTTTTTTGGCAGCATCAATAAACATCTGCAAATTTTTGCGAATTTTCTCTTGACCAACATATTCCGAAAGCCTTTGCGGGCGCAATGTGTTGTCCAACGAAACATCTTCAACCTGTTCTTCTGAGTTAGTAATCATATTCTATAGTAGCCAGTAACTAGTAACTAGCAGAAAATTTACAATAACTGAAACGACTATCGCACCTAGAGCACTTACAACAAATAGAACATCTATAACATTTAGAACCTTTCTCGGCTTTATTGAAACAAACAACCATTTAAAACGTATTACTTTACAGAATACCACAAATCTCTCAGTGTGGTGATTTTTCACTTAGATTAAGCCTTACAAGCTCCGAATTAAACGCTCCGCGTTTCACGCTTTACGTTCCAAGTATAGCACCCCTTGACAAAAAAACCAAGGCATGCTAGACTCCTTAATCAAGTGAAAAAAGAGATTTAGTTTGTTTTTTTGAAATTTTGTGTTTATTGTCCTGTAGACAGCTGGGGGCTTCTATCTTTTGTCCTCAGTATCGGGTGCTTTTTTGTCCAGACATGGGTTGGGTGGTTTCGGCTGCGCTCCTCCTCGACACTGCTCCTTCCCCGGGGGATCCGTTTCCTGGGACTTGTCTACAGAACAATCAACGCAAAACTTAGCGGTTGCTTCCGAAAAAACCTTCCCATTTATTTGGGAAGGTTTTTTGTTTATAAAAAAAGCGCAAGGGAAAAGATTTTCCGCTTGCGCTAAGGTTGTTTTGCTGACACTGAATAACAAAGTGTGCCAGCGCCATCAGGACAGCAACAGCCAATCCTGCAACCAAAAGTCTCCTCATAACTTTTGGATTTTTTTATGCCTTAAGAATTTTTCATATACCGAATAAAAAATACTCAGGTCTATAAAAACTGCTTCCCAAACGTCATCCGGCCTGGAAAAGCCTTCTCCCCAGGTTTCATCTGGTCTAGGAAATGCTTCTTCATCATAACCAAGCCAAATTTTTTTATCCTCCAACCAAACTTTCATATCGATTAGCCAGGAAACATACCCGGCAAAAATCAAAATAGCCAGCCAAACAATTACTTCGGGACAGACTACTATACAAATTAAAATCATGAGCAAGCAAATGATTGTAATAATTTTAATAAGTCTTACTTCTCTTCTAACGTCTACCATTTTAATCTCCTTGTTTATTTTTTAAGCTACAAAACTTGTTAATTATTAATTTCTCCATTTCTTGAAAACACAAACTTTTATGTCTTCAAGGATGGGGCTGATTTAAAAAGATTTCTAAATCAGCCAGTTGAATCAAAAAAGGCTTTTTTTGATTTTGCCATATGGATATGGCATTTGCCCCTTATAATACGAAGCGAGGCACGGTGTGCTCAAATCCTCCTTGATGTAATCAGGATCACCAGCAAATACCTTGTATAATCCCGTAAGGGGCCACATACGTGGTTCAAGGATGATTGCCACTTCTCCCTCTTTACCTCTACAAGAAACAAGACTATGAAAAAATCTCTCCACTGCCGAGTCTTGGGCCGCATCTTCAATTGAAAGCGAGAGCTTATCAATGAATGTTTCAACTGACTCAAGAGCTTCATCCTCGATGATGAAAAGTTTCTTCTTGCCTCGCGTCCTCTCGAGATTTCCCAATTTTATTTTGGGCAGATCATCAAGATAAAGATAATAGCAATTCCGCTTGTTCTCGCCCTTACCTTTAACTGATTTTAAAATTGCATTTTCTGCTAACAATTTCATTTTCTATCTCCTTGTTTTCAACTGCTTTATTCGTAATGAACTTTTTTCATCCCTTAGAAATACATTTTGCAAAAATATATTCCTGAGGATTGAGCCGATAGAAAACCATTCTATCGGCAGTTGTTGAAAGTTTTTTCGAGACTTTCAGACTCGTTTCGACCTGTTCGGTGCAGGTCTCCTTCGTTTCCTCTTTGCAGAGGTTCTGTTGCCAACGGGTGAAGTATTCCCGTCCGGAAAGTTAGAGAATTGATATGATTTTTTTCCATATCGCCCTCCTTGCCTTTTTAAGCATCCACTGACTTGAAAAACCCTCGTCAGAATATGCAGAAAAAAGTAACTCTCTTTCACAGTCATCCTTTCCGGGATACTCGACTGTAAAGCTACCCCCTCGCTCACGGACATATCCGACATACTTATCCCCGAGATAAGCATCGTACTGTTCGGGA
The DNA here is from genome assembly GCA_903851135.1 of uncultured bacterium. Classification (GTDB taxonomy): domain Bacteria; phylum Patescibacteriota; class Minisyncoccia; order Moranbacterales; family GWC2-37-73; genus CAIPMZ01. Next base: position 31,340 of record CAINNK010000012.1, on the reverse strand, counting down.
CAGCAACCACAAGTCTGCACGAAACGAATATCCATAATATCCTCCTAATTAAATTGTGAATTGTAAATGAACTATAACAAGTAAGCTTACACTGTTTTTGACAAACTGTCAATAATATTGGCAACAGTTTAATTTTTATAAGGACTTATTGCTTTATTTAAGCAATAAAATACTGTTGACTAGTCTTCAACAACATGCTATAATAAAGCTATATGATTCAAGAAATACTCAAAAAAATTGGCTTTAATGATAAAGAGGTAGAAATCTATCTTGAAGCTTTACGCCTAGGGCGATCAACTCCGGTTAGAATTGCCAAGAATACAGGCATCAATAGAACAACGGTTTATAGCGTCGCCAAGAGCTTAATCCAAAAGGGCGTTTTAATTGAAGATATCGGCCAAAAGTATATCTATTTAGTGGCGCTTCCGCCAGAACAACTCACCAATATGCTGGAAAAAAAGAAACAGTCACTCAAGGAAGAAGAGAAACTCATTACACAAGCGATGGAGGAATTATCGAAATTACCAACCAATCAGCAATATGCAATGCCAAAGATTAGATTTATCGAAGAAGCTGATTTAGAAGATTATTTGTATAAACAAACTAATGACTGGAACAAAAGTGCAAAAAAGTATGATAGTACCTGGTGGGGTTTTCAAGACCATACGCTTGTGGCTCACTACAAAAAATGGATTGATGCTTTTTGGCTAAAAACTCCTTCGACTCAGAATATTCAATTGAAAATGTTTAGCAACGCTTCAGAAATTGAAAAGAAAATGGTGGAAAAAAAAATCGCCCAACGAGAAATCAATTTTTGGGGCACTGGCAAAAATTTCACTTCCTCTTTTTGGATTATTGGAGATTATATTATCATGATTTATACGCAGAATCGCCCATTTTATCTGATTGAAATTTATAATCCGGTCATGGCACATAATTTGCGTGAAGTTTTTAGCAATTTATGGAGTGAGATAAAGAAAAAATAAAAAGAGTAACCAATTCAATAAAAATAACCTACTTATTGGTTCAACGTCTATGACTTGAACTGCACTGTTCTCAGTTTATCCATTTCTTGAAAACACAAACTTTTATGTCTTCAAGGATGGGGCCGACTCAGAAGGATTTCTGGGTCGGCAGCTTTTTTGTAAAGCAGGATTAAAGTACAACTTACTCCGGTTTTATCTTACGAAGTTCTTTATACGTGTCATCTGCAATGAGGAGCCGTATGATTTGTTGCACACTTAATCCTTGCACATCTATTATTCTAGGGGAAACAAACCCTATTCGATGAAGATGTACATCAAAACAGTGTTCTTTTTCGGAAATTGAGCATTCAAGATTAACGGAATCGCCCTGAATCTCTTTCCACGCATCAAAAAATATACAAGCGTTATAGGGTACAAAACCCTTCCAACCGAATACATCGAGTAAATTCTCAATCGTTCCTTGCGTTAAAATGCTTGCTATTTTTTCCATAATATCCTCCTTGGTTGTGCTCATCATTTTTTTATGATAAGCGTTGTGATGTAAATGAACTATAACAAGCTATCTTACACTATTTCGTCAAAATTATCAATAACATAATACACATATACCCCAATAAATAGCTTAAAAATAGGATAATTAAAATTATTTATCAAAAATGTTGACAAATAAGCTAGTTTTTGCTGAAATCTTCCTTGTCGGTTCAGTGTCTGTAACCCAATTGTCCGCCTTTGGAGGAAAAACCGCATCGCTCTGTCTTCTCCACTTTTTGAAAGCACGAACTTTTCATACTCTCAAGGATGGAGGCCGACTTATAAGATTTCTCTTTTAGACCGGTCTATTTTTTTCTTCACACAAATGAATAAGCAGCAAAATTTGAGGAGATAAAATTTCTCACAGATCTATTCTATCCATTTTATGCTGAATATTAATTGCAAAATTCAATTCACGATTATCTTCATCGAAAACAAATAAGTGATCGAGAGATTTAAGACCTCCAGCATTTTCAGTATAACTACCTGCATCAACCTTATAATATATGCAAAGCAGTTTAAAAAAATCACGCGCATTAACCCCTGCACATTCTGCCATCTGTCGGACAACTTCTTTTGTTTTTTCTTCATCTAATTTTTCAGTTAAATATCCGCCTATTGGATCGCTCGACACTAAAGACATAACTAAATTGAAATGCTTACTATCAATACCCAACTCTTTAAATAGTTTCGAGATATATTCTTGGGTATATTTATGTTGCAAGTGCTTACCCTCTTTGCTTATTGCCATAGGTTTCCCTATGTCATGCAAAGCAAGAAACAGTCTGAAAATTCCTCTGTTAAAATCCAAAGGTAAATCCTTACAACTAAAATATTTTTCAAACTGCCCCATTACCATTAAAGTATGTTGCTTTAGAGTATATTTCTCCCAGACTCCAACACTTTTTTCATATGTATCTGGGTATAATTGCTCTAGGATTATTATCAAGTCCTCAGAACAAAAATCCCGTCTTAACAATAAATTCAATTCATTTATTATTGATTCATTCCTTTTCTTCATATAAAAAATTTCTAAATTTATTATTCCTTTAAAACCATCAATCTATTACTTTCTAGTCCTTAAAAAGTTCTTTACTGCGCCTAATCTTATAAGACTCTAAAGAAAAATGATCTTGAGTTATGTTTGGCCATTTCCTATAAAGCTCTTCCTCATTAAGCCTTTTTTTCTCTGTGCCAGTATATCCATCAATAAATCTTGCAATTTCAACTGGGGGTAGCCAATAGCGCATATCAGCATTTGTTTTCAAGGAAACAAACGGCCTATCAATAAGTTCTTTCGGAGTTAATACAGAAGAAACATTCAAAATTAAAGCATTAAAATTTTGATACTTCTCGCAAAGATTTTTCAAGTCGCATTTTAATAAGTCCATAGACCTTAACCATGATCCATGAATATCAATCCGATATTTGTCCGAAAGAGAGCCTATTTGAACAAAAGTAACCTGCGATTTCAATTGCGACAATTTCTTGCAAAATGACATTGAAACATCATAGGTCAAGCGTTTCACATTATCATCAATTCCATCACCATCATTGTCATTGTTGACTTTTATTTCTCCGCTTCTGTTCATTTCAGTAACATATTCTCCCATTGTGTGTATAAAAACTATTGGCAAATCAGGAAGTGCCTCAACGAAATTATCAATGTCGATTTCATAGTTATCTTTTTTATAGTCTGCCACAGAAAAAACCAAGTTCTTTTCAAAAAGCTTTCCACTATTTGTATTTAAATATTCTTCAAAATAAAGACCCCGTCTGCTTATCCCATAAATAATATGCTCGCCTTGTTCAGCAAAATATGAAAAAATCGGTGAGCCTATTACTCCCATGACTCCGTTTATAATAATAATTTTTTTGTCTGAATTACACATAAAAATAAAAATTTTATTATGTTTAAAAACATTTCCCATCCCATAACAAATCATATTACACCAACCTTGACAATTTTGCTATTTTTGTGTTATATTTTATTTATCAGTAAAATTATTTTTTACTAATAAGTATCAAAATATCGCCTTATGTCTTTAGTTAAGCCTAAAAATATTGAAGAAAATTTACTTTCTTTACTGAAAAGAGGACCACAAAAATGCCTCGATTTGGTGGCTAAAATCAAAGAAATTCGCCCGCAGACGACCAAGCAAGCCGTTTACTGCGCTCTGCGAATTTTGCGAGATCAGGAAAGTATCATCATCACCAAGGGAGCAGCATCCCTCAACCTTTCTTGGCTCAATGAAATGACTAACTTTTTTGAGAATGCGAAAGGAAACTATGTTAAAAATTCCAACGATGGCAGTTTTCTTAGGCTTGAAGACAAAGAAAGAATCAAATATTATTTTCAAACAGTTGAAAAGGCTGACATCTTTTGGACGCACGCTATCTACATTTTAATTGAACAGCTTAAAGAAAAAGAGCCGATTTTTTTCTATAATCCGCATGAATGGTTCTTGCTAGCACGCAATAAAAATGAACAAGCTTTCATCGATTCGTTTGCCCACAAGGATCATCCGTTTTTACTAACTGCCGGAAGCAGCACCCCACTGGACAAACACATTGCTTCCAGCTTCGATGGAGCAAGGAGTCAATACAACATGCTGACCAAACCAATGTTCAAGGAGAATAATTATTATTTAAACATCTTTGGAGATTTTTTAATTGAAGTCTGGCTCGACAAAGAAATTGCAAACGAAGTTGAAAAACTTTATCAAACCGCTACCAGCTTTAACGAAAATGCCAAAGAAAAGATTCAAAAAATTCTGTCACGCCAAGGACGCATGCGCCTGGTGATTTCTCGCAATCACAAAAAAGCCACCAAACTAAAAAAGACCCTTGCTAGGGACTTTGCTATCCATCAAAAGAGTTTATAAATACATAACACTTGAGTCAAGGTTAATTTAATCTGTGTTAATTTTATTTTTATCACGAAGCTACCTTCTTGTCATTCCCGTGAAAACGGGAATCCAGAATATCACAATAAGATTGTAAATATTATTATAGAGCCATTATCAAAGGAAGAAATCTGCATTAAACCTGGATTCCCGCCTCCGCGGGAATGACAGGCACTAAGTTATTTCCTAGGCAAAGTTTCCCAAAGAAGATTGAAAGTTAGCCTTTGCAAGTCAGCCAATTCTTTGGATTCAATCAGAATGGCCATTTTTTCTTTCCAGGAAACTATCAAAATTTTGTTATTGTAAATGTTCACTTCTGGTGAAAAGGTCATGTCCTCATCAGGCAGAAAACGAACGTCGCGCATTTCCTCTTGATTATGGGTGGTTCTTTCGAGTGATATTTTATTTCTTGGCAAAATTCCGCGACCGAAAATCTTTTTTTCAACTCGACGCTTGTAATACTCAGGAAAAAAATTTGGCAAACCCTCATGGATTGTCTCTAAGTTAGAATATCCCAAAAGAATTCCATCGGCAGTAAGTGTGTCTTCATAGGCTTCTCGCATTCCCTTTTCACCTTCGAAAAATTGTACTTTCGGTTTGTCGGTAAAAATGTTTTGAAGTGAAATTAATTGTGGCAAAAGCTCGGAGACTTTTTGTTTTTGCTTTTCAATCTTTTTGGATTGTTCTTCTTTTTCACGATCCAAATAGGTCAACAAATGTTTTGGTTCCAAAGCATTGAAAAATGTCGCGGAGCCTTTTTTGAATTTACTCACCAAACCTTTTTGCATCAAAGTTTCAAAAATATCATACACGGTCGTGCGATTGAGTCCCGTTTTTTTTGCAATTTCCTGGGCTTTTCCATTGCCAACTTCAAGAAGCGCTAAGTAGACGAGCGATTCTTTCTCGGAAAAATTAAGAGCTGAAAGAAGGTTTTTTATCATTGAAAAAGATTTAAAAAATTATTTGACAGTGTAAATGTTGTGGAAAATGTTTCGACATATATATCCTATCATACAAGCCATAAAGTGTCAATATTTTAATTACTATCTAATCTTACTATCGACATGTTTGACATTTTATGATATGCTTTGATGTTGAGATGGATTACTCAACACATTAGCACAGTTAGCAAGTTCCTTGAAAATCAACTAGCATGTCTCCTTTAGCAAAATTTATGCTATCTGGCCAGAAGCATAAATTATAAAAAAGGAGCAGAAAATGGCACAGTTCTTTCATGGAACAAGCAGCGAAAATCTCCATTCCATAATGGAAAATGGCTTAGTGGGTGGAATTAATCTGACGGAGAATAGGACCAAAAACACTGATGTAGTTTTTCTCACAACTAACTACCAAAGCGCAGTTGGTTATGCAGGAAGAAGCAGGACTCAGGTAGGCGGTACCGCAATTATCCTCGTCATTAATTCAACAAAAGCAAGGTCATGGAAAAACAAAAAGGGCTGCACCATTTTTATGGTAAAAAATGTTCCAGCAGAAGAAATAGTTGAAATAAAAAAGTTGTAGAACATCATTTTAGCTAGTTGAAAATTTGCAGGTGGAATAATCATCTGATTATTCCACCCCTTGTCCTAGCTCATTAGCAATAGTGGGCTGAGATTTGGAAAGGTCCCTTAAAAATTCGAAGTGTTTCCTCCTTTTGATCTTTGTGCTTTCCGGCCGGAAGCATAATCAATCAATTAAGGGAGAAAACTATGAAAAACATCAGCACAAAATCAGTTCAGCACGGATTAGAAAGAGCAAACACTGGCAAGCTCCAAACCATGTGGTTGGAGATTCCTGGTTATTGTAACCTTTTCTGTTCCTACTGTTACGCATGTGGCGGTGAGAGGCTTGAAAAGGAGAAATTGCTCTCCTGCGAGCAATACGAATCAATTTTAAATCAAGCCAAGCAGCTTGGTGTCGACTCAATCGGCATTCCTGGCGCTGGTGAACCATTGCTTGGGAAAAATCTTCACCTCACAATGAAGATTATCCGCAAGTGCCAGGAACTTGGGATATTTGTCACCTTGTTTACAACAGGTGAATTTATAACTGAGCAATTGGCGGCTGAATTATATGAACTGCCCATTGAAATCATGCTCAAGGGCAACACGCTTGATGCTGAAAAACAGGATCAGTTCACAAGCAATCCCGCTGAAAACCTTGTTCGCAAGGGTTATGGGGCGAAACGCAATGAAGCGATCAAACTTTTGATGAGCAAGAGATTCAATAATGAAGCCGAGTGTTTGAAAAAGTTTGGTCGCAAATCTCGCATGGCGTTGGTGACTAGCATCATGCTTGGCGAAGATGGCATGCTTGATAATCTGAGCGATGTTGTTGAAATTCTGCGCTACTGCAGAATCAATAATATCATTTTTGATTGCGATAGCTTGCTAGAGCGTGGTCGCGGAACAAATTGCCAACTTTGTGCATCTGACCAAGTACTAAAAAACAAACTACTTGAGCTTCAAGAAATTGACGCAAAAGAGTTTGGCAACGCTTGGGAACTTTCACAAAGCTATGTCGGCACCGTTTGTGACAGATATATGCATCACTTGTATGTATCGCAATACGGTGAAGTTCGCCCTTGCATTGGAGCTATGGATTTGATCCTTGGCAATATGCACACGTCATCTCTAAGTGACTGCTGGAACAGCACCGAGATGCGCATCATACGCGCCCGAAAGTATGGTGGGAAATGCGGCAACGAATGCGCAAACTTCGCCCAAGAAACGTGCCATTCTTGCCTCGGTCGCCGAGCAGTAAACCTCGACAACGAGCATCTGCTTGAGCAGGGGTTTGTCGACACCGTCAGGTGCTGGAACTTTCGCAAGAAAGTCTAAGCAGTCAAGGTGGTTAGAGGTGAGACATTAGATATGTCTCACCTCTTTTTTATGAAATGACATTATTAATAATGTGTCATATAATATAAGTATTCACTAGTCCAATGCTAAAAAATTTAGATAATAAATAAAGACCTAATGATATGGAAACAATGTCAACAAATCAAGAAAACTACAAAAAAAAGACTGCACATGAGGAGGAATGTACAAAAAATATTGCTCCAGATAACAAAGAACTGGAAAGGATTATGCAAGAAAAAAGATCCCTAGAAAATATTCAATACGACCAAACATTCAGAGGTGAAAATGACCGTCATAATGTATTGCTACGAGCAAAAAAGGTGGTTGACAAATTAAGAGAAGAATCAATTGAGGAGGTTATTTTTTTAGATAAGAGTGCTAGGTTACTTGGGTATTTCATATCTAAAATTTGGGATGCCACCACGTCCAATAACATTAAACCTGGTTTCAGTTTTTTAAACATTGGTAGAGAAAAAACAGTAACTCAGCTTGCCACACCACTGTCAGAAATTAATCCCGAACAATTTAGCCAGATTACCAAAAGCGAAAGAAGTCAACTATTGGAAATCTTTGGCATGAAATTGAACGACAAAAAAATATGTGTAATAGATGAATTTTGCAATGAAGGAGATTCCTTACTGCTAGCCTGCAGATTAATAAAGGAAGCTTGTCCATCAAGTGAAGTCTACGGAGAATGGTTTAGTTATATGTACAGACCAAAAACATCAAAATTTTTCAAAATTCTAACAGAAATAAAATCACCTCAGCTTGCTTGCGTTAATGTTGATATTTTTTCGAGCGACTCTTCTGGAGTTTTTGATCCCTCTGATAAATCCAGCATTCTTAGTGTTTCATGGGGCCAAGAACTAGAGAATGAAACAGAAAAAAATAACTACGCAGACAAAATGAAGAATCGAAGACAACAACTAAGTAAATTAGCACTCGAATTGATTGATTAATTTTTTTCCAACAAAACTTATAAGAATTTTATCTCATTACTTCTCATGGGTTGTGCGAGTAAAAAATTTTAAACAATAATTTTAAAGACCTGCTGGATATTTTTTAAAATTAGCTTTAAAGATTAGCGAGACATTGGATATATCTTGCCTCTTTTTTTATTTTAAAAATATAGATATAATGTAGATATAAAAAAGTAAGAATATTTCTTAATTAAAAAAATATGTCAGAACAATTTCACTTTGAAAATGTAGGGATTGAAATTTCTAAACTGCACCCATTTGAACTTTCAGAAGGAGAGAGGCTGGAAAAATATCAAGGAGTAGAAAAAAGTTTGAGAAATAATGTGAAAAAGTTTGAAGAACTTTCCAATTATTATTTTGTTTTGATGGATTATTTTGATTCATTAAAAAACCTTTTAAGCCCAACTGAATACACAAAAAACATTGAGCATTTCAAGGATAGTATAATTGAAACTGCCAAATGTTTTACTGATTGCACGGTTGCATTTAATCAAGATTTTGAAAAAGCCAGCGATGAAACTTGGCAGGAGGACCAATCTTTGTGGCACGCTGAGTTTGAAAAAGCTGTCAAAGATGTGTTAAAAATCAAGAACCAAGTTGGAGAAAATCTAGCTCCAGAAACAGAAAACACTCTTAAGGATTTTCTTGAAAAAGAACATCTTTTCTTTAATCAATTTGCGCTGATGGTTGCTTGCAGGGAAACTGTTTTGCCAGACGACAGAGAAAAAGTCCCTGTCGAAAAACAATAATCCCAAAAAAATAATCAAAAAAACAGAACTTTTGAAAGTTCTGTTTTTTTGTTTTCTATTTTCTAACTTCAACTGTGAACTATAAACTAACAACCGTGAACTTTTTTTATTTTTCTAAAAACTAAAAGTTAGTTTGTGTATTTCCTAAAAGCTAACGAAGTTTATCCCGTGGCAAATGCCACTGGGACTACAAGCTAATTTATGTATTTTTCTAAAAGCTAAAAAGCTAATGCCTAACAAGCTACCCTACACCACTCTCTCCACTTCGTCCAATGTTGTTTCGCCTTCCAACACTTTAACCATTCCGTCTTGCTCCATGGTGATCATTCCGTTTTCAATGGCTTTGTCTTGAAGTTGAGAAGAAGATGCACCTTGATTGATAAGCTCTTCGATTTCGCGGTCAACCACCAAAACTTCGCTAATCGTGGTGCGTCCTTTGTAGCCAAGGCCCTTGCATTTCTCGCAGCCCTTTGGCTGGAAAACAAAATCAGCAGTAGGAATGGTCACACCAGACTTGGCAGAAACACTGGCGAGAATTTTTTCAATTTTGTTTTTTTCTTCAGGCGAAGCCTGGCGTTTTTCTCGACAATCACAAAGTTTTCTAACCAGACGCTGGGCCATCAAGGCATTGATAGCAGTAGCCATGTCATCACCACGCACGCCCATGTTGGCCAAACGCGCAATTGAGCCAGCTGCATCGTTGGTGTGCAAAGTTGAAAGGATTGAGTGGCCAGTCAGAGCCGCTTGCACGGCGATGTTGGCAGTTTCTTCATCGCGAATTTCACCAATCATCATAATGTCAGGGTTTTGACGCAACAAAGCTCTCAAGGCAGTAGCAAAAGTATACCCTTCTTTGTCATTAACAGGAGTTTGCAAAATCCCTTCCAATTGATATTCAATCGGATCTTCAACGGTGATAATTTTCACTTCTGATTTGTTAAGCACTTTCAAAAGACTGTACAAGGTTGTGGTTTTTCCGCTGCCGGTTGGACCAGTGTTGAGGAACACACCATGCGGTTTTTTCGATTCTCTTAGAATTTTTTCCAAATTTTGCTGGCGAATGCCCAATTTTTCAATATCAAGCGTGATGGAAGACTTGTTCAAAATTCGCATTACAACTGTTTCGCCGTAGCCACCCAGAATAATCGAAACGCGCACGTCAATTTTAGTTTCAGAAATATTTTTAAAAGGCTCTTCAAGTGAAATCATGAAACGACCATCAATCACTCCGCCGCGGACTTCACTGGCAAAGCCGCTCAAAAATTTTATTTCGCCCAGAATGCTTGGGTATTCATTTAAGGGAACCATGGCAACTGTTTGCAAAATTCCATCAATTCGAAAACGAATTTTAACATCATGCTCTTCTGGTTCAATGTGAATATCACCAACATCTAAAAGCAAACTACTGGCAAATAAATATTTGGCTATACTTTTTTGATTAGCCTCCTTAATCATGCCCCCAAGTGAGTCAATGGACGTCATGTTTTCAAAAACGAAATCCAAATCATCTTTGGTCACTTCAATCGAGCGTGAAAGTGAAGACTCCATGAGCTTGGCATAGATGTCTTCCAGAAAATCAGTTTGCCCAGTGGCACGCCAAACTTCTTCCATTGAAGTTACGCCCTCAATCGCCTTGAGAATTCCGTCTTGCGCCATGGTTATCATGCCATCTTCCAGCGCTGCTTGAGTTATTTCTCTTTCGCTGCCCATTTCAAGAATCAATTTTTCCACACTTTCACTGATTGTCAGAACTTCGAAAATTCCAATTCGTCCTTTGAAACCAAGCCCGTGACATTTGTCACAACCAACTGGACGATATAGCGATTTAACCTCTTTGGGAATTTCGATTTTGGCTTTCGGCGAAATAATCGAAAGAATTTTTTTCATGGAATCAATTGTTTCCTTGGCTGGCTCATAGCTTTCTTTGCAATGCGGGCAAAGCTTTCGCACTAAGCGCTGAGCGATAAAAGCATTAACAGAAGGCGCGATCAAATTCGGTTTAACTCCCAACTCAATAAAACGCGGAATCGAAGCTGGCGCATTATTGGTGTGGAGTGTTGAAAGCACCAAATGGCCAGTAAGCGCTGCATTAATTGAAATGTCAGAAGTTTCTTCATCTCGAATTTCTCCCACTAAAATAACGTCCGGATCTTGACGCACAATCGCGCGAAGCCCTTCCGCAAAAGTATAGTTACGATCTTTGGCAACTTGAGTTTGGGAAATGTTTTTAATTTCATATTCAATCGGATCTTCGATGGTGATTATTTTGACCCCTTGCGTATTAAGTTTGTTTACCAAAGCATACAAGGTGGTAGTTTTCCCGCTACCGGTTGGTCCGGTTGTTAAAATCATGCCATGGGGCTTGGTAATTTCTTTTTGCACATTTTCATAGGCCAATCCTCGCAAGCCCAAATCTTCAACAGACAAAAGGGTGTCAGCTTGACTCAAAAGCCTCATTACTACTGATTCTCCGTGATTACCGGGAATGATGCTGGTACGCACATTGATTTTGCCATCCGTCATGTCAATTGAAAAATGACCGTCTTGAGCAATGTCCTTGATGTTGATTTTCATCTTGCCCATCATTTTGATTCTGGAGAGAATAAAATGATAAACATCTGCTGGAAAATCTCCGATATTTTGCAAAATACCATCCACACGAAAACGCATCCGCACTTCTTTTTCTTGAGGTTCAAAGTGAATGTCACTGGCTTTCATTTTGACAGCGCCAGCCATGATAATGGAAATTATCTGGGTGGTTGGAATTTCCTTGATGCGTTTTTTCAAATCCAGCATGCTGCCAAATTCCTCATCAAATCGTTCCAGGTCTTCACCGCTCAGAGAAATTTGCATCGCTTCAAGGTTTTCAAGCAAAGGAACTTCTTGATATCTCTTCCAAATTTTTTCCAGCGATGATTGCGAGATGACATACAGGATTATCATCCAGCCATTTTCTTTCTTTAGTTTTTCGAGATGCAAAAGCATGCCCTCGCTAGACGGGTCGAGCACACCGATCCTGGTTTCCTTTCCAACTTTTTGAAACACCGCCATTTTGTATTGCCGAGAATCTTCTTCACTGATGGTTCTGATTTTTTCAGAACTGACTGGGAAAATGTTCAAATCAACATATGGCAAACCATAAGCATTGGCCAGCAAAGCTGCCTGCTCTTCTTCTGATTGTCCTCGCATTTTCTGCAACAGTTTGTCTGCTGCGATTTGAACGGAAGGATTGGCAGGATTATTTTGATTGATAATTTTAACCATAGACTAAATATGTATTTTTGTTTTTACAGTGAGTAAAGAATTTTTTTTCTATATCATTATTCTACCTTAAGCGCACCAATTGTGCAAAAAAACATTCAATCATTCAAGCATATAAACATACGAACATTTAAATAAAATAATTTTTTTATTTTCATTATAACATTGCAATTATACGCATATGACTCAATTTGCAATGTTTGATTTCAAGAAGGCTAAACCTTCGGAGCACCGAAGGTTTAGCCTTCGGGAACTAGCCTGTGATTTCCAACCCCTCGGCTCCGCGCCAAGCCAATTCAAAAATGGCTTTTTGAGTGCGCACTATTTCTTCTGATTCAATCAACATTCCAAACATTTCGCGGCCATAACTGGCAATGGCCATTTTGTTTTTGTAAATATTAATTTCATTGGAAACTGGAAAAGCTTTTTCACTCAGAATTCTGCCAACCCTGAGTTGCTCTTTATTTTTCCGCATATAGGCCACAATTTCTGGCGCAGCTTTGTAAATTCCCCGAAAAACAATGCCCTTTTCAGTTCTTCTTTGGACATAATCCTGGGTATACTCTGGTAAGTGCTGCGTGATTCCTTCGCCCACATAACCCAAAATTTCTTCGCCTTTCTTGAGTGACCGCAAACTGTCTTCATACATTTCGCGAATTCCTTCACGCCCTTCAAAATATTGAATGAAAGGTTTGGTTTTGGGAGAATTGTACAAATTTTGCAGCAACGGCATCACTTTTTCAATTTTTGCCATTCGCTCCTTGGTTTTGTTGATAAGCACCTGCGGATCAGTCGGCGAAAAATGGGTCGCCCCACTCTTGATTGACTTGTGAACCAAGCCCTCACTAAGCAATTGGTTGATGATATCATAGGCCGTCGGTCTTTTGATCCCAGCTTTTTTGGCAATCAAATAGGCCGTGGCTCCGCCCAACTCCAAACAAGCCAGATAAATTTCCGCTTTCTTGCCTTCAATTCCAATTTCCTCCAAAAATTTTTCCGTTCGCATATAATTAATTTTCTGTCATGCTGAACTTGTTTCAGCATCTACTTAATTAAAATCACCAGCTTTTCTGCAACGAAGATCCTGAAACAAGTTCAGGATGACATTTTTATATTTTTCTTTGTAACCTTTAAACTTTCAACTTTCTACTCACCTTTAGTCGTCATCTTCCGACTACGCAAAATTAACACGAAACCACCTATTTTGTCAATATCCAAGCCTTTTTTATTTTCAGCATTTAAAAATCGTCGACTTACATTGAATACTATCTCTTTTTAGCCTATCCTGTGTTGTTATAGTTGTTTTGAAAATTTAATAATCAAACGGAGAAGGAGATGAACCAAATGACTCTATTACCAGCATGCTTTTTTATGGCATTAATTATTTTATTATTGATTGCAGCCCTCGCTTTATTGATTTATCAAAAAAGAAGATACTCGCACCAAATTGAAGTTCTATCTTTAAAATCAAGGACGACATATGCGCTTCAACCAAAATATTTTCCCAATGGGGAATTAATAATAAAATACCAATTAACCCAGTTAGTACTATTTACTATTTCTGATGTGCAAGGAAACTTAGGCGGGGGAATGATCCAAACGAAGGCCAAGGTAGTAACAGAAGGGCTTCTTGATAAATATTTAGAAAATTTCTTTGATAAGGAAAAAGACCTTGAAACAAAAAATGTGCTTGGCACATTTGTAGTATCTTCATCTGATGCCAAGACTGCAGGAGAAAAATTAAACATCTCAATGCTTAATCTTGCAACTGGAGATTGTAGCCTTGCAATTAAAATTACAGAATTAAAAATCATTAAATACGACGAGAACACAACAAAAAACACGTCGCAGTGACGACGGAGTTTCAAATCAATTGTGAAATTAAAAGGAGAGAAGGCTATGCGCACTAAAATTCAAACAAAAGTTGCGGTCTGTATTGCAGAGCCACCAACAGGAGGCTCTCTTTGCGACTTCGATTCAAATTGTTGGTATGAGGCTTCCATACCTCATTTCTTAACTTACTGGGGAGGATATCATCGATTTCGGATTATTGGCGATTTTATCGAGCGTTTGAAAGGCAAACTTGAAAGCGAAGAATTCTTTTTTGATTTTTTAGATATCAATACAAACAACAGTATCCGCCTAATACTACTTTTCGAGTCCGAAAAAATTGAATTCTCCATTCGCATATCTTTTCCTGGATGCTTTAAGGATTTTTATGAGTACAAGAGCGTTTATGAAAGTTTCAGCTATGAAATAATTAATGATGCAATGATTAACTGGTTGATTAGTTGGCTACATTCCACGCTCGAAGCATGGGAAAAAGAATTCCCCAAACATGTCGCCCAAAACTCCTATCAAACAAAAACCCCGCCGGAATAACGACGGGGTTCTTTTTATATCCAAAAAAAGTTTATTCTGTTCTGCTTCCAAGCAAGTTGCGGATTTTTTCCACCACAGAAATACCGGCCTGGTTAGTGTCATCTGAATTTAAAGTGAATTCGCAAGTATCGCCCAAACATTTTCCCTCCACAAGCTGTGCCACTGCCTTGATTTGTTCATCATTGCCACCCTTGATCACGCCATGAACTTGTCCAATGTTTTCACTATAAAGCACCATGAAAAATTTTCCGGCCGAATAGTTTTCTTTGATTTTTTCCAAAATAAAAGGCACATCATTTGGATTACTGCGACTTTGCACAAAATCTTCCAGAAAAACCGGCGCCCAAACCAATTCCAAATCACTTTCCCATTGCAGACGCGCCATCACCCGACCCCAAAGTTTGAGTAAATGAAGAGGTTGAGTTTTAAAGAGAAAGCGAATAATTTTTTGCTGCTTGGCACCCTTAGTCATTAAAGCGGCCGCAATTTGCAAAGACCTTGGCGTGGTGTTTTTATTTTGAAAGCTGTTAGTTTCATCAATAAGTCCCGTCAACAAACACTCCGCGATGTTTTCGTCCACGTTTTTTTCTTCAATTCTCAAAAGAGTTTCTGCCAAAATTTCGCAAGTGCAAGAAGCCTTGATGTCCACCACGTTAATCTGGCCGAATTGATCATTTTCTGTGTGCTGATCAATATTGACCACTGGCACCTCATAAAAAATATCCGGATTTTCTTCATAAACCTTGCCAATGGATTCCTTGTCGGCGCAGCCAACCGCAATCACGAGGTCATATTTGAACTTGGCCGGAATGAAAGAAAAATCTCGCGGATCAATTGAGCCTTTTTCTGGCGTGATAAAAATTCGCAGCTCATCCTCGACCCGCTCCGTTTTCACGTTGGTAATTTTGTTGTATTTCGTATTGAAAGAAAGCACAAAATCTCTGGCGCCAGCCAAACTTTCAATAATATTTTCTGGTTTGCTTAAAAAAGCAAAACGTTCAAGATGTGGATTTTCGTTGGCAACCACAATTGTAGCTTCGATATTTTTTTTCTTGAGAAAAAAATAGGTTGCCCAGGCAGCCCCCAACGCATCCCCACCCGCATTTTGCGGCGTGAAAATCAGCACATTTTTTGCGCTATCAATAACGTTTTTAAATTGTTGGTTAGGCTCAAGAATCATATGAAAAATAGTATAAGGTATCTTGTATAATGTATAAGGTATTGTATATGTTTCTCTTGGGTCAAATGCAATTCGTGATTCTAATTTTTATGAGCTTGTTTGCTTTTTAGACCACTGCGAGCAACAGCGAACTGCGAGCGATTGGCTATAGATCCTGGCCAAGAGCGTGTCCTAAAAAGTAAACAAGCGAGATGAAAATTTCTAATTTAGTTTCTAAAACCCTATATTGCGTATGACCCCTTCTCTTTCCAAAGTTCTTTAGCTTAGCAACCTTTCCCACCTGTGTCAACAATTGCTTGACAAACAAGCCCTTTTTAGTCATTGCAAATTTATATTGTTACATCGCTATATTGTTAGATTGCCAAAATTAAATATTTTTTAAATACTACCATTTGTGTTTTTCTCCCTTTTTCGCTACGATTAGTAACATGAAAATAATTTCCACTTCATCTTTGCAAACCAAAAAACTCGGCCAACTTTTGGCTCAGGAACTTTCTGGTGGCGAAATCATCTGTCTTTCTGGCGACCTTGGGGCTGGAAAGACAACCTTCACTCAAGGACTACTCAAGGGTTTGAAAATAAAAGGACCCTACACTAGTCCAACCTTTGCAATTCTAAAAGAATACCATCAAAAAACGCAAAACGTGAAACGCATGCTTCGCGCTCCACGTTCCACGTTCCATGATATTTATCACATCGATGCTTATCGCATCACTTCAAAAGATTTGCTTGAGCTGGGTTTTGCAGATTTTGCTGGCCAAAAAAACGCTGTCGTCATCATTGAGTGGCCAGAAAAAGTCAAAAAAATAATTCCCACCAACGCAGTCTGGATAACCTTTAAATGGATCAATGAAAAAGAGAGAGCAATAACTTTTGATGCAAAATAAAAAAGAGCCACAAAGCTCTTTTTTAATAGTTAGTATTTAGTATTCCCATCCGCACATTGCGAAGTGCGTAGGCAAAAAACGAGTGATAAGCGTTAAGAAATTTTCAGCGAGCTTTTTCAGCAGAAAAAGTGCAGCGGGAATTTTAGCGAAGAGTGAAGTTTTTGCCCCAGCAACGAGCACGTGTCGGGGAGATTTTCACCCAAAGGGTGATCATCCTCTGGATGACTTTTGTAACTTTTCTTCTAAAAGAAAAGTTAACTAGGTTAGTTTACCTCGATATCAATGTGTCTGACTTCTGGAATTTCGTCTTTGATTTTCTTTTCAACCTCATCAATCCTGTTTCCAATCATGCGTGGCACGCGATCCGCATAGTCCACGCAAAAACGCAAAAATTCTCCATAGTCACCATCAATTTCTTTGAATTCATTTTTCAGCGCCATTCCCCGATACATCCCTCGCATCAAAGCGCTGCCGTTGATTTCCACTTCGCATTTGACGTGATATTTTCCAATGTCAATCACCACTGATTTGAAATCCAAAACTTTCTCAATTGCCGGATCGCTTTCCAAAATTTCAATTACTCTTTCTTCAGTCTCCTCTGGAATTGATTTGCGCATCAAAAAACCGCGATTGATATTGATCAAAACAATTGCCATCACGCCAAGCAACACTCCAATCACAATTGAGCCAACTGAATCCCAAAGATAATTTCCTGTCAATTTTGAAAGTAGGATGCTGACAAAGGCAATACTAACTCCAAAAACTGCCACACTGTCTTCCAACAAAACTGCAATCGTGGTCGGATCGCCATATTCCAAAGTCTCGCGCCAATCTCTCTTTTTGTTGTGTGCTCGCAATTCCCTCAAAGCCAACAAAAATGTCCCCGATTCAACCACAAAAGAAATCGCCAAAATCACAAAGGCAATCGAGCTGATGTGCGAAACTTCTTTATGTAAAATTCCAATCACTCCATGATAAACGGTGACGCCAGCGCCCAAAAAGAAAATACTGCACGCGCTAATCAACGCCCAGAAAAATCGCTCATTGCTATAACCATAATGAAAGTCTTCATCGGCCACCCGTTGAGATTTTTTAATGCCCACCATTAAAAGCATTTGGTTGAAAACATCCGCCACACTATGCACCGCCTCCGAAAAAAGGGCGCCCGAGCCCGTCACAAAAAATCCAATCCATTTGAGAATCATAATCAAAACATTTCCCGCCAGCGCCGCCAGCACCGGCAAAGACCCATGTGAATTTTTTGAATGCATAAAAAGTTTTTTAGCTTAAAATTTTTACTTTCTCACCCTCTCACGACTTTCCAAGTATTGCTTGAGCGCACTTTTTGAAGAAAGCCAATTACGTCCTTCTTTGTGAGCTTCCATTTTTCCACTTCGTGCTAATTTATTCAAATATTTTTCTGTAAACTT
Source organism: uncultured bacterium (assembly GCA_903851135.1). Classification (GTDB taxonomy): domain Bacteria; phylum Patescibacteriota; class Minisyncoccia; order Moranbacterales; family GWC2-37-73; genus CAIPMZ01. The sequence goes on along the minus strand of CAINNK010000012.1, from coordinate 13,187 downwards.
GGAATCTCTGGCCAACTCAGCCAACGAAAGATATTTTTCATTGCCTTTTTTGCTTGGACTTAGAACTTTTAAATAAATATTCAAAGTCCTTTCCACTGCCCGCGCAATAAAATTCACAAAGCTGTCATATTCTCCCTTGTCAGCAAGCGCTAGGGCTTGATAATATCGCTTGCGATCATTTTTAAGGACAATAACCAAGGGAAAGCCTGCTTGCATCAAAATAATATTCATCACCAAGCGTGAGGTTCGGCCATTGCCATCAAAAAATGGATGAATAAAAACTAGTTTGTGATGCAAAATGCTGGCCAATTCAATCGGGTGCATTTTTTTCTGATTTTCGCCCAGCCAAGCAATCAAATTTCTCATCAACCTGGGAATCTCAAGTGCCTCTGGCGGTTGGTGATCTGCCCCACCAATAATCACGCCACTATTTCGATATTGTCCAGCCCAAAGCTTGTCCATATCTTGCATCACAATTTGATTTAGTGAGCGAATGAACCTTTCTGAAACAGTGTTTTTTTTGTCAGCCTCAACCAAAGAGTACAAATAATCCAGGGCTTCTTTGTGATTTTTGGCTTCCAGGTGATCCTTGAGCGGCTTGCCTTTAATGGTGATTCCTTCATTAATAACCAAATAAGTTTCCTTGAGGGTCAGACTGTTTCCTTCAATAGCGTTGGAGTTATAGGTCATCTCAACTTCAAATTGCTCTCTGAGTTTTTTCACCGCAGAAACTGGGAGTGGTCGAAATGAATTAAGCAAAAGCAACTTGTCATCAATTCTTTTTTGAAGTTTTTTGTCGAAATTTAGCATAAATTGCTTAAGGTGGTTTATGTTCATATTCACACTATACCACCTTAAGAAAACCTGTCAATGTCGGGGTTATATTATGAAGATTCTTACGTGGGTTAATATCCACCCATCAATATTAACCACCTCATTTTAACCCCATATGCTAATTCCTATATAGTATACCAAAATCGACATATCGGATTTTGAGTATGAAAAAAGGGAGACTGCGACCAAGGCAAATCTCCCTAAACCACTTTTACGGTTTCTGATTGACTATAATTGGGAGATTTTTGTCCAACTCAGTAAATAGCTGTTCAAGATCTTCTCGGTAAATGGCGACGTAATTGTATGTATAAACCTTATTATCGTTTGGCAGGTTTTGACAATATTCCTTAACTTTCTCACCATAACTTTTCCAATATTCAGAGAGCTTATCTTCCCCAAGAATAGAAACGTATTTTTTCCACACAGGAGACCAGTAGTTATCCCTCTTTCTGTTTTCAAAACTATGCTCAAACCCTGCAAGAAGATAATCAACGAACCTTTTGGCATTTCCAATGTCATCACCACTTTCAGAATCAACAGCGAAACAGGTCTTAAAAAGATACTTCCTCGTTTCATCCGATATAGTTAATGCATTAGCCGCTTCTTCCACCTTAATGTTACCAGCAGCTTCTTGGTCTATGCTCGCCAATTGCCATATAAGATGGCCAGCAAGCGAAACACGAATACGCTTCAATTCTTCATCAATATCTTGCCCTTTTTCTTCAAAGGCTTTTCTTATGGGCTCGATAAAATCTCCGAGCAGTTCAGCTTCGTTTAAATTTTTTATGTCTTCAAGAAAATTTTTCTCAGTTTCAATATATTGAGACTTAAATTCGGCAAAAAGTCGTTGTGACAATTTTCTAATCGCTGCTGTTTTATCATCCCCGCCATATTGTTCCAAAGCTCGCTCAAGATTAAAACAGCCTCCACCTTTTCGTTTACAACTTAGAAGAAATATCGAAGCATCGTTCAAACCAAGCACGCCACGAGTGGGATCCATAAGCCTTTCAAAAATGCCGATACCTTCATATTCAACCTCTCCAAAAATCCTGTCAGCAATTTGCGCAACATTTTTATCACTATTATTATATGTTTCATTATTTTCATCCTTCCAACCCTTCTTATCAAGCAAAAAAATAATTTCATATACAAGACTACTTCGTCTTCCTTGATACACCTCAAGAAAGCCATCCACCATTGAATATGAAGCTATATTTTCTAAAATATACTCTGTCAATTTCATCGCAATGTTAAAGTCGAGCAAATCAGCTTTTCTAGCAGCTGCAAAAAATACATCTCTAGGTCCCTCACCAGTTAGAAGTGGATACTGCTCATCATTCAAGATTTCAGAGACCTCTTTACTTTTAAGCTTCTTAACGTTGGATAAGTGATACTTGTGTTGTGTCCATTTTTCAAGTTCTTTCTTATCTATAATTAAATCTAAATACTCTTTCAAATTTTTTTCATAAGGATACGGACCATTGAATATAGGGCTAGATGTCTCAAAAATTCGATCTCCTTTTTGATCCTTAACGATTTTTTCAAATTCACCACTCTCAACATCAAATAACTCAACCAATAAGAAGGAATTTTTCTTTCCAAGTCTTTGAATATATTTCTTAAAATAATTAGAGGTCTTTTTATTTTTATCAGAATCATCAGTAAATGAATAAGGAATAGAAAAGTATTTTCCACCAACGCCACTAGCCTCTTTTATATAAACTTCTCTGAAAACAGATGGATGATAAGTGTATAATAATATGAATTGGATAATTTGTTCTGGATTTGGATCAATCTTTTCAAATTCGTGATCCAGAATACCGCGCTCCCTAATAACATTCAACACTCTTTTTACCTTTCTAATATCGCCCAAATAGCATTCATACTGAGGAAAACGATCTTTACTGAAAAAATCCTTGGCTTGCTCAATAAATTTATCAATATCAGCTTTAAAATTTTCTCTCGTTTCTTTATCAACCAGACTATTAAGCATTGCAACAAAATAGTTTTGAAGTTTTTCTCTTTTAGGCATCAGTGTCTTCTTCACCTGAACCATTTTTTCAAAATACGCATTAATAGCTTGATTGTTTGGCTCATGACTTTCTTGGGAATATCCCGATTCTCTATCCTGATTCTCTTTACTGTTTTTATTTTTGTCATCCTTAATATAGGAATAGTGATGAACTGTCTTGTGATCAAACTCAAATGAATTTACGGTCTCGGAATCATAACACAACACAAATGACATACCTGAAACATTAAAAACATTCCGAACAATGCTGAGCATATCTTTCACATCTTCGAGATAAAGCCGGTCAAGATCATCTATAATCACAATAATTCGCTTACCAGAACGTTTAATGTCTTGTCCTAAACCATCAATAATATCCTTTGTAGTTTCCTTTTGAAAACCGTTAAATTTAAAGTCGAAACCGCCAAACATATATGTTGAGCCATGAAAGATATTCCCCAGCTTTTTCAGTTTGGATTTGAGTGACCCTGTTCGAATTCTTTTCTTCCTGAGAGTCGCAATGAGTTCTCCAGAAAATACGTCAAAAAGATCTTGTCTTTTTAAATCATAGAGCGTCGGATTGAAATGGAAAACGACGACATCTGGTTCATTTTCCCATACTTGCTCCTTACATAATGCAAGATAACTCGACTTACCACTCCCCCACGGCGCATCAATTCCGAAGACCATAGGAATTTTAGATCCATTATTAAGAACAACCTCTGCAAAATTTTTTGCATCTTTTTTTATGTCCAGTTCATCATCTTCAATCGCATTTTTTCCATTCTCACCAAGTGCGCAGTCACTAAGAAAAATTGGTTTAGATTGGGATTTTTGAAAAAGAAGAATACATTCTTTTGTTTTGGGATATTTTTTAAGTAAGTTATTCCATTTACTTTCAACTTTTTGCCAAATTAGAATGAAAAAATTATGAACAAGCATTAGTTGAAACATAAAATACAGTGCAACCCAGATAATCCAGACTCCGAAAGCATACCAAAAAGCGAAGTATCGATTTCCAGATTGAACTGTTGTGACAAAAAACAATAGACTTGCGGAGAAAACATATACAGCGACAATATTTTTCAGGATACTCAACAGAAATTGCCAAATGACTCTCGGAATGCGAAATGAATCATAAGAAATAATAAGAAAAGTTGAAGCAATAACAATGCCCCACAAAAAGCGTCCTTCTTTTAGATAAAATCTACTAGGTATTTCGCTTAAATATTTAAAGGTTGCCTCTTGAAAGTTAAGTGACAATCCAATATGTTTTAATAAAATTGAAAAATGGATTAGAAAGAATTTAAAAAGTTTGTCTAATCCTATAGTATGAAGAATATCTGAAGTGAAAACAATAACAAAAAACCAGATTGCAGTCCAAAAGGCAGATCGCACTGCCATATCAAAAAGTTCCCGAACCTTCCAGGATTGTAAAAATCCACAAATTTTATAAAATAGGTTTTGTCTCATATGCTTAAAAGCTCAACATTAGTCTATTCCTTAAACTATTTTCTAGCAAATAGAACGATTATCATGATGATTATTTAATATTGCTTTTAATTCACCGGTATAGCTACGAAATTAAGACATTTTAACAAAAGCACAATACGCACACAATCATCCGATGAGAAATTTGTATTATTCTAAGCAAACGTTATACTATATTTATATGGAAAAAAACACAAAAAATTCAAAAAAACTCATTCTCATTGATGGCAACGCCATCATTCATCGGGCCTACCATGCGCTGCCACCATTTACGACCAAGAAAGGTGAATTGGTCAATGCGGTTTATGGCTTTGCCTCGACTCTGCTCAGCGTGATTGCCGAATTTCAGCCGGACTACGTCGTGGCTTCTTTCGATTTAGCAGGCAAGACTTTTCGTCATGAAAAATTCGAGGAATATAAGGCCACTCGCGTTAAAGGCGACGATGAACTTTATGCTCAAATTCCGCGCGTCAAAGAAGTTGTCAGAGCATTTAATATTCCAATTTATGAGCAAGCTGGCTTTGAGGCTGACGATGTGATTGGCACAATTGCAACCCAAATTAAACAAAACAAAGAGGATGTTGAAACCATCATCGTCACTGGTGATATGGACACCTTACAGTTGGTCAATGACACCACTAGTGTCTATACCATGCGCCGAGGCCTCAGCGATTCAGTGATGTATGACAGCGAAAAAGTTTTTGAGCGTTATGGACTAACGCCGGCACAAATCATTGACTACAAAGCTCTGCGAGGCGATCCATCAGACAACATTCCTGGCGTCAAAGGCATCGGTGAAAAAACCGCTGTCACCCTGCTGCAAAAATATTCCACGCTGGATGGCGTCTATGCAAATATTGAGGAAATTAAAGGTGCGGTGAAGGAAAAGCTTGAGCGTGACAAAGTTCAAGCTTATCTCAGCAAAGAACTAGCCACCATTTCCTTGGACGCGCCAGTGCAACTTGAGCTGGAAAAAGCCGTGCTTCATGATTTCAATCGCGAAACCATCGTGAAACTTTTCAGCGAGCTAAATTTTTTCAGTCTTATCAAAAGACTTCCGAACGGAGAAAACACAGAGATAGACAAGAAAAATACGGATAATAATGGTGTGAAAGATTTCAAATATTTTATTGTTGATGAAAAAAATGAAATTGAAGTATTGAAAGAAATTGAAAGCGCTGCTGAAATTTCAATTGCCATCGAGACAAATGAGGAAAAAATTTCTGGAATTGCAATATCTTGGAAAACTGGCCGCGCCGCTTTTTTTGAAACTTCAGAAAAATATTTTTCGCAACTGAAAAATATTTTGGAAAATTCAGTTATTCAAAAAGTTGGCTATGACCTAAAGACGATTTACAAGCAACTAAAAGCTGTCGACATAAATTTAAATTTGGGTGATTTCTCGGCCAAAGGCGGACCAGCCCTGGGCTGGGACTCCATGCTGGCTGCCTATGTTTTGGATCCGGGACGAAAATTGGAATTGGAAAAAATAATTTTTTCCGAACTTGGCGAAGAAATTGTTTTTGAAAAAAAATCCAAAGGCCAACTTTCTCTCGTCGCAGATCCCGAAGAAGAAGAAAATGCCAAACTGCTTTTCTGCCAAAAAGCTGACTACGTTTTGAAATTAAAGACAACTCTAGAGAAAAGAATTTTGGAAATCAGCGAGCAGCAGAAAAAAACAGACCTGACTAACGGAACATTGGAAACGATTTTCACCCAAATGGAAATGCCGCTACTGAAAATTTTGGCTGACATGGAACTTGCTGGCATCGAGCTTAACCCTATCATTTTTCAAGGCATTTCTGAAAAGATCACCAAAACCATTAAACACTTGGAAAAATCCATTCACGAATTAGCTGGTCGAGATTTTAACATCAATTCTCCTTCGCAACTTTCCGAAATTCTTTTTTCAGTGATGGGCTTGCCAACCAATGACATCAAAAAAACCAAAAAAGGACTTTCGACCGCTTCAGCTGAACTGGAAAAACTGCGCTCGTCACATGAGATTATTGAAAAAATCGAACAATATCGCGAACTTTTCAAATTAAAAACGACTTATCTCGACGCAATTCCAAAATTGCTGGATGAAAATTCTCACATTCACACCACTTTTAATCAAGCCGTCACTGCCACTGGCCGACTTTCTTCCACCGAGCCAAACCTGCAAAACATTCCCATCAAAACTGAGCTCGGCCAACTTTTGCGCACCGCTTTTGTGGCTAGTGAAAATTGCAAGCTGATCAGCACTGATTATTCTCAAATCGATTTGCGCTGCGTGGCTCACGTTAGCAATGACAAAAAACTGATTGAAGCTTTTCATCGCGGCGATGACATTCACAAAATCACTGCGGCCCAAATCAACAACGTCACCATCTCGCAAGTCACGGAAAAAATGCGTTCGGCTGCCAAGGCTCTCAATTTCGGCATCATCTATGGCATGAGTTCTTTCGGCTTTTCGCAATCCGCTGGCATCGCTCGCAATGACGCCCAAAATTTCATCAATGCCTACATGGAAAAGTTTTCCGGAGTGGCTAGTTATATGAAAGAAACTCGGGAGTTTGCACGCACTAATGGATATGTGGAAACCCTGCTCGGACGCAGACGAAATCTGATTGAAATCAATTCGCCAAATTTTCAAGTAGCCGCCGGCGCCGAACGCATGGCCATCAACATGCCTATCCAGGGCCTCACTGCTGACATCATGAAAATAGCCATGATCAACACTGCAGCCAAATTTGCAAACAATCCCGATGTTCACATGATTTTGCAAGTCCATGATGAAATTATTTTTGAAGTTAAAAGTCAATTAGCTGAAAGTATCGCCCAAGAAATCAAGCAGCTCATGGAAAACGCCTACCAACTTCGCGTGCCTCTGGTTGCCGACATCAAAATTGGGGACAATTGGGGAGAAATATAGAACAGCTTATTAGCCTTTAGCTTTTTAGCTTCTTAGAAAAAATAAAACTATTTAATGATAAAAAATAATAAAGCGAGATAAGATCATCTCGCTTTATGTTTCAATGAATACTGTTAATCAACTTCACTTCGCACCAGGAGTGTGAAAATCTTTTTTGCTTGCTCCTCACACCTGTTTTCAATCATCTCAGTCGCACACCTTGCAAGGAACTTTTTTGTTGGAACCATTTCGATTTTTTCAAAAAGCTCAATTGCATAGTCAACAAACCGAAAGTGCTTAAGATAAATTTTGCCGCAAGCCAAAAGTTTCTTTTTGAAGCCGCCTTTATCAAAAAGTTTCACAGCATACTCAATGAAACCTTCTTTAAGACAAGCATCTCCACCCCTTTTGAGCCAAATCTTGTCATTAGCAACCAAAAAAGCTTCTGTCATTTTCTCAAACTCCTTTTTAGTTAAACAAGCTTTCCCAGCTGCAATGATTTCGGCCTTTGGTATTTCTTTTTCTACTCTTTTATACAGCTCAAGGGCATCAGACAGTTCTCCATTGTTGGCATATTTTTGTGCGCAAGCGATTATCCCATTCTCGTCGCCAACAAAAAGAAAAAGATCCTTAACCCAACGAGCACAGCTATCCTTGGCCTGAAGACTTTTGTAGGCAAAAGCCAACAGTTCAGCCAAAGTAATGCTCTTGTCAGATTTTTCATAAGTTTCAACCAAGAGAAAGGGGGCTTCGGCTTTTTTTTCCATCAATGTTTTACAGGCACGGGTGTAGTCCGCTGGAGTGAGTCTTTTGCCAATTGCCATTAGAGCCTCATCAGCAAAACTACAATAACCCTTTTCTAAGGTTTCTTTATAATAGACTAAGAATTTATCTTCAGGAATTTTTTCTTGAGCAGCTTTGTAGGCCGCAATAGCAACCTCGATGCTTCCCTTAGCAAAAGCTTTCTCTGCACAAGCAATGAGCTTTTCTCTGCTAGCTCCAGCCTTAATGTAATATGGAACGCTTTCTTCCCACCAAAGTTTGCTATCAAAATAGGCATCTCCCATCAGCATAGATACCTTCACATCTAATCTGCCGTTTTTCATAATCATTCTCCTTGTTGGTTTTTAGGTTGTCAAAAAACACTTGTGGCTTTCTGATTTTTCAAAAAGACCTCTTATTCAAACAGCTATCTTGAAAATTGTCAAAGAAAGTGCTGGATAAAATGCTTTATTTGAGCAAAAAAGCTTTTTTATTTGTCAGATATATTGACAAATTTTAAGTGTTGCGTTAGGCTAGTTGCATGGATAATGATTACCTGAATCTTTTGAGCTCCATCGGTTTGCAACAAAAAGAAGCCAAAGTCTATTTGGCGCTTTTGGAGTTGGAGCAAGGCACGGTGAGTAAAATCGCCAAGCTGTCTGGTCTCAAAAGACCAACCATCTATTTAATCCTGGACGATTTGATTAAAAATGGTTATGTCACCGAACTGCCTGATCAAAAAATAAATCAATATCAAGCAATTAGCCCAGAAATCATCGCCAGTCTGAAAAAAACCGCCCTCAGAAATTTTTCTGAGATGTTGCCATTGCTGCTGACAATAGGCGGCCGTGGCAACCGCCCGAAAATCAGCTATCTTGAAACTGAAAAAGCCATTTTGAATGCCTATGAAGAAATGAATTATGCCAAGGAATCATTTTACATCAACTCCCATTCAAAAATCGAAAAACTTTTCCCAGGTTCCATCACTGACTGGCTGGAAAAAAATAACAAAGGTTTTTACAAACATACTGGAAAAAATATTGTTCCCGACAACGAAGCAGACAAAAAAATAGCTAGCCAAATCAAGAATGCAGCCGAAAATGTCAGATATTTGCCCCAGATCAAAGAATTTGACATCGACTTGATTATCTATGAAGATAAGTTGGCCATCAATTCCCTGGAAGAAAAACCTTTCATGGTGATTATCCAATCCCAGAAACTAGCCAGCTCCATGAAATCAATTTTTAATTTAATTTGGAAACTGGGAAAAGAAATAGAGGAGAAAAATTAATTTTACGTAATTTTTCTAACTCTTCTAAAAGCTAACGAAGCTAAAAACTAATTTACTAAAAATATGCCTGAACTTCCAGAAGTCCAAACCATTGCTTCTGATTTAGAAATTCTTGTCGGCCAGCAATTTGTTGACTTTTTTAGCGCTGTGCCAAAAGCGATTAAAAATATTTCCGCGGTAAATTTTACCCAGGAAATCATTGGTCAAAAAATCAAAAGTGTTTCGCGTCTGGGAAAGATTATTTTAATTCGCCTGGTCAATAATAAGACAATTGCCATTCATTTGAAGATGACAGGGAAACTAATCATCGTTGAGCGTAAAGCGTGGAACGTGGAACGTGAGACATGGAATATAGAACATGGAACACAAAACATAGACCACAAGAAAAATACAGTAAAGAAATTGGGAACTGTGGACCGTGAACCAAGAACTATTCCCAAACATTTGCACCACATTTTTTTTCTGAAAAACAAAGTGCTAAAGTTTTATGACGTGCGAAAGTTTGCCACAATTTCGCTGCTGGATGATTCTGATTTAGCCATCATCAAAAATAACTACGGTCTTGATCCAATCACTGACCCTTTTTCCTTGAAGCAATTTTCTGATTTGATAATCAAGGGAAAAACCAGACCAATCAAAGAAGTTTTGATGAATAATGCTTTGATTTTAGGCATTGGCAACATTTATGCCAGTGAAATTCTTTTTGACGCTCATATTTTGCCAAATCGAAAAGCTAATTTACTAACAAAAAAAGAAACTGCCCAACTGCATAAATCAATCACAAAAATTCTCACCAAAGCCATTCGACTGCGAGGGACTTCCATCAGTGATTATCGCGACGCCAATGACAAATCCGGTTCCTTTCAAGACCACCTTTTTGTTTATCGCCGAAATAGGCAAAAATGTAAAAAATGTGATACAATCATCTTAAGATCAGTCATTGGTCAAAGGAGCACTTTCTTTTGTCCCCAATGCCAAAATTAACCTAATAAAAAATACAAATGATGCAAATTTGATGCTAATCTACAAATATGCAAATAAATTCAATTCGCATATTCGCAATATTCGCATTCATTCGTATATTTGTATTATAAATTTAAACAAATGAGCAGAAAACAAATCAGCATTATTGTGCTTGTGGCAGCAATTATTGCTGGCGGAATTATTTTTTTCTCCGCCAAGAAAAAGGCCAACAATGTGAAACAAATTCAAGTAAACGGCATCTCAGAGCCAACCACACCTGCTAACAACGGTAATGTCAGTCCAATTTCAGGCTTGGCTTGTGACAATTGGAATAAACGCTCTTTCGCTGTAATGCAGCCGGCTGATGTAGCCGCTCGCCCACTCGCTGGACTCTCACAAGCTGACATGGTCGTTGAAATGGTGGCTGTTTATGGCAGCATCACTCGCCTTATGGGTGTGTATGGCTGCAATATTCCTGAAGAAGTCGGCTCCTTGCGAAGTGCCCGTCATGATTTCGTGCATCTTGCTAAAAGTCTGGATTCAATTTATGTCCATTGGGGCAGAGCTGACATTGAAGAGTTCAAAAGCGTACTTAACAGTGGAATCATTGACGACATGAATTGCAATGACGATGCTGGCAAATCAGCTGGAAAATATTGCTACCGCAAACAAGCAACTGGCAATATGCGCGGGGTTGACACTGGCTATGCAAAATTCGCCAGCTTACTTCAAGGGGCAAAGGATTTTGGCTACCGAACAGAAAACAAGTTTTTGGGTTATCCTCACCAAGCTGAAGCAGCCCTTGATCAGCGTCCAAATGGTGGCAATCTTAGAGTGGCCTATGCCAAGCCTTTTGACGTTACCTATGACTATGACAAGACCAGCAATTCATATCTGCGAACCTGGGGCGGAACAGTTGACACCGACCGAAACAACAATCAAAAAATTGCGCCAAAAAACGTAGTCGTAATGATTGCTGATGCAGCCCCAATTAAGGTTGGTGAGCAATATGTCAACGTTCAAATTGGCGATCCTTGGTTTGATCAAACCGACACCGGTGTGGCCTATTTTTATCTGAACGGACAACAATACAAAGGCACCTGGAAAAAAGACAAGAGCAAAATTGACAGCAAACTGCTTTTCACGGACGAAACTGGACAAGAAATAAAATTTGTCCCGGGGCAAGTTTGGGTTGAAATTATCGACCCAGGTCAAACCTTGCGCTGGACACCGGCAAGCTAAGCTTCTCAACAGACAATAGGCAAAATACAATATCCAATAAAAATATTAATTCATTGCGAATATTGAATGTTGATTGTTGAATATTGACTATTGAAAATATGTATATCTTCTTATACGGCGCTGACACTTTTCGCTCTAATGAAAAACTAAGCTCCCTCAAAAATAAGTTTCTGGAAAAAGATAGCTCAGGCTCCGGCTTGAGTTTTCTTGACTATGGAGAAAGTAGCACTACAGCAGACCAGCTCAAGGATCTGCTCTCTGCTAGAGGACTTTTTTCAACCAAAAAATTAATCATCATCAAAAATGTAATTGGTGAGCAACCGCCAGAAAAACAAAAAGAGATTCTGACAATCTTGAAGGCTGATACTAGTTACCTTGAGGATATTGACACTGTGCTGGTTTTTTTTGAGGCCAGCAGTCCCAAAAAAAATGGTGCGCTCTATAAATTTCTTTTTGCAAAAGCCAAAAAACAAGAGCTTACGCCACTGGAAGGTTTAAATCTTTCCAAATGGGTGCTGACTTTTTTGCAAGACAATTATCCAAACAAAACAATCGACAAAAAAGCCCTTGAATTGCTTGTGGCTTCAACCGGCAGCGACCTATATCTGCTCAGTAATGAAATTTCCAAGCTGGCCAACCATAAAAATGATACTAGCATCATAACTGCCGAGGACATTCAACTGCTCGTCAAATCACGCATCGATTCAACCATTTTTCAAGCCATTGAAGCTCTTACTAGTGGCAATAAGGCTCGCGCACTGACCTTACTCCATGAGCAAATTGCAAATGGCGAAGATATTTTTTACATTCTTTCCATGTACACTTATCACGTTCGCACGTTACTAAAAATCGGTGACTGTTTTTTCAGTGGCCTCACCACTCCCGCCCAAATTGCCCAGACCACCAAACTGCATCCCTACGTTATTCAAAAATCCCTTTCACAACTGCGTAATCTTTCTCAGGAGAAGATTAAAAGCATCCTTCGCTCATTAGCAGAAATAGACTACAATGCCAAAACTGGTAAAGTAAACCCGCTCCAAGCCCTTGATACGCTTATTGTTTCTTTATAAGCAAAAATCCCGCCTGAGCGGGATTTTTTAATCTTCAAATTTTTTTGAGTGACTATTTTTTCAAAGCTACTTTTTTCACAGCAGCGTTTAGGCGGGATTTCTTGCGAGCAGCGGTATTTTTCTTGAGCACTTTCTTTTGCACGGCCTTGTCAATCGCTTTAATCGCAGCTTTCAAGGAAATTTGTGCCTCCTCAACTTTGCCAGCAGCTAGAGATTCTTTAGTGTTTTTGACAGCGCTACGAAAAACTCCTTTAACTTTCTTATTTTTGATGGTTTTTCGAGCGGTCACTCGCATGTATTTTTTTGCAGATGTTTTGATTGGCACGTCCGTATTTGTGAATCAGCTTTTTCCTGAGAGCATTAGGAAAAGACAGCTTCAATAAAATTAATTACTTATATTTAGTTCTATCTATTAATAACATGTAACCAAAGCTTTGGCAAGAGTTTTTAAATAGAATCCAGATTTTAGACTCTTGATTTTAGAATAATCGGGTTAATAGTAAATATGTAATGCTATTTTGCTAAAATTTCATTAATCATTTTTAGTTTTCTGTCCTTTTTCATTCCTCTGTGAATTCTCAGCATATCTTTCAAATGAGCGAATGACCCATCCAATGAATTTGTAGT
>CAINNK010000011.1 GCA_903851135.1 uncultured bacterium | reverse complement strand
GCCCGCAACCCAAGAAATACTGTTATTGCAAGTTGAATTAGTACAAGTGCTGGCAGCGCAACCATTGTCAACAACGCAATTTTTGGTGCCAGGAATCCAAGTCAGATTGTTCCAGCAGGTGTCAGTTGTGCAAGTGTTGACCGCGCAAGAATTGTCGGCGCAAACTTTGGTGCCAGGCGTATTTGCATTGATCCCATTATTACAAGCTGTGGTAGCGCAAGTATTGGCAGCGCAACCGTTATCAGCACATATCTTAGTGCCTTGCACAGCAGCGATTCCATTATTGCAAGTATTACTCTTACAAGTGTTAACCACACAGCCATTGTCAAGAGGATTGACCGTTACTGTGAAAGACGAACTTCCGCCCCACATTTGCCCAACCAAACCAAACTTATCAGCAAGCGTGGTAACCCCCCAAAGATTTATAGTCATTTGAGTTGGAACCACAACAGAAGGAGCAACTAATGTTCCTGAGCCATTAATAGCTGAATTAGCAATCCCACTGGAAGAAGCACTGAGAATGGTCAGCGTGCTTCCAACTTTACCACCATCATCAAACCAAGCAGTTATTTCCATTGGGTGAGAATTATTGCAAGCCGTAAGATACGCAAAAGCAGAAAGTTTTATATTTTCTCCTGATGTGTAGATAAGTTTATCTGAATTTACCGTGTAGCTGGAATATGTATTAACGAAAGGACGCGTCCAATAATAATCAACTCTGTCGTCGCTTGTAGGAAAAGATGGCAATTCAAGAGAGGCATTACTTGTTCCGCCATAGGCTGGATTAGCATCTCCGCAAAACACTAAACAATGTTGTTCAGCTGCCAAGCCCTTAAAGTTTGCAATGGCATCTTGAACTTCTGCAGAACTCCAAGTTATTCTTCCTTGATATGCCGATTTATTCAAGAGCTGCGTTTTTCCAAGATAATAATCTGCGTCAGTTCCTGATGTTGGGAAAGATGCCAACTCGCCAGTCTTTCCACAATTTTCCGCACAGTGCGAAGCAGGCGTAATGCCATTAGCAATAAAGAAATCTTTCACATCCTGCCAAGTCCAGTATGACACGCTTGCAGTTTTAAACCCGGCCTTATTTAGCAAATCAGCTTTGCGAATATAATAAACCAAATCCATATCTGAAGCAGGAAGGCGAGGAAGTTCAAGCGTGGAGTCAGTTCCACAAAACAAGTTGCAGTGTTGCTTAACTGTTAAACTGTAAACAGCATCTTTTACATCTGTCCAGCTCCAATCTGTTTTTCCTTGATAAGCCGCACTATTTAGTTTCATAGCCTTATCTGCATAATAAACACTGGACGCATCCAGCATTCCATTTTGCTGAAGTGGAAGATTATTGATAAGATTATTCCCCCATGTTGCTGCTCTTGCCTGGTGAGCTGAAAACATTAAGCCAGTGGCAAGCAACGCAAACAAAAATATTCCAATTTTATTTTTTTGCTTCGAACTAATTTTCCAGAAAGCAAATCCTAAAAATATTATTAGAAAAGCTGTGACTAACAATAACAGGATATTTTTCAGGTCAGAATTTTTTGACAAGTTCAATGCAACATTTGGTTTTGTAATTTTAGCTGTCTCGAGTCCTGGAAATTCCTCTTGATCAAGAAGATTACCATCCTTATCAGTAAGCTTAAGATTAGCAATAGGCTGACTACAGCTTGAAATTATAGAAGCGGTAAGTGTAATAGATTTTTCCCCCTGGCTAATCTCTTTGGTTACTGGAACAATACAGGCTTGACCCTTGAAATCAACTATGGAAAGAGCGGCATTTACAGTAGTTGCTGTGCCCTGACCAGACCTAGAATCCAAAAAACTATCCGCCGATGAAGTCCAAAGCAATGAAACATTAGCAGTTTCACCTTTAACATAAACGGCTTTGTCAAGGGAAATATTTTGGATAGTAGCACTCGCACCTCTGACAACATAGTGAACTATACTCTTTTCGGAAACCTGCATTTTATCCTGATTCATCAAATAGATGACTTCATCATAGGCTTGTGGAATTGTCGCATTTGGAATTAGAAATGATATTTCTTTTTTTTCCTTAGGTGCAAAATTAATCAAATCCTGAGCTGGGTAATCAACATTAACAACTGGGCCATAAGTACTTCGCAAAAAAGTGTTAAAGAATGGCGTGACAGTAAGGTTTTTTTCTGCAAGATTTTCGGCATTGCAAATTAGCATTAATTTCTCATTTTTTACAATATCCACTCCTTCATTAATTGTGTAATCCTTTCCTTCAACATTTAATTTACAAGAAGTGAGCGAAACATATTCATTTGATCCGGCAAGCGTGATTTTGCCAGGATTTGCAAGCCCAAGCATCAAGCCGCCCGAGGTTTTCGCTGTAATCCAAAGCTCATACGTTCCAGATAAAAAAGTTGGAAAATTATAAACAAGTTCACGATGAGCTGACATTTTGCCAGCAATATCCACTGACTCATCGGCAACAAAAGAATCCACAATATTTTGATACTTGTTTGTTGTCTGAATTAATTGAATTCCGTACTTAATATCAGGTTGAGGATTTAAGCTTGCATTTTCAATATCAAAACCAATCTTAGCTGCCTTAAGATCTTGCGAAATAATAGCGGCATTAGAAATATTAATGTTAGCGATGTTTTGTGAAATTTCTTGATTTGGGGATGCAGTTGAAGTTGAAGCTGAATCAATTTGTGCCAGAGTGACAATTGGCAGCAGGCCGAATGCTGCAAATAAAAATACAAGAAATTTGGAAGACATATGGATTTTTACTTTAATTTTAATTAAGCTTAATATTTTTTTATTATACTACATTTATTTAAAAAGTAACAGTAATCCTAACAGTAATCCTCTTAGCTCACAAAAAAGGTTACCGAAGCCTTAGTGGATAGCTCATAATTGGGTTACCGTAGTCATATATGAATATGATTACAAAAAAAGATATCTTTGCCCGCTATTTGAGCGAATATCTAAAAACAACTAGGCAAGGAAAAGGAGAAATCCTTGATCATGTATACGATGTGGTTAAACTCCACAGGAAGGCAGCTATCCGTAAATTCAGGGTGCTGCAGATGCGAGATTCTTCGATTGAAGAAAGACGTGGCAGAAAAGTATTCTACACTCCAGACTCAACGGCAGCCCTCAAGACAATTTGGGAAACTGGCAGTGAAATTTGTGGAGAATTAATTCATCCAACGATTGAAGATTATGTTCCAATTCTTAAGAGGGATAAGCTCTGGAATCATTCAGGAGAAGCTACAGAAAAACTTTTGCAAATGAGTGAGGCTACTGTAAAAAGAAAAGTTGGAAATTTTATGAAGGCTAGAAAATTTAGAAAAGGAATTTCAACTACCAAGCCTTCTCAGTTAAAAGAAATCATTCCAATTTTCACTGGTCCCTGGAAAGATAAACCGCCAGGCTTTGGATAAATTGATACTCTGGTACATTGTGGAGGCAGTTTGTTAGGCAATATGGCGTTTTCAGTGAATTACACTGATGTTGCCACCCTCTGGGTTTCTTTTCACGCCCAGCTCAACAAGGGGCAACGTGCAACAAGAGATAGTTTAAAAAGAATCAAGGAGAAAGTTCCTTTTAAGATATGCGGGATGCATCCTGATACAGGCAGTGAGTTTATCAACTGGTTTTTAAAAGATTGGTGCGATGAAAATGAAATTGAACTAACTAGAAGCAGACCGAATCACAAAAATGACAATGCGTATGTTGAACAGAAAAATGGTCATGTGCTTCGAAGATTTTTTGGTTATTCAAGAATTGAATCACCTGAAGCAATTGAAAAAATGAATGGGGTGTTTGATGTTTTGGAATTGTATCTGAATCATTTTGTACCATCTCGTAAGCTTGTTAAGAAAGTCAGGATTGGTTCCAAATACAAGGGGAAATATGATAAGGCAACAACTGCCTACAAACGAGTGCTAGCACATCCTGGGGTTGATCAGGCAGTAAAAGATGAACTAATTAAACAACATGAGCTGCTCAATCCTTTGCCACTTAAGAATGAAGCTGATAAACTAATTGGAGAAGTTTTTAAGATCCAAAGATACTACACTGATACCAATTTTGAAGAAAAAACCAATTAGTATTTCGGTAACCTTTTATTATGAGCTATAGCGGAAAGAAAAAACTGCGTTGTCATTTTTTTTCTTTTAAATTATACTTAAGGAAGTTATGAAAAAAATATCCATTCTTTTGTTGCTTTTCGTTTCGCTTTTGGGCGTCTTTTTGATTTGCGCTCGCTCGTTTTCCCTGCTCAACCAAGACAACGCACTGCTTCTGCCAGTAGTTCCACCCAACTTGAACGCTCAGATTTCTCCGAGTGAAGTTTTTGTTTCGCCAGCCGTTCCAATTTTGATGTATCATCACATCCAAGATTATCCCTATGGCAAAGATCTTTCCAGTGTGAGCATTTTTGTTTCCCCGGCCAATTTTGAAGCCCAACTCAATTGGCTAGCTCTGAATAATTTTCAAACGGTTGACCTGAGCTACTTCCAAAATCCCACCAGGATTTCCGGCAAACCAATTGTCCTGACTTTTGATGATGGATACCAAGATGCTTATGACCAAGTTTTTCCGATGCTGAGAAAATATGGTTTTGCCGCAACTTTCTATTTGATTACTGACAACATCGACAAACCAGGTTTCCTGAGCACCAAAGAAATTTTGGAAATGCAAGCCGGCGGCATGACTTTTGGCTCGCATTCACTTTCCCATCCAAATCTGACAGAAATTTCCGAACAACAAGCCGAACAAGAAATCTATACCAGCAAAAAAGTTTTGGAAAAAACAACTGGCAGACAAGTTGTTGATTTTTGTTATCCGGGAGGCAAGCTAAATCAAAATGCCATCAACATTGCGGCCAACTCCGGCTACCAAACCGCCGTCACCACTTCCAATCAAATCAATTTAGGTAAGACTGATTTGCTGCAACTAAATCGCCTCGACATTGAAAACGAAACTCGCTTTGAAAATTTGCCAGCACTGAAAAGTTTATAGAAAAAAACTCAAAAAAATTGAGTTTTTTCAGAAAATATTTTTTTCAAGACTCATGCGCGATGCTTTTATAAAAACTTTTTAACATTAGGCTTGAAATAATTCGGCCCCTTAATCATCTTATAGGGACTGTAGTCCTTGCTCATATGCGACCTGTGAACTTCCAAAAAAATTTCCTCAATTTTGTCTTGCAGGCCATGTTCCAAGATTGTGCCATAAACACCATATAAAATATCACACAATTCCTTGGCAATATTTTCTAGGTCGCCTTTTTCTGCGCCCTCCAGATATTCCCTAACTTCCTCTTCCATCAAAGAATATCTCAAATCAAATCTATCCTTGGGAATCAAGGTTGGCTTTTCCGAAACTGGAGCCCTAAATTTTTCATGAAAAATTTTAACCAATTCGAGTTCTTTTTTCATATTTTCAAAACTAATTAAAGATTAAAACACTGCTTATTTCGATATTATCATCAAACTATTTCCCATTCAAGTCAATAAAGGTTGACTTGAAATTCAAAATTTAGTATATTGAATTTATGATAACAAAAACTCACAAAAATTCTTCAGCTTGTTGTTGCTGCACCTTTGGTGGCGGCAGGCTTTTTTTGTGGGCTTGATAGCGATTTGTCAAAAATCAAAATCAAAAAGCACGAATCGGCCCCGCGGCCGGTTTTTTTGTTGTCTAAAATAGTTCTTTATTTTTCAAGTAGTTCTTTTCAAAAAAACAATTTTAAAAAAGGAAAAAAACATGTGCAGCTGTCAAATCATTGTCGAATTAGAAACAGGTAAAAGAATCTGGATTGACCCACGCGATCTTCCAGATCTTCAAATTGATTCAGAACCAAAAGAGGAACTGGCGTGTTCAGAGCTGGAACCATGTGAAGTTTAAAAAAGAAAAAACAAACCCCCGGCAAGTCTATGGAATCATAGACTTGCCAAACCAAAAACATCAAGAAAATTTAAATATATTTTTCATTCAAGCGTCGATGAATGAAAGCAGTTTATTACCAAATTTTTTAATTAAAAATTAAGCAAAAAAATTATGAGCAAAAAGATTTTTCAAAACATCACCGAAACCATTGGCCGCACGCCTTTGGTCAAAATCAACAAACTAAACAAAGAAAAAGACGTGACCATTTTGGTCAAACTCGAATCCTTCAATCCGCTTTCCAGCGTCAAAGATCGCATTGGACTAGCCCTGATTGAGGCAGCCGAAAAGGCCGGCACTTTGAAAACCGGCACCATCATCATTGAACCAACCAGCGGCAACACTGGCATCGCCTTGGCTTTCGTGGCGGCTTCGAAAGGCTACAAATTGATTTTGACGATGCCGGAAACCATGAGCATTGAACGCCGACAATTGCTGAAAATTTTTGGAGCCGAATTGGTTTTGACTGAAGGACCCAAGGGCATGAAAGGTGCTATTGCTAAAGCCGAAGAGCTGCACAACGAAACGCCCAACAGTGTCATCTTGCAACAATTTGAAAACCCAGCCAATCCTGAAATTCATCGCTTGACCACTGCCGAAGAAATTTGGAACGACACAGATGGGCAGGTTGACATTTTCATTGGCGGAGTTGGCACTGGTGGCACCATCACCGGCGTCGGCGAAGTTTTGAAGGCTCGCAAACCAGCCGTAAAAATTATTGCGGTTGAACCAACTGATTCACCAGTCCTTTCCGGCGGCAATCCTGGACCGCATAAATTGCAAGGCATTGGCGCCGGCTTTGTGCCAAAAATTTACAACCCCGCAATTGTGGATGAAATAATTCAAGTCGCCCAAGCAGATGCTGGACAAACATCGCGTCAATTGGCCAGACAAGAAGGCATCTTGGTTGGCATTTCAAGTGGAGCAGCGCTTTGGGCAGCCTTGGAAGTTGCCAAACGTCCTGAGTCGCAAGGAAAAACCATCGTCGTGGTTTTGCCCGACACTGGCGAACGCTATCTCTCCACTTGGCTTTTTCAAGAAGCTGAAGGCGAAGTGCAAATCTAAAAAAATAATTTCATTCAAAAAAAGCTGCCTTTCAAAATGGCAGCTTTTGTTTTAATATTTTTCATTACATTTAAGAAATAAACTTTACTAATTTATTTCTTCTGAATCTCTGAAATTATCTTCCCTACCACTTCTTCCAATGAAGCACTCGTGTCAATTGGGATGGCGCCACGCTCAAGCATTTCGGTTTCAAATTCTTCTTGATAACCCAAGACATGCTCCTGCTCGGATTTGTCTTTGGCAAAGTCATTGGTCTTGCGATTACTAAGACGATGCAGAAAAATTTCTTTGTCGCAACGCAAAAGAAAAACCTTATCAAAAAGATCCAGGAATTTCTCTTGATTCCTTACAAGCCCAGACACCACAACTGGGCCAGTGCTTTCATCAAGAATGTTCTTCAATTTTTTCACGTCGCAAAAATAACTGTTCTCGTCCAACCAAGCCTTGCCAATCCCAGGATAATACTCAACTCTTTCACCAGATTTATTGTTCTCCCAATGACACAAGCCATCCACAACATCAGCATCAAATGCGGTGATGCCTTTTTTCTTCAGTTCTTCTATTACGGAAGATTTCCCCACCCCGGAAACTCCCGTCAAGCAAAATTTTTTCATAATGACAAAACTTGTTTATTGATAGTTTTTTATTAACATTTACATTATACCACTAATCTTAGCAAAAATTTAAAGGAGGGATAATCATGTATTTCAATGACATCCCTCCTTGATACTTCACCGCCTTCGTTCAGGCAAATTAAACGTTCATAAAATCCGTTTTAAATCTTCAAGTAAAACTTGGGGCAAAAAAATAAACATCTCTTTTAGGGTTTGCCTTTGCGTTTCCAATTACGGAGACTGCAACAGTAACACAAACATCCTTACCCTTGCTGCCCTTAAGTAATCGCAAGGTTCCAATAATTTTATCATTTTCAGCTCCGAGGTTTTTACATGAAAATGAATTCCCTTTGATTGAAACCTCCATTTCTGAGAGATTTAAAAATTCATATACTCTTTTAATGGCCAAAAAAACCGCTACTTTGGCTATTTCCGGATCAATTACTACGCTACTTTTCTTCATTTTTATAGTTACCAGTTTTAATTTGATATACTTCTTAATAAATAGAAAGAACTTTTTTAATAACGATTTATGGTATCATAAAAAAGAAAGCTTGTCAAACTAAAAGTTAAAAAACGCTTTAAAAAAGCGTTTTTTAGTAGCCATATAGGATTAATTTCTATTCCAGCCAAAAATCAACCTTGGCGGAAAAAGTTTTGCCGGGATCAACCATTTGAGGATTATCAATCAGTCCACCCTCAATCCGCATCATCGGTTCAATGCAAACAAAATCCTGGCCGGGCAATGACCAAATCCAAATCTTTTTATATTCAATTGAGACATCCATTACTAAAACTCCCAAGCCTGGAAGTTTAATTTTCAAAACCGCTTCTGGATTTTTTATTTTTGGATTGTCAATCACCGTCGTGCCGCCGCTTCCCCAATTTTCAAAATCCTTTTCCACAATTTCCCCACCTGGAAAATCAAATTTAAGGTTTTGTTTTTCCGCATTGGGCACTTTGAAATAGGGATGCAGCCCCATTGCAATCGGCAGCGCTTTTTCTTTTTCCAAATTAGTCACTTCTTGAGCCAAAGTGATCGAGCCATCTTCGTTCAAGCCACCTTTCATTCGCAGCTCAAAATCATAGGGAAACATTTTTCTGGTTTCTTCATCCGAAATCAATTTTTCACTAAATTGATTTACGGGCATTTGCTCCGTCTGCCAATCTGAAGCGGTTCTGGCAAAACCATGCTGCTTCAATTCTGGATAGGGATTATGCTCACCCCTAAGTGGTCCCGCATTTGGAAAAAGAATTGGAATGCCGCCTCTGACATTTTGATCTTCAGCTTCAAATGTTTCCTCATCTAAATACAAAACTTCCATCCCTTTCAATTTCATAGTTTTAACAATTCCGCCTCTTTCGATTGAAAAAGAAATTTCATTTCCACTAGGTCCCTGAATGGTTTCAGTTTTGAACTTTGATGATATTTTTGCTTGTTTTGAATTTTCCTTATCATTCAGCCATTCTACTTGAGCCATATTTTTTATCACAAAATTACAAATAACTCCCAAAGCGAATAAAATGGCAAGTGTAACCTTGGGGATCTTTTTGCAAATAATTCTGATGATATTCCTCGGCCAGATAAAATTTTTCCAATGGTTCCAGTGTTGTGACCACTTTATTTTTCCAGCGTCCAGATTTTTCCACAATTTCAATCATTTTTTCCGCTTCACTTTTTTCTGCTTGGTTTGCATAAAAAATAGCCGAGCGATATGAAGATCCCCTGTCATTTCCTTGCTGATTCAAAGTTGTGGGATCATGGATCTGAAAGAAAAAATTCAAAATTTTTCGCAGCGAAGTTTTGGCTGGGTCATATTCAATTTCCACCGCCTCCGCATGTCCCTCATGATTTTCATAGGTTGGATTTTCTCCGCCAGCTGGCGGATTGCCACCAGCATAGCCAACTTGAGTATTCACGACTCCGGCCTGCTTTCTAATGAGTTCTTGCAAGCCCCAAAAACAGCCGCCGGCTAAAACTATTTTTTTATTCATGAATTTTTCCTGGAATAAACTTCATTGAAATTGAGTTCACACAATGACGAATATTCTTGGCTGTTAAATGTTCGCCCTCAAAAACGTGTCCAAGGTGCGCCCCACAATTGGCGCATGTGATTTCAGTTCGCCGGCCATCAGCGTCCAAAGCTCTCTTAATTGAACCGGCAATTTCTTCGTCAAAACTTGGCCAACCGCAAGAAGACTGGAATTTGTCCTTTGAATCATACAGTGGCGCTTCGCATTGCTTGCAGACATACACCCCAGTTTCTTTATTGCTGACGTACTCACCCGAAAAAGCAGCCTCCGTGCCCTTGTCGAGAATGACTCTTTTTTCTGCTTGAGTTAACTTGTTCATTTTCATTTTATTATTTTATCCATTCTTTATTGCCTCAATTTATCAATTTCTTTGGAAACAAAATCTTTGAAAAGCGTAATCTCCTCATCTGATTTATGCGCTACTCCATTGATAACCAAGGGTTTCAAAAATTCCAGCTGACAAAGATTAGCTGTCTGTTCAAATGGCCTTAATAATTCCTCAATAGTAAAGTGGTTGTATCCGCCTTTTTGATAAGCCTCCTCGGGACCAAAAGTCGAAAGGACAAATTGAATTTTTTTTCCTTTCAATTTGTCACCTCCCTCGCCATAAGCAAAGCCATACTCAAGCACTTTGTCTTCCCATTCCTTGAACAACCCTGGGGTTGAATACCAATAAAAGGGCGTCTGAACAACGATAATGTCAGAATCCAATAAACTTTTCTTTTCTTTTTCCACGTCAATTTTCCAATCCGGATAAGTTTCATAGAGCATCCTTGTT
This sequence comes from uncultured bacterium, assembly GCA_903851135.1. Taxonomy (GTDB): domain Bacteria; phylum Patescibacteriota; class Minisyncoccia; order Moranbacterales; family GWC2-37-73; genus CAIPMZ01. The sequence goes on along the minus strand of CAINNK010000011.1, from coordinate 2,091 downwards.
TCTATGCCTGCCTTTCCCGTGAAAGCTTTCAGCACTTCTTTGTTGACCCTGGATTTTTCTAGGTTTGGGTGAGTGAAAATATGATATACCTTTTTCATATAAGTTATGCTTTTAAAAAATTACATTTTTGCACAAAAAAGTTCACATAAGCTACTACGCTTTTACTTTAAAACTATTTCCTTCAAAAAACTTTTTCAGTACTGCAATGAAGAGCAGGGGCTAGGGCTTGTCTGCCGATGAGGCAGGAAACCAATATGTTGGAAAATTAGGAGTCAGTTGAAGTGAGATTGGAGCGAGCGGTGGTGTTGCTCAAAATTTAATCTTTCAGCTTGTAATAAGTAGCTCTTCCCTTGCCAACTTTAACAATCATTCCAAGGTCAATGAGTTTTCGAAAGTCCAAATTCCTCGTCGGCTTGGCACGCTTTGTCAATCCTGCGTAATCCTTGTCGGCAATGAAACCCCTCTTTTTAATAAAATCAATTATTTTCTTATGATATTCTCTCAGAACATCTTCGGGTTTTATTGTTTCTTTTTCCAATTCCTTTGTCACCCGCAAAAGTTCATCTATGATTCCATCGGTGAAATATTCCAACCAACTCGTGAAATCAATTTGACTAGCAAGGTCATAATAGTTCCCCAGCAGTCCGACTTCTGCAAAATATTTGGTTACATTGCTATTGTAATAATTTTCAAAACTGAACAAATTGAAAGTATCCAGTCCCATTTTTGCCAGCAACACTTTGGTTGCAAGTCTGGCTGTGCGACCATTGCCATCCACAAAAGGATGAACAATCACAAATTGTCTGTGAAATATTCCAGCCAAAACCAAAGGATCAATTGTCCGATTATTTTTCTCCAAAAATTCAAACAACTCCTTGAGCATCGGAATCACCTCTTGATGATCTGGTGGCCAATAAATGGTTTTTCCAGCCCTCGGGTCATTAACAAAAACCGGCTCTTGCCTGATGTGCCCACAATTATGCTTTGCGACAAGTCCATCAGCAACCATTTGCTGAATCTTCTCGAGCCAATCGAGATTCAAAGAAATTTTTTCCGTTTTTATCAGCCCATCCAATTCAACCAAGGCTTTGTTATAATTTAAAACTTCTTTCTCACTGTCACGAACAAACTCCGGCTTATTTTTGAGAATTCTTTTAACATCAGTCAGTGGCAAAGGATTGCCCTCAATACTGGTTGAGCAGTAAGCTGACACTGCGCGAGCACGACGTTCCATCTCCAAAAGCACAACTCTTGGAAAACTGCGACTATTAAGATCAGTAACAATCTCAGCTATGCGTTTTATGTTACCTAGAAGTCTATTGGTTATGGTATATTTTGGATTAAACATAAAGTTTTTTAACTAACACTTATAGACGTATTTTAGACGATAATTAGACGATTGTCAATGGCCCATTTTCTAATTCTTATTTTTTCAAAAACGTAAAGAATGCTTTAAATAAGCGTTTTTAGGCTGTTTGCACGGGCCAGGGCTTGTCTGCCGATGAGGCAGGAAACCAATATATTGAAAAGTTAGGAGTCAGTTGAGGCAAGATTAGAGCGTGCGGATGCATTGATAAAAAAACTATTTCAACACATAGGCCGAAGCTGGTCCTTTGCCAACTTGCTTAATGGTGCCTATTTTTTTAAGCCTTTGCAAATGAAACTGGGCAGTTCTTTTTGGACAACCCAAAATATCCACGACTCTTTCTGCACGAAAAAGATAATCGCGCAATAATCGCGCAAGATATCGCGCAAAGATTTACAAATTTTCATTTTAGACTAACCTTAATGAAAAACGCTTTGAATAAGCGTTTTTAGGCTGTTTGCACGGGCTAGGGCTTGTCTGCCGATGAGGCAGGAAACTAATATGTTGAAAAATTGGGACAGGATTGATGTCAGATTACAGCGAGCAAGTGCTTTGTTAAAGCAAATTCAGATTAAGAATAAAATATGTTTTAGGAACAGACATTTGGCGGTTCCATGTAAGTTAAGAAATTAGGCTAATTGTAGCACTTCATTTGGTGTTTTTCCACCAAGTCCACAATGTTCCAGGTCGTTGTAATACATATTCCATAATTTCAACTTGTATTC
>CAINNK010000010.1 GCA_903851135.1 uncultured bacterium | reverse complement strand
ATTGATAGTGTTGTTACAAGTTTGGCCGATACAAGTGTTGGCCGCGCAACCATTGTCGATGCAAGCCTTGGTACCCTGAACAGTCGTGATGGAATTATTGCAAGTGTTTGAAGTGCAAGTATTAGCGGCACAACCATTGTCACAAGGTTTAGTACCAGAGACTGTAGTAATAGAATTATTACAAGTGTTGAAAGTACAGGTGTTGGCAGCGCAACCATTGTCACAAGGTTTAGTGCCATTTACCCAGGCAATGTTGTTGTTGCAAGTGGTAGTGGTGCAGGTGTTGGCGGCGCAACCATTGTCAGTGCAAGTTTTGGTGCCTTGGATCCAAGTTAAATTGTTCCAACATTGTTGACTAGTGCAAGTATTGGCGGCGCAGGAATTGTCAGCGCAAACTTTGGTTCCAGGGGTAGTGGCGTTGATACCGTTGTTGCAAGTGGTAGCGGTGCAAGTGTTGGCGGCGCAACCATTGTCAGGACAAGTCTTGGTGCCAGCAACGGTGGTGATGGAATTGTTGCAAGTGTTGGAAGTGCAGGTATTGGCAGCGCAACCGTTGTCACAAGGTTTGGTGCCGTTTACTACTGAGATACTGTTGTTGCAAGTGTTGAAAGTACAGGTGTTGGCAGCGCAACCGTTGTCAACAGGAGCTGGAGTTACGTCAATTGAAAGCTGTTGATATGAATTAGAACCATTATCAGTATTAATGCATTGTAAATAATAAATCATATCAGGGGATGATGGAAGCACAACTACTCTTCCACTTATATTTAGAGTGCTTCCTTGATTCACTCCATCCCAATTCCCATCTATATTGCCATTTGAATCTTGTGATTGGCTTCGACAATAATTTGCATTCGTTGAAGACCAAGTAAGAGTTGAAGAACTTCCAGCTACAACAGAAGTTGGATTAGCAGAAAAAGAAATATTTACAACAGGACAACTTTTTGTACCAGAAACCCAGGTTATTCCATTATTACAAGTTGTTGTTGTGCAAGTGTTGGCAGCGCAACCGTTATCAACAACGACGGTACAATTTTTGGTGCCATCAATAAAATCACCTAAATTATTTGCACATTGTGTCGTATTGCAAGTAATGGCAGCACAGGAATTATCTGCGACACAATTTTTAGTTCCGCTAACAGTGGTTATTCCATTATTACAAGTAGTGGTACTACAAGTGTTGGCAGCACAACCATTGTCGATAACACATGCTTGAGTGTTACAAAATTGAGAAGAAGCTCCGGAGCAATTTGATCCATTATATGCAAACGGAGGATTATTGCAAGTTCGAGTTTGAGTTCCGCCTCCACAAGTTACACTGCAAGTTCCCCAATCAGACCAACCACCATTTAAAGTCACACAATCAAAACTAATTAGTTTATTGGTATGGGAGCTTATTTCTATATTGGTTGAAAAACCAGCAAGGCAACTACCATAACCCCCAGCAACACCGCTTGTTGACCAACTATCGCAATACCAATCATTAGCATTGGCCGCATTATCAATATTGCTAGTGTTGTGATCATATTCAATGCAAGAACCGTGACCAATGACAGTGCCTTTATCAGTTGGGATACACTGAAAACCAGTGATTAAACTAGATTTTAAATCATATCTTGGAAGACTAGGCACACCATTGCTACATTTAAGCTGTTCTCCAGAATGAACAGCAGTGTTGGCAGAAGCAACACCAAAAGATGTCCAGGAATTATCACAGTACCAATCTTCTGGATTAGGTCCGTGACTAGTTGAGATACAAAAACTTTCTCCTATTGGTGGCAGTCCAGTGCTGCCAACGACACATTTAAAACCAACTATTTGTTGTGAATGAACGCCGTATATTGGTATACTAGGCACACCACTACTGCAAGTTGGTTTTCCACCTGGAGCTGATGCCACCCCAGAGAATTCCCAGTTATCGCAATACCAATCATGCCTATTTGCATCATTATCGATGTTATTTAGGTTGTGATCATATTCCGTGCAAGAACCTTCGCCAACAAAATCAGCAGAAATATCGGTAAGACAATTAAAACCAATTAATTTTTTTGTTTTATTGCTAAATTTTAAATTACTCGAATAGCCGACTGTGCAACTTCCATCCGTACCAGCACCTGCGCCTGAAAAAAACCAATCGTCGCAATACCAATCGCCAGCATTGGCCGCATCATCCACATTGCTAGTGTTGTGATCATATTCAATGCAAGAACCACCCCCAATGGATACTTTTTTTGTGTTATCCATACACTCAAAACCAACGATTTGACGGGAATGAAAACTATATTTTGAAATACTTGGTACGCCATTATTACAAGCTGGACCGCTCTTAGCGGCTTTGGTAAAATTCCAACTATCGCAATACCAATCACTGCTATTAGAAGCATTGTCAACATTGCTGGTATTATGATCCTTTTCAATACAAGAACCAGCTCCAAGTGATTTAGATGTGTCATTAATAATACAACTAAAACCAATAAGTCCACCACTATGCACGCTATATTTTGGCATACCAGGAACACCACTAACACAAGCAGGTTGCCCACCTGGAGCAGCCGCCCCACCTTCAAAAATCCAAGGATCATCACAATACCAATCAGATGGATTAGATCCCGTTGCATGCATATTTTCTTTGCAATATCCATCGCCTACAATTTGACCAGCACTGGCCGAATCAGTAAAGAATAAAAAACCCATAATTACAAGACACGCGCAGAATATTTTTTTCATTTTTTTAATTAAAATTATTAACGTTTTTATTATACCACAAAAAAATAGTTGGGTTATGCACAGCCACCTAATTCTTAGCTAAAGACATTGAATCACAAACCATATTTAACTTTGTTGGCAACATGTTCCTGAAAAGTTTTGGCAAAGATTGTCTTGCCGGTTTTTGGATCGCTCAAAAAATAAACGTAATCACTTTTCTGAGGATTAAGAGCGGCTGAAATTGAAGCGAGCCCCGGATTCGAAACGGGTCCAGGCGGAAGACCCTTGTTTTGATAAGTGTTATAAGGAGAATCTGTTTTTGTTTCCGCAATAGAGTGCTGAATTTTGTTGGTTCCCAAGGCATATTCCAAAGTTGCATCACTTTGAAGTGGCAGCTGATTTTCAATTCGATTCCAAAACAAACCTGCCACAATTTTTCGATCACTGTCATTTTTAACTTCCCCTTCGACGACACTTCCCATAGTGACAATTTCAAACAAAGATTTCTTTTGTCCATCAAGATCGTTCTTGATTACCGTGAAAACTTTGGTCGAAAAATCGTCTAGCATTTTTTTCACAATCTCCTCCGCGGTCGCATCCTTGGCAAAATAATAAGTATCCGGAAAAAGATAACCCTCTAGTGTTGCGCCGTCTGGTAATTCTTTGAGGAATGGATAAGCATCTCTCAATGTTTGATTAGGATTTTTTGCAAGCGCCAAAAAATCGCCACCTGGAAGATTGTTAGCTGAAAGGCGCTGCGCCATATCTTTCATGGTCCAACCTTCGGGAAAAGTGACCTTGATTCGCATGGAAACTACTTCGCCGCCCGTGACAATCCGAGCCGCCTCCGGAATTTGCATTCCTTTTGGAAATTCATAAACTCCAGCCACAATAGAGTGCAGCCGATGTGTGTTCCACAAATAAAGGGCAAAATAATATTTTCCCGAAATAATTCCTCCACTGACAAGTTTTTGGCCAACAACCAAAGCATTGTCACCGTTTTCTATGGAGATAGTTTTGGAGCCAACAGCATTTCCCTGAGAAAAATAAATCCCATTATAAATATAAAAAAAACATCCTATCAATAAAATAGTTGCCAAAACAAAGATACTTATTTTTCGCCTGATATTCATGCTTACGTATGACTATTTTATAAATGGGACAAAAGAAAAACCAGCAAATTTTTCGATATAAAAATCATCTTCGGCCTTTTTCTGAACAAACCAAATACTGTTACGAATTGGCAATACCATTTTGCCGCCAATTTTTAATTGTTTTTTGAGGGACTCTGGCAACTCGTCACTGGCAGCTGAAACTAAGATGCAATCATAGGGAGCATTTTTCTCAAAGCCATCCACCGCTGATTTGCAATAAATTTCCACCACGCCACTGCGCACAAACTGATATTTTTTAAGATTATTTTCTCCGAATTCGCACAATTCCTTGATTACTTCCAAGGAGGTGACTTTTCCCTTCTCCCCAACCATATGCGCCAGCAGTGCAGTCGTCCAACCGCTACCACTGCCAACATCCAAAACATTGTCTCCGTCTTTGACAGCCAGAAGTTCCAACATAGTTGCAACCGTGAGTGGCTGTGAAATTGTTTGACCATAACCAATTGGCAAAGGAATGTCGACTTCACCATAAGCAGCCAAATCTTCAGGAATAAATTCTATCCGCGGTATCTTCGAAAAAGCTTCGATAACATTATCGGTGCGTAAATATCCGTTTCGAATTAGATCGTTGATGAGTTTACTCATGAAAATAAGTTACAAAGTTGAAAGTTTTAAAGTAAAATACTTTAAAAAATTCATGCCATTATAACTTTTAACTTTAAGACTTTATTACTGCACTAGATTCCCATAACCTGAATCGTGATATCTCTTTTTCGAGAGCCGTCAAATTCCACCGCAAAAATACTTTGATTTGGATTAATCAAAAGCTTTCCTTTCTCAATTGGCAAAGTCTCACTCACGCCCAACAAAAAAGACTTGCAATGTGAATGACCATTGCTTCTGCCATCGGATTTTGAATTTTTGCTCAATTCAAAAAGGTCATGCGAATATCGATCATCCATCGGCACTATTTTATACAAAACCCGCATGAAGTCCTGGATTAACATCGGTTCGTTATGATTAATGGCAATGCCCATCGTCGTGTGCGGCGCAAAAACCAAAAGCAACCCTTCCCTGATGCCGGAAGCGTCGATTACTTCTTGCACCTGACTGGTGATGTCAAAAAATTCAATTTGCGTTTTACTTTCAACTTCGATTTTTTGTCTGTGTATTTTCATATCAATATCCTACAAATATACGAATTTATTACAAATTTACAAATGAATTCTTCACACTTTCCTTTGTGAAAAGGAAAAAATTATTTGTAGATTTGTAGCTTATTTGTAGATTTGTGGGGACTATTTTATTTTTATATTTTTTATTTTTTGAAAACATTCGCGACCACTTTGGCAGCTTGCCGATTCAGCGCTTCTGGAATTATTTTATCACGAGTTGGATTTTTCACCAAAGCAGCCAGGGCCTTGGCGGCTTCTAATTTGTGTTTTTCGGTTATTTTTTTCACACGGTTATCGAGCGCACCGCGAAAAATTCCAGGAAAAGCCAGCACGTTGTTGATTTGATTTGGATAATCACTGCGACCGGTAGCCACAACTGCAGCTCCACCTTTAAGTGCTTCCTCCGGCATGATTTCTGGCACAGGATTACTCATGGCAAAAACAATCGCATCATTGTTCATCAAAGTCACATCCTTATGGTTGATTAAATTTGGAGCACTAACGCCAATAAAAATATCTGCACTTTCCAAGGCTTCCTTGAGTTGACCTTTGACATTTTTTGGATTGGTTATTTTGGCAATTTCCATTTTTGATTGATTAAGACCGCCTTCCCTTTCTTTAAAAATAATGCCAGTGCTATCGACAACCAAAACATTCTTCGCACCATGCAGGAGTAACAATTTTGTGATTGCCACGCCAGCCGCACCTGAACCAGAAACTACAATCTTAACTTCTTTGATATTTTTTTTGACAACTTTAAGTGCGTTGATAATGCCTGCCAAAACCACGATAGCTGTGCCATGTTGATCATCATGCATCACAGGAATATTCATTTCCGCTTTCAATCTCTCTTCAATTTCGAAACATCTTGGCGCTGAAATATCTTCCAAATTGATGCCTCCAAAAGTTGGCTCAAGCGCTTTAACGATTTTAATAATTTCCTCAGTGTCTTGAGTTGCCAAGACAATTGGAATCGCATCCACCATGCCAAGCTCCTTGAAAAGCAGGGCCTTACCTTCCATCACCGGCAAAGCTGCTTCTGGTCCAATGTTACCAAGTCCCAACACGGCGCTGCCATCCGAAACTACTGCCACCGCGTTTTTGCGAATCGTATACTCGAAAGAAAGTTTTTTGTTTTTCGCCACCGCTAAAGAAACTTTAGCCACACCTGGTGTATATAAAACAGCCAAGTTTTGCTTGGTCAATTTTTGCTTGCTTTTGATTTCGATTTTCCCGCCTAGTTTTTTTGACAGTTCAATTGGATCCATAATTTCAAATCAGACAGATATGACATACAGTCCTATACGTCTTACTATTTTTTAGCTAATTTAAGTTTTTTATACACACTTCCCGATGCTACGGCGCCTTCTGCTACTGCTGTGATGATTTGGCGAAACTTGTTCGAGCCAGTCGTCACATCACCTGCCGCATACACATTTTCAATAACCGTACTTTGGTCTTGAGCCACAACAATGTATCCTTGCTCGTCAGTCTGGACCCCCAGTTCTTTGGCTACCACTACCCCTGGAACTGAGCCTATTTCAATAAATACGCCTTGAATCTGAAGTTCTTTCTTTTCTTGATTAGCTTTTTCATATATCAAGCCCTCGACCTTATCTTCGCCTAGAATTTCTTGAATTTTTTCAAAGCAGTCCACGGCAATTTTACCAGTCTTGATGATTTGATCTTCCCAGGATGGTTCAAAAATTTTCGTGCCTTCCTTGTATAATAACTGCACACTATTGGCAAATTCCGACAAATGAATTGCCGCAGTGGCAGCCGCGTCGCCACCGCCAATTACTACTACATCCTTGCCACGAAAAAACATCGCGTCGCAAGTGGCGCAATAGGAAATTCCTTTGCCCAAAAATTTGTCTTCGCCAGGAATGTTCATTTTTCGTGGCTTCATACCTAACGCAAAAATAATCGCCTTCGCCTGATAGGTTTTGCCATCTTCCAGAAAAATTTCAAAACCTTCTTCTATTTTGCTGACTTTGTTGACACTTGCTTGAACAATCATGCCACCCAACTCCTCAGTTTGTCTGCGAAATTTTTCCATCAACTCTTTGCCTGAAATTGATTCGATGCCAGCATAATTTTCAATCTCCCAAGCTTCGGTCACCTGTCCGCCAATTTCAGCTCCGATTACCAAGTGATTAAGTTTATAACGTGAAGCATAGATCGAAGCTCCCAGGCCAGCTGGGCCGGCTCCAATAATAATAAGATCATGCATAAGACGCATAGCGTATAAAATATTATACATATAGTATACCGCAAAAAATACTTCTTTCAAAGTTCCACATAAAAAAAACCGCTGCCATAAATTAACATACAGAAGCGGAAAATAATTTAAAAAATATAAGCTTTAAAAAATCCGGCCTACACTCGCGTGTAAATCAAATAAATTCCTAAAAGTAACATAATAAGACCAGTAATGGCGTGGAGCAGGCGTAGGTTGTCCTTGCGAATGGCTTCCAATTTTTTCATCTTGATGTTAAAAAAATACATCGCTAAAGTAATTAAAATCATTGGCGAAACAAAAACCAAATTGTAAAACATCAACAAGAAAATTGTTTTGGCTGGATCAACTTTTTCGGCCAATTTTGCCAAAATGGAAACATAGGGACCGCTGGCGCAAGGCACCAAAAATAAACTAACTATAAAGCCCACCCCAAATGCGCTCCAGGGATTAGTGGCACTGCGGATAATTTCTTGCATTTTCGGTCTCCAGGAAAGTGGCACCTCCATGATGAAAAATTTTCCATACCAGAAAACGTCTTTGAAATTAGCCAGTGCAATAATTATTGCCAAGATTCCCGCGCCCAATGAAAGATATTTAGCAACGTTAAAAATAGTAATGGCTTTGTAAGCACCGAAACCCATCAATAAATAAGAAAGAAAAATTGCCAAAGAAAACATAAAGCCTGAAAGCAACGCATAATTTTTGCCTTTGGCCGAAATCACGGTTGCCAAAAGCAAGATCAAGACTGCTAGTGCACAAGGGTTAGCCGCATCAGCCAAGGCCGCCAAAAGCAAAACTGCAAGTGGAACTTCCATCTTTACAGCCCCTGGAGTGACTTGCGTTTTTACGTCAGTAAAACTCTCAATATACTGTTTGGCGGTGCCTTTTGAATTTTCAATCATGCCAGAAAATTGATCAATGATTGGTTGATCGCCAGTAACAAGCTGGTCATCAACAACCAGCGCCGGAATGCCAGCACCATCAGTTTTTCCCTTGGATGCAAAAATTTTTCCTAAAAGTTCCTTATTTTTACTTTCATCAAAATTCAGTTGCACAATGTCATACTTTTCAAAAAAGCCTTGGGATTTTAAATAAGCTTCCACTTTTTGACAATGCGGACACCAATCCGCATAAAACAAAATGGCAGTCTTTTTTTCTTGCGCAAAAGAGCTACTTGGAAACGAAAAAACTATCAATAATAACAATGAGAAAAATATTTTTTTCATAAAAACATTTAATCATGCAAACATGAAGGCATGAAAGCATGAAAGCAAAAAAAAATTATGCAATTCTAAATTCTTGAAATCTCCTAAAAAGCTAACAGCTAATACCTAAAAGCTGCCCTTATTTTCCGTGTCTTCTGACTCTTTGTTTATAGTCCTCAATAGCTAATTCAAATTCCTGATCATTAAAATCTGGATAATATTTATCTGAGAAAAACAGCTGTGCATTTGCCACATCCCACATCATAAAGCCGGCACTTAAATGTGGCTCACCACCAGTACGCACGAGATAATCAACAGCCGGCAAATCACGGGTCATCAAATATTTTTTCACGGTTTCCTTAGTGATTGCCTGCGATGACAAGCCGTCTTTGGAGATATTCTTAATTGCTTCTAACATTTCGTCATCCCCGCTGTATGCCAAAAAGAAATTCAAAACATGTTTTGAATAATCCTTTGTCGCTTCCAAACCAGCATACATAATTTTTTTCAAAGATTCAGGAAATTGTTGCTCCCATTTTCCAATGAAATTTATTTTCACCTGATTGTCATGAATATCAGCACTACTAATAAGCTTAGTGAAATATTCTTCATAGATCCGCAGCAATTCTTTTTTCTCCAGCAAAGGACGTTTTGCAAGATTCTCAACGGAAGAGCCCCATAGCGAAAGACACTTAACCCCCATCGCCAGGGCTTTGCGTAAAAGCTTTTCAGTGTTTTGTGCGCCAGCTTCATGCCCTTCCCAAGGATTAAGCCCCCGTTCTTTGGCCCAACGCCTATTGCCATCTGGCACAATAGCCACATGAATGGGCAAATTATTCTCATTATCAGTAATCATTTTTTTGATAAAATAATTTCTTAAAATATATTTCAAATCTAAAATCTCAATGTCTAATGTCAAATAAAATCCTAAGTTCAAATACCAAAATTAATTCATTTGGATTTTAGATTTAGGATTTTCTTAAAATTTCTTGACTTCTTTCACAAATTCTCTCAATAAATCCTTCTCTGCCACTTTTCTCAAAATTTCGCCTTTTTTCATGATCAATCCCACCCCCCGGCCGCCCACAATTGCCAAGTCTGCTTCTCGAGCTTCACCTGGACCATTAACCACGCAACCCATAACTGCCACATGCATATCTTTATCAATGAAAGCTAACTGGCTTTCAACTTTTTTCGCCAATGCAATCAGGTCAATTTCGGTTCGACCACAAGTCGGACAGCTAGTAATCGTAATGCCTCTTTTTCGCAGACCCAACGCTTTGCAAATTTCCCAAGCCACTCGAATTTCTTCAACGGGATCAGCTGTTAGTGAAACTCGCATCGTGTCTCCAATTCCGCCATAAAGCAAAATTCCCAAGCCAATCGAAGAAAGCACAGTTCCTCGAAAAATAGTGCCGGCCTCCGTCACTCCAATATGCAAAGGATAGCTAACTTTTTCCGACAAAATTCGATAAGCCTCAACCGTGCGTTCCACATCGGAAGCTTTCAGTGAAATCACAATATCACGAAAATTATATTTTTCGAGAATTGCAATGTGCCGCATGACTGAATCCACCATCGCTTGTGCTGTCACTTTGCCTTTATATTTTTTCAAAATATCTTTTTCCAATGATCCGCCATTGACACCGATCCTAATGGGAATTTTTCTTTTCTTAGCTTCCAACACTACCATCTTTATTTTTTCTTCATCGCCGATGTTTCCTGGGTTGATTCGAAGCTTGTCAATTCCGCTGCGCATCGCCTCCATGGCCAGTTCAGCTGAAAAATGAATGTCAGCTACCAATGGAATTGAAACCAGCCTCTTAATTTTAGCGATAGCCTTAGCAGCCTGCAAATCAGGCACAGCCAAACGCACCAACTGACAACCAGCCTTTTGAAGCTGCTTGATTTGAGCCACTGTCGCTTTGACGTTTCGCGTATCAGTGTTACACATTGATTGTATCACAACTGGAGCATTTCCTCCAAGATACAAATCGCCTATTTTAATTTTCCTGGTTTTTCTCCGTTTAAGCATATTCTTCTAAACTATTTCATCAGATTTTTAATATCATAAAACTTATAAAACAAACACGCTACCCACTTAAATTACTAATCTTTTACCTGCCTACCGGCAGGCGGGCTAATATACGAATGTGTGAATTTACATTTTATTTTCTGATCTTGGGCTTTGGATTTTATTAGATATTGGGAATTAGTCATTAGGAATTTGAAATTCAAATCTCTCTGCCCTGCAAATATTCAACCATGCCTATTAAAAAATGCTTAGACTCTCGCAATAGGGTGGCTTTTTCAATCTCGCTTTTACCGATTTCTAAATATTTTTCAATCAACTCAAAGGCGTATTTTTTTGCACCAGTTTTAACCAAAATATCCTTGAAAATTTGCACCTGTTTTTGGCTGAGATTTTTCCGACCCAGAATTTCATCAAGTTTTTTTCGATCTTCTAGGCTAGCTTTAGTCCTGGCATAAACTACCATCAGTGAGAGTTTACCTTCTTCTATATCTGAAATTGTTGATTTGCCGATTTTTTCTTTTCTACCAAAAATTCCCAACAAATCATCCTGCAATTGATAAGCCTTACCAACAGCGTTAGCATACCCACTAAAAAGCTTTTGTGTTTTTTTGTCCGTCAGTTTTGCAAACAAACTGCCAAGGAGCAGAGGCCCTTCGAAAGTATACAGCGCAGTCTTATTTTCATACATCGCAAGCACCATTTCTTCATCGGCATAACCACTGTTTTCAATTGCCATATCTTGAGCCTGCCCAGCAATGGTCATTTTCACTACCCTTTGCAAATAGGCAAGCGCTGCAAGTGTCTCCCTTTCTCCAAAGCCAGCTTTTAGAATAATCTCATTAGCCCTAGCAAAAAGCAGGTCTCCAACGATGATTGCAATCGAATTGCCAAATTGGTCAGCTTTTGACTGAATAATTTTTCCACTAACCTTCTTGGCAAAAAATTTCTGAACTGTTTCTTGTCCATGCCTCAGATTTCCACAATCAATAATGTCATCATGAACCAGAAAAAAAAGATGCAGCAATTCAACCGCAACCGCAACCTGGAGAATTTTTTTCTTTTCCTTGCCACCAACTCCAGCATACGCACATTGCACCAATGAACCACGAATTCTTTTCCCGCCTGCAAGTGCAATCTTTTTTGTCTGCTCAAGAGCACTGGCAAGAAGTTCGCTTTGCTCACGAGCCTCCGTTATGGCAAGATCGAAATGATGGCAAAGCTCCTTATCAATAGCAATTCTAAAGCCACCCAATTTTTGCTGAAAATCCATAATTTGACGTTAAAATTGCTTAAATGGCGCCACCTTTTTCAATTTTTCAATTGTATCATCCTGAATAAAAAAGGCAAGGCACTACGTAGTAGCAGGTATTGACAAATTTAACAAAATGGTCAATAATTGAAGTTAAATTCGAAGAAGCAGTGTTCATTAAAAAAACAAACAACGCCTGGGAGGGCAAACGCATGAAAGAAATGCATCTTATTCTCTTTAAAGCTCTAGTCTCTGAATTAGGAAATGTTTTTCTAATAAAAAACCCGACTTATGAACTAACTACTTCCAGTGAGCTTGTTCTTACTATCGATACTGAACTCAAGAATACGATAGTTGAATGTGAGAATGCTTTTTTGTCTTGTGACGAGAACTTTAATCCTGCAGAAATCACCGAAGAAAATTGCTCGATAGCCGCTGAAGATCTTAATTTTATCCAAAAAAATGGTGGGTGGGAATTAAGGATTGATGCAACTAATCTTTTGGAATTCAGTGGCCTAAATCAACTGCTCATGAGTGCTCTCAGAAGAATCAGGAAAAAGAAGAGCAAACGCAACATTACACGCAATACGCAACTGCAAAATAATTAATTAAATCTTCAAAAAATAATTTTGCACTAGCATGATTTTTAAAAGAAATAATTAAAAAAAGTCGACTTCAAAAAGCCGGCTTTTTTATTTGGAAATAAAATTAAGACAAATTTAAAAGCCCCATGAATTGGGGCTTTTAAATTTGTAGCGCTAAGGAGAATCGCTTCTTCACTCTGACTCGAAGCTTGGGCGCTACACACAGGATGCTCGCATCCTACTCGCATCCTACTCGCGCCCGTCCGATTCTCTCTTAGCGCAGAACAAACAAAAATCTCCGCATTGAGCGGAGATTTTTTGCTTGTAGCGCTAAGGAGAATCGGACTCCTGTTGCCAGGATGAGAACCTGGCGTCCTAGCCACTAGACGATAGCGCCATACATTAAAAATTCATTTGATACTGAGCGAACATACTTTTTCTTTTTTCGCTTGAAAGTTTTTTACTTTGACATCAAAAAATCGGGTTAATAGTAAATATGTAATGCTATTTTGCTAAAATTTCATTAATCATTTTTAGTTTTCTGTCCTTTTTCATTCCTCTGTGAATTCTCAGCATATCTTTCAAATGAGCGAATGACCCATCCAATGAATTTGTAGT
>CAINNK010000009.1 GCA_903851135.1 uncultured bacterium | reverse complement strand
GGGTTAATAGTAAATATGTAATGCTATTTTGCTAAAATTTCATTAATCATTTTTAGTTTTCTGTCCTTTTTCATTCCTCTGTGAATTCTCAGCATATCTTTCAAATGAGCGAATGACCCATCCAATGAATTTGTAGTATTTGGAATTTTAAGCTCAGGATATTTCTGATAGGTGTACAGGATTGGTAAGTTTTTTGTAATGCTCCTGTGAGCTGATCTAAGGCGCTTGTGTGTATAGTGCCAACGCTTCGTGTCATGATTGTAGGTTTTCTCTTTTAGAAATTCCCCATACTCATCAAGCCAAGCTTTCAGCAAAAATTCCATGTCATACAAATTACTTTTAGGAATTAGCAATGCAATATGTCTCAATGTTTGCCCAGCAAGTGTTTTAGGTCTGGTGGTCAAATATCGAGTCATAATGGCAAGCTGATGAAAGTGGCACATTTGAACTGGCACATCCCAGAAAGCCTCGATAATGCCTGGTTTTCCATCGATTGTAGCAGCTGTAAGCTCAAACCCCATTTTCTCAATTTCCCAACGTAGCTCGTGGTACAAATTCGTGTTCTCTATTCGCGTTGCTTTCCAAAAAAGATTCTTTTTGAGATGGGGTGCACGGATAACTCCAATCCCATATGTTCTTTTGATAAAGGTGACATCGGCAACGATTACGGTCGAGATTGGCTTAACTTTCTTGATAACAATAGCTGCATTATCTAGTTGCTTTCTGATCCATGTTTTGCTTTTGGAATATTCCTTAGCAAGTTGCGGAATTGTTTGCCTGTGCCATACATATTTTTTCCAAAGAACTTTCTGTAAGCTGACTTTCCTGGATTTTGATAAAAATTGTGTGCCACAATCATTGCACAAATATCGTTGTTTTCCTCTAGCATGCCCATACTTCTTTGTGTGTTGAGAACTGCATTTTATGCAAATTCGAGCGTTTTTTTGTAGCCATACTCTAAGTTATTTACTGTTTATGGCTATATTATCGCACAAAATGCAATTCTCAGCATTACATATTTACTATTATCCCCAAATTTAGCAGTATTTTAATTATAACACGAAATTAAAGAAAGCACATCAAGTTGAGCGGCATTTCCGATTTATCGCAATAAATTGAATGACAAAAAAACACCCTGCGCAAAATGCGAGGGCGTTTTTTAATATACAAGAGAAGTGAGAACTATTTCAAAACAACAGTTGCTCCAGATTCTTCCAATTTCTTTTTGATTTCTTCAGCTTGTGCTTTGGCAACTTTTTCCTTGATCACTTTTGGAGCTGCATCAACCAAGTCTTTGGCTTCCTTGAGTCCCAAGCCGGTGATTTCGCGAACAGCCTTGATCACGTTGATTTTCTGAGCGCCTGCAGCAGTCAATTCAACATCAAAATCAGATTTTTCTTCAACGGCTTCAGCGGCTGCAGCTGGAGCTGCTCCCATCATCATTGGAGCGGCAGCAGAAACACCGAATTTTTCTTCAAGCACTTTCACCAATTCTGAAAGATCAAGCACGCTCATTTTTTCAATTTCTGCAACGAGTTTTTCAAACTTTGCAGGAACCACTACTTCCTTTTTTTCTTCAGTCATAACATTAGGTTTTAGGTTTTAGCTTCACTAGCTTATAGTAAAGACAAAGACTAAAATATACATTAATTGATTTATTACCTATTATTCTAAAAGCTAACAGCTAAAAGCTATAAGCTAATTTATGCTTTTTGTTCACTAATTGCACCAAGCACCTGAACCAATCCTCGCAAATTGCCAGCCAACACATTGACAAAACCTGAAACTGGAGCGTTAAGCGTTCCGACCAATTGTCCCAAGAGCTGTTCTCTTGAAGGAACCTTGGCCAGTGCTTTCACTTCAGCAGCGGTCATGAGTTGAGTGCCGAGCACACCTCCGAGCATTTTCACATTTTCATTGGTCTTGGCAAAAGTATCAATAATCTTTGCGCCCACAACTTCATCTGCAACAGATAAAGACAGAGCCACTTGACCTTCAACTTTCGCAATGTTAGCGCCTTCGATGCCTGCATTTTTCAAAGCGATGTCGATCAGCGTCTTTCGCACAACCACATATTCAACCTCAGCAGCGCGCAATGATTTTTTCAAAATTGTTGCATCTTTGACCTTAAGGCCTTTAAAGTCAACGAATACTACTGACTTAGCTGCTTTGATTTTCTCTGTTAGCTCTTTGACGAGCTCATGCTTTTGATTTCTTGTTAACATTTGTGTCTTTTCTACGAATTACGAACACATACGAATGTACGAACATGAGTCATCTAAATCTTACAATCAAATAAGCTGTGGATGCATTCGTATATTCGTAATGATTCGTATTTCGTAGGGATTAAAAAAATCTGCGTTTCCGCAGATCGACCTTTGTCATCATAAAAACATTTTTAGCAAATGCTTTTTCTGATTCCTCGACAGGACTTGCTTTAGCCCGTGAAATTCGCAAAGCGATTATTTCACTGGGCTTCATGCCTGTTGTCTGCGGAAAACTATTCTATTGTTATATCTAAAATTTCACTGGTCTTAATTAGGCAGCTGCTACAGGAGTTTCAACTTTCTCTTCAGTTACTGCAACTTCTGCTGCTTTTTCTACAACTTTTTCTTCAACTACTGGAGTTTCTTCAACTACTGGAGGTTTTGGTCGTTCCATCTTCACAGCGCGTTTCTTGCCAACAATAACACCTTCTCGAATGAAAAGATTGTACACACTGTCAGAAACTTGCGCTCCCTTGGCAATCCATTCTTTGACTTTGTCAGCCTTGATAACCGCCTTCTTTTGATGCGGATCATAACTTCCCAAAACTGCAATATGCTTGCCGGTCGGAGTCATCGTGTGCTGTTGAAGCACGATTCGAAATTGAGCTTTGTTCTTTCTTCCAACTCTTGAAAATCTAATAGTCAACATAATTTCCTTCTTTATTACGAATAAATTATCAGGTATCAAAAATGCCTGTTTTTAGCCTTTCTTTGGCTGATTTTTAGTACCTATCCAATATACAAGTTGTTTACTTTTTTGTCAAGTAAGACCGTATTTAAACCATTTTAAATTTCAAATATAGACGCTATTTTTCCCCGTCATCAAAACCAATTCTTGAATGTGTGCCGTCACAGAAAGGTTTGTTAGCAGATTTTCCACAGCGACAAAGGGTCACTCGATTTCTTTTTTCATATTCAAAGCCATCCACTGCTTCGATTTGCACTCCGCCCTTGACCCAAATCGGCCCACTGGACTTACCCGTTGGATCTTCAACAATACTCAAAGACTCAGTAAAATCAGGCTCAATAGGCTTGCCATTTTTCTTGTCCCAAGCCACCAAGCGTCCAGCCGGACAATTGCAGGCCTGCTCGATCGCCATTTTTTTTGCGGCCGGGTCACCTGAATTTTTGGTCAGTTCCCATGTCCCCTCTTTGCGATCGCAAAAACGTCCATTGGCGCAAAGACTGTGCACATCGGTCAGTTCTAACTGTGGTCCTTCGGTTTTGGAATCAAGTTGCTCCAAATATTTTTTGCGACTGGCAGTCTCCGTCCCGTCAAAGCCAGCCAGGTGCGAGCTATCGCAATATGGCATCGTCTTTGATTTTCCGCAGCGACAAAGTGCGTAACTTTCCTGCACAGGATACTGTTGACCCTTTTCCCAACAACAAACCTCGCCGTCTTCATCCACCGCAATCTCTTCTCGTCCCAACATCAAATTTCCCGAAACCAAATACGGCCCATCTTTCGAAACCACAATTTTTCCTTTTTTGATTTCTTTTTTCATAAATTTATCTACAACTGAAAATTATGGATTTTTTTCACATTTTTTATTACAAGCACAAAAAGGCTTTCTGCCAAAAGAATTTTATATTTCATAATTAGTTCCTCCATTACAATATACTGAAATATTGTAACGAATTCAGCTTATTGCTTAATGCTGAAATATGAACCTTTCACGATGATGACATGATCCAAAACTTCAATCCCCAGAATTTTGCCAGCCTGACTGAGACGATTGGTGATGGCCAAATCCTCATCCGAAGGCTGTGGATTGCCGGAAGGATGATTGTGACAAACGACAATTTGCGCGGCGCTATGTCTGATGGCTGATTCAAAAACTTCGCGCGGATGAACCAAGTTGGCATTGAGCGTGCCGACAGAAATGATTTCTCTTTTGATTTCTTGATTGCGCGTGTCCAAAAAGAAAACCACAAAATGTTCCTTTTTGTGGTCGCGAATATCTTTGCAATTTTCCCAAACATCTTTCGGCGACAAAATCAAATTCGATTTTTTGCCTTGCAAAATTCTTTTGCCAAATTCCAGAGAGGCGATAATTTCACTGGCCTTAACTTTGCCAAGTCCATGAATTTCACTTAATTCTTTAATGCTGGCGCTGAGCAACTTCTCGCCTGAGAATTTTTTGAGAATCTTCTTGGCAAGTTCAAGCACGTTGCAATCTTTGGTGCCGGTGCGCAGCAAGATTGCCAACAACTGCGCATCTGACAATTTTTCCGGTCCATATTTTTCCAACATTTCCCTGGGTTGGTCGACCCTGTTCAGGTCTTTAATTTTTGGCATAAGTTTTTTTGTTTAATAAGTTATTTTGATTTTGCCTTTTTCGGTTTGCAAACCAACCACCACCAGACCAGCAAGTTTTTCTTTTGTTGGTCGCAGATCTACGTCGTCATCCACATCCCTTTCATCTAATTCTTGGGGCTTTTGCATCAAAATTGTGAGGTTCTTTTTTGGTCGATAGTGAGCTTCCACGAAAGTGTCTGACGTTCTGACATTAGTTGCGAGCATCAGGAAATTTTTTTGCTTGGCATTGTATAGCCATTTGTATTTAAGCGAGGTTGTTTGCAGATCCTGACTTGCGCCATTATAGGCAACAGACAAAATTGAAAGTTCAATGCGACGATTTTCATCTCTTTTCTTTTCAAAAACAACATTTGTCACATTTCCAGCCTCATCAGTCAAAGTTGCCACATAAATATTTTTTCCTTTGTTTTTTTGAAGAAGGTTAAGTAGCCAACTGATAATTTTTGAGTTTCCACTAGGCGCTGCAGTTGAAGTTGATTGCTGAGTGATTGCAATTGCAACATTTTGAGAAAGATTATCAATCCCTTTGATTTCAAATTCCTGCAAATTTGGATTGAAAGTAATTTTTGTTTCTGGAGCAGTTTTGTCAAGCTTAACAGCTTGAATTTTGGTCTTCTCGATGTTGCCTTGTTTGTCAACTGAAAAATATTGAACGCTGCTTGTTCCCTCTTTCGAGATGGAAAAAGGTTTGGCATATTCAGTCCAGGTTGCACCATCATCCAAGGAATATGTTGTCTTGTCCACGCCAGACCCATTTTCATTATCCACTGCAGAAAGCGTCACCACTACGTCGCTTTTAAACCAGTCTGCCGCTCCTTTTGTGCCTGCCAGTTCAAGTTTGGTTTCCGGCGCAACCGAATCGCTGCCACCAAGGACTTCATCTCCTTTCACCTGGACTTTCAGCTCTTCATTTTTGCCAACCGCAGCTATGCCTTGCAAATTCACCGTCGACTCATTTGTATTGAAAGGATCAGTCTGATTTTCAGAAATTTTCGTTGCCTCAACGCGATAATCTCCACTGCCAGTTCCTTGCGTCAAAATTTTGTATTCGCCTTCCTCTGGATTTGGAATGGTGACAAATTCATTTTCGACGCCATCATAGCCGGAATAAAAAGCTCCTGGAATTTCGTTTAAGATTTCACCAGTTGCAAAATCCTTGCCAACTTTTTTCCCACTTGGTGAGACAATTTGGATGTCAATTGGGGAAAAAACATTAAAAAGCAGCACATTTGTCACATGCCAATTGTCCACAAAAGCGCACGTGCTTTTTCCAGTCAATTGCTTGAAGACTTCACATTGAGCCTTATTAGGCAATTCCTGGTGAGAAGCATTGATTTCTATCGACTTATCGACAGGAATTCCCTTGACACTCTCAAGGGGAACAACTTCGTCACCGTTATCATAAAGTAAACCTTGCCCAGTATTTTTATCATAAAAAGTTTCCGGCATGCCATTTTGCCATTTGCCGTTAATAGTACTACTTACAACTCTAATACTTGAAATGGTACTGGAGCTACTATCCAGTTTTCCAAAAATATTCGCATAATAAACTCCTTTCATTTTTTCCAAATTAGTTCCCAAATTTAATTCTTCCAAAAAAGTATTACGCGGATAATTATTCGGATATTCCTTCATTGCGCCACTCGAAACATCTTTGAGATAACTATAATCTGGCAACAATTCCTTTATCGAGGTAACTTTTTCCTGGATGTATTTTTGCAAATCTGAATATCCAGCATGTTTAGCTTCTTCTTGAAAATGATGTCGCATTATTTTCTCTTGCCAACCAAAAAATCCTTCACCTGCCTCCCAATATAAATAGTCCTTGGGTGCTCCTTTATTTGGTGTTCCAAGTGTTATTAATTTACCAATTGTATTTTCATAATCAACGCCATCTAACCCTTCAATATAGCTTCTCGCAACCAAGCCGCCCATGGAATGCGCCACCACATCAACCTTGGAAACTTTTGTGTCAAGGATTATTCCTTCGATTTTTGCCTGCAGATAATGCGCACTTGTTTCATTATTATTCCTCCAATCATACGGGAATTCAAAAAGATTTTTGTTTTTTTGATAACCATTTTTTTCGAGCGAGTCAACAAGGTCATCGTAAGTATGCAAAATTGGATCAAGCTTCCATTGACCCAAGGATTGCTCTGAACCCATAATCCCAGGGACGACAACCACCGGATCAGCAATTAATTCTTTTAATTTAAAACTGTCCAGAGTATAATTACCATCTATTCTTTCACCTCCATAAATATAGTTAGGTGCTTGTTTCGGACCCAATTCATGATCATAATAATTGTTTTTAAGAAGAACCTTTTTATTGCAAGAATCAGAGTTGATATCCCCGTCTTCAGTATACAGACGACAACTGATATTAGAATTGACCGCAACATTTTGCAGACTTCCGGTAAAATTCGAATTAACGATTTCTAGATAATCATTCGCTGTTGTCTCATCAATAGTTTGACTAGCTCTTACAGCGGTGTAGTAATTGTCTTTAAATTCAGAATTTTCAATGTGCAATTTTCCCGAAGAAAAATTAAAGGCCGGAACCCAAGTAGCCGCATTCGCAATATTAAGAAGATTTTTTCCAACATCGCCTACTAAGAAAATTTCATAACCCCCCTTAATAATTTGGACATATCTAAAAAAAGAAGCTGCCGCTTCTGGGGAATTTCGAAAAGAAATTCCAAAATTGTCGTCTTCAGTTGCTGTTGTGAAGACTATTTTCTCCTCCGCTGTGCCATCAGCAATTATCCTGCCATTGGAAACAATCAAGACTGGAGCGTAAGAACTTCCACCTTTTGAAAACTTAACAACGCAACCTTTTTCAATAGTTAAAGTTGCGCCATTAGTAATTTCAATACTACTGCTAAAAACCAGGTTATCAGTTTTTTTCCAAGTTGTGTCAGAACTTATGGTTGTAAATCCTGCAGCTTCTGCTTTTTTGGACGCAGCAGATTTCAAATTTTCAAAACGAAATGGCACTAAAACAAAAACAACTGCCAACAATATTGCCAGCAGCTGTTTAATTCTTTTTTTTGTACACATTTTTTTCTTTAAAATAATTAAGAATTATCAAGAGAAATAAAAAAACATTTATATATAGCCAATAGTTAATTGTGAAAATTTTAAACCAATCAATATTATAATAATTAAACATTCTAGAATCAGACAGTACTGTCAAATAAACAGATGTATTACACAATAAAGATAAAACAAAAATACTAAAAAGCTTCTTTTTTGAAATAATGTAAATAAAGAAAGAAACAACGAAGGATAAAATTAACAAAAAAATTGTTAATTTTAAATCAAAAATTGAACTGCCTA
Organism: uncultured bacterium; assembly: GCA_903851135.1. GTDB lineage: Bacteria > Patescibacteriota > Minisyncoccia > Moranbacterales > GWC2-37-73 > CAIPMZ01. The sequence continues at coordinate 270 of CAINNK010000009.1, read as the reverse complement.
TAAACATATTTTTATTTTTAAAAAATTACACCAATATTATATCACAAAAATACAAGTTTGTTTATATCTGGAAAATTTTGCATTCTCTTTTGTGCCACAAACAGCACTCCTGTCAGTAAAATCCCAAAAAAATTTTATATTATTTATTTTGGGATAATAGTAAATATGTAATGCTGAGAATTGCATTTTGTGCGATAATATAGCCATAAACAGTAAATAACTTAGAGTATGGCTACAAAAAAACGCTCGAATTTGCATAAAATGCAGTTC
>CAINNK010000008.1 GCA_903851135.1 uncultured bacterium | reverse complement strand
GTCTTTCAGTTTCACCTCCTTTCTGAAGATAGGGAGAACCCACCTTAATCGCTCTTCTAATACATTTTTTGGCATTTTTATACACATGTTCCAAGATTGCACATCTTGGGAAAAACCGCCATATGTCTGTGCACATTACCACAAAAACTTGACAAAAGGTTGAAAGTGTGCAATGCTCAAGTTTAAGTTTCTTGACAATCAATTTGTTTGACGCTCTGCTTTTTGCTGACCGTATTTTCATTGGAACGAAATTCGCTCCCGTGAAAATGCGGTCATGGTGATCGCAGAAATGCAAACAACAATAAAACAAGTGAGGTAATTGTGAAAAAAAATGTTATACTTTGGCTTCTTGCCATTATCATCGGAATTCCTTTATGGCTCATGACATTTTCTTATGGAAGCTCGATGATGAACCAGCCCAGTGACATTGAAGCATTTATTGGCTATGCGACCGTAATCCTTTCAATAGCGCTTCCAGTTATCGGTGTGGTGTATCTCGCCATAAGGTTCATGAAAAAGAAACTTTCAGCGAATGCATCGATTGATTCTATCGGCGTTTCCAGCAGGAGAACCGGCAGCGTGCCTTCATTAGCTTTGATTATTATGATGGGCGCAACTATGCTTTCAACCACCGGCTGCAACACGAAGGTAAGACCTGGTTGGGTTGGTATCAGGGTAAACAATGTCGGCTCAGGCCGTGGGGTACAGGACATCCCTATTGTAACTGGGCTTGTTTGGTATAATCCCTTTACAGAAGACATATACCAATACCCAACTTTTACAACCACGGTGAATTGGACATATTCCTTGACAGAGGGTAAGCCAGTCGATCAGAGTATGTCATTTAACAGTGTTGAAGGTGCTGTCGTGAATGCTGACGTTTCTGGCTCCTATGCTTTCAAGGCTGAAAAGGTGCCATACCTTTTTGTCAAATTCAGGGAAACTCCGGACGAACTGGCTGACACATACATCCGCTCAAGGGTACGTGATCATCTGAACGAAAATGCTGCAAAAATGCGTATTGTTGATATTTTCGGATTACAGAAACAGGTGCTATTAAAGCAGACACTCACTGACCTGCGTACTGAACTGGGGCCTTTAGGAATTGACTTTCAGAGCGTCAGTTTTATAAACGCACTGAGAGTTGACAATGGTGTTCGTAACAGTATTAACAATGTCATTGCAGCAACACAGCAGGCTATTGCGGCCGAAAACAAAGTCCGTGAAATTAAAGCTATCGCAAGACAGGATAGTGTTCGTGCTGCAGGACAAGAGGCTGCATTAAAAGTTAATCCTCGTGCGCTGGAGTGGAAGGTTGTTGAAAGATGGGATGGACACCTGCCACTTGTAAATGGTAGCAGTAGTGCAATAATTAATCTTCCAAATACTACCTTTTTAGCACCTGTCGCAGCTCCGGCAAGAAGAAAGTAAAACTTTCTTCGCATCGATTTTGAAAAATTTCCAATAACTTTAAAAGGGCTCGTGTCATTAACTTGATACGAGCCTTTTAACCTTTTTAGGGGGACAAAAAAGCAAACAATTTGCCATATTCCCCATTCAAAAAAAATATGCTACAATCAAATTACTAAAATATCTTGCAAAACCCAATGGCTAGTCCCTGGGAGCTGAAGATTATAAAACAGTATGACAAAAATTATTTTTTCTATTTATATTTGTGAATCACTTTAATTTAGTGATTTTTATTTTGGCCTAAAAATCAATATACAATAACCAATATACAACAAAGTAAGATCATACTGGTTGAATTCTAAATATTGTTTGTTGAATATTGTCTATTGAATGTTGTTTTATGAAAAAATCGGAAAAAATCAAAAAATATTTAAAAAGCAATCCCCTGGCTGACAAAAAACGCCTGGCGAAAAAATTCAATTTGAGTTCTTCGGAAACTTCAAAGATTTTAGAAGAAATCAAAAATGACTCTCAAGCAAAAAAGTCAAATGCTGCCGTGAAAAATCCACAACCAATGGCCACAAAAAAAGCCAGCTTGTTTGAACAATTGAACCAAAAAATATTCCAAACAAAGTTTGTTTATCTTTTTCTTTTTTTGCTGGCCATCTTGCCAAGAGTTTTCTATTTTTTCAAATTAAATTCTTTCCCAGAGCTCAACATCCAAATCTTGGACGCGCAATACTATGCCGATTGGGCCAAACAAATTGCAGCTGGAAATGTACTTGGAGACAAAATCTTTTTCACAGAACCTTTCTACGCCTATTTTCTGGCCGCGCTAATGAAAATCTCAGCCAACGCTTTTTTGCTTGCCAGAATTCTGCAAACGCTGCTTGGCGCCCTGCTGCCAATTGTCATCTTCAAGATTAGCGAAAAAGTTTTCAATCGAAACATTGGCATCATCGCCGGCATCATCGTGGCGCTTTATGGACCTTTCATTTTCTATGAAAATCTACTTTTGAAAACTTCTTTGGAAACTTTTTCCTTGGCGCTGTTTGTTTGGTTTTTCCTGACGATGTTGGAAAAAAATTCCAACCGGGTTTATTTCTTGGGCGGATTACTGCTGGGCATCACTGCATTGATAAAAGGAAACAATCTTGCTTTGCTGCCAGTGATTTTGCTTGTTATTTCATTTTCCAAAAAATTTGCAACTCAGAAAAAAATTGTTTTGTCAGCTTTTTTCACCCTCGGCATACTGCTGATAATTCTGCCAATAACTATCAGGAATTATGCGGTCGGCAAAGATTTTGTGCTGACAAATTATTCTTTCGGCATCGTGACTTACCAGGGAAATTGGTGGGGCGCCGACGGTTCAACTGCTATGGTTCCAAGTTTCCTGCGACCGCATCCGAAATATGAAGAAATCGACACTCAAAAAATGGCCGAGGCTTATGCTGGCAAAAGCCTGACCCCTTCTCAAATTTCAAGTTTCTGGGTGGGCAAAGCCATTCAGGAAAGTTGGTCGGATCCCGCTCATTTTCTGAGTACCTTGTCAAAAAAAGTTCTGATGATCGTCAACTGGCATGAATTGAGTGATGATTACAGCTATGATTTTTACGCCAAATTCACCCAGCTTTTGAGATTTTTGCCAAGTTTTCTGTTGATTTGTGCCCTAGGACTTTCCGGCATGCTGCTAATTTTTTTCTCTGATGATTTGAAATTAAAAATTTCCAAAGCTTCCAATAATGAGGTGCTGGAAATTTCCCAGCGTTCAAAAATATTGTTAGCTCTTACGGGCGGTTATGTGTTGGTATTGCTGATTGCAAACATCAACTCAAGATATCGCATCCCGCTGGTGCCTTTCTTTGCCATCTTTGCAGCGGTCACGCTTTGGTATCTTTGGCTGAAGATAAAAGTGCGAGCCAAAGGAACAATCTTCAAAATTTCCTTACTGATTCTTTTTGGCATAGGCTTGTCTGTGGCGCCGCTGCAAATTTATGGTGCCATCAAAGAAGATGCCAACGCCAATAACCAAATTGGGACTTACTATTTGGAAAACAAAAACTACACCGAAGCAAAAATATATTTTGAAAAAACCATTGCGATAGATAAAAATTACGAATGGGCTTACAAAAATCTTTTTCTCATTAATATGCATGCGGGAGATTTGGCGCAAGCTGAAGATAACATCAAAAATCTTATCCTGATTCGTTCTGATGATCTTTCTAATTATGACAGCCTAGCGCTGTTAAAAAAAGCTCAGGAAAATTCAATCGATTCAATCAAAGATCAATTAAATCAGTTGCTAGTCGGACAACAAAAAGTGATTTACGATCCAGACGCTTATGAGGCTGCCAGATACACAGCCGCCAAAGACAATGACAAAACAAAAGAATTCCTGTTGAAATCATTGGAAAATTATGACAATCCTCCAAATTCACTCATCTCAATCGCCGCCCTTAAAAGGTCGCAAGGCTCCAACGATGAAGCGATAAAATATCTTTCCTTGGCTATCGAAAAAAACCCATATTTGTTGCCAGCCAGGTATAATCTGGCCAATATCTACATTGAACAAAAAAACTACACTTTCGCCATTCCGCAACTCAAGCAAATCTATGACATCACCCCGGAACTAGGTCAGACCTGGTCAAACCTTGCCATCGCCTATATCAACACCAAAAATTCTTCCGCCGCAATGCCAGTTGTTACTTCCTACATTCAAAGATACAAAGACGATCCAACCAAAAAAGAACTGGTTGGCAAATTCAGCGCCCTGCTTATGCAAAACAAATAATTCCAAGCCTTTTTAAGAAATACAAAAAAACTAATCATATGAAATACACTCACCTTCACGTCCATTCTCACTATTCCTTGCTTGACGGCTTGGGCAAAATTGACGATTTGATGGATCGCGCCAAAGAACTTGGCATGGATTCCATTGCGCTGACTGACCATGGCGTGATGTATGGCGCCGTGGAACTTTTCATTAAAGCCAAAGAAAAAGGCATCAAGCCGATTATTGGCTGCGAGATGTATATCACGCCCAATGATTTACACAGCAAAAATCCGATTGCCGAAGATCGTAAACGTCATCATTTAATTTTGTTGGTCAAAAATGAAGAAGGTTATCACAACTTGATGAAGCTGGTTTCCATTGCGCATCTAGAAGGCTTCTACTACAAACCCCGTATCGATCGCAAAGTTCTGCGTCAATATGCCAAAGGTCTCATCGGACTTTCCGCTTGCGTGGAAGGTGAAATCCCTTCGCAAATCGTGATGGGAAACTATGACAAAGCCAAGGAACTGGCCTTAGAATACCTCGACATTTTTGACAAAGATGGTTTCTTTTTGGAAGTGCAAAGTCACACCAAATTTTCCAATCAAGCCATTGCCAACGAAGGAATTTTCAAACTTTCCAAGGAACTAAACATCCCAGTGGTGGCCACTTGCGACGTGCACTATGTCAACAAAGAAGATGCCAGCGCCCAAGATATTTTGCTTTGCGTGCAAACCAACCGTAAAGTCGATGAAGTTGACCGCATGAACTTGATGGACTTTGATTTGTCTCTGCGCAGCCCTGAGGAAGTGTTGTCCGGTTTTCCCAACAATCCCGAAGTCCTTTCCAACACCCAGTTAGTGGTTGATCAATGTGATTTCAAATTGAAACTTGGCGAAACTCAGCTGCCTCATTTTGATGTGCCAGCTGGTCACACTGCCATGAGCTATTTAGTGGAACTTTGCAACAAGGGACTGAAGAAAAAATATAAAGACGAGGAAATTACTCAAGTGCATCTTGATCGCATGGCCTATGAACTTTCAGTCATTGAAAAATGCGGCTATGCATCATACTTTTTGATTGTGCAAGATTTCGTTAATTGGGCCAAAGACAATGGCATTGTGGTTGGTCCTGGACGCGGCAGCGCCGCCGGCAGTTTCATTTCATATTTAACTGGCATCACTAATGTTGACCCAATTGAATATAATTTACTCTTTGAAAGATTTCTCAATCCCGAGCGCGTGTCAATGCCCGACGTCGACATGGATTTTGCTGACAACCGCCGTGACGACGTGCTCAATTATGTCCGCCAAAAATATGGCAACGATCACGTTTCGCAAATCATTACCTTTGGAACCATGGCAGCGCGTGCCGCTATCCGCGACACTGGTCGCGCCCTGGGCTTTCCCTATGATTTTTGCAACAAAACTTCGCAAATGATTCCAATGTTTACTTCCATCAAAAAAGCCATTGAAGAAGTGCCGGAGTTCAAAGAACTTTATCACAATAACAAAGATGGCAAAAAATTGATCGACAGCGCCATGCGCTTGGAAGGCGTCATTCGTCATGCTGGCATGCACGCTTGCGGCGTGGTGATCACTAAGGAGCCCGTCACGTACTATTCTCCAATTCAAAACATCACTGGCTCGCGCGAGGGCACCGTGACACAATACTCATCCTCCACTAAGTCTTCCTATGTGGAAAAAATCGGACTCCTTAAAATGGACTTCTTGGGTTTGAAAAATCTCACCATTATTCAAGACACTTTGCGCATCGCCAAAAAAATCCATGGAGTTGACATCGATATCGACACTATTGATATCAATGATCAAGCCGCTTTCAAACTCTTGCAAGAAGGTCACACCACCGGCGTTTTCCAATTTGAAAGTTCCGGCATGAAAAGATATTTGAAATTGCTTAAACCGACCGTAATTGAAGATATCATTGCGATGGTAGCTCTTTATCGTCCAGGACCAATGGATTGGATTCCAGATTTTATTTCCGGCAAACATGGACGCAAGGTCAAATATGTTCATCCAAAGTTGGAACCGATTTTGGCTAACACCTATGGCGTGGCAGTTTATCAAGAACAAGTAATGCAAATCGCCCGCGACCTGGCAGGCTTTACCATGGGTGAAGCAGATGTGTTGCGAAAAGCGATGGGCAAAAAAATTCTGGAATTAATTAAGGAGCAAAAAATAAAATTTGTAGAAGGTTGCATCACTAATGGCAGCACCAAGGAAATTGCCGAAAAAGTTTTTTCCTTCATTGAACCTTTTGCTGGGTATGGCTTCAATCGCTCGCATGCTGCTTGCTATGGCATCATCGGTTATCAAACCGCCTATCTGAAAGCGCACTATCCAGCCGCTTTCATGGCTGCCCTGCTAACTTCTGATCAAGACAACATCGATCGCATTGCAATTGAAGCTTCTGAGTGTCGAGAAATGGGCATTGAAGTTTTGGCCCCGGATGTCAACGAAAGTTTTGAAGATTTTGCCGTAATTACTGAGGATAATGGTTCTCAAAGAATTCGCTTTGGATTCAATGCCATCAAAAATGTTGGACACGTCATTGCGCACGAAATTGTGGAAGAAAGAAAACGCGGCGGAAAGTTCAAATCCTTGGCTGACTTTCTAGAAAGAGTTGAGACCAAAGATCTCAACAAAAAATCCATTGACGCTTTGGCCAAAGTTGGAGCCTTGGATAAACTCGGCGAACGCAATCAAATCATTGAGAGCATGGAACAAATTTTAATGTTCACCAAAAGCGTACAGAAACAAAAAAAATCCAATCAAGTTAGTCTCTTTGGCGAAGCTATTTTGGAAACTCCAACTGTACCTTTGATTGAAACCCAGCCAGCCACCAAACGACAACAATTGCGTTGGGAAAAGGAATTGCTTGGTCTTTATGTTAGCGGCCATCCCGCTCAGGAATATCAGGGCTACATTGAAAAAGTAGCCGTGCCTTTGGACAAACTTTCCAAAGAAATGGTTGGTCAAAAAATTGCGGTCGGCGGTGTCATCCAAAAAGTGCAAAAGATTCTGACCAAGCGCCAAGAAACCATGCTCTTTGTGATGCTGGAAGACATGAAAGGCAAAATTGAAATTTTGGTTTTCCCAAAAGTGCTGGAAAAAATGGGCAGCGCTTGGGAAGAAGAAAAAATGATTATCGCTGAAGGAAAACTTTCCGACAAAGATGGGGCCTACAAATTAATTTGCGACGAAGTCCGCAATCTTGACCGCAACGAGATTGAAAATTATTTGCGCGTTGAGGCCACCAAAAAAACTTATGGTTCCAAAGATAACGACCAAAATCCGCACGGAGGAGCAGGTGTGGTCAATGATCAACATAGTTCAGTAATCAGTAACCAGTCATCAGTAACTAGTCACCAGAATTCAACAAACAATAATCCAGCACTTCTAGAGGCTGAGCCCCTAAAAGCTAGCGAAGCTAAAAGCTATAAGCTAATTGTGACCCTTCCCCAGGATGCTAATTCTGAAATGATTAGCAAGCTTTCCAAAACTTTCAATACTTGCCCATCAGGCCAGTGTAAAGTTTTTTTGCATCACCAAACCAACAAATTGGAAACGCCTTTCTCCATCGAAAGCCAACCGAATATTCTCGATGAAATCAAAAACATTATTGCCGGAGGAACGGTTGAATTGATTTAAATAGCTAGCTTCTTAGGCTTTAGCTTATTAGCTTTTCAGGAGAATAAAGAATGAAAAAAAATCACCACGCTTTAAAGTGGTGATTTTTGGTTTAACATTAATAGGTAGCTAGCCGTTCTTTATCTTTAGAATCTGACCCGTCACCTAACCCATCCGTGCATGGCATTCCTTTTCCTATTTTACGAGACTCAAGAATTAAACATTGAATCAAATAGGTTTTTGATATCACCTCTGCTTTTTTCCCATCGAAATAATAATATGATGGATCAGTTGTTAGCCTATAAACAGTATGATCTGGACTAACATCCAAAATAGTCACTTCATCTCGCTCTGGGTATTTAGCTGCGGAAGGATTTGCCTTGAAATTCATAACATCATAAAACTTATCATACCAGCTGCTGGCTTTTCCGCAGGTAAGCGTGACATATCCAGATCCTGGAGAACCACCACCATTTTCAGTGCTGTTCAAGGAAATAAGATAAAATCCGTTTTCGCTCTTTAGAGAGAAAGCGCCAATAGTGCTTTCAATTGGAACTAGCAGTCGCGAATCGTATATTGATTGAAACGGCATAGTATTCAATGTATCTGTAACTAGACCAAGTTTTTTTGCTTCATCTTTTATTGATTTACCAATATTATCAGCATCCTTTTTCATGATTGACTTGAAAGATTCACTGTGATTCACAGCTGCATTATTATTCCAACCGTACGCAACTGTCAAACTATCGACGCTTGGATATCCCACAAAAGGTTCACTGATTTTTCTTTTCCACCACAATAAACTAGGAGCAGTCGGCATACTCCCCGCACCATAGGCATACCATTGACCGTCAGGCGCAACAATGTTCTTCAAAACATATTCTTTGATTGCTTTAAAATCTTTACACGTTCCTGGCTCCATGACAGGTTCAATATTCGAAACATCCGTAGTCACCGTTTGAAGATTTTGCTGATTGCTATTTTCTGAAGAATTATTCTCCGCTAACTGTTCACTTGTTTGCGCAACTGACGCAGCGGGTTGATTTGTCAATGATGGTGCCTGAACTTTTTTTGCAGACATAAACACAATAACCTCCACCGTCATAATCCCAATCCCCACAATGATTGCAATTTCAATAAGTTTGTTCTTGTTAATACTCATTCTTGTTTTTTAAGATTTATATTTTGTATAATAAAAACCAACCAAGAAGCTTCTGATCTTTCCAAAAAGCTTAATTTGTCACATACGGAAAAGCGTCGGTTAGTTCGCCGGAGTAATAAAATTCATAGGCTAGTGAACCAAAAGTATATTTTGTGCCATCAACTTCAATGTTGCTGCCACCAACTTTAGGATTTGGATTTGGTTTTGATTGTGGAAAGCCAACATTAAAAAGCGTGCCAATTATTTCCGGGCGATAATCAATATCAAAGCCGGCATTTTTCCACTGCATCATCATTTCTTTTAAATAAATTCCACCATAAAGATAAGAATAGTAGTGATTTTTTTCATCGGTCAACCGTTGATAACGCTGACTGACCGGGTCACCATCAGCAAAATCCAAAGCGCTCGAAAGCTCCGGTCCCAAGTAATAAGGAGACAAAGAATCTTTCAAATGTTGTTCAGTTTCAATGGCAGTGTTCTCTTTGACACCCATTACTCCCAAGGAAATCTTGTTTGAATTGCCAAGAATCTTGAGCGGTTCAAAAAATTTCTTGTAAAGCTCCCGCTGAGAATTAAACAGCCTAACTTGCTCAACAATAGCGCATGAGACAAGTAAGCGAGGTTCAATGCCAGCAATTAATGAAGCCCTATTAATCAAATCCTTGTCTTTCACAATCGCTTCTTTGATTGTTTCCCACTGCTGGTTATCCATCCAAGGAAAAATCGTCTGGCTCTGAGCCCCAAGATATTTTTTAGCAATTAAATTATCATCTATCTTGGCATTTCCATTGTCACAATTGTCAAAAACATTGCTACCATTTTTTTCCTCAATCCGAAGCCTGGCTGCCAAAATCATTTTTGAAGCCAAGATGTCAGAATTAAGCAACTGATAGTTTTGAATTATTTTCCAAGCCGCTCCAGGAGCAAAGGTTCCAATCACATCAATAGCGCAATAATTTTTTGCTTTCAATTCTTTCGCTTGCGCCAATTGCTTTATTTGAGAATCCAAATCATCAATCGAAGTTGCCACAGGTTCGCTTTTTTGACTTTCAACCCCCAAAACTTGGGTCTTGGCGCTAGCACTATTGCCAAGCAAAACTTTTCCAAAACGATCAGAATTTGCATCCACCATGCCAGACACGTCCGTCAAATGAAGCCGCACCGCAAAAAATCCGCAAACCAACACAAAACCGATTGCAGCAAAAACATGCAGCCCAACTTTATAGCCCCAATAAAAAAATAGACGGAAGCGCTCGTTCATATACAAATATTATAGCGCATTTTCACGATACCTGAAATATGTGGATAGCAAAAAACGTCGTTTCGCGGTATGCATTGATAATGCATACCGCGAAACGACGTAAGAACCAAAGAGCGCAAAGAAAATCAAAGAGAGACTGCTTCTCGGAAATAAAACTTTTCGGCGCGCAAGGCTGGATTATATGTATCAATAGTTACAGCACTGCCATCATACCCGAAACCGAAAACATTACCAGACAGATCGCAAGACCCAGCCAAGGTGATACTATGCCTGTCAATATATGATCCGAAATGCCAATAAACAAAAAGATTCAGGATCCACATTTCCCAAGCAGTTAAGACATTTCTCTCTCGCCCTATAACATCAGCGAAAGACGCGCGCTCAAATTCTCCACCAGCTTCAACTCTTATAGGAGTTAGAATAATATACGGCCTATTTGCTAATTCCGCGCGACCAAGATTTTCAATTTTCCCCCTAAAATCCTCGCGCAAATTAAACAAATCAAACATTAAAACATTGTTCTTGTCGCCTGCATATGCCACATTACGAATAAAGCGAATCGGAGGTACGCAAACTGGAAACCAATCTCGATATTTCCTCTCATTTGGCATAGAAACTATAGGAAAAGTAACATAAGAGCCAAAAATACGTAGAAAAAATTCCGAATAACTCCGAATTAGATGATTTTTATCTTGTGATAATTCAAAAAGTCTTTTTTCAAACTTTTTAGTACCAATGCATGTTTTTTCTTTTTTTGAAATCACGCCTTTTTGCATAACATCATTCCCTTTTTTAATTTTAAAAGATCCATTTATATTTTTTCTGAAATTGAACGCAATTGCGACCAAAGTGTAATTATTAACCAGGATTGCAAAAATGTCAAGATTGAGCAACAAAAATGCGCCATCCTCCAAATAGAAGGTGGCGCTCAAAACAAATAAACAATGAAAAAAGCACCGCTCTTACAATACATGTCACTACCACATATTATAAGAGACGGCGCACAAAGACGATGCAAAAGAAAAAATCAGCAATCAACAGTCATGAATAATTTTTCATTCACCAAAAACTTCTTCATCCTTAAGCATATTGCGTTTACAAATAACATTTCGAACCCTAAAAACACCTGCTCCGGTTGGATTTTTTGAACCATCCGAATTAGCAAATTTATGACCATAAACTTCAGAATTTAAGCAATCTAAAATCATAAACTGCCCCTTCACGTCATGTGAACTAGTCACTAGCATTGAATTGAAGTCCGAAACTAGCAATTCTAAACAGGAAAGCCACCGCAAGAACAACTCGAATATTTGAGTCTCTTGCAATGTCATAAATTGCAATTGCCTATTCTTGACACATTTGCCTGAATTAATTTCCATAGAAGAAATTGGGATACTTATGACGTAATCCCTTCCCCTCATATAGCTCCTTTGACCATTGAGCTTGTCTAATTTAATGCGCGAATCAATCACAAACGAGTCAGCCACCTTACGATGAATACTTTCACTGGAAGGTATGCAACATATTAGACGAGATTTATTTGAAGGTAAAAATTCTTCAGGAAATAAAATCTTCTCACTAGAAAAGTCCTCAAAAAATATTTCATACAACACCAACATTTGAATAGGGCTTAATTCAACAAGGTCACTTATTGAAACTTTTCCGATTTTTAACTTACCAGAAAGCTGCTCTCTGATTATTTTTCTTGAATCCAATAACTGATGAGGCATGGCAATTTTTCCTTTTTCTTTTTTAGTTTTTCAATGTACTGCTTAAAAATTTCAATCATTGATTGAATTACAACCAATAAGACATTTAACACCCAAATTGCAAAATTGTCAATCTTGCCATATAATCCAAATAGGCTTATATTAGAAAGACAATTTAATGAGATTGCCGGCCACCAACTGGCAAAGTCTTAAGACAAAATCTCCGCTTCAGCAGCTTGCGAACAAGCGCCCAAAGTGCCCAAATAATCCGGGAAATCGAGTGGAACCTCCTTGACGAAAGTCGTGGACTCGATGCAGGAAAGACTATTTCCTATCCTATTTTGTTTGAGGCTTTTATTTATAAATAACTCAGAAATCCAAAATCTAAATTTCCAATGACTAATAAAATCTTAAGTCCAAATGTCAAAAATTAGGATTTAAAGTTTTACTGGAAATTGTCAGCCAGAGGCTGATCACCCTCTGAGTGAGAAATTGGGATTTAGAAATTAGGATTTATTTAATGTTTTTATTCTAATTATTTTATCTAAAAAAATTATATGAAAAATGAAACTAATAAAATTGAAACACTTCGTCATTCCACCGCTCACGTCCTGGCTGGCGCTGTTTTAGAAATGTTTCCAGAAGCCAAACTTGGCATTGGGCCGGCCATTGAAAATGGTTTCTATTATGATTTTGAACTGCCACGCACTTTGATCCCTGAGGATTTGCCACTACTGGAAGAAAAAATGCGAGAAATTATCAAGGCTAAACATCCATTTGAAAAAGCTGAAATTTCAATCAAAGAAGCGCTTGAGCATTTTGGAAAAGTTAGTCAGCCGCTTAAACTGGAACTTATCAGTGACCTGCAAAAAGCTGGCAACGAAACAGTCACGATTTATAAATCAGGTAATTTGGTTGATCTTTGCGCCGGCCCGCATCTGACTTCGACTGGCGAAATCAATTTCAAAGCTTTTGCCCTAACCAAAATTTCCGGCGCCTATTGGAAAGGCGACGAAAAAAATCAACAACTGCAAAGAATTTATGGCGTGGTTTTTGAGGATAAAGAAGGACTAAAAAATTATTTTAACTTGATTGAAGAAGCTGCCAAAAGAGACCACCGCAAACTTGGCAAAGAATTGGATTTATTTTGCTTTTCAGATTTGGTCGGACCAGGTCTGCCACTTTTCACTCCCAATGGAACCATCATCAAAGATGAACTGCAAAAACATATTGAAAAAGTTTGCCGCAGCTATGGTTTTCAAAAAGTTTCCACTCCCCATCTGGCCAAAATCGAGCTCTATGAAAAATCTGGTCACGCCCAAAAATTCGGCGAAGAACTTTTTCAAGTGACTTCTCACTACAAACAAAACTACGTTCTGAAACCCGTGCAGTGTCCTCATCAAACTCAAATTTTCGCTTCCAAGGCTCGCTCTTATCGCGACCTGCCGATTCGCTACATGGAATCAGAAAAACAATATCGCGATGAAAAGCCAGGCGAAATCGGAGGTTTGCAGCGTGTGATTGCCATCACCGTTGAAGATGGTCACTCTTTTTGCACCGTTGATCAAGTCAAACAAGAGGTGAAAAACATGGTGGAAATTATTCAAAATTTTTATACTTCACTGGGCATGTGGGACAATCACACCGTTTCCCTTTCAGTCAGGGATTATGAGCACCCGGAAAAATATATTGGTCAACCAGAAGATTGGGATCTTTGCGAAAAAATGCTTCAGGACATTTCCGATGAAATGGGCCTGCAAGCCATCAAACACGAAGGTGAAGCAGCTCTCTATGGTCCAAAATTGGATTTCATGTTTTGCGACGCCCTTGGCAAGGAAATTCAAATTCCAACCGTGCAACTTGATTTCGCCACTCCAAAAAGATTTGAATTGGAATACACCAACAATGAAGGTGGCAAATCTCATCCAGTGATGGTGCATCGCGCTATCCTTGGTTCATATGAAAGATTCATCATGCTTTTGATTGAACATTTTGCCGGCGCTTTTCCCCTTTGGCTTTCACCCGTGCAAGTTGCTATTTTGCCAATCTCAGAAAAATTTGCGCAGTATGCCGATGAAGTTAAACGTAAACTTTTAGCAAATGACATCCGCGTCGAAATGAATGACAAGGCTGAATCCCTTGGAAAAAGAATCTCTGAAACTGAAAAACAGAAAGCGCCCTATATCATCGTAGTTGGCGAAAAAGAAGTTGCCGACAAAACCGTCGCCATCCGCACCCGCGGAGTCAAAGAGCAACAAACTTTGCCACTGGATGAATTTATTGAAAAAATTATCAAGGAAATAAAAGAGAAGAAATAGGTTGGGCAGATTTAAGATTCTAGATTCTAAAATCTTCATCCCGCATTTCTTTGGTGCGCCATTACGAAGCGCGTTTCAAAATTCAAACGGATGAGCGTTAAAAAATTTTGAAACGCAGCTTTTTCAGTAGAAAAAGCTGCGTGTAAATTTTAGCGAAGAAGTGCTAGAATTTTGACAGCGCGAGGTAGGCGCGATTTTCTTTTGTAACTTTTCTTTCCTAAAAAGAAAAGTTAATCCTGAATTTAAAAAACTAAAAAGCTATCCAAGAATATGCCAAAAACATATTTTATTAAGACTTTCGGTTGTCAAATGAACGTTAGCGACAGCGAGCGTATTTCAGCTTTTTTAGAGCAGCAAGGTTTTTCGCCGAGCAATGAAATCGAAACTGCCAATTTGATTATTTTCAATACCTGCGGCATCAAACAAACCGCCGAGAATCGAGCCTATAGCCTGATTAATAATCTGCGAAAAAAAGAGTTAACAACCTCTGGTTCACAGTCAATAGCAATAGTTTTAACTGGATGCCTGGCCAATCGTTCAGATGTGCAAAAAAGAATGAAGACAAAAGTTGATTTATTTTGCGAAATCAAAAACTTCCCAGAAGCTGTAGCAGGTATTTTGTATAATGTATCTTGTATAAATTCAAAAATACAAAATACATCATACAAAATACATCCTACAAAAAATCCATATAATAAAGAAGATTTAGATTATTTAAGCATTCAACCAAAATACAGAAACTCTTTCGAAGCTTATGTTCCCATCATGACTGGTTGCAATAATTTTTGCGCCTATTGCGTGGTGCCAAACGCTCGCGGCCGTGAAGTTTCGCGTCCAGCCAAGGAAATCATTGCTGAAGTCAAAGACCTTGTTGTCAGGGGCTATAAAAACATCATTTTGCTCGGCCAGAATGTAAATTCATATCGTGGAACGTGGAGCGTGGAGCGTGGAGCGTTAAATGCAAAAGCTAAAGAAAAAATTGTAACTTTTCCAGAATTACTGAAAAAAATAAACGCTATTCCGGGGAAATTTTGGATTCAATTTGTTTCTTCACACCCAAAAGACATGAGTGAGCAGCTGATTGAAACGATGACCAAATGCCAAAAAGTTTGCGAAAATGTGCACTTGCCAGTTCAAGCTGGCGACGACGAAATTCTCAGACGCATGAATCGTCGCTATACTCAGAAGCATTATTTAGATCTCATTAAAAAAATAAACCTTGCTTTCAAAAGAAACAAACCTGAAAAACTTTTTTCCATTTCTTCCGACATCATCGTTGGTTTTCCTGGCGAAACTCGCAAACAATTTTTGCAATCCGCATTCTTGATGGAAAAATCAAAATTTGATATGGTGTTCTTCGGACAATTTTCACCCCGACCAGAAACTGCCGCTTGGAAAATGAAAGACAACGTTTCCCAAAAAGAAAAAGCTCGCCGCGAACAATATCTAAATGAAATTCTCAAGAAAACCGCATTTGAAAATAATCAAAAATATCTTGGCAAAATTATTGAAGTTTTAGTAGATCAGAAGAAAGGTGATTTTTATTTCGGCAAAACTCGAACGCTCAAAAACGTAAAGATCAGTAGCACCAAAAAAGATTTGCTCGGAAAAATTTTGAAAGTCAAAATCACCAAGGCCAACGTTTGGAATTTAGAAGGCATGATATTAAAATAGATTTTAGATTCTTGATTTCAGATTTTAGAATTTTCGCATTTTGTATTTGCATCTTGTATTTCTCCTACACCATATGAAGTACGTAGGCAAAAAACAAACGATGAGCGTTAAAAAATTTTGAAACGTAGCGACCGTCAGCAGACGTAGGAGCGAAGTGTAAAATCAATTGGCTTTCAAAATCTATAATTTTGTCCAGACAATATATACCTGGAGGGTGCTAGCGAAGAGCGCAGTTTTTGCCCCAGTATCTTCATCCGGTGCGAGTTTTTCTTTCCTCCAGGTTTCTTTTTGCGGAAAAAAGAAATGTGGAAATAAAAGTTTTTCCTTTTTGTAATTTTTATTTCCTAAAGAGAGGTTAACCCTGAATTCAAAAAATATATGTCGAAAGATAAGCCGAAAATAATAGTCATCATGGGCCCCACAGCCTCTGGAAAATCAGATGTGGCTATTAAGCTTGCCAAGAAATTCGGTGGCGAAATCATTTCGGCTGACAGCCGACAAATATACAAAGGTCTAAACATCGGAACCGGTAAAGTCAGAAAAGATTTCACGGGATTTTTCAATTTCAAATTTTCAATTTTCCAACCAAGGGAAGGTTTCTTTTCCAAAGGCATCCGACATCATTTGATTGACGTAGCCAAACCCCAAGAAGATTTCAACGTTTCGCATTTCAAAAAAATGGCCGAAGAGAAAATCAAGGAGATTCTCAGTCGCAAAAAAATTCCCATTATTTGCGGCGGAACGGCTTTTTGGATTGATGCGCTAACCAAAGATTTGAACCTGCCGGAAGTTCCGCCAGATGAAATTCTGCGCGGGCAACTTGCCCTGGAAACCACAGAAGAATTGTTTGCAAAACTTGAAAAACTTGATCCCGAGCGCGCCAAAAATATCGATAGTCAAAATAAAGTGCGCCTAATCAGAGCCATTGAAATTTGCCAAGCGATTGGAAAGGTGCCAGCACAGTTCACTGTTACTAGTTCACAGTTCACAGTAAAATACAATTTCTTGGAAATTGGGATCAGGGTTTCAAGGGAAATTTTAAATGAAAAAATCCAAATCCGCCTAGATGAGCGATTCAAAGAAGGTATGACTGCCGAAGTGGAAAAACTGCATAAACAGGGAGTTTCATGGGAATGGCTAGAAAGAATCGGCTTGGAATATCGCTGGATTTCCAGATTCTTGCAAGGAAAAATAGAATTAGGAGAAATGTCCGCCCAAGGCGGATGCGCCTCGGGTGCACGCGAAAAACTATATTTTGCCATCATTCACTACGCCAAGAGACAAATGACTTGGCTTCAAAGAAATCCGAACATCATTTGGTGCAGTGATTATAAGAGTATCCGAAAAGAAGTGCAAAAATTTCTTGAATAACTTTCCGCAGATACTAAAATCAAGAATCCAGATTCTAGAATCTGTTTAGCTTATTTTCTTTTTCAACATCTCCAGCACCACTTGCGGATTCGCTTTGCCGCCAGTCTCCTTCATCACCTGTCCCATCAAAAACTTGAGGGCATTTTCTTTACCAGCTTTAAAATCATCCACCGATTTTTGATTGTCAGCTAGCACTTTTTCCACCGCGCTTTCCAACTCGCCGGCGTCCTCCATTTGCCCAAGATTTTTTTCGGCAATAATCTGAGATGGATCGCCACCCGTATGATACATCTCTTTAAGTACGATCTGAGCAGCACTAGAGTTTATTTTCCCATCTGCCACAATCCCAATCAGTTCCGCATAATTTTCGGAACTGATTTTCAAATCCCTCACATCATGTTTGTTTTCAGCCAAGTGTTTTCGCAGTTCGGAAATAAGATAATTAACAGCCAATTTTGTTGCCTTTTCCTCTGAAGCTTGAATTTCATGGGAAGTAATTTTTTCCCGAAGTTCGCTCATGATATTTTCAAAATACTGCGCCAAATCTTGAGCAGCAGTAAGCACGGCAATATCATCCGCTTTTAAACCATACTCACCGGCAAATCTTTTTTCCTTAGCAGCAGGAAGTTCTGGCAATTTCAAGCGCAATTGATCAACATAGCTTTGAGAAAATTCCATCGGTGGAATATCTGGCTCTGGAAAATAGCGATAATCATGCGCAGATTCTTTTTTGCGTTGCGAAACCGTCACGTTTTTCACACTGTCCCAACCTCGCGTTTCTTGCACAATCTTCTCACCCTCATCCAAGAGTTTTGTTTGCCTTTCAATTTCATAGTTGATGGCTTTTTCCACATAGCGAAAAGAATTGATGTTTTTCACTTCAACCTTAGTGCCAGAAAGTTTTTCTTCATTTTCTTTGTGCAGCGACAAATTGACTTCACAGCGCATATTGCCTTTCTCCATGTCTGCATCTGAGATTCCAAGGTAACGACAAATTTGCTGCAATTTGGTGCAAAACAAGCGAGCCTGCTCACCATTTTCAATATCCGGCTCAGTCACCAGTTCCATCAATGGCACGCAAGCACGATTAAAATCAACCAGGGTATAGCTAGCCCCGGTTGGATGCACAAGCTTACCAGTGTCCTCTTCAAGATGAATTCGCGTGATTCCTATTGACTTGGTTATTGTTTCTTGGTTATTGCTGATGACAACATTCATTTTGCCCAGTCCACAAAGCGGTTGATCATATTGTGAGATTTGATAACCCTTCGGCAAATCAGGATAAAAATAATTTTTTCGGTCAAATTTTGACTTCAAATTAAGCTCACAATTGAGCGCCAAACCAGCCAACTGCACAAATTCAATCGCCTGCTGATTCGGCACTGGCAAAGTGCCAGGTTGACCAGTGCAAACTGGGCAAACATGGATGTTTGGCGCACTTTCTTGTCCAAGTCCATTTTTGCAACCACAAAACATCTTTGATTTGGTCTTCAATTCCACATGAACCTCCATGCCGATGACGGGAATATATTTAGTCATAAAATTATATTTTTTATACTTATTATGCCTCACCTTTAAGCGATATTTTCAATGCTATTTTAGCGCTCAAATTTCCAAATCCTAATTTCCAATGATTTTTAAATTCTCAAAAATACCCTAACAAAATAAATTTTTTATTTTGTTAATTTTTTCCAATTCTTTTTGTAATACTCAAATTTTTCACCAAATTCAGATTTCTGAGTTTCAGCTATTTTTAACAATGCTAGCTTATTTTTCAACATTCCAATTATTTTTTCTTTTTCATTTTCTTTGCACATTTTTTCCAATTCAATAATACGACCATACCCTTTCGTATCATCCAACATTACACTAATACCTTTCCAAGAAAAAGTGCTGCGCTTGCGAAACCATTTAATCTTAACTTCGTAACCAAGCACCTTAAACAAATTCTCAGCATTTTCAAATTGACTGACATCAAACTTGACTTCAATTTCTTCTCGTGAGTCAGCATGCATTTCACCTTTTTTGAGCCAAATCTTAGCACTTTTATCGCTTTTTTGAATTCTCAAATCTCGATCCCCAGAAAAATAATAAGAGATTTGATTCTCCACTCCCAAAAACTTTCCTTCTTTTTTAAAAAATCTTAAAAGTTTTTTATACTGATCTTCCGAAACAAAACTTCTAATTTCTGCTTCAATATTTTTCTGTTTCATAGTATATTAAAAAATAAAAATTTATTATCTAGCGAAGCGAGAGAAATGAAAGTGCTCTTTCATTTCCGAGCGAGCGACGATAGCAAAAGAGTAGCAACTCTTTTAGTTTAAGCCCGTACTTCCGAAACCTCCGTCACCTCGGTTTGTTTCTTCCAACTCATCCACTTCCTCAATTTCCGGAATTTCAATTTTTTGAAAAATAACCTGTGCAATCTTCTGACCTTTTTCAATCATGAAATCTTCTTGCCCTAGATTTACCAGGCCTATCAAATATTCTCCGACATAATTACTATCCATAACACCTCCTAATGTTTTTATGCCAAATTTGTGCGAAGG
Organism: uncultured bacterium; assembly: GCA_903851135.1. GTDB lineage: Bacteria > Patescibacteriota > Minisyncoccia > Moranbacterales > GWC2-37-73 > CAIPMZ01. Next base: position 69,252 of record CAINNK010000008.1, on the reverse strand, counting down.
TCCACTTTTGTCCCAAATTAAACCCGCATAACCTCTTGGAATTTTAATCGCAATTCCAGTTTTACAAGAAATTCTTTCACCAGCTTTCATGACAATATCCTGCACTGAATACAAATCCATGCCCACATCACCCTCCAAAGAAAAGTGTGGGATTTTTGCATCTGGATGAATTTTCTTGATTTGAATTTTCATTATTTTTTAAAAAATATTTTTAATTTTCATCTACAAAAGTTAGCCAGACACTCTTTATTTGCGCCACTTTTTCCGGAGAAATATCCAAAAACTTTTTCTTTTCTTCGAAATTATTCTGTCCATAAATTTTTTCAAAACCTCGAATAAGCTGCTCTTGAGTTAGGTGATTTTCCAAAGCATGGGATATTTTTTTGGCATTTTTTTGCAAATAAACTCGCACGCTGCGATATTTTTTTCCATGCTCAACAAGTGGAACAAGTTGATTGAAAAGCACATTAGCTGCCAACACTTCCCATTGTGAGATTGATTTTTTTTCAATCATTTTAAGCGCCGTATTGATATGCCCTCGGCCCTTCAAGGAATCAAAAAAACTCACAAAATCAAATTCTTCATCAGTCAGATTTCTCCTATCCAATGATATGGTTAACACTTTCTCAAGCATGTTTTTAGCATAATCACTCCGAAGCTTACTGTAAATATGTTTCCTGGCATAACTTGATTTTTCAAGTCTGTCATTTTCCTTTTTTAAATTATACAAAATATCGCCATTTTCGATTTCTCCAAGCTTGTGAAAACGAGCTGTCCACATCAGCAAAAGAGCCTTTTCTTCATTTAGTCCCTCAATCATTGCCTCCCGATAAGCCAAATATTCCAGCAACAAGGAATGCGAGTGGACATTTTCATCTTCGAAGTTAGCGTCATTTTCACTCAAATATATTTCCCAACGTTTTCTTTTTGACCCTTCTTGATAAAGCAAGTCCAGCAAAAAATCAACGTCATTTTTAATTTCATTACTAGCGATTGTTTTTTTATTCAAATATAAAAGCGAACTTGAACTCATAATTTTTAATTCTTAATAGATAAAGAAACCATTACATCAAAACAGAAATTTTCTCAACAATATCAGTTTCAACTTTCTCGATTTTTTGATTTGCGTCAATTTTTATCCAACTATAACGATCAGCCAATAATTCATGAAAGTTTTTGCAAATTGTAATGCGCTCGCCATCCATTTCATTACGATGATCTTTTTCAATGGCCGATAAGAATCGACTGCCGTGCATCAAAATTTCCAAATCAGGCTTGAGCAAATCTTCATTAATATCTTCCAAATAATCAAGTTCTCCACCCCAAGTCAATCCCCACGAAATTCCTGTTCCCTTATAATCCTCAGCCACAATCCACTCACCCTTCGCTAACCTTTCTCTCAAAGTTGGTTCATATCGCCTTCTGTTTTCTGCATATTTTTTTTGCAGCTTATGAGTGGAAAGTTCATTTTTACTCCGAAACTGCGGGTCTCGTAAATATTTATAGATAAAAGGACCTTCTGGCTCCAAATCATAGACCGGATACTTTAACCGCGAAGCATTTTTGCCTTTGCCTTTTAGATATTCCACTAGCAAATCAACCTGGGTTGTTTTCCCAATTCCGTTGATCCCATAAATAGCAATAAATTTTCCCTTTGACATATTATTTCATCTTCTCAATTATGCATTCTTTAATTATTTCTAAATCGTCACTGAGATTTTTATACTCAATAATATCATTCGTTAAAAATTTTATCGAAGATGAAACATTGCTGCCTTTTTTGAAGATTGCCACAATTGGGACACTGACACACTCTGCCCTGCCAAGTTCTATGCCAGACCCCGTGCTGGGATAGCTGACTTCCGCCAAAACAAGATTGGCATTCTTTATCAACTCTTTCGAATCAATTACTTCATTTTCTCCAACATGCGGAAAAATAAATTCAAATTCAACAATCTTTTTCAGTGGAGCATACAATTCTCTCTCAAAATCAAAATTCGTGCCATGAATAACGTAGATTTTTTTCATAACTATTTCTCCAATTCCAAAAAAGTATATTTAAAATTTTCATCGCTACTTTTTCTCTGCGAAACAATCTTTGTAAATTCTTCATATTCAGGAAAGAAAACATCAGCCTCGAAATTCCCCTCAACCACGGTCAAATATAGCTTGTCGGCCAGGTCAATCGTCTGCGCATACACGCTACCACCCCCACAAATAAACACTTCATCCTTTTCGAGTTCACGAGCTTTCTGAAAAACTTCCTCAAATGTTCTCGCCAGAACAACTCCATCCTCATTAAAATTTTGATCATTAGACAAAACAACAGTTGTCCGATTTGGCAAAGGTTTACCAATTGATTCATAAGTTTTTTGTCCCATTATAATTACATGACCAATGGTTTTTTCCTTAAAATATTTGAAATCTTCTGGGATATGCCAAAGCAGCTGATTGTTTTTTCCAATCGCCCTATTTTCTGCTATGGCACAAATGAGACTAATTTTTGGATTATTCATTTTACACTGCAATTGGTGCCTTGATGGCTGGATACGGATTATAATTCTCTAAAGTAAAATCTTCATATTTGAAATCAAAAATATTTTTCACCTGGGAATTTATTTTCATTATCGGGAGCTGTCTTGGAGTGCGAGAGAGCTGCTCAGCGACTTGTTCAAAATGAAAATTATAAATATGCGTATCTCCCAAGGTATGCACAAACTCCCCAGCCTCAAGACCGCAAGCCTGAGCAATCATCATGGTCAAAAGCGCGTATGACGCTATATTAAACGGCACACCCAAGAGAGTATCGGCACTTCTCTGATAAAGCTGACAAGAAAGTTTTCCATTAGCAACATTAAATTGAAAAAGTAAATGACAGGGAGGAATAGCCATTTTCTCAATTTCTCCAACATTCCAAGCAGACAAAATAATTCTTCTTGAATCAGGATTGTTTTTTATGGTATCAATAATTTGAGAAATTTGATCAATTTCTCTGCCATCAATAGTCTTCCATTTTCGCCATTGGACACCATAAACAGGACCAAGATCTCCCCATTTTTTTGCAAATTCATCATCAGTCTTTATATTTTCAATATATTCCTTCATTTTCCCATGCCATTGCTCGGAATATTTTGGGAACTCCTCAGCTAATCCATTTTCTTCAAGATATTTTTGAAATGGCCAATCATTCCAAATATGCACATCATTATCAACCAAGTATTTAATATTCGAATCACCCTTCAGAAACCAGATCAGTTCATGGATAATTCCTTTGAGAAAAACTTTTTTAGTTGTCAGCAATGGAAATCCTTTTTGTAGGTCAAATCTCATCTGATAACCAAAAACACTTTTTGTTCCTACGCCGGTACGATCATCTTTCTGAACACCATTATCCATAATGTGTTGCAATAAATCAAGATATTGTTTCATAAAGATAAAATATTAAATTAATATTAAAATTGCAATTATTAAAGATTCTGAGTGATTATCTCGTCTAATTGTTTGTACAAATCAACATAAGTGCCATCGTTATTCATCACATAATTGGCATAGTTTTTCAAATCACGAATCTGCAATTCTGAATCAGCCTCATGTTCAGCTTTAAACTGCTCAAAGGTTTTGTTTGCATCATCAGTGTTTTCACCTCTCTTCAAAATTCTTTCATACCTATTTTGCATTTCAGCTTCAACATAAACCAACTTAAAATGAGGCAGTTCGCGCAAATACATAATATCAGCCATTCTACGCACACCATCGACAATCACAATATCATGCTCGTCATTTTGAACATCATGATACATGCCTTTAGCCATAATATCTTCCCCGAAATTTTTTCTCAAAATCATCGAAAGAACTTGAATATTGTCGCGTGATTGATCCAAATACAAGCGATCCAAAACGTCCCTTAAAATTGTAGAAAACCGATGCGCGCTGCCACCCCGCTCAGCAATCACATGTTTTGCCACAGTTCCTTTTCCAGAGCCCATTTCCCCTGTCACACCCAAAATTAGTTTCGCCATAATTTAAATTGCTACATTGTTATATTGTCATATTGTTAATAATGCATTCTAGCAATATAACAATTTAGCAATATAACAATTTCTATAAAAGTTCTACTTAAATTTTAATTTTCTAGAGAAATTACAAGTAAACAAGGAAACTCTAAACCTACATATCTGCATATTTCTGCATTTGGTCTTGCACCAATTCATATGCTACTCTTGCTTCTTTGAAAATTTCTTTACTACGCTCACCGGCATGATAATCAAACTGACAAACAACCTTTTTAATGCCGGCGTTAATAATCATTTTTGCGCAAGCGTAACATGGCGTCATATGGCAATAAAGCGTTGAACCTTCCAGGGCCACTCCAAAACGAGCGGCGGCTACGATGGCATTTTGTTCAGCATGCGCCGTACGAATGCAATGGCGACTCTCATGTCCATCCTCATGTTTAACTGTGTGCATTTCGTGACCAACTTCATCGCAATGAGCCGTACCAATTGGAGAACCAACATAACCAGTTGAAAGAATTCTTTTTTCTTTGGCAATCACGCAACCAGACCTACCCCGGTCGCAAGAACCACGTTCACCAATAACTTTAATAATATCCAAAAAGTATTGATCCCAGGACGGCCGCACGTATTTTTTTTCCTCTGTCATATAATGAATATGGCATTAAAATTTAACCTCTGTTTCTTTATTGTATACATTAAATTGGCTCTCGTAAAGAGTATACTACACCACAAAAAAAGGCACCCGCAGGTGCCTTTTTTAAGTATTTGCATTTCCCTAAAAGCTAAAAGCTAATGAAGCTATAAGCTAATTTTCAGTCCCGGTCCCATAGTTGAACAAATTGAGATTGAAATCAGATATTTTCCTTTCACTCCAGTTGGTCGCGCTTTAGCAATAGCATCAATAAAAGCTTCGTAATTTTCTTTCAATTTAATTTCATCGAAAGAAAGTTTTCCAATCACTTGATGCACATTTCCGGTGTTGTCATTTTTGAATGATGCTTTTCCTTTTTTCAGCATTTCCACCGCTTCTTTGATTTTGTCAGTCACAGTTTCAGTCTTTGGACTTGGCATAAGCCCACGGGGTCCAAGGATTTTAGCCACAGCTGCCAATTTTGGCATCATTTCAGGTGTCGCTAACAAAACATCAAAGGCTTCAGCTTTGCCAATTTTGATTTTTTCAATCAATTCTTCTCCCCCAACCAAATCAGCCCCAGCTTCCTGAGCATCTTTGGTCTTGGTAGAAGTCACCACCGCAATTTTCAAAGTTTTTCCAGTTCCATGCGGCAGTACAACTGCTGCGCGAACCTGTTCATCACCTTTTTTTGGGTCAATATTAAGTTTCACATGCACCTCAACAGATTCATCAAATTTTGCAACTTTGCCAGCGTGCACAAGCTTGAGTGCCTCTTCGATAGCATAAACTTTTTTCAAGTCCATGGTCTCAACCACTGCGCGATACTTTTTTCCGTGTTTCATAACGTTTGTTGTGGTAATAACAGACTACGCAATAGTTGCTCAGTCCTCCCACATATTTAAATAAAACTGATTTACACTAATTAATTACGGATTTTCACTAATCACGAATTTTTTATTCTAATCTGCGATCTGTGCTAATCCGTTATCAATCCGCATTGATTAGTTATCCTTCTATCTTAATTCCCATTGATCTGGCTGAACCTGCTACGATTTGCATTGCACCTTCTACGTCATTAGCATTCAAATCAACCATTTTAGCCTTGGCAATTTCTTCGAGCTGAGCCTTGGTCACTGTACCAACTTTTTCCTTAAGCGGATTAGCTGCACCTTTGGCAGCACCAGCAGCTTTTTTCAAAAGTTCTGCAGCTGGAGCAGTCTTCATGATGAAATCAAAAGTTCGGTCTTCAAAGATTGTGATTTCAACTGGCACAACCTCTCCCATCTTATCTTTGGTTGCATCATTAAAGCGCATACAAAATTCCTGAATTGCCACACCATGCTGTCCCAAAACCGGTCCGACTGGCGGCGCTGGATTTGCCTTGCCTCCAACAATTTGGAGCTTGATAACTGTCTTGATTTTCTTTGCCATAAATTTAAATTGTTATATTGCCATATTGCTATATTGTTAATCATGCATTTTAGCAATATAACAATTTAGCAATATAACAATATCTATAAAATTTCTCCTAAATTTTAATCTTCCAGAGAAGCTGTCAAAGACACAGGAAAATTAAAAGTTTTTACTTTAGATTTTCTTAATTTGCAAAAAGTCCAATTCTACTGGAGTTTCGCGTCCAAACATTGAAACCAACACCTTAACTTTTCCTTTTTCTTCATCAAACTCTTGAACCTTGCCATCAAAATCCTTGAATGGTCCGTCATTGATTTTGATTGCATCTCCGGCTTTGATATCCATTTTGTATTTCGGTTCAGAGACACCCATACGCTTTTTGAGCATTTCAATTTCGCGAGGATCAACTGGGGTTGGCGTTGTGCCAAGGCCGATAAAGCCAGTCACATTCGGCGTGTTGCGAACCACATACCATGAAGCATCAGTCACCATCATCTGCACCAACACATAGCCAGGATAGATTCTCTCCTCCACCACTGTTCGCTTTCCGTTTTTAATCTTAATCTTGTTTTCTGTTGGAACCATCACATCAAAAATCAAGTCTTGCATATCCATTGATTCGATGCGCTGTTTGAGATTTCGCGCCACATTGTCTTCGTATCCCGAATATGTGTGGATCACATACCAGGCTAATCCATGATGTTGTGTCTGCTTCGCCATTTTTGTTAATTACTGATTCTCACGGATGAATAACGGATTTTCACTAATCACAGATTATCCGTGATCTGCGCTGATCAGTTTTTCATCAGTGTTTATCTGTATGTTACTTAATAATATATGTCTTCAAAATATAACTAAAAACAGAGTCGAGTCCACCAAGGAAAAGAGCAACTGCAATGCTGACTGCAACCACCAAAGCGGTGTAGTTAATAGTCTGCTTTTTGGTCGGCCAATTCACCTTGATAAGTTCAACTTTTGCTTCCTGAAAAAATTGTACAGCCTTATTCATATTTTTGGGTTTTTTAAAAAGCCCTTGGGGCTTTCTTATATATCTAATGTACACTATCTCGGGTTTTCTGTCAACAACAGCTATGGACAAATATTTTCTTTTCTGTATAATGAAATCTAGTTGTTAATTTTATGCTTTAAAAAGCAAAATATGGGCCGGTAGCTCACCTGAGAGCGGAGATTGCTCGCTTTCTCTCAATCTCTTACACTGAGGAGGTGCTGGTTCATAAGTCCCCATTATATATATGGGCCGGTAGCTCACCTGGTAGAGCGCCTCATTTGCACTGAGGAGGTAGCGGGTTCAAGTCCTGTCCGGTCCACAAAACTCTTTTTTCAACTTGAACGGGAAAGGGTCGGAAAACGGGAGTTTTCCGTTGGAGGAAGGTTTTGGAAACCATGGGTTTCCAAGGAACGAAAGCGACGTAAAATGTCCTGTCCGGTCCACATACGGGCGTGTAGCTCAGTTGGTTAGAGCGCGTCACTGATAATGACGAGGTCCCCAGTTCGAATCTAGGCACGCCCACCCCAAAAACCAAAAGATCAAAAATCCTCTCATGGATTTTTTGTTTTTTAAAAATTTTAGAAAAGAAAAAACTAACCCTGAATCAGGAGTATACAATGACTACCAACGGGAATACTAGCACGCTGACTTCTATCGAAACGCCTACTCATAAATTAGAAATAAAAGTACTTCATCGTGCGAACAGTGCTTGGTTTAAGAAAAATAAAAAGACTAAACGCATAGTTTTGTCAGAAGACCAAGTAAGCGCACTCGAAGAAATGATTACCGAGGAGTTTCGTTTGGCACTTGAGAGGATTGAAAGAAAGTTTGAAAATTTTCTCACTGAAAATCAACTTCAACCAGAAATTACCTAATAATCCCAAAAAAAGGAGGGCACCATGCCTGATTACAAGTTTTGCTTTAACAAGCTTGGGGCGGGAGAAAATCTCAGCAAGGGTGAAAGTTCCTGTGGACATTGCTTTCTTCCTGCAGAAAACGATGCAGGCGCCAAAAAAGTTGCAGCGACAGCAGTTGTGATAATGAACGCCTTAGGCGTTCATAGAACCTTTAAAATAAACGACATCCACTTGGATAAAGAGAGTTTCAGTCCTGGAATATGCACGCCCTGTGAAGATCCTGATGCTTTTCAAATCGTGCTCGACGCTTTATATCCGAAAGATAAGGAGGCCGCAAGGGGCTTATCTATCATGTCTTCTTTTGCTCCACTTTGGGACAAAGAGAAAGCACTTGCTCTTCCCAGACAATAGAAACTACAAAATAAAACCTACAAGTAAAAATCTGCTCTTGTAGGTTTTTACTTACCCAAAAAAGTGTGACAGAAGTCTGCGGTCGCAGACTTCTGTCACACTTTTAAAAAGGTTTTATCTCTTCAAATACCCATGGATACTATGCGCAGCAACAGCACCTTCAGCAGCAGCTGTCACAATTTGTTTGAATTTATCAGAGCCGGTCGTGATGTCGCCAGCGGCCCAGATGCCTTTGCGGCTGGTCTTGCCACTAGGATCAATTTTAAGATATCCATTCTCATCAGTTTCAATTTCCAAATTTTTGACCAATTCCACATTTGGGTCAGAGCCAATTTCCACGAACACACCGTCGACTTTCAAAGTGTCTGAATTATTAAAAGGACTATCCAGCAAAAGTTCCTGCACTTTGCCTTCGCCTTTGATTTCTTTAACATTAGTGTTATACAAAATTTCAATCTTTGGATTTTTTTCCAAAGCCGTGGCCCAAAAAGATTCGCAACGTATTTTTTCTCCACGATAAATTACGAAAACCTTCTCTGCAATATCCCCAAGATAAACCGCTGCGCCCGCTGCGCTATCATTGCCACCCACCACCGCCACCGTTTTGCCGCGATAAAAAAATCCATCGCAAGTCGCGCAATATGAAACACCTTTACCAGTAAATTCTTTTTCGCCAACGACTCCAAGACGTCGATGCTTGGTTCCCATGGCTAGCAAAATTGCTTTAGCCTCCAATTTTTCACCGTTACTCAATAGCAGAATATATTTTTCATCCTTGCTTTCAATTGCATCCACCAAAGCCACAATGTTCTTGGTGCCATAGCTTTCCGCATGAGCACTGGCTTTCATCGCAAACTCAAAACCGGTAATTTTTTCTGTGCCAAGCCAATTGCCAATTTCATGTGTCTGAGTAGTGAGTCCTCCAGCAATCCCACCAATCACCACATTCTTAATTCCATAACGCGAAGCATACACCGAAGCTGAAAGTCCAGCCGGGCCTGAACCGATAATAGCTAAATCAAATAAGGTCATAAAGTTATAAAGTTTTTAAAGTTATAAAATTATAAAGTTCTTTAAAATTTTCAGCCAAAGGCTGATCAGCCTCCGGCTGACATCTTAAACAAACTCTTCAAATATTTTTCGTCAATTTTTTTCTTGCCACCTTCCCAATTGCAAACAAAATCATTCTTCAGCAACTCAATGCCCAACATTGAAACCGCCTCCCGGATGGCTGTGATTTGCGTGATAATGTCGATACATTCTTTTTGCTCCTGGACCATCCTGCGAATTCCCTTGAGTTGTCCTTCCACTCTCGAAATCCGATTGAGAATTTTTTCTTTGACAATTTCTTTGTCTTTTTGAGAAACTATTTTTTTAGTCGCCATATGTTTAGGAGTTATCCTTTAAGAATTAGGAATATTCTTTTGTGTCATCCTGAACTTGTTTCAGGATCTCGATTACAGGCAGTATTGTTAAATAAAGAAAGTAGATTCTGAAACAAGTTCAGAATGACATTTTTATTTGTATACCTCCTAGGGGTATTTTAACATAAAAATGAAATGCGTCAAATTTTGAAAATAAAAAAACTGGCTACCCATTGGTACCACCAGTTTTTAACCTCACCAAACTAATCTTTCTGTAAAATTTTGGGTTTAGTATGAAGAAAACCTAATAATTTTAATTTCCTTTTAGGAAGAATACTGAAATTTCCAAAAAACTTTGCCCTGCAGCAATAAGTTACGTTATCTTTCTCAACTATCTGGAGAGCAATAAAACGGATACTGCCCCAATTACTTGCTTCCAGGGGCCTAACTTGGCATTCGAATTGACTGGAGAACATCTTATGACAATCGCGAACCAAGATCTCCACATCATTTGGTAGTGCGGGAAACGCATGCCTGATGGCTTCACGGATCAAATTCAAATCATAATCCTCTTGACGACAAAGGATCATGTATTTGTTATCTTTTCCGATAAGCACATAACAAAAATCTTTCGAACACATAAACTCCTCCCTTGATAAAAAAGTTTGACAAAAAAACTATTCACTATTCTATTGCACACTATCTAATCATAAATAAATAAAAGGTGCAATAGGCATACTTAAAAGAATCTCAACTACTAGCTCAGTTACCTCAAAAAATATACCATCACCACAACCGCAGCCAAGGCCAAGCGATACCAAAAAAATGGGGCGTAGCCAACTTTTTGAATGAAGCGAAGCATGAATTTGATGGCCAAATAACCAGTAATGGCCGAGGCTAAAATGCCAAAAAGAATTGCCATACTGATTCCATCTTTCAAGAGATGCGGGACTTTCACAATGGCCGCCCCAAAAATGATTGGGGTAGAAAGCAAAAAAGAAAAACGGGCTGCTTGCTGGCGTGAGAGTCCCAAGAAAAGTCCCGTGGTCATTGTGGCCCCAGAGCGTGATACGCCCGGAATAATGGCCACGGCCTGAGAAAGACCAATCCAAAATGCGTCCAGTTTTGTCAGCTTGCCAAGCTCCTTGCGATGGGCGGCATATTTATCTACCAAAAACAAAATCAACCCGACCACACTCAAAGTAAAAGCAATCAAAAGCGGATTGCGAAAAGTCGCTTCCGCCTTGCTGTCAAAAAGCATTCCGAAAATTGCGCCCGGAACAGAAGCGATGACCAAGAGCCAAAGCAGCTGTGAAGGATACTTCTCCGCAGAATTTGAAATTTGAAATTTGAAATTTGAAATTTTTTGAAGCGCAAGCTGAAAAATAATAAGCCAATCTCGCCAAAAAAATCCAACCACAGCAATCAGGGTTCCCAGATGAAGCGCCACGTCAAAAGAAAGGCCTGGATCACTCCAACCAAAAAACCACGGCGCCAAAATCAAATGCGCCGTCGACGAAATCGGCAAAAACTCACCCAAACCCTGCAAGATACCAAGTATGATTGATTGAAAAATGTTCATTAATAGAATATAGATTTTAGATTCTAGATTTTAGAATATATTTCTATAACTTAGATTTTAAATTAAGATACTCTTTAGATTTTTTTATGATTCCATTTAATAATCTATGAGCATCACTGGCTTTATTCATTAAAATTTCAAAATCAGAAGAATTTAAATACGTGACATCCCTTGCGATAAAAATCTGATTTTCTAATTCAGTCAAAGATCCGAGTGCTAAGTGATAAAATTGAATCTTTTCCTTATAACCTTGCCTACCAAAACCTTCGGCTATATTTGAAGTAACAGAGGTTGCAGCTCTTCGCATTTGATCAGTTAAAGAATATCACTCTTCCTTGGGAAATTTTTTAGTTATATCATAGATAAGAATAACCAATTTATGACCTTCTTGCCAAACAACTAAATCTGTAAATTTTTTTATTTTTTCCATGCTTTTATAATATCATTTCTAAAATCTAAAATCTATCATCTAGAATCTACTTACCCGTATTTATTCTAAAATCTAAAATCCAGAATCTACTTACCCGTATTTATTCTAAAATCTAAAATCTATCATCCAGAATCTACTTACCCGTATTTATTCTAAAATCTAAAATCTATCATCCAGAATCTACTTACCCGTATTTATTCTAAAATCTAAAATCTATCATCCAGAATCTGCCCTTCTACCAATCAGCAATATGTTTCGCCCGCCCACAATCTCACATTTTTCAATTTCAAAGCCAGCCTCTTGGAAAAGTTTCTGCAGTTCTCTTTTGGTGAAAGCGTGGTGAAAACGCCAAAAACGTTTGCCTTGATTATCTGTGAAAGAAATTTCGCAATCATTCCAATCCAACTGGCTGTTGCCTTGCAATTTTGCAAACCAATTTTGCAAAATATTTTTGAAGTACCTCTCTTGAAAAAGATACCAGACGGTGACAATAATTCGACCACCATTTTTCGTTTTATTGTAAAGTTCCTTTACGACATCCTGACGATATTTTTGAGAAGGAAAATGATGAAAAACCGCAATACTATAAATGGTATTGAAAAATTCAGCTTCGAATGCTAAGCTTGTTTGACTGGGGTTCATCTTGAAAAAGTAAGCTTTGGGATATTTTTGCTTGGCAAAATCAATCAAAGCCTGGGAGACATCAACGCCATAATATTCAGCACTATTTTCTCCAAGCAATTCAAGCAAACGCCCGTTGCCACAGCCAAAATCCAAAACTTTATCGCCTTCGTGCGTATAATCCTTTATGAACTCCAAACCGCGCCAAAAATGTTTTCTGGTTTGAGAAAATTTCTGAGAGATCAAGTCATAGCCAATCTCAGTTTCCTTTAATATTTTTTCTGCAATTTCTTTTTTCATATGAATTCAGCTTACGACAATTTCATCATCTCGGCAATTGAAGAGCTTCCTGAAACCCAGGAGGAGTTTTTGCAGCTCAAGAAAAAACTTTCCAAACAATACAAACTTCCAATTCCAACCAATGCTGACTTGCGCGATCGCTACAATGATTTGGTTTTGGAAAACATCGTCAAGCCCAACCCCGCTTTCGAAAAAATTCTGCTCAGTCGTCGCATCCGCACCCAATCAGGCGTGGCTGTGGTGGCAGTGCTAACCAAATCATATCCTTGTCCAGGCAAATGCATTTATTGCCCCAGTGAAAAAGAAATGCCGAAAAGCTATCTCTCCAATGAGCCGGCCGTGATGCGGGCCATTGATTCGCATTTCGACCCATATTTGCAAGTCCAAAGTCGCTTGCGCTCACTGGAACTTAATGGTCACAAAACCGACAAAATCGAATTGATTGTGATGGGCGGAACTTTTTCCTATCTGCCCAAAGCTTATCAGAAAAAATTTATCACGAGGTGTTTTCAGGCGTGCAATGAATACGCGAAGCGTGGAACGTGGAACGTGGAACGTGAACGTAAAATGCAAAACGTGGAACGTGGAACGCTAAGTGCAAATGATAAAATGGAAATCCAGCAGAAGAAAAATGAGAAGACTAAACATCGGATTATTGGGCTAACTTTGGAAACCAGGCCGGACTATATCAATGAAAAAGAAATTCTCAATTTTCGAGAGCTTGGCTGCACCCGAGTGGAACTTGGCGTGCAAAGCATTTATGACGATGTTTTGGTTTTCAATAAACGCGGACATCTTATCCAAAGCACAATCCAAGCAACCAAATTGCTCAAGGATGCCGGTTTCAAGATCAACTATCACATGATGCCAGGACTGCCAGGATCAACCCCCAAGCGGGATTTTGAGATGTTTAAGACCCTCTTTGAAAATCAACAATTTCAACCCGACATGCTCAAAATTTATCCAACTGTCGTTTTAAAAAACAGCTTACTCTATAAAATCTGGAAAAATGGAAACTACAAACCACTGACGAATAAGATTTTTGAAAAATTGGTTTTGAAAATCAAAAATGAGGCGATTGTTCCCTATGTTCGCATTGCTCGTCTGATTCGAGATGTGCCGACCTGCTCAATCATCGCTGGTCCGACAGTTTCTAATCTACGTCAGATCATTATTCCCCAGTCAAATTGTCCCTGCATTCGTTGCCGTGAAGTCCGCGAAGGTTACACCATCAAAGAATCAATTGTTTTGGATCGAATTGACTACACTGCTTCCGATGGCCGCGAAATTTTTCTGCAATATGTCAGCCCAGACAAGAAAAAACTTTTTGCCCTTTTGCGTTTGCGAATTCCAAGTTCCTGTGGGAATGACAAAATGTATAAAATGTTGCCTGTTCTTCAAAACGCAGCTATCATCCGCGAAGTTCACACCTATGGTAAAATGACCCAAATTGATGAAAAGGATTCCAAATCGCCACAGCATATCGGCCTGGGGAAAAAACTGCTGCTCGAAGCTGAGCGTATCGCCAAAGAAGAATATGGCCTGAAAAAAATTGTCGTCATCTCCGGCATCGGCGTGCGAAATTATTATCGAAAAGCTGGATACAAATTAAAGGACACGTATTTAGTGAAAAAGTTATAGATGTTATAATTGTTCTAATTGTTTGAATATTTAAAGACTTAAATGTTTAAATGAAAAATATATGCCAAAAATAATTATCGCCTCGGGACCAGTTATTGTTGAAAACGGCAAAGTTTTGCTTGATCAGCACGGTGACACGCCTTTCTGGAAATTTTGCGGCGGCAGAGTTGAAAACAAAGAAACAACTCTTGTTGAAACTGCCAAAAGAAAAGCCAAAGAAGAAATGGGAATTGAAATTGAAATTTTGAATTCAACTCCTTTTCTCATGCACACTTTCAAGCAAAATGAAGACGGCGACTGCGATGTCATTTTGGTGCACTATCTCGCTAAAAGAATTGGTGAAGTTTCCCCTGGCGCTGAAATCAAACAATGGAAATGGATTCCGATTGAAGAACTTTCTAGCGAAGATTTGGCACCCAATATTCTTCCAACTTTGAAACATTTTAGATTCTTGAAATAAAAGAACTAATCTTCTTGTAGCAAAGTTCTAATCTCTATCTCTGCAATATCGACACCATCATTCAATGCCTCCTCTTTATCTTTATATTTAGCAGGGCCTACATTGACAGAACCATCCGGATAAAATACACCATATTGCCAAGAATATTTATCAGGAAATGCAACCATCACCTTTCTAGCCTTAATTGACAACGTTACCCCAAAGCCTACCACATTTTTGGTGTCCTCTCCCCATAAAATTTCTTTATTTATTTGTTCTATTGTTTTTATTCTAATTACAGGACTTGATTCCTTTTTGTTATATTGAGGCAGCAATTCTTGTTTTCCCATTTTATTATTTTTTAAAAAATTATCGAATAATAAACATTTTGTATTTAAGAGGCCAATTGCCCGCAAGCTCCTTTGATCTCCTCACCTAAACTTTTGCGGATGGTGGCGTTGATGAAATATTTTTCCAATTCTTTTTTGAAAAGTTGCGTTCTGTTTTTTGAGGAAGGTTTCAGATCTACACTGGTCGCATTATAGCGAATTAAATTCACATGCAAAAGATGTGCATTGCCAACACTGTGCAAATACTGCGCCAGCATTTTGGCATCCAAGGCGGTGTCATTGACTCCATCGAGCATAATATATTCCAAAAAAACTTTTCGTTTTGTCACCTGAAAATATTCTTGCAAAGCTTTTTTTAGATTCTCCAGATTGTCAACTTTGTTGACCGGCATATAACGGTCACGTTTTTCGTCACTGGCAAAATGCAGAGAAATGGCCAGATTTACTTGCGGAAACTCTTTGGACATTTTTTCAATGCCACTAGCAATCCCGGAAGTTGAAACCGAAAGACTGCGCGATCCAAAGCCAAACAATTTTTCATTTGTCAAATCATTGATGCTTTGGGAAACATTTTCCCAATTATTAAAAGGCTCACCCATACCCATATAGACAATATTGTTTACAATATTGTAATTTCCAAATTCTAAATTACAAATTCCAAAAGGCTCAGAATTATTTTTTTTATTATTTTCAGCAACATCCGTTTTAGGATTTAGGATTTTAGATTTTAGATTTTTAGAAAGGTATTGTTTCCAAAAAAGAATCTGATCGGTGATTTCTTCGGCGGTCAGATTTCGCTTGAAACCCATTTTGCCAGTGGCGCAAAAGCGGCAACCCATCGCGCAACCAACCTGGCAAGAAATGCATGCTGACCAAGTGCCCGGCTTGGGTGAAATCAGGACGGTTTCAATCAGGTTTCCATCAACAAGTTTCAAAAGCGCCTTAATTGATTGACCGTCCCCGCCTGCAACGCTATGCTCGTTATTATCTTCAGATTGTTGAGACAAAGAAATGTTATTATTAGCAAAGCCATTCGCAACATTACGCGTAGCATTGCGGGCAGGACCGGCCACCAAAACTTTTTCAACCTCAAAAGAAAGGATTCTCATTTCCTTTTCCATTTTTTCTCGCAAATCTTTTGAAAGGGTTGTAATTTCCCCAAACGAAGTAGCTCCGTCTTGAAAGATGGCTTTTTGAATTTGTCCCAAGCGAAACTTGGGCAAATTATTATCTTGCAAAAATTGTTCCAATTTTTGATTGTTCATATATCTTTACCTTAACGTAAAAAGTTTTTTAAGGCAAATAAAAAATCAATAAAAAAATAAAACAGGAGGTCATTGCAAATGCAATGAATCCTCCTGTCTCTATCTGATTAGTTTAAATACCCAACTCATCTAACTCATGTTGTTCATACCGTCCCATAAAGGTTTTTACGTCGGTATTTTCTCTAGCTTTCTCTATCTTTTTGAGATAGGTTGTAATAGTGCGGTCGTAACGAGCAGTAAGGTCAAAAACTTTCAGCGCAAGTTTAAAGCGAGTAGAATTTTCCGTAGCGCCATTATTTGCTCGCATCTCTTCTAAGACAAGCGCATAGTCAGCACGATCAGTTATTACTGTTACTGAATTATGATTCTTGGCAGCGCTACGAAGCATCGAGGGTCCACCGATATCAATGTTCTCAATGGCCTCATCAAATGAAACTCCCCGCTTGGCAACTGTCTTCTTAAAAGGATAAAGATTCACCACTACCAGGTCAATCAATTCAATCTGATTCGCCCTTGCTTGTTCAATGTGATTAGGTTTATTCCTGTCAGCCAGCAATCCACCATGAATTTTTGGGTGGAGAGTTTTGACTCGACCATCCATAATCTCAGGGAATCCAGTAATTTCAGAAACTGAACGGACCTCAATTTCTTCATCCTGTAATGTTTTCAAAGTTCCACCAGTTGAATAAATAATAACGCCCATTGAACTCAGTTGACGACAAAAATCAACAACACCGGTCTTGTCAGAAACAGAAACCAGCGCCCGCTTAATGGTAGGATTCATAGCAGTAGTCCTTTTGTTTAAAAAGCATTTGAAAGATTGATTTAAGGAGCAACAAAAACATAAAGACTCAAAACTAAAAAGCCTTTAACATTTGGCTCCAATATACCCTATTTTGGCAAGAAAAGTCAAGCTAAATAAAATGCCCCCAAGCTTCTTATTCGCAGATAGTCTGCTGAAAGTTGGGGGCATAAAATAGGCATATTGCGCATTTTTTGAAACACGAGGCACTTTTCAGTGCCACACTTAAGGTTTGAAGTTTGCTTCACCCCGTACATGTTGTGGGTTTGAAGTTTTACAGCCTCCCTAACTTACCATGCACTACACCTACTTTCTAAGATTAACAAAGAACAGAGAAAAGAAACCAGCAACCAGCGATTACTGGATGGCACGGAAAAGGAAAGACGGGGTTTCATATACTCCTTTAATTCAACTTCATGCTTTCGCAATAAAGTTGGACGACCACTTTGGCCTGAAAAAAGGAGTAGCAAGAGGTCTTTCATTCTGCTTAAAAATATAGTCGACCAAAAGTAAAAAGTCAAGGCAAATGAAAAAAGCCTTGGAGCAACTGACAAGTTAGTTAAACTGTCAGCTAGTCCAAGGCAAATAGCACTTACTTTTCTTCGGAGTACGGAGGATACTCCTTATACGATTTCCACTTCCCCTTCTCCCATGGGAAAGGTGGGAATTCCCAACCAAACTGGATCACCACTGCTTCATGGCAGTTATGCTCATCGCGGTCTCCATAGATGGTGTTGCGAACCGCCCTCACCTCCCAATAAGTTTCTTCTTTAACTTTTGGGAAATTTTTTTTCATAAAAGCTCGCCTCTTGTCTACAGCTCTTTGAACGCCACCTTTATAGTCTTGTATGTATCCCCCTGGGGTATCCCAGAAAGACGTTTCTTTAAACTCTTTTCTTATTTTAAGATATTCCTTGTTAAGGAAAATGGATTTCTCCACTTTTATTCTATGGTAAGTGTTTCCACTTACCAACAAAAAGCCTGCCACTAAAATAAAAATTAATGTGGCAATTACTTTATTCCCTTTTTCCTGCATAATATCCTCACTTTTTTATGAATTGTGGTTAACGAAAAAACTATTTAAAATCAAAAGGACAACAAAAAAGCTTAACATCTTTTGAATAAATGTCAACAGTTTCATATTCTCCTATTTATAAACTTCTGCATAATCCCGCCTAAAGAGGCTCAACTAAGCTTTAAAATCGCGCTTTAATTTTCTCTGATTCTCCTTTCTTTTCAAAGCTAAGCTAATTAACCTATCAAGCAAGTCTTGATATTTGATGCCGGTTTGTTCCAGCATTTTTGGATACATACTGATACCAGTAAAGCCTGGCAAGGTGTTAATCTCGTTGACGAAAATTTTGTCTTCCTTGGTCAGAAAAAAATCAACGCGTCCCATGCCTTCACATTGCAGAACTTGGAAAACTTCCACAGCCAATTTTTGAATTTTTTTTACAGTTGCTTTCGATAACTGCGCTTTCACAATCGGCATAGCAACATCAACTTCGAAATATTTAGCCGCATAAGAATAAAAACCTTTTGCGAGTTTGATTTCACCCGGAGTTGAGGCTAGCGGTCTTTCATTGCCCAATACACTACATTCAATTTCTCTGCCAACCACTGTCTGCTCAAGCACAATTTTGGTATCATATTGAAAAGCCAATTTAATTGCCGACAGCAACTGCTTTTTGTTTTCCGCCTTTGAAATTCCAACTGAAGAACCAAGATTTGCTGGTTTTACAAAAATTGGAAATTTTAAATCAGCAATAATTTCTGATATTTTTCTAGCAGTGTCCTGCCCAAGGCGCAAAGTGTGAAATTTTGAAATACTAAGTCCAGCTTGAAGTAAAAGCTTCTTGGCCACATCCTTATCCATGCCAACAGCACTACCAAGCACGCCTGGTCCAACAAAAGGCGCATCCAACATTTCCAACATTCCCTGCAAGCAGCCATCTTCGCCAAAAGTTCCATGGGTGATTGGGAAAAAAACATCGATTTTGGCAACATTTTTTCCATCTTTCAAGTCAATGACACAGATTTCACTTCTTTTGCGCACAATTGTAACTGCCAAAGCATCAGAATTTAGCCTAACTTTTTTTGAATCCTCGGGATTCACCCAAAAATTTTGTTTTTTTCCAAAATGCCAAGTTCCCTGTCTATCAATGCCCAGCAATGAAACTTCATATTTCTTCCTATCCAAACCATGAAAAATGTTCCAAGCTGAAATGAGTGAAACCTCATGCTCGCCACTTCTACCACCAAAAATAAGCCCGACCCTGATTTTATTACTTGCCATATTACTATAATTTAGAAATTATTTCCTGGGCTTCCTGCAAATTATGAATTTCAAAATCGCAAAATTCATTTTTCTGATCACAGTAACGTCCTTCTTGGCGACAAAGAAAGATTGTGAGCACCTGCGGAAAAACTTTTTTAACATCCTCAATTTGCTGGACGCGATCGTCAATAAAAAATATTTTTTCTTCACGACTAATTTGCATTTTTTCCATCACCTGGCCAATTGCTTGCGCTTTCAAATTCTTGGTCACTACGCAGCCACTGACCAAGTTGTTTATCCCGCTTCCAATAATTTTTTCGTTCTGAAAAGATGGCAAGCCAAAAGAAACCAAATACACATTTTTTTTGCCAATTTGAGTCAAAAAATCCTCCACATCTCCAAAAACGAATCTGGAAAGATTTTTTAATTGCGCTACAAAGCCTTCACGTAATTTGCTGACATCGATTTTTTCATGTTCTTCCAGCCGCGAAAACAAGCCCTCTGGGTCAAATAATTTCAGCTGACTTTCGGTGCCTGGATTATAATAATATTTTTGCACAAGTTCTTGACTGATGCCGTTGGCCGCATAAAACTCTCGCAAATAGGCACTGAAATCTTTCGTATTAAAAAGCACGTCGTCAAAATCGATAAAAATTTTCACCCTGTTAAATAAGATTTGAGTCTTTCTATGAAAGAAAAAACCTTGATATTAATAATTCTTAAATATTTTTCTAAGATTTATCCCCATACTCTCAAATCTTAATTTTAAATTTTTACTAAAATTTAAAATTATTTAACGGGGTAAATCACAATAATTAAATTAAAAAAAATGTTCTCACAATTTGCATCGCCACCCAACCATAACTAAAACCCAAACAAATTCCAACAAGCACATCACTGGGATAATGCATGCCGTTATGCAAGCGGGAAAAAGCCATCAAAACAATCATCAAGATTGACAAAGCAAGCAGGGATGGATAAAAACTAACAATCACCACCAACATCGCTACAGTTGTAGCCATATGACTGGAAGGAAAAGATGAATCACTGAATTTTTTGCCGACTGATTTTATCGAGTCCGGATAAGCGACATAGGGGCGCTTGCGCTTGGGAAAAAAACGAGTCAAAAAATGCTTGATGATTCCTTCCGTAATACTAAAATGAAGCACACAAACAATCAGCACGGCCACTACAAATTTTTGCGTAATAGTTGGATGGGTTGTGACAGCTATAACCGTAAGCGTCACCCAAAAGAAGGCCAAGAAGCTGACCGCATTAACTGCGCCCAAAAATTTATCAATTTTTTTTGAACCGATTTGATTGAAATATTTTACAATTTTAATTTCAAATTTATCCATAGGGTTATCATACAGCACAAATCATACTACATTGAACATGAAAAAATACTTAATTTTCAATGCTTAATATCCAATGTTAGGTTCAGATAAATTCATTTTTTGATATAAGTATAATTTTTCTAAGAATTACTGTTTGAAAAACTTTTTATTGTCTAAAATTTTCCATTGGCCGCGTTGATTGAGGGAAAATTTTAGCTACAATAAAAAGTTTTGAGTTTAATTCGCAGAAAAATTATACTTATGTTAAAAAATCTCCCTAAACAAAATTCATCACAATCATCACCACAATTGCAATAGTCATGGCTACAACTGCAAACCAACCGAAAAATTTCACCCATTTTGGATGACGTTCATCTCCCATAATATCCTGCCTATCTCCAATTTTCATAATCAAATACAAAAGTGGAATAGCGATAATCCCATTCAAAAAGGCAGCGTAATAGAGCGCCGTAATCGGGTTGATTTGCAGAAAATTAAACAAAGCGCCAAAGACAATCGAAAGAATGATGATTAAATAAAAGCCTTTAGCTTGTAAAAATTTAAACTCCAATCCTTCATTCCAACTCAAAACTTCCGAGAGCGCATATGCTCCACTGCCAGCCAGCACCGGGATTGCCAGCAGCCCAGTCCCAATAATACCAAAAGCAAAAAGCGCCGCCGCATTTTTTCCAGCCAGTGGAGCCAAGGCTTTGGCCGCATCAGCTGCGGTATTGATACTAGTGACTCCATGCGAAAAAAGCACTTGAGCTGTTGTCAGAACGATAAAATAAAAAACTACATTTGCCAAAAGCATACCCGTATAAACATCCATTCGCATGTGAGCCATCCGATCGATCAGTCTTTTTTTTGTCTTATATTTATATTCAAGCAGCTTACCTTCCTCAACTTCTTCTGAAGCTTGCCAGAAAAAAAGATAAGGTGTGATTGTCGTGCCAAAGACCGCCACCATTGCAAACAAATACTGGCTGCTAAATTGTATGTTTGGAATGAAAGAATTCTTGAAAACATTCAGCCAATCCGGATGAATCAAAAAGCCAGTAATAACGTAGGCCACCACTGAAAGAGCCAGGAACTTCAAAAACTTCACATAGAAATGATACTGCACAAAAATCTCCAACAACGTTATACCAACAGTCAGTAAGATAATAACCAGATAAGTATTAAGATTGCTAAACATTCCAATTGCCGCCGCCATCGCCCCAAGATCGGCCCCAATATTAACTACATTGGCAATGATTAACAAGCTGATTGCCCCAAGCAAAATTTTGCGACTGTAATGTTGCTTGATTACCTCAGCCAAACCCTTATTAGTAACTACTCCAATTCGAGCGCAAGCTTCTTGGATAGCTGTAACAATTGGCAGAAGCCAAACTGCCATCCACAAAATTGAAAGACCAAATGTAGCACCAACGGCTGAATAAGTTCCAATTCCAGAAGGATCGTCATCTGAAGCGCCCGTGATTAAACCCGGCCCAAGCGCTTTAATAAAAAGCCTTGCCTTGCCGATTGGCGTGCCAATGAGTTTTTTTGCCACCGCAATTTCTGGCGCAGCAATTCGCAGCGTTCCATCCAGCGCTTTCACTGACTCAATCTCACCCCAAACAATCAATTTTTTTGCCAAAATAAGAGGGATCCCCAACTCGCGCCGAAACTGCGAAAGCGAAAGCAATTTCACCTGAGAATCATTTTGATTTGTTTGATTTTGTTTTTCCATAGAATTACAAATTTTCACGAATTTTCACTAATCACGAATTTTTTGTTTAATCGCTCATACTAATTATTAATCAACTACTAATCCGTGATCCGTTTTAATCTGTTATTAATCTGCCCTTATTCGTTATTTAAATAATTTCTTTAATGATATTTTCACGATCGCCCATTTCCAGAATCATCATTAAAACTTTGGCTAATTTATTGCTGTCATGGCGGATGAAAGCTCGACGACTTGCAAACACATCAACTTTACTATAATTTGGTTTTTCTCCACTAACCAAATCAGCTTTCACAATTTTATAATTCCTGTCAGTTTTTTCTTCTTTTGCAAAATTCACCAACAATTCTTTTTGGTCTGCATATTTTTTAATCAAATAAGCGGCTGGTTTTTGACTGTTGAAGGTAACGAAATTTATCCTCTCTCCTCCCAGATATTTATTAATATCAGCCACATAATCATCCAAAGAAAAACCATCTGTATGGCCTTGCTTGTTCACCAAATTGCAATTATAAACCACCACTGCTTTTGAATCCCTAATTGCCTGCGGAATTCCATCTGCCAGTAAATTCGGAATAATGCTGCAATAATGATGCCCTGGACCAATCACAATCATATCCGCCTCCAAAAGTCTTTCAATCGCTTTCTTGCTGGCTTTTGCTTTTGGAAAAAGAGAAGCTTTCTTAAGCCCAACCTTAGTCAAATCAAAGCTATGATCCACATTAACCACGCCTGATATTTTTTCACCATTTTTAAGTTCAAACAAAATGTTTGTGTCTCGCTCCAGCACTGGAACCACCTCGCCTTTCACATTCAAGATATTAACTGCCTCTTCAACACCTTTGGCAAAACTTCCATTGATTTTTTCCAACGCCGAAAGAAGCAAGTTGCCAAAACTATGACCCTTGAGCCCGCCTTCTTCAAAACGATAATTCATCAATTTTCGTAGCATTTCAGAAGAATCACTAAGCGCCACCAAGCATTGTCTCACATCTCCTGGTGGAAGCACACCCAACTCATCTCGCAAAACTCCACTTGCCCCACCGTTATCAGTCATTGAAACAATCGCTGTCAAATCCACGGAATATTTTTTCAATCCATTCAATAGAGTGAAGCTCCCATTTCCACCACCAATTGTCACAATTTTTTTTCTCTCCATAGCAATAAAACTAATTTATACGGATTATTTACGGATTTTCACTAATCACTAATCAATTACAGATTTTTACTAATCACAAATTTATTCCTTTTTTTAATCCGTGATCCGCATGAATCCGTTATAAATCCGTGTTTATTAGTTAGTAAACTTATCAATAATTTCCTGGGCTTTTTCCAACTGCTCCGGGTCTCCAATCGCAAACCAGTCAGTGGCTTTTTCAACATGAACCGGAAATTCCTTAGCCATCAAAACCAAAGTTTGCGGCAGGCCAAACTCTTCATTTCCAATCGGGACTAAAGGATAATCAAAAAACTTTTTATTTAATTTATAAAGTCCAACATTAGCAAGCGCGGAGCCAACAACTTTTCCTTTTTCAATTATTTCTTTCAGGTTTCCATTTTCATCAAAGCTAATAACTCCAAATTTGTCCGAGGCATTTATTTCTAAGCCTAACATTGCTAAGTCGTATTTCAAAATATTTTCAACATCTTTTTTCAAATATAAATCATCACCATTCATCACCAAAAAATCATTCTCAACCAAGCCTTTAACCAAATGAAGAGCCCCGCCAGAACCATTCAATTTCTCTTGCACTGAATAAGAAATTTTTTTGCCATCGTAAGAATTTCCAAAATAATCTTTAATCTGCTGACCCAAATAACCAATAATGAAAATCACTTCATCAATTTCAGTCGGCAATGCTTCCAGTTTCCATGCTAAAATCGGTTTGCCTTTTATCAGAAGCATATTTTTCGGAACATTGTCTGTCAAATTCTTCATCCGAGTTCCTCTTCCGGCAGTAGGTATCACGATTTGCA
The DNA here is from genome assembly GCA_903851135.1 of uncultured bacterium. Lineage (GTDB taxonomy): Bacteria > Patescibacteriota > Minisyncoccia > Moranbacterales > GWC2-37-73 > CAIPMZ01. The sequence continues at coordinate 44,794 of CAINNK010000008.1, read as the reverse complement.
TATTATTTAGTTTACCACGATATTAATCAATTTTTCTGGCACAAAAATAATTTTTTTAATCTCTTTTCCATCCGTAAAAATCTTAACCTTTTCGTTCTCTAAAGCAGTTTCCTTGACTTCATCTTCCGTCACATCAATCGCCACCAACAAACGCTCACGAACTTTTCCATTGACTTGCACCACCATTTCAATTTCTTCGTCCTTCAGATATTTTTCATCAGCAACTGGCCACGTTTGCAAAAAGATTGAATTCTCATTTCCCAATTTCTGCCAAAGCTCTTCGGCAAGATGTGGCGCGAAAGGTGAGAGAATCAAAAGTAATTTTTCATAATCTTCTTTTCGCATGTGCGCTTTCGTAGTTGCGCTTTTCGCATACTCTTTCTCCATGGCATTAACCAAAATCATCAACTGTGAAAGTGCCGTGTTAAATCTGAAATTTTCAATATCTTCAGTAACTTTTTTAATCGTCTTATGCAATAAAGTTTGGATTTTTTTATTGTTCTGTGTTTCCGTGTTTATCCGTCCTTCTTCTGTGTTTATCTGTGCCGATAATTTCCAAACTTTTTCCAAAAACTTTCGCATTCCGACGACGCCATTAGTGTTCCAAGAAATGCTCTGAGAAAACGGTCCCATAAACATTTCATAAAGTCGCATCGAATCTGCTCCAAACTGACCAATCACCTCATCGGGATTGATCACATTATTCCAACGCTTGCTCATTTTGCGTCCATCTTCTGCTAGGATAAGTCCAACATGCATCAACTTCTTGAAAGGCTCAATGGTGGTAACCACTCCGATGTCAAACAGAAATTTGTGCCAAAAACGTGCGTATAGTAAATGCCTTGTGGCGTGTTCTGCTCCACCAACGTATAAGTCAACTGGCATCCAATCCTTTTCTAATTGCTGATCAATAAGAAATTTCTCATTTTTTGGATCGATATAACGCAAATAATACCAAGACGAACCAGCCCACTGGGGCATCGTGTTGGTTTCTCTTTTGGCTGGTCCACCGCATTTTGGACAAGTAGTATTGACCCAATCAGCAATATTAGCCAAAGGAGATTCGCCCGTGCCAGTCGGCTCATATTTTTCAACCTCTGGAAGACGCACTGGCAATTGCTCTTCCGGCACTCCGACCGCTCCGCATTTTTCGCAATGCACAATCGGAATCGGTTCACCCCAATAACGTTGCCTTGAAAAAATCCAATCCCGCATTTTGAAATTTATTTTTTTCTGGCCGAGTTTATTTTCTTCCAACCACGCCGTCATTTTTTCGCGCGCCTGCTGTGAAGTTAAGCGATTATATTCAGACGTTGAATTTACAATATTTCCATAATCTGCAAAAGCTTCCTTATTATCGAGCATTTCTTGAATTTCATTTATACGATATGCTATATATTCATCTTCTGGTAGTGCGCTTGTATCAATAGCTGTACTTCCCATTGATTTTACAATCACAATTCTGATCGGCAAGTCATATTTCTTGGCAAATTCAAAATCTCTCTCGTCATGCGCTGGCACGGCCATCACGGCGCCAGTTCCGTAACCGCCCAAAACATAGTCCGCCACAAAAAGCGGCACAGATTCATTATTAAAGGGATTTACAACTTCAACTCCTTCCAACTTCACGCCCGTTTTTTCTTTTTGCAATTCCGTGCGCTCCAGAATGGTTTTGTTTTGCGAAGCAATTACATATTTTTCAACTTCGTCGTAATTTGAAATTTGAGCTTTTAATTGTTCAATGACTTTATGTTCCGGCGCCACCACTGCATAAGTCATACCGAAAACTGTATCAAGTCTAGTTGTATAAACCTCAATATAATTTCCCTCAGCCAGCGTTGGAGGCTCGACCTCCATTATGGAGGTCGAGCCTCCATTTATCACCACCGACATTTTAAATTGAGCGCCCTGGCTTTTACCAATCCAATTTCTTTGTTGCTCTTTGATTGATTCTTCCCAATTTATTTCTGGACTATCCAAATCAGCCAGCAAGCGGTCGGCATAGTCGGTCATTCTCAAAACCCATTGACGCAATCTTTTTTGCACCACTTGTGTGCCGCAGCGTTCACAAAGACCGCCCTCCAAATCTTCATTGGAAAGCACCGTTTTGCAACTTGGACACCAATTGACCGGTTCATTGGATTCATATGCTAAACCTTTTTCGAACATCTTCAAAAAAATCCACTGGGTCCATTTGTAATAAACCGGATCAGTCGTGTTGATTTCGCGATCCCAATCATAGGTGAAACCAAAAGCCTCCAATTGTTTTTTGAAAGTGGCAATATTTTTTTCAGTGGCTACGCTTGGATGCACTTTGTTTTTGATCGCATAATTTTCCGCCGGCAACCCAAAAGCATCCCAACCCATTGGATGAAGCACGCTGTATCCTTGCAACATTTTGAAACGACTAAACACATCCGTGGCAATATAGCCCTTCGGATGTCCCACATGAAGGCCTGCGCCTGAAGGATACGGAAACATATCCAGCGCATAGAATTTCTTTGCTCGACTGTAATCTTTATACAGACCGGCACTTTCCCAGCGTTCCTGCCATTTTTTTTCAATTTCTTTTGGCTGATATTTTTCCATAAACCTACAAATATACAAATTTACAAAAATTCTTTCTATTTTGTCTTTGCGAGGATGTACTCATCCGAAGCAATCCAGCGTGTTACCAATCCCTGGATCGCCACAGATTTTCGAGTACAAAAATCTTCGCGATGACAACTTCTATCCAATTCTGAATAACAAAAAAGCCACTATCTTCATTTTAGTGGCATTTGGGCATTCTGGCAATAGAAAATTCCTTATTTTTGAGCCCAAAAGAGACTTAAATTAAAAGAGTCCCGCACGAAAATTTAGCGAGGGACTCTTTATTTTTCATGGATTCTTATTCTTTAAAAATAAAAATCCATCGTTCTTTTTCAGCTTCGAAAAAGAAAGGTTAGCATTTAATGCTGTGTACTTTTCGAAATTCGTTTTTTGATGTTGCTTGAAACATTTACTATCATCAATAGCATAGCAAAAGAGACTATATCCTTCGAATGGCTTCTGCATAACAATAATCCACATGCAACCCAACATATCATTAAGAAAAAGATTTTCGAGACTGAGGCAAGTAGCCTCAATATTTATTTCATCAAGACCTCTCAACTTACCCTCTATTAGGGCATTTTCTACAGTTCTGTGAAAGTCATTTTCCCAAAAATTTCCCCTAAAAAGGGCGACTTCATATATAACGCCCGTTGTTGGAACAAATTCTTGAGAGTTTAAAAGCTTTACAACATGAGGAGCTAGCCTAACCCCCTTTCCTTCAAGGCGCTCAACCCACTGAACTCCAGTTGTGCCATCGGTTGGCGGAAGCCGCTTGCAATATATAAACGCTTCCTGCTCTGGTTGAATCGTGTTCGATTTATTCATGATAACTCCTTGAAATACTGTTATTGTTATAAATATTTGGGATATATGACCATAGCTAAAAAACACTTTTAAAATTTCCTAACAACTATAAATATTAACGAACTAATTTAATATCATATACCTAAACTGGGTTTTGTCAAGCAAAAAAGTCGCTCTTAGGCGACAGTTTAACAATGCAGCAATATAACAATTTTGAGCTACTTTTGAGCCCTAAAAGCCAAATAGGTGTTTTCCAGCAAACACGCAATTGTCACGGGGCCGACGCCGCCGGGAACTGGAGTGATAAAACCATTTAAATCCTTGGTTGAGCCAAAGTCGACGTCGCCGAAAACCTTTTCGCCCACCTTTTCAATCCCGCCATCAATAATGATAGCGCCGTCTTTGAACATTTGACCCTTCAGTAGCCCAGGGAGGCCCACAGCGCTCACCACAACGTCCGCTTCTTTGATTTTCCCAAGATTCAAAGAAAGCTGCCCGGCCAAGACAAAATCTGTCAAAAGTCCTTTTTGTTCAAGTGCCAGCTGCATAAGTTGACTAAATTCTTGAGAATTTCCAAGCACCACAGCCTTTTTGCCTTCCAAATTTTCGCCAGCGCTTTCGAGCAATTTCACAATCGCGTGCGGAAAAACTGGATAAATCTCACCTGTGCCTTGCAAAAACTTTTTCGCATTTTCACTATGAAAGCCGTCTACATCTTTTTTTGCGTCAATTGCAGTGATTATTTTTTCTGTGTCAAAACCTTTTGGCAAAGGAAGTTGCACGATAATTCCATTTATTTTTTTATCATTATTCAGCCGCTCAATGCATTTCAGAATTTCCTCTTCGGAAGAACTTTCAACGAAATTAAAAAGAAAAAAATTCATCCCAATTTCTTTGGCTTTCTTTTCTTTAAGGGCTACGTATATTTGCGAAGCTTTATTTGCGCCAATTAAAACCACCGCCAAGCCTGGTTTTTCTTCGCTAATCGAAATTTCCGCTTTGAGAGCGGCTAAAATTTTTTCTGCGATAGGTCCACCGTGAAGTAATTTCATATTTTTCTAATTTAGATTCTTTTCATATTATAGCCATGAAAAACAAAAAAGAGCAACCCATGATGCCCTGTATTAAGTATTAAGTATTAAGTATGATGTAGTATGTGGTATGTATTATGTATAAAGCATTTCTACATTCTACTTGTATTTTGTATTTTGTATCATACATTCTACATAATACATTCTACATTCTACTTGTATCTTAAAGCGTCCAGCGGGTCAATCTTGCTAGCTCGGCGAGCCGGAACCAGCCCAGTGAAAAATCCAACTACCGTTGAAAAAATGATAATTGAAATCACAAACCAGAGCGGGCTATAAAACAAACTGACTTTTTGACCGCCAAAACGTACCGCTACCATATTAATAACCGTATTAAACAAAGCTCCACCCAGCCATCCAATGGAAACCCCAGAAACTCCTCCCAAAAAACCCATGATCGCCGACTCCATGAAAAACATTACTGAAATTCCCATGTCCGAAGCGCCAATTGATTTCATAATTCCAATTTCCTCTGTTCTTTCAAGCAAAGTAATTGTCATAGTATTAAACATCCCGATTGCCGAAACAAACAAGGCGATGATTCCAAAAAGCATCAACACCAACTGAACCACTCGAAAAATTTGATTAGCTTGATCAACAGTTTCAGAAAGTGAAGAAACTAGCAACCCAAATTCCAAAATTTTATCACGCACAACTCCCATCTCAGCATTTGTTCGACACTTAACCTTAGCTTGTCCATACCTATCAATATTAAGACTTTCCAAAGACAAGGAATTTAGATAAACAACATTATCCGGTCCGTCGATAACTCCGATAATTGTAAACTTACGATCACTATCAACTCTTTTGAGCTCTGCTTGTTGAGCTTGATTTGAAGGTGCGGGTTCATCAGGATCAACAGGCACTGGAATGAAAAATGAAAAGGATATTTCTTTGCCCATCATCTCATCAACCGATTTGCCAAAAACTTGAGCAATTGCAGAACTAATCACAACCCCGTTTTCATTATTATCAGAAAGCAGCGTTCCTAACATTGGCTTAACGCCACCTAACTTCAAGAATGAAGCTTTGGAACCCATTGTCACCAAATCGGCAGACAAATCATCAATATGGCCCTGTGTTGTTATCTGAAAAGCTGGACTGACATCATCTACGCCTGGCATTTCACTAATTTTCTTAACCATGTCTCGATTAAGCGTTACCACTCCGGATTTTGCTTCAGAAACATCCAGAGTCAAAAGAGAATCAGAAGTAGTAATACGTTCCAGTAAAGTTTTTTGCAAACCATAGCCCAGTGAAACCAAAAACAAAATAGCCCCAATACCAATACTCATACCAAGCACCGTCAAAAGCGTACGAGAAGTTCTCGCCTTAAACATTCTAGTGGATAAACTGAATAAATCTACAAATCTCATGTTATTTCTTTAAAAACTTTTTATACAACAAATATTTTATGTTAATTTTAGGCCGAATAGCTGAGCAACATTATCATTTCCATTTCACGAACCACTTTTTCAGCCGTTCCCTTATAAAGACCAACTCCGCCAAGTTGCCGCGGAACATCAAGCCGCTGTTGAAGACCGAACCGATCAATCTTATTTTCCATTCGCAATTTCACAAAGGCACGAAAACGCAGCAAGGTCTCATCATCTTCCAGCTTCAAATGGTATATCCTGATAAGATAATTTGTAACTGAGAGCAAGGAAGCTTCATCATTTTTACCAACACCCTCAGCATGTTTGATAATTTCTTGAGCCCTATCAGCAAAAGAAATAGCTCTTAACTTGTTCCAGCCGGCTCCGCCTTTTTCCATATCCAAATCAAGTTTTGTCTTCAAGATGTTATTATCAATATTTTTGAACAAAAATTCCTTCAATAGACTTTCAGCAGAAGAAGTTTGTTCCTCTGTCAATTCAGAAAGAATGTGCATCAACAACTGTTTAGCCTTAAACGGAATAAGCAATACACCAACCTGCTTCAAAGAAAGATCTTTGAAAGTTCGCATCAACAAGCGCAGCTCGGTTGAAATTTTTTCTGGAGCGTCTGTGAGTTCACCTTTTGGACTACTTGTTTCAAGCGCACCCGCAACGCCTTCTTGTAAGCCTTCTTTATTTCCCGCCTTATCACCTTCCTTTTTCAAAATCTCCATCGGACGCTTGTCCTTGTTAATGTCTTCTCTGACTTTCTTGCCATCTTTCATATGAATAACCCTATCAGCGTAAACAAGATGCTCAGGATTATGCGTCACCATTATTAAAGTCTTTTTGTCTGTACTATTAATGTCTTTGAAAATATCCAACACATTCTGAGCAGATTCACTGTCTAAAGCACCAGTTGGCTCATCGGCCAAGATTATTTTGGGGTTATTAACAAGTGCCCGCGCAATTGAGACTCTTTGTTTTTGACCACCAGAAAGTTGACTTGGAAATCTGTCAGCTTGAGTGCTAATTCCAAAACGTTGCAACAATCGCATAGCCGCTTCTTGACGCTGCACCAAACTTTCTCCGCGAAAAACTTTCGGCAAACAGACATTGTCGAGAACTGTCAAAGTGTCGATAAGGTAAAAAGCTTGAAAAACCATGCCGATACTGGTCTGATGAAATTGCACCTTTTCTCTCTTTGTCATCTTGGCAAGATTTTTTCCATCGACAAAAACATCCCCATAGGTCGGAGCTTGCAGTCCGGAAATACCATAAAGCAGCGTTGACTTGCCACAGCCGGAAGGTCCATAGATAATGACATATTCTTCGGCATATATCTCAACGCTAACTCCATCAAGAGAACGAACTTCATTGGATTTTCCCTGGTTGTAGATAACCCTAAGTTGATCTACACTGATCAATGCTTGCGACATTTTTTATTTTCTTTAAAAACAATTACCCTTTTATTTTTCTTTTGCCTTTTTTCTCAAGAAACCCAATAATTATTTTTATTATAGCATATATTTTTCAATATTGCATAAAATGAAACTCAAGCGAAAATTTTGGGTTTTAACTTTTTTCGCAAACCAATGAAAAAATATCTTCTCTGGCTTCCAAGAAGCATCAATTGGCCTAAAAACTTTCTCGCATCTTTTTCATCAAGGAAAGATAGAAATGCAAATTGTGAACCGAAGCCAGCTTCAGGTAAAGCGGTTCATTAGTTCTGAGTAAGTGATTAAGATAAGCTCGCGTGAAATTCTGACAAGTTTCACATCGGCAATCAGCGTCAATCGGCGTGAAGTCTTCTTTGAATTTTTCATTGCCAATGTTGATTGTTTCATAAAACAAGTTATCAAAATTTTCAAGATATTTTTCAAGACTTTCATTTTTTTTCATCACAAAAAGCCGACCATGTCTGCCCTCTCTGGTTGGGATAACACAATCAAACATATCCATACCGCCAGAAACAGCCCTAACCAATTCTTCAGGTTTACCTAACCCCATCAAATAACGCGGTTTCTCAGCTGGCAAAAGTGGCACCACCCACTCCAAAATTTCATATAAGTGCTTGCGCGGCTCACCGACCGCAACTCCGCCAATCGCATAACCATCCCAACCGCAATTTTCTCCTCCCTTAGCAGTAAGCCCAATTTCAATCAGTTTTTCAGTACACTCTTTGCGCAAGTCCTCATAAACACTACCTTGCACAATGCAAAACAAAAGTGGTCTACCGTTTTTATATTTTTGCAAGTCCTGCTCGACTCTTGCATGAAAATATTCAAAGCAGCGCTTAGCCCAACGCAGAGTCAACTCCATAGATTTTTGGGCCTGCACATGAGAACACGGAAAAGGCGGACATTCATCAAAAACCATAATAATATCAGAACCAAGATTGAGTTGAATCTCAATTGATTTTTCGGGAGACATAAAGTAATTACTGCCATCAACCGGGTCCGTGAATTTAACCCCTTCTTCTGAGATTTTAACCCCACTGGTACCAAATTTTTCCTTGGCCCGGGCGCCAAGTGAAAAAACTTGATAACCCCCAGAATCGGTCAAGATAGCTTTTGGCCAGTGCATAAATTCATGCAATCCTCCAGCGCGCGCAATAAGTTCATCCCCTGGTCTGAGCCAAAGATGATAGGTATTGCCCAAGATTATTTCCGCACCTATTTTTTCAAGATCCTCCGGCGAGATATTTTTTACAGCGCCTTTTGTTGCAATAGGCATAAAAAACGGAGTGTTTATTTCTCCGCTTTTTGTGTGAAGTTTACCCACACGCCAATTATTTTGTTTTTTGAGCAATTCAAAGGTCATAAAAGCATACCTTCACCCAGCTATTTAGGCAAGTAATACCAAGAAGGCTTCCTCTTGAATTGCCTATTTCGCAACCTTTCCATTTACATATCCAACAGTTGGATCCTCACGCAACTGCGTGGTTTTTTCAGGATTTGTGACAGTTATGTCCTTTCCTGTAAAAGCATCACTGCCGGTGAAAATTGAACCATTAAGTAATTTAAGCGGCTGATCAACTTGGTTTATTTGCGGAGTTATTCCAACCTGAAATTCTACCTCTCTAACAGGCAAAATTGTTCCTGCTCCGGCAGCCACGTTTCCAATATCCCAAATTAATTGGTTAGACTGAGTACTATATGAAATCTTTTCGTTATTAGGATACGTCATACCAGTCCAACGCAGCCCGGCCGGGAGAGAGGAAACAATTTTTCCGTTAACCAAATCATTTGAAATATTAACCAATGACCAATGAATAGCAAACAGTGTTTCCTTGCCAACCTGCATCGGAATCGGACCAGAATTGTGGATTTGAACATCTGCATTATAACCCAAAGTGTTTAACAAGACCTTTGAGGCGAGCTTCAACTGAAGCGTATTGCTGCCGATTATTTTATTTGAATTTATCGGGGTTGGAATATCCGGACTGTCTATTTTAGCAACTGTTGTGACCATAAAATTTTTGTCATTTTTATTTTCAACCGGGATAATTTCCTTCACAGGAATTGAAAAGCGAAACTTACCACCATCATTAGGATTGATGTTAGCCAAAGCTGGCACATCGGAAGCTTTCCAGGTGATAATATTTTTGACTCCATCGAAGAAACCGTTTTCGACTGCAATTTTTGAAAAATCCAGTATTTTTCCTTGTAGTTCGACTGTAACAACCGCATCACGCAGACCATTTGTGCTACCATTGTGATAAGTAACGGTATATTTTAGCACATCTCCAGCATTAACGATATCACTAGTGGCATTATCAAGACTTTGAGAAACCGTCAAAACTGGAGCAATAATTCTCATGCTCATTTCTCGCTTGTTGAAAACAGCCAACTGTCCATCATTTCCAAGTTGCCCCAGAGAAACAAGAATATTCTTGCTCTCATTGTCAGTGCCGTGCATGATACCACTAATCCTGATTTTGCCACCCTGATTAGAATCAAGATTACCAACAGTCCAATAAGAGCCATTTTGTGAAGGAGTAGGCTGCGAATCACTAAACTGAAAACCATTGGGAAATTCAACTCGAATTTGCACATTGTTTAAAATCCTAACATCCAAATTTTTATAATCAATAACATATTCGACTTTGTCTCCATCCATCACCTGAGTAGGAGCACTAACATCCAAGAGAACGGGCGCAGTTGTAATGTTCACACTGATTTGCGTTTCCATCGAAAGTTGCGTCTGTCCATTGGAAGGCGTGAAATTTATCGTTCCATGCAAATAAACCGGCGCATCTTTGGGCGCGTAAAAAATACCCTTGACTTCAACCGAGCCTTCACTTCGAGGTTTAATGTCACCAACAAAAATCCGACTAGAGGTTGGGCTGATATATTTCACATTTACATTGTCAGTCGGTTGAAAATTTTCCGAATAACTCAAGGCAATTTCAGAATTTTTCAGCGTCACTTGATTGTCATTCTTGTAATGAATGATATACTTCACTACTTTTGTGCTATCAGCAGCACTTGGACCCTCAAAAGAAATTGCAACTCTGTCCTGATGGAAAGCATTTTTTTGCCACCAAGCTGAATAAACGAACCAGCCTACGGCTAAAACAACCAAAAACAAAACTCCCAAAGAAATTTTCAAAACTCTCTTTTGAAAAGGATTAAGTTCCCTGCGAGCCTTCTCCCATTCCAATTTTTCATCAAAAGGACTAACCGCCGAGGCGCCTAGCACAGGATCATACTGACTTTTTTCATGAGCATGAAAAGAATTGCTCCCGTCACTAAAACTATGCAAATCTTTATTTAAATCTTCAAGTGGCATATTTTTTTATTTTTATATTACGCTTATTTTTTCCAATTACTACATTAATTTTATTATACCAATAAAAGTAAAAAAACAGAAATGTTATGCTTTCACGTAAGTTCGAATCGCCTGGGCAATTTTTTCCACTGTTTGCTTGAATTTTTCTTCGTCAGTTTCAAGCAAGGTCATGCGGAAGCCTGGCAAATCAGTGTTAAAGCCAGAAAGTGGCACCACACAAACTCCCGTGGCAGCCATTAAATACAACACAAATCTTTTGTCTGGAGCAACGCCTTCAACTTCAGTTTCAATATATTCTCGAACTGCCTGATCAGCAATCAGCAAAGATTGCTCACCATTCAAAACGCCCTCTTCAAAAACGACGGAATAATAAAAAGAACTTTCCGGACATGGCGCAATCACTTCACCAAGGCTAGAAAAAATAGCTCTTGCAATGTCCGCTTTTTTGCGATAATTTTCAGCCCGCGCTTGCACATGCCCAACAAAACGCTGGTCGCTCATAATTTTTGGCAAAGCCAATTGCGGCAAAGTCGTCGAGCAAACTTCCAACATCTTGGCATCCACCAAGGTCTTGGCATAACGAGCAAACATCGGGTCGTTATCCTTGTTGTATATTTCAATCCAGCCGCAACGTGAACCAGGCCAAGGTATTTCCTTGGAAAGTCCGCGCATCACAATCGCCGGCACATCATTGCCAAGCACTTCATAAAGCGGCGTCATTTTTTCGCGGCCATAGGAAAGCTGCGCATAAGTTTCATCAGCAATCAAAAAAAGTCCATACTGCCTGGCAATTGAAACGATCTCCTCCAAAACTCTTTTTGGATAAACCATCCCCGTCGGATTGTCAGGGTTGATAATCAAAATTCCAGCCACCAGTGGATTATATTTTACTTTATTGCGAATATCTTCCAAATTCGGATACCAATTTTTGTGATGATCAAGTGTATAGGTGATATGTGGAGCCCCAGCATGTGCGGCTTCAGCTGAAGAATGAGTTGGATAAGCTGGACATGGTCCTATAATGCGAGCACTGTGACGCAGATAGGTGTAAACCTTGGAAATCGCATCCCCCAAACCGTTGAAAAAAAGAATGTCTTCCGGATTAAGAATGATATTCGACTGGCGCAAACGCTCGGCTGCAATAAATTCTCTTGCGCTGACAACCCCTTTGGTCGGCGAATAGCCAAAAGACTTATCCTCACGCATTGTGGCGGCGACAATGTCTTTGATCCACTGCGGAACTGTTTCTCCTTTGGCAATTGGGTCGCCAATATTTTCCCACACGATCTCCACGCCTAGTTTTTGCAATTGCTGAGCCACCCGAACGATTCCCCGAATTTCATAAGTCAGTTCGTCAGCCCCCTCATGCACAATGTTTGTACGCATATGGATATTATAGAGTAAAAAAACTCAAAGGAAAAGTAAATCTTTTAAAAATTTTCAACAATTTAGCAATGTAACAATATAACAATTTGAACCCTATAGGTTCCATCTCAAAAAATCATCCACCGCCAGCCGCATGCTGTCAAAATCTTGTCGGAAGGCTTGGATCTTTGCAAAAGTTGGCAGGTCATTTTTCAAAAAAAGTCGCAGCATTTTGACCGCATTAACACTGACCAAAATTGCATCCTTGTCTTGTTTGGCACACTGCTCGCACAAAACTCCACCTTGCTGCGAAGAAAAACAAATCTTAGCCGGAGTCAGCTCGCAGCCACAGGCAGCGCAAACATCAACCCCAATGGCATAACCAAGCGCATCCAGCAGTTTCACTATAAAACCATAACGAAAAATCAGATATTTTTGCTCGTCGCCACCACCGACAGCTTTCTCCATGCTCTCGAGATATTTTTGCAGCAACTCGAAAACACCTTGATCTGGATTTTCAAAATCAACCAGTTTGTCGAACAAATGAAAAACCGCAAAAACATTCAGCAAGGCTTGCTCATCTTTTTTGATGGCCGTAAAATTGTTCTCCACAATTGAACCAGTGATTTTTCCCAGCCCGCGACTGCGCACAATCGTGACATCCGCCAAGGTGATACTTTCCAAGGAAGCCGCCAACTTCGCCTGCGGTTTGCGCACGCCCTTGGCCACTGACTTTATTTTGCCACCTTCAAGAGAGTACATCGTGCAAATGCGATCCGTTTCCCCCACATTGCGTTTGTTTAAAATGATTGCAGTGTATTTGTATTCCATTTTTTGGGACAGATTTTAGATTCTTGATTCTGGATTTTAGAAAAAGACCCACAAATCTGCAAATCAGCTACAAATCTACAAATAAATTTTATTCCCCCTCATCATCGCGAAGATTTTGTACTCGAAATCTGTGGCGATCCAGGATTTTACAGAGCCCTGGATTACTTCGCATGATTACATGCTCGCAAAGACTTCATTGAAGAATACTATTTCTTCACAGCTATTAATATTTTTTTTCCATCCACCTCCAATTCCTTCTTCAAATCAAAATCTTCGCCAGCACCTTTTTCAATTGAATCCGATAAAGTTTCCTTGGCAATCAAATCTGAAAACTTTTCAAAAACTTCATCAAGACCTTCGAATTGAACGCTGATATGATTTTCAACTTCATAACCTGCCTGCTTACGCATTTCCTGAATGAAACGCACAATTTCACGAGCTTGACCTTCGAGTTTAAGTTCGGGAGTAATAGAAAGATCTAACATATTAAAAAATCCTTCTTCGCCATCTTTAAAACCATCACTATTATATTCTTTAACATTAAGTTCTTCTTTTACCATTTCTTGCAATTCAATTCTTATTGGTCTTGCAGTTACAGATTTCAATGGTTGCCTTACTTTTATTTTATGCTCAGCACGACTTCTAAGCCCCTCCGTAACAATAAATCTTACCAATTCCATGTCTTCATTCAACTTTTCATCAATCAAACTCTCATCCGCCACTGGAAAATCAGCAAGATGAACACTCTCTTCGCCGTGAACTGTTGACTGTGAACTGCTAACCAAATTCCTGTAAATTTCTTCCGACATGAACGGCGTGAATGGTGCCATCAATTTTGAAAGTTCAACCAACACGGTGTGCAGAGTTTGATAAGCAAAATCCTTGTCAGCATCATTTTCAGATTTCCAAAATCTTTTGCGAGAGCGGCGAATGTACCAATTGGAAAGATTGTCGATAAATTTTGGAAACAGTCTGGCTGTGCGTGCCAAATCATATTTTTCCATATTTTCATTGACTTCTTTGATGAGAATATGCAGTTCTGACAAAATCCATTTGTCCAAAAGATTTTCGGATTTTTCATTTTTCTTTTTTGAATCAAAGCCATCAATGTTGGCGTAAAGTGCAAAAAACGAATACGAATTCCAAAGCATGCGAAACATTCCGCGCACCAAATCAGAAACATCGCTTTCTTTGAAATTCAAATTGTCCGCAGCCACCACTGGCGAAGACATCAAATAAAATCTGAGAGCATCAGCTCCATATTTGTCAAAAAGATAAGTCGGATCTGGATAATTCTGCAGCCGCTTGGACATTTTCTTGCCATCTTCCGCCAACACGATTCCATTAACGATGACATTGTTGAAAGCATTTTTATCTTTGATGGCCGTGGCAATCAAATGCAAATAATAAAACCAAGCGCGAGTTTGATCCACGCCCTCTGCGATGAATTCAGCTGGAAAACCGTCTTCAAATTTTTCTTGATTTTCAAATGGATAGTGCTGCTGAGCATATGGCATCGAACCAGAGTCAAACCAAGTGTCCAAAACATCCGGCACGCGGTGCATTTGTTTTCCACACTTTTCACATGGCACAGTTATTTTGTCGACAATGTGTTTATGCAAGTCTGATATTTTTTCACCTGAAACTTTTTCCAAGTCAGCTACTGAGCCAAAAACTTTCATCTCGCCGCATTCACAGCGCCAAATCGGCATCACTGACGCCCAAAAACGCTGACGGGAAATTGACCAATCACGAGCGCCTTCCAACCATTTTCCGAAACGTCCATCTTTGATATGCGCCGGAAACCAAGTGATTTCCTTGGCTAGCTCAAGCGCTCGCTGCTTCACTTTGCCAACACTGACAAACCAAGAAGTGGTTGCGTAGTTGATTAACGGTGTATCGCAGCGCCAACAATGCGGATAACTGTGCTCATATTTTTCTTTGGAAAAAAGCGTGCCATGCTTTGCCAGATATTTGATAATTTCAATGTCAGTCTGCATATGATCTTCCAAGGATTTTACATTCATCCCAGCAAAGTCAGTCGCTTGCTCTTTAATGGTTCCATCCATTTTCACATGCTGAATGAAAGGCAAATTGTTTTCCTTTCCCAAATTCATATCATCCTCCCCAAAAGCCGGCGCGATATGCACCACACCCACTCCATCTTCCGTCGTCACAAAATCACCCGCATAAATTTTCCAGCCATTTTCTGCATTTTCCAAATCCGGAGTCTGATAATAATCAAAAAGCGGCTTGTAGGTTTTACCAATCAGATCAGAACCCTTTATGGTCTTTATTCGCTTAAAAGAAACGTTACCCTCATTTGCAAAATTAACATTGTATCCCCAATCATAAACAGCTAAAGTTCCTCCTGATACATTTTTAATTTTTTCCAAACCTACAATATAAATATCGCCCTTATTGAATTTAGCGCTATCACTAGCATCTATTTGTAAATATTCATATTCAATATCCTTCCCCACTGCCAGCGCCACATTTCCAATCAAAGTCCAAGGCGTCGTTGTCCACGCCAAAATATAAGTCTTGGCTTCGTCTTCTTTTCGTACATTCGTATCAGATTCGCCTGCCTGTCCGGTAGGCAGGTAATTCGTAGAGAGCAACTCAAACTTTGCAACCACTGATAAATCCTTGATATCCTTGTATCCTTCCGAAACTTCCTGTTGAGAAAGGGTGGTTTCGCAGCGAGTGCAAATGTGCATGGAACGATAACCTTCATAAATCAAGCCTTTGTCCCACAATTCTTTGAAAACCCACCAAACTGATTCCATATACTTCAAATCCATGGTCTTGTAGGCATTTTCCATGTCAGCCCAGCGGCCCAATCGGTTGATTACTTTTTTCCAATCATCCACATAACCCAAAACTTTGCTGCGACAAAACTCGTTGAACTTATCAACACCATATTCCTCGATATCTTTCTTGTGCTTGAAACCCAATTCTTTTTCAGCAATGTTTTCAATCGGCAGCCCATGGCAATCCCAACCCCATTTTCTTTCCACATGTCGTCCTTTCATTGTCCAAAATCTCGGCACCACATCTTTCATCACACTGCCCACAATATGCCCATGATGAGGCGTGCCCGTCGCAAAAGGTGGCCCATCAAAAAAAGTGTAGGGCTTCCCACCCTTGGTTTTTTCCAAAGATTTTTCAAAAATTTTTTCAGTTTCCCAAAATTTCAAAATCTCTTCCTCCATCTTCGGAAAACTTTGTTTGACATCAACCTTCTTAAAATTCATATGTTTTTATCTAAAATTATTAATATCTTAAATCCTACAAATTTATTTTTTCCTCCTTTAGAAAAAGAGGATTAAGGTGGATTTGAAAAACTATATTTGCAAAGAAAATTTTTCAAATCCCTCCCAACCTCCCTTTTCTAAAGGGAGGAGTTAAATTTTTCGTACATTCGTAAAAATTCGTAATTCGTAGAGAATAAACAAAAATCCCTACGCAAAAAATGCATAAGGACGAAATGATTCGTGGTACCACCTTAGTTTAGCTTATAGCTTATAGCTTATAGCTTATAGAAAAAATTCATTTTCCTAAAAACTAACGAAGCTAATGAAGCTAAAGCCCTCTTTTCAAGCTGTTACGGGCCTACCCGACGCGTTCTACTTTCCGCCTCCTTGGCGATTTTCTTCGCATGGCCTGCCCAGTGAAATTCGCAAAGCGAAAATTTCACCTGGGCGAGAGAGTGATAGCTCCCTCATTGCCTTTAAATCTATTTTATTCCTATTTTAAACTTTTGTAAATCTCCAACGTCTGCTGGGCGGTTTTTTTCCAATCAAATTTTTTGGCTTGCTCCAAACCTTTGTTGCGAAGCTCAGCGCAAAGAGCTGGGTCGTTAGCCAGCGTGCTCATTGCTTTGGTAATTTCTTCAACGCTCATCGGATCAACAAACAGTGCTGCATCGCCAGCAATTTCTGGCAATGATGCCACATTGGAAACAATCGCCGGGGTCTGCGTGGCAAATGCTTCCAACACCGTCATCCCAAAACCTTCATGAAAAGATGGCATCACGAAAAACTCAGCCCCACGAAACAGTGGCACCAGCTCGTCGCCAATGATATAGCCCGTGAAAATCACATCCTTAATCAAACCCAAATCCTTGATAATTTGAGGATAAGCTTTTGACATCCAACCACGCTTACCAGCCAACACCAATTGAAAATCAAATTTGCCACCGTTTTGTTTTTTCTGCAGATTTTTGAATTTTGCAAAAGCTTCCAAAAGTTGCGCAATATTTTTTGACGGTTCCAAGGTTCCCAAAAACAAAATGTATTTCTTGCTGATATCATATTTGCTCAAAATTTTGGCCCCACTCGTTTCCGGCTCTTGAAAAAATCGTCCGTCCAGACCACTATAAATAACTTCCATTTTTTCCTCGACAATTTTCAAATGTTTTTTGAGTTCCGCTTTGACCGAATTTGAAACGGCAATGATTTTAACTGCCTTGGCGGCCATGATATTGGAAATTGCTTTGTCCCTGGTTCGGCCAACAGCTGGCAAATACTGAGGAATCTCAAAAGCCGCCATGTCATGAAAAGTCACAATGGTTTTGCCTTGATAGCCCATTGGAATGCGATTGAGCGCTGAAGTTGAATGCAGCACATCCAAGTTTTCTTTTTGCAAAGTGGCCGTTCCCAAAATTTCGCTATAAGCTCCCGGCAAATATTTTTTGTAATCCGAAAAAGGATAAAACCTGATTTGAACATTCGGCTTGGAAAATTTCTTCACATCTTTTTCCCGCACTCGAAAATCAAAGAAAAGTACATATTCATTTTCTGTGTCGATTTCCAGCAAGTGTCGAATAAGCTGATAGGTGTAGTGACCCACTCCAATTGCATCGCCCTTAGCTGGGTTTAAAATAGATCTCGCATCAATTCCAATTTTCATATGATTTTTTGAATCATAAGTAATTCATGATTCCAACTAAAAATTATCTCTAGATTTTTACTTCCCTTGTTTACTTTTTAGACCATTATGAGCGACAGCGAATTCTGAGCGATTGGTTATAATTCCTGACCAAGAGCGTGTCCTAAAAAGTAAACAAGGGAAGTAAAAATTCCTAACTTAGTTTCTCAAAACCCTAATTTGTATATAAATCGATTTTTTTATAATAATTTCATAGGTTTTTACATTTTCTCTGGCGCTTCAACTCCAATCAGGGCCAACGTCTCGGCTAGCACAATTTTAACCGCATTTATCAAAGCAAGTCTAGCGCCCGAAAGCTGCGGATTTTGCTCATCAATAACCTTGTAAGCACCATAAAAAGAATGAAATTTATCCGCCAATTTAATAGCATAATGAGCAAGCTTATTAACCTCATAAGTTTCAGCCACCAACTCCACTAGTTGTGGAAAATTATTAAGTTCTTTGATTAAACTTAACTCTTTTTCATTCACCAGTAATGCCAAATTTTCGTCATACTTTAAGTCTTCTGCCTTCTTTAAAATACTACAGATTCTGGCATGTGCGTATTGCACATACGGTCCGGTTGCTCCATCTAGCTTCACAGATTCTTCAATGTCATATTCAATTTTTGATTGCGAAGAATATTTCAGCATATAGAATTTCAAAGCCCCGATTGCAATTTGCTCAGCCACATCAGTTTCTGGAAATTTTTCCTTCACTCTCTTAATAGTTTCTTGAATCAAATAGGTTGCCGGAATAATATTTCCTTTTCTGGAAGACATCATCTCACTTCCCTTCAAGGAAACAAATTCATAGCCGACATGCTGCATATTCTTGTGAAAACCCATACACTCAAGCACTTTGAACAATTGCTTGAAATACAAACTCTGACGCAAATCAACCACAATCACGCTTCGGTCAATTTCAAATTCTCTGAATTTTTTCACCGCCAAGGAAATGTCCTTGAGTCCATAAAGCGCGCTCCCATCTTTTCTGACCAAAACAAGCACGCCCAATCCGTATTCTTCCAAATCAGCCACAATAGCGCCCTGACTTTCTTTGATGCAAGAAACTTTCAGCAATTCCTTGAGCATTTTCTTGCCTTCAAGTTCCTCTTCACTTTCCCAAAAATACACGTCAAAAAACACACTCAACTGATCATAAATTTTTTGAAAATCATCCAAAGACCATTGCTTGGTTTTTTGCCACAAATCAACCAACTTTGGATCGCCATTTTCAAATTCATTTTGAATGTTTTTAAATTCATTTTCAAATTCAGCATTTTCCGCAATCGCTTGCACAGCTTGAGTGTAAACCTTTCCCAAAAATTCAGCCTTATTTGAAATTTCATCAAGGTTCTCTTGGCTGTGAAATTTGGTGATACCCCACAAACATTTTGCAATGTGAGATCCAGTATCACCAATGTAGTTTGCGCCAATCACTTGGCTACCAGCTTTTCTA
The DNA here is from genome assembly GCA_903851135.1 of uncultured bacterium. GTDB lineage: Bacteria > Patescibacteriota > Minisyncoccia > Moranbacterales > GWC2-37-73 > CAIPMZ01. Next base: position 25,545 of record CAINNK010000008.1, on the reverse strand, counting down.
ATAACCTTAACGAGCGAATCACCAACAAAAACATTGCGCAAATGACCAATGTGAAATTCTTTGTGTGTGTTTGGTTGAGAAAATTCCACCATCACTTTTTCTTTTTTCTTTCCACCGTTTCCAAAACTATCATTCTCAGTATTTATTTTTAAAACTAAATCCTGCAAATATTTTTTCGACAAATAAAAATTCAAATAGCCTGGCGCTGCAACCTCTACCTTTTTAAAAGTTTTACTCAATTCCCTTTCAGCAATGTAGCAATTTAACAATATAACAATTTGGCTTGCAATTTCCATTGGACTTTTCCCAATTTTTTTGGCCAACACCATGGCGATATTTGAAGAATAGTCCCCAAATTGCTCACTTTTTGGATAATCAATGATGATTTCAGGCATCTCAAAATCCACCCATTTATTGGTATTTTTTACCTTAAACAAGGCATCTTCGATAATTTTTTGAATTTGTTTTTTCATCCAGTAGCAGAAATTTGAATGGGCTTTGCCCAAATTAAACCTCTATTTCTCAATAAAATTACGTAAAGTATCATCTCATTAATCCAATAGCTATCAGTGTAATCTTTTTTCAAATTATCGCTACTGGATTCATATCCTTATTATACCCACATCATAACTATTTTATCAACTAAAAAACAATAACCGAAAATTCGCCTTTCATCTTTTCCGGATGCTGTGAAAAATAAGTTTCAATTTCTGCAATATCTCCACGAACAACTTCTTCAAACATTTTAGTCAGTTCGCGGCCGATGATAATTTGCTTTATTGAAACATCAGCGTCTGATTCCAACTTCTCCAATGATTCCAATAATTTCAAATTTTTGATTACCCGATGCGGAGAATCATAGTAAACAATTGGAATTTTGTTTGCTAAAACATTTTTGAAAAAAGTTTCACGTCCCTTTTTGTGGGGCGGAAAACCCAGAAAAGAAAAAACCTGCATATCAATCCCGCTGACACTGATCAAGGTTGCCAAGGCGGACGCACCTGGAATCGGAACTACCGCAAAATCCTGAGCAAGAGCTTGGGCAACCAATTTGTTTCCAGGATCAGAAACTCCTGGCGTGCCAGCATCGCTGGCATACGCCACGCTTTTGCCATCAGCCAACAAAGTCAGAATTTTTCCAAATTGAATCTCGCCACTATGCTGGTGCAGAGAAAGTAGCGGTTTGGATATGTTATAATGTGAAAGCAGCCTGCTAGTCACCCGCGTGTCCTCGCAAGCAATCGCCTCAACTTCTTTCAAGACGCGCAATGCCCGCAAAGTAATGTCCTCCAAATTTCCAATCGGCGTAGCAATAATAAAAAGGGTTCCGTTTTTTTCCATATAGAAAATTTAAGTTAAAATATAAATTTCTGAAATAAAATTAACTCTCAATTTTTAATTTCCAAATAACTTAAACTCTAAAAACATTTTGTCATTTGGATTTCATTTCAAATTTCAAATTAAAAATTTCAAATTGTTTTATGATTCTAATCACTCACGCCCTGGTCGGTGCCGCCCTGGGCAAACAAATCAGAAACCCTTTTATTATAGCACCCCTGGCTATTGCGCTGCATTATTGTCTCGACACTTTTCGTCATGGAGAATATCTTAATCGCCGATCAACTTTCAAAAATACAGCCTGGAAAGTAGCGCTTGATCTTTTTGCGGGCCTTGCTATCATCATTGTTTACCTAAAGTTCTCACACGCTTCAATTGAAACTGCAAAAAATATTTTCACTGGAACTTTTTTCTCCCTACTCCCAGATTTACTAACTGTCTTGTATTGGAAACTTAATTTCAACTTTCTCAAAAAAATCTACGATTTCCACGGCTGGGTCCATCCCTATCCCAAAGGTGACAAACGTTATGATTGGAACCTGCGAAACAACCTGAATGACATTATTTTCTCAATAATAGCAATAATCATCTTGCTGCTTTTTTAATGCAAAATGCAAATCTCAAAAATTAAAATGACAATTAAAAATTCAAAATAATTTAGAATTCTATTTTGAAAATACCATTTTCCATTTTGATTTTTGATTTTTCAATTTAGAAATATTTATGTTTTTTCTCAAAAAAATCATAAATATTTCGCGGTCCAACTCTTCTTATCCTTCTTTAATTTCTCCGGCGTGCCTTCAAAATTAAGAAAGCCTCCCAAATCTCCACCATCCGGACCAAGCTCAATCACCCAATCAGCATCCCTGACTACGTCGAGATTATGTTCAACCACGATGACAGTGTTACCCTTGTCTACTAAGGCGTTAAGCACAGTGAGCAATTTGCGAATGTCATCGAAATGAAGTCCTGCTGTCGGTTCATCCAAAATATACAAAGTATTGCCAGTTGATTTGCGAGCAAGCTCTGTGGCTAATTTGATGCGCTGCGCTTCGCCGCCGGAAAGATTGGTGGCACTTTGCCCGAGTTTCAAATAGCCCAGACCTACATCTTCCATAGTTTTAAGTTTCTCGGCAATCAGCGGGTGCCTGGCAAAAAATCGTAGCGCCAAGCGCACATCCATATCCAAAATTTGCGCGATGTTAAATCCTTTATATTCAATTTCCAAAGTCTTTTTGGAAAAACGCGTACCGTCACAAGCTTCACATTTCACATACACATCCGGCAGTAAATGCATTTCAATTTTTCGCGAACCATCTCCCTGACAAACTTCGCAGCGTCCGCCTTTCATGTTAAAACTAAAACGACTAGCCGTATAGTTGCGAGCCTTGGCTTCTTCCACGCTAGCAAAAAGATCACGAATGTGCGAGAACACGCCCGTATAGGTCGCGGCATTAGAACGCGGTGTGCGTCCGATTGGATTTTGATTAATGCTAATGACTTTTTTGACGTTTTCAAAACCTTTGATTTTTTTGTGTTTGCCTGGCAAATCTTTGTTGCCATAAAAATGTCGTGACAAAGCTTTGGACAAAATGTCCTTGACCAAAGTTGATTTCCCAGAGCCGGACACGCCGCAAATAGCCACGAACTTGTGCAATGGAATAGCCACATCAATGTTTTTAAGGTTGTGCTCCGTGGCACCGATGATTTCAATTTGCTTGCCATTACCAGTTCGATATTTTTTCTTGTCAGAAACTTTTTTCTTTTTGGAAATATATTGCGCCGTCAGATTTTTGCTTTTGATGAGTTTCTTGTAGTCACCCTCAAAAACCACGATGCCGCCTTCTTCTCCGGCGCCAGGTCCCATGTCCACAATCCAATCAGCCGCCCTAATAATACTTTCGTCATGTTCAACCACGATCAAAGAATTACCCACATTTTGCAGCTGACGCATCGTGGCAATCAATTTTTCCGTATCGCGACTATGCAGGCCAATAGAAGGCTCATCCAAAACATAGACAATTCCCATTAGTTGAGAATTAAGTTGCGCCGCCAAACGAATACGCTGCGCTTCGCCGCCAGAAATTGTTTGCGCACTGCGCCCCAAATTCAAATATTCCAAACCAACATTTTCCAATGCCTTGAGACGCTGCAAAATTTCTCGAAAAACCGGTCGCTCAATTTCTTTTTCTTGAGTTGTCTGACTCCAGATGCCAGCCTTTTCAAAAAATTCTCGCAGATGAGTGATGCTCAAACAAACCAAATCATCAATAGTTTTCCCATTGATTTCAACGGCCAAAAATTCTTTCTTGAGTCTTTTTCCCTGACAAGTCTCGCAAGTACGGCCGGTCATATATTTCTCAATTTCACTGCGCAAATATTCCGATTTTGTTTCAAAATATTTTTTCTCCAAGGCTGGAATCACGCCCTCAAAACCTTCACCACCAAAAAGAACCACGTCCCATTGTTTCTTGGAAAGTTTTTTCATCGGCACACTCAAAGAAAATTTGTGTTTTTTGGCAACTTCTTTAAGTAAAAGCAGTTGACTATTTTGTCCATTGATTTTTCCGCCTGACTTGCTCCAAGGAAGAATTGCTCCCTCTAAAATAGAAAGATTTTTGTTTGGAACCACCAACTCTTGATTGACTTTCAAGGTATACCCCAGACCACTACAAGTGTCACAAGCTCCTTCTGGAGAGTTGAAAGAAAAATGACGCGGCGTCACTTCCTTAATTTTGATTCCGCATTTGCTGCAAAAAAAATCTTGATTATAACTGCGTTCCTCCACATTATCAAACAAAATTTTCATCGAATTGTTGCCCATTTTCATGGCCGTTTCGATTGAATCTAACATCCGTTCATTGTCAGGGTTTTTCTTGTCCAACACCACACGATCAATCACCATTTCAATTTCACCGATAATTTCAGTTTCATCCAAAGAAAGTGCATCCGTGATGGTGTACATTTTCTCGCCAAAGCGCACCCGTGCATAACCCAACCGTTGAATGTGGCGCAAAAGTTCTTTGCCAGTTGAAGCATCTTTCGGTTTGGCCAAGATAGCAATTTGCGTGTGATGAGAAAAAGTCAAAATCTCATCCAAAATTTCACGATTGCTTCTTTTTTGCATGGAAGTGCCACACTCCGGACAATGAATGATGCCAACTTTGGCATACAAAATGCGCAAATAATCATACACTTCCGTCAGTGTTCCCACAGTTGAACGTGGAGAGCGTGAGATGCTTTTTTGGTCAATCGAAATCGGCGGCGAAAGATTTTCAATTTTATCGACGTCGGGCTTGACTGAAGGATCCAAGAAATTGCGTGCATAAGAAGAAAGTCCTTCCATATACCTGCGATTTCCTTCAGCATAAATCGTATCAAAAGCCAGTGAGGATTTTCCAGACCCAGAAAGCCCAGTGATGACCACAAATTTGTCGCGCGGAATTGTGACATCAATGTTTTTCAAATTGTTCACCCGCGCACCCTTAATAACAATGTCCCGCACATTGTTTGAAGTTGTTTTTTTGGAAGCCATAGTATTTATGTATTTAGTATCTTGCCTGCCTGTCCGATAGGCAGGTATGATGTATAATGTATAAATTTGTTTCGCAAAATCACCTGCTATATGATGTAATATTTCATACCAAATACATTATACCTAATACAAAATACATTCTACAGTTCAAGTATTTGCTAATTAAAAATGGTATCAGAAAAATGGGAATATGTAAAGGGTTGAATTAAACAGCAACTATTAAATTTCACTATTAACTTAAAAATAAATAAAAGAAGACCGCCCAAGGGAAGCCTTCTCTTGAACGGTCAATTGCGGCTGCATTCTTTCTTAAAATTTACAGCCATATTTTTTGTCACTCAAAATGTTGATCAGTTTATCATCCTTAACGTAAATTTTGCTATTGTGAATTATACTAACAGTAAATACTGATTCACTAAAGTTTTCAATGATAAAAGAGAAGAGCATGCCAATGAAAAAACCAGCTTCGTCATCACTCATTTCAATAAAATTACTATCTTTACTGCTCAAGGTTAGCTGGAAAATCTTGCGAACCTCTGCGATACACTTGAGAGATTTCCAGCCAGAAGTATGGAGTTTGGAAACTGGTATCAAGAACGTCGCCTCATAATCAATTTGCATACCACCAATTTTCAAGTAGCCCTTGTAAAAACTATCTTCAATGAGCTGCGTAACACATCGCTCAACGGCGATTTCTCTTGCATTTTCCAGCATGGCTTGTATCTCCCTTAGTTAGTCTTCAGTTAAAGTTATAAATCATAGTTATGATTGTTTATTAAGGTGGATATATGATGCTATCAATAAATTATTTTTCTGTCAATATTGAATGTAGGGTATAAAACTTGAGACATTAAAAAAATCAGAGCCTAGACTCTGATTTTTCTTTTCAGATAAACCTTATTTTTCCTCCACTTTTTTGCCTTCAAGCACGGCGCTTCTGCTTTCAAATTCTTCCTTGGAAATTTCACCTTTGGCAAAGCGCTGGCGCAAAATTTCCGTGGCGTTATCAGGCCTTTGCTCGTCGCCATGCCCGCCACAACAACTTTTGCCATGTTGATGACCGCCGCGCACCAGGGTTATAATAAGCCAAATTATCGCCGCCCAGAAAATCAACGAAAAAATTTCCCCAAACAAACCCACGCCATGACTTACGCCATATCCATACATCATATGTTTTTTGAATTAATTAAAAATTACACCCTACAAATATACAAATCTGCTACAAATCTACAAATAGTAATACACTCCTGTCATTCTGAACTTGCCTGTCCGCCTCTGGAGGGTTTCAGAATCTGCTTTCTCCACCTCACAAAACCTCCTCCAACCAAGATCCTGAAATAAATTTAGGATGACAAATTAAGGCGTTAATTAATACGTCAATTTTGCAAGAATATTTCACTACATACCACTACTCAACTTGGCAAACAACACAAATCCAAAAGTGAAAACAACGACCATGAATACTGGAGCAATCATTGAAATATAATTCTTTTTGCCAGGTTTGAATAATCGCAGCAACAAGGAATTTCCTACCACCGAAATCGAACTCATCGCCATCGCCAAGCCTGCTAATTCCGGTTTTAAAATCAATCCAAACGCAAAGAAAACCCGAGCCGCAATCGGAATGCCAATCACGTTATAAAACAAAGCAAAGAACATATTCTGCCGAATCTTGCCCATGGTTTCTTTGGAAAGTTGCAGTGAAGTCACCACATCATTCAAATCACTTTTCATAATCACAATATCGCCTGCCTCCATCGCCACGTCAGTTCCTGTGCCCATCGCAATGCCCACATTAGCCTGTGCTAAAGCCGGAGCATCATTAATGCCATCACCAACCATAGCCACAGCTCGCCTTTGGCGAGAATTTCCAATTTCCAATTTCCAATTTCCAAATAATTCGGAAAGCTTTTTTACATTATTTTCTTGCAAGGCCTTAACCACATTAGCTTTGTCCTCAGGTAAAACCTCAGCCAAAACATGCTGCTCGTCAATGCCAACAAGTTTTGCAATCGCTTTAGCAGTTCGCAAATTATCACCAGTAATCATGAAAACTTCAATGCCCATCATTTTTAATTTTGCCACAGCTTCGCGCGAAGTTTCTTTCACAGTGTCCGCCACTGCAATGATGGCCAAAACATTTTTTTCATCGGTCAAAATCATCGCTGTCTTGCCTTCATTCTCCAACTTTTCCAGCTCAGCATTAACATGCTCAAAACTAATTCTCAAATCACTCGCCAACTTGCGATTGCCAAAATGATAAACAACTCCGCCAATACTACCTTTGACACCATGGCCAGGAATCGAATTGAAATCATCAACATTTTTTAAGTTGATATTTTTTTCTTGAGCATGCGTATAAATCGCTTCCGCCAAGGGATGTTCAGAAAGCTTTTCCAGACTTGCGGAAACTGCCAATATCTCATCCTCGTCCATGTCGCCAATTGACATGATATCCGTCACCTGCGGTTTCCCATGAGTAAGTGTTCCAGTTTTGTCAAAGATTACCGCTGAAATATTACTGGCTGCTTCAAGCGCTTCTCCACCTTTCACGAGCACTCCATACTCAGCACCCTTGCCAGTTCCCACCATTAAGGAAGTTGGCGTGGCCAATCCCAACGCACAAGGGCAGGCAATCACAATCACTGAAGTGAAAGCCATAAGTGAAAATGCCAAAGTTCCGCCAAGCACGAAGAACCAAGCAAGAAACGTTAGTATTGCAAGCCCAATTACAGCTGGCACAAACCAAGCTGCAATTTTGTCAGCAAAATTTTGAATCGGTGCTTTTGATCCCTGAGCCTCTTCAATCAGGCGGATAATCTGAGCCAACGTCGTTTCTGAGCCAATTTTTGTGGCCTCAAATTCAAAACTTCCAGTCTTGTTGATTGTTCCTCCAACCACGAAGCTACCGACACTTTTTTCTACCGGTAAACTTTCCCCAGTAAGCATGGACTCATCCACTGAAGATGCGCCTTTGGTCATTTTTCCATCCACTGGAACTTTTTCTCCCGGACGCACAAGAATAATGTCACCATGCACAACTTCTTCAATCGGAATATCAATCTCGATAATTTTATCTTGAGCCTGCCGAAGGACACGTGCAGTCTTAGCCTGCATTCCCATCAACTTTTTGATAGCATCAGAAGTTTTTCCCTTAGTGCGAATTTCCAACCACTTTCCCAAAATAACGAAGGTTATCAAATAGGCAGCGGTTTCGAAATAGAGATCTGGAATTTTCGCTCCGCCCGCTCCAATCACAGACTTGTTGGCAATTGCATAAGTTGCAAAATTATACGAACTATAGAAAAAAGCCGTCGAAGTCCCAATTGCAATCAAGCTATCCATGTTGAAAGTTTTCATTTTCAGTGCCGCCCACATGCCTTTATAAAAATCTTTGCCAACCACAAACTGCACCGGAATCGTCAGCAGCAGCGAGAAAATTCCCACGTATGGTGCCAGGCCTTTTTCACCAGGCAGCCACTTGAAAAAATCCAGCAGCATGAAATACAGCATTGGAGAGCTCAAAATTGCACTGAAAATAAACCTACTGAAATAATCAGAAACTTCTTTGGCTATTTTCTTGCCTTCAAACTCACTATCTTTAGCATCAACTTCTTGCGCACCATAACCACCCCGCCCAATGGCTGCGATGATTTTTTGCACATCAGTTATCTGCTCATCAAAATCAACCAAAACTTTTTCAGCCGGAAAATTCACACTAGCTTTTTGGACGCCAGGCGTTTTTCCAAGCGTTCTCTCGACCAACATTGCGCACGAAGTGCAATGCATGCCAGAAAGGGATAAATTTATTCTTTTCATAATAACTAAGTTTTAGAATTTAAAACTACCCTTGCCCCACTAAATTACTAATCTCTTACGAATATACTAATATACAAAAACATTTCTATTCATCAAAACCTGTTCGTAGATTCGGATTTGTTTCGTAGTTTCGTATCGGTTTTAAAAACTTAATTCCCACATCCGTTAACAGTGCAGACTCCACTAGGAATATTAGCGCCCGGAGCTTTTTCATCAACTGCGCCAGCGCCATTGCCTTGGTCATCCACCACATTGAAAACACCAGTATACATCCCCATGCCGCAAGAAAATGGAATTTTGCCAACCTCCTTTGGCGTAAATTCAATCACGTTTTGTCCTGCTGTTAAAGTTTTTCGAATATTCAAACTTGAAACCAAAATACTGCTAGCACAAGAATTTGGAGCTTGAGCATCAATCACCCAGCGCACTGGCACACCTTTTTTGATAGTAAACTTGTTCGGTGAATATCCACTGCCAGCCTCAACCATACTAACTACCTGCGCCCCATTTTCCATCTTCACATTCGGATCAACACTTTGACTATGAACTGTTGACTGTGAACTGTTAACTGTTGGATTCTGCCAGCCTGCCAAATTAAAGCCATTGGCAATATTGAAGAATGCCAAGATGATCACCAGGACTCCTGCAAACTTGAAAAAACGTTTAGCAAAAATTCCTTTCACAACTGAAGTGATAGCGCCCACCCCAAGCAAACCTGGCGCCGTTCCAAGAGCAAAAATGCCCATAATCAAACCCCCTTGAACAGGACTGCCAGAGCTCACTGCAAAAAGTTGCATCGCCTGGGTGAAACCGCAAGGCAGAAAAAATGTCAGGGCGCCCGTGAGCATTGAACCGCAATGACTATATTCTTTAACTTCTTTTTTGATTCCAAAGAATTTAGCCACACTTGTTGGCAAAGAAATGGCAGCATTTTCCAAACGCGGAAAAATTCCCAACAATTTAACTCCCAGCGCCAACATCACCAGCCCAACTGCAATAGTCAAAATTCCCAAAACTAGACCTGACATTTGCAAGGCTGAGCCAAGTGAGCCAAGAATTGCTCCGAAAAATGCATAGCCACCAATTCTTCCGAGATTAAAAAACAAATGCGGCCTGAATTTTTGCATTGCGCTCGCCTCAGGATGTTTCTCATTATGCCTGGCCGCAATTCCCAAAATCAGCCCACCCACCAAGGCCATGCAAGTTGAAAGCCCAGCCGTAATTCCCACCAAAAAAACCACGCCCAAACTAGATGGATTTGAAACGCCACCAAGATTGACATTTGTCAGCCCGAGATTTTTCGCAACAATAAACAAACCAACCAAAAAAATTCCAGCCACTGCCAAATCTTTATAATCCTCGGGATTTTTGCTCAGCCAAGTTTTTGGTTTGTCACTGCCAAGGCTATACCCAGCACCGCGAATTGCTTTTTCAATTTCAACCTCATTAGGTTTTTGCCCGTCAAAATTAATTTCAGCCGTGCCCTTTTTGAAATTAACCACACTGCGCCGAACGCCTGTAACTTCTGACAAACTGTCCTCAACCAAAAGTTCGCAGCTGCGGCAATGCATGCCGGCAATCGGAACAATTATTTTATTATTCATATCTATAATTTTTTATATTTTTAATAAACCTACGAATACACGAGAGCAGATTTTAGATTCTAGATTTTAGATTCTAGATTTTAGAATTTCACACTTCTGCATTTTTCTCTGAACCATACGAAGCGAGCGAACATACTTTTTGTTTTTTCGTTTGAAAGTGATTTACCTTGGCGTCAAAATTTCCAATAGTCAAAAAAAACTTTCACTAGGATAAAAACAAAAACGTATGCGAGCGAAGTGTTGCAATGTATCGCCCACCACAAACAACCTTGCCTCAAAACAAGGTTAAAGATTTTTTCATTCTAGTCGCACGCTAGAAAAAAGAAGGTCAGGCTCCGGAGGAGACGACGAAGAAGCATAAGTTTTTTGATTTATCGTTTGAACTAGCAAAACCGATTGCTCAGCAATCGAAACTTGCTCGAATCTGATTTTTTCATTTGGCGCAACTGGCGTGAAAACTGACGAATTGTCATGTTTTTCCACGCAGCACGGCATCATTGCGTCGCTAATCGGAGCCTTATGTTTCGCAAGGTGGTCAGCCGACCCACAATGAACATCACTAATCTCAGTCATTCCGTTCATCTCAGACGAAGAAGCGCCCGCCATCGGCGCACTGCAAAAACCACCAACCACCAAGACGATGGCCGCCAGCATTAAACCCGTTAAATATTTTCTCAATATTTTTCGCATAATTTAATTATACCCTCACTCTCTAAATACGCAAAGTATCATATATTATTTTAGTGCATTCTTCCCTCTCAGTTTCCTGTGAAACGTAATCGCAAAACGATGCGCCTCATCCATAATACTTTTGACCAAATTCTTATCATTCAAAAAATTCTGCAACTGTTTTGGAAATTGAGTCATTGGAACTTTATTGTCAGCCAAAGGCTGATCACCCTTTGGGTGAGAATTTGCCATTTGTAATTTGAGATTTTTCCTCGTTGGTCCTTTTGCCACCCCAACAATCGCAACGTCCAAGCCCAGCTCTTGACGCAACAATTTTTCAGCCATATTAACGTGACCAATTCCACCATCAAGCAAAATCAAATCCGGCATCGCCCAATCATTTTTGAAACGCCTGAGTAAAACTTCTTTCATCATAGCCACGTCATTGCTACCATCAACGGTTTTGATTTTAAACTTGCGATACTGACTTTTATTCGACTCACCATTTTCAAAAACCACCATCGAACCCACTGCATCAGTGCCGGAAATATTCGAAATGTCATACGCCTCGATTCGGATAGTTCTTGGTTCACGGTTCACAGTTCCTATCCCCCTCGATAATTCGTTCGCATCTGTGAAATGTGAACTGTGAACTGTTGACGATGATTCCATATCACGTGTGATGAGTGCCACATCGCGAATGTGCTGCAAGGCAAAAATCTTGTTCCGAACCTGCGCCGCTTTTTCAAATTCATTTTGCTTGGCCAAAATTTTCATTTCTTTTTCTAAGCCGGAAAGCAGTCTTTTTTTCTTGCCGCTCAAAATCAGCTTGATGCCATCAATATTTTTCTTGTAGTCTTCTTTGGAGATTGCACCAGCATACGGCCCCGGACACAATCCCAATTGAAAATCCAAACAGCCCTTCTCGGTTTTCTGCTTGCCGCCGTGGAACGGAAAAATCCGCCGCATGATTTTCAGCGCAATCTGCATCTGCTGCTTGCTCGTATAAGGCCCGTAAATGTTCTTAGTTACTAGTTCACCGTCAACAGGCCTTTTTTTGATTGCTTTTTTTCTATGAACCAACAACTGTGAATTGTGAACTTTTTCAATATCCGTCTTGCGCATTATCAACACCTTTGGGAATTCTTCTTTGGTGATCACAAAATAGGCAAAACTTTTGTCATCTTTTTCCAGGGTGTTATATTTTGGCTGATGTTTTTTGATGAGATTGCTTTCTAAGATCAAAGCTTCCAGCACTGAATCCGTTTGCTCAAATTCAACCTCTTCCACCAACGGCATCATCGACCCAATCCACTCACTCCGCCCAGGCACGAAATTATGTTCTAGGTGTTGTAAATGTTCAACTTGTTCTAAATGTTTTATTCGCAGATTCGCATCAATTCGTATATTCGCATCGGTTTTATAACCTCTAAAATATGAAGAAACCCTGCTCCTCAAATTCGTCGCCTTGCCAATATAGAGCAATGGCCCACGCTTAAGCGGTCCACCCAAGGCGGATTCGGCTTTGCCGTAAAAAAAATACACCCCTGGTTCTTGAGGCAGCTGAGCCACTTTTTTCTTTAGACCGTTTTCTATCCAATAGCTTGGAAACATTTGATTAAATAATTAGGGGTTTTAAAATTTATGCCCATATGCATTCTTTCGGTATTGTAGTATTCCAGATAAGCAGGCAGAGCCCTATTGATAATCTTAACATCTCTTTGAAAATTAGAAAGACATTCTTCTTTAAGAGTTCTGTTGAATCTTTCAACATATGAATTGTCATTAGGCTTCCTAATTCTGCTATGTCTATGCAGCACCTTAATTCTTTCTGTAAAATGTTGAGTAAATTCAGCTCCATTATCCGATTGAATACAGTTGAATTTAAAAACTGCTTCTCTCTGAGCTTTCTTGATAAACTTTACACTTTTGCCAGCACTAATTCTTTCAACTGCCAAGGCGTATGTCCACCTAGAATACACATCAATTAGAGTGTAAACGTAGATTCTTTTTCTGGGACTTATCATTAAATGAATTGTATCAACCATCACCAAATCTCCAGGTTTTAAGGCCTCTGGACGCTGTACTGACAAATGCACTCTTTTCCAAGGACTTCGCTTTTTAATGAGACCAGCATCATCTAGTTTGCGTTTTACACTATTAAGACAGACCTTAATTCCATCCTCATTTAGTTGTCTATGAACAACATCACTACATCTGCCAAGCTTAATTTTGCAAGCTATGATTGCATCTACAACCTCATCCGATAACTCATTGGGATGATGATGTGGACGGGAAGACTCAGTTGGAATTTCGTGAGCGCCTCCCTTGGGAACTTTAGCACACCATTTACTAACTGCACCTTTAGTATACCCGAAATATCTTGCTACCTCGCTGACTGATCTGCCAGCCCTGACCATGTTAACTGCTCTAGCTCTGAGCTTGGGCATCCTGGGATTTGTTGTGTATGCCATATATTTGAAACGTTAATTGATAACTTATTAGTATATCAGAAACGTTTCCAAGCTATTGGGCTATTACGTTAGACTTGACAAATTCATAAATTGGGACTATAATATAATATCGTACTTTAATAACCTTTTTAATCTCAAAAGTTGCTTTTATTTTAAGTCAATCATACCTAACCATGCCGAATTTGGCAAAAATGGAGAAGCATCATGAAAAAGAATGCTACAAAAAAATACCTCAAAGAAAACGGAGAAAAAACAGCAAGGTACATTATTGCCCACGCAAAACTGCAAAAAATGAGAGGTCACAACCCAAGTGAGAGCTATAAAGATCAGTTAAATCCATTGCATGCTCTCAGGTTAGCAATATCTGAAGAATTTGGAGCGTACAAAAGATGTTCCAATTTGGAACAATTTAAGGTTATTTCAAATTCAGTCATAAAGGTTAATCCTACTGTTGGTAGCGATATACGAACAAGTATAGCACCAATGATGATTGCTGTAGCCAATGCAACTGGTTTTCTTATTTTATTTAACTATAAGGTTGGCAAGTTTCAACTTACTATCGACAATTCATGGACTGTTGATAAAATCGTTAAAGAGTGGTACAGGCAGATTTTTGGAGATTAAGTTAACCAATATGAACATCGAAGTTTTTGCCGGCGCGCATCCTCATCCCCAAGATGAATGCGTGTCCGGCTCTTTTTATTTGTGGGGAGAATGTATATCCTGTCATTCTGAACTTGTTTCAGAATCTGCTTTCTTTATTTCACAACACTGCCCGTAACCGAGATTCCTGAACTAAATTCAGGACAGGCTCTGAAATAAATTCGGGATGACATGTTTATTATTTTGTCATTCAGGATAATATTATCAATGTTCGTTATCCAGCAATGTATCAGCCAATTCTTTCCACGCTGGATTAAAACTATTTATCAAATTTATTTTCCAATCCTTGTGCCAATTTTTCAATTGTTTTTCTCTTCTTAGTGCGCTCTGGACATCTTCAGTTTGCTCAAAATAAACCAATTTATCAACATTATACTTTTCAGTAAAACCTTTGACTAATTTATTTTTGTGCTCATAAATCCTTCTCGGCAAGTTATTTGTCACTCCGATATACAAAACTTTATTTTCTCTATTTGTTGTAATATAAACACAATACTGTTTCATATTATTTTTTCTAATGTCATTCTGAACTTGTTTCAGAATCTACTTCCTTTAGTTCATCGCTCTTACTGCAACGAAGATCCTGAAACAAGTTCAGGATGACACATTTTTTTATAGCAATATAACAATGTAACAATTATTTTTTAAGAACCTGCCTAAGATATTTCGCTGTATAACTTTCTTGATGATATTTGATAATTTCTTCCGGTGGACCGGTGACGATAATTTTTCCGCCGCCATCCCCGCCTTCGGGACCCATATCGATGATCCAATCAGCCGTTTTGATCACATCCAGGTTGTGTTCGATCACTACGACCGTGTTTCCACCATCCACCAAGCGATTGAGCACGTGCAGCAATTTTTTGATGTCATCAAAATGCAGACCTGTTGTCGGTTCATCTAAAATGTATAGAGTGTCTCCCGTTGAGCGACGAGATAGTTCTGAGGCCAATTTGATGCGCTGTGCTTCCCCGCCGGAAAGCGTGGTAGCACTTTGTCCAAGTTCAATGTAACCCAAACCAACTTCTTCCAGCACAATGAGGGCGCTGGCAATTTTTGGAAACGCTTCAAAAAACTCGGCGCCTTCTGAAACAGTCATCGCCAAAACTTCGGAAATATTTTTGCCTTTATATTTCACTTGCAAAGTTTCACTGTTGTATCTTTTGCCTTTGCAAACATCGCACGGTAAATAGACATCGGGCATAAATTGCATTTCAATTTTCAAATATCCTTCGCCGGAGCAATTGTCGCAGCGTCCACCATGGACATTGAACGAAAAACGTCCCGGTCCATAGCCTCGCAATTTGGCATCTTTAGTTTGCGCAAAGAGTTCTCGAATGTGCGTAAAAAGTCCAGTGTAAGTGGCCGGATTTGAGCGCGGGGTGCGACCGATTGGCGATTGGTCAATCATAATAACCTTATCAATATTTTCAATGCCCACAATTTCTTGATGTTTGCCTGGCACGTCCAAAGCTCGATGCAATTTGTTTGCCAAAGCTTTATACAATGTGTCCTCAACCAAAGTTGATTTCCCGCTGCCAGAAACTCCAGTCACACAAGTGAAAACTTTCAGCGGAAATTCCGCCGTCACACTTTTAAGATTATGCTCATTAGCTCCGCGCACCACAATTCTTTTTTTCTTGGCAGCAGAGCGGCGCACTTTTGGAATTTCAATTTCAAGCTCGCCTCGCAAATATTGTCCCGTCAGTGACTTTGGATCATTAATAACCTCTTCCGGCGTGCCTTGTGAAACAATTTCGCCGCCATGTTTGCCTGCTCGCGGGCCTACATCCACCAACCAGTCAGCGTGGCGCATCATTTCTTCGTCATGCTCAATCACAATCAAAGTATTGCCAATTTTTTGCAAGTGCCGCAAAGCTTCAATTAGCTTGCTGTTGTCACGGGCATGCAGACCGATCGATGGCTCATCTAAAATATACAGCACCCCCACCAATTGCGAACCGATTTGCGAAGCCAAGCGAATGCGCTGCGATTCCCCGCCTGAAAGCGAATAAGCCGCTCGCGCCAAAGTCAAATAATCCAAGCCCACGTTATTAAGAAAAACCAAGCGCGCGATAATTTCTTTCAAAATTCGCCCCGCAATCAATTCCTCGCGTGTGGAAAGATTCAGATTTTCAAAAAAAGCCACGCTTTCTTTGATGCTCACCATCGAAGCTTCATAGATATTTTTTTGACCAACTGTCACCAACAAAACCTCGCTTTTGTAGCGTGAGCCTTTGCAAGTTGAGCAAGCTTTTTGCGACATATATTTTTCAATGTCTGTCCTGACCGCATCTGAAGTGGTGGTTTTGTATCTTTCCTGCAACCATTCAACCACCCCTTTCCAACGAATATTATAGCTGCCAGTGCCTGAGCGAAAATGATATTTCACTTTAATGAGGTCATCATCTTTCGTGCCATACAAAAGAATATCCAATTTGTTTTTTGGCACATCGCGCAAACGCTTGTGATCATCAATGTTGTAATATTGGCAAACCGCCTTCAAAATCGTGCCCTGATAATTATTGGGTTTGTAACTCCAAGGCATAATCCCGCCTTCAGCAATCGTCTTGTTTTCATCCGGCATAATTCGCTTGGGATCAATTTCTTTTTTCAGCCCCAACCCTTCACAAGATGGGCACGCTCCAAAAGGCGAATTGAAAGAAAAGAGTCGCGGCTCCATGTCGGGAAAAGCAATGTCATGAATTGGACAAGAAAGTTTCTGATTGTAAATCTGCTCAATGGGGGCAGATTCTAGATTTTTGATTTTAGAATCTAGATTTTTTTTCCTTGACTGTGAACCAGTCCGCACTTTCACCAGTCCCTCTGAAAGCCTGAGTGATTTTTCAACCGCCTCGAAAAGCCGACTCAAATTTTCGTCGCTGATTTCAATTTTATCAACAATGATGTCAATGCTGTGTTTTTTGTATTTTTCCAATTTAACAGCTTTAAAATCTTCCAAGCGATGACGCTGTCCATCCACAATTGCTTCGGAATATCCACGTTTATACATTTCATCTAGCATGGCCAGATATTCACCTTTTCTCTCTCTCACCACTGGTGAGAGAATTTCAACCGTTTTAGCTTTGTTTTTTTCGCTAAGTTCAAGCACACGATCGACAATTTCATCAGTTGAAAGTTTGGAAATTTCCCGCCCGCAAACCGGACAATGCGGGATGCCAATTTTGGCATACAAAAGTCGCAGATAATCATGGATTTCTGTGACCGTGCCCACCGTTGAACGCGGATTGTGAGACGTTGATTTCTGATCAATCGAAATAGCCGGCGAAAGTCCTTCGATATAGTCCACGTCTGGCTTGTCCATTTGTCCCAAAAATTGCCGCGCGTAACTAGAAAGGCTTTCTAAATATCTTCGTTGCCCCTCAGCAAAAATGGTATCAAAAGCCAAGGTTGATTTTCCGCTCCCCGAAAGACCCGTAAAAACAATAAATTTGTTCCGCGGAAGTTCCAAATCGATATTTTTTAGGTTATGCTCCCGTGCGCCCTTGATAATAATTTTATTCTCCATATATAATGCTACGCCAATTAATGTTTTAAATTTCTATATTGAACGAGTATTTTCTTTTTTCGCTTGAAAGTAGTTTTCCTTGGTGTTAAAAGTCAAATAACCGAAAAACACTTTCACTGGGATAAAAAGAAAAACGGATGCGAGCAAAATGGTAATATAATTTAGCATCATAACTCTAGCTTAAATAAAAATCAATAGCAAAAGAGAAGCTCGGAAGCTTCTCTTTTTTTAAAAACATTTTTTCCTAAAATTGAGCGAGCATACTTTTTGTTTTTTCGCTTGAAAGTGATTTTCCTTGGTGTTAAAAGTCAAATAACCGAAAAACACTTTCACTAGGATAAAAACAAAAACGTATGCGAGCGAAACAATAAAATTTAGTTCGTTGCGCAAGACGCTGGAGCTGCTCCTGCCGCTGCGGTTCCATCACCAAATCCAGTTGAAGGAGCGGTGGTTGAAAGAGCCTGAGCGCATTCTTTTGGCGCAGTCTTGAAGCCTGAGCAAATAGCTTTAAGCAAGCTTTCACTATCACGACCAGGAGAAAGAGTTGTACCATTAACCACTAAAGTTGGAGAACCTTGCACTCCATATTTAACGTTATCTTCTTGATTGACTTCAAATTTTGGAAATTGTCCTTGGTAGGAACTTTCATCATTGAAATCTTTCGTCACATTAAACTGAGTGTCAGATTGAGTCATGCAACTTGCAACTTGAGCAGCATTAACCCCAGTAGAAGTAATGCAAGCTGCCTCTGTCCCTTGTCCCTTTTTCAGGAAACATCCAAGATAAGCATTGAGTTTTGTTGGTTGATTTTTTTGAATGCAATATTGTCTCAAATTCTCATCCAATTCTTTGCGATCATTTTGTGCTTTGCTGTTATGCATTGAATAGTTCACGAATTCAAGATTAAACTTGATTTTTGAACCAAGTGCGCTAAGCACTGGCAAAATGCCTTTTTCGATTTGAGTTCCAAATGGACAATAACTCATCACAAAAAGTTTCACTTCTGGCATATCCTGTTTTTGGTCAGCTACCACTTTGTCCGGAGTGGTTTGTACATTATTTGCTTGAGCATCAGTTTTAGCAGCATTTAAATCAGTTGGCGGCTGCGTGAAAAATTTACTTCCATCAGTTGTAATATACGTAATTATTTCTTGCTTATTGGCATCAATAGTTACCTTATACAAACCTGCCTCCTTGACCACACTTTTAACTGTGATTCCAGCTCCTTGCTGCGGAGCATTGTCCTTGATGAATTGTTCCACTTTTACCTTCACGCCAGTCACCCCAATATCATTTTTCTTTAGATATTGAGCATACTTCACAAAACCAAAACTAGCTGCCACCACAATCACCAAAATAACGATTGCAACAGTGGTCTTGTTCTGCTTGCAAAGCTTTCCCAATTTACACTCCCATTTCTTGCCTTCTTTTTTGTCAGCAACTTTTGTTTCTTCAATTTTTTCAGTTTTCACCTCTGCTTCCACTACTGGCGCAGCTTGTGAAACCACTTCCTCTTTTTTTTCTGTTTCCTGTTCCATAGTTTATATTTGTTACGAATTATATTTTTAAAAACCATGCCTTGATGGCACTTTCCATATTTTACACGCCCCCGCAAATTTGCGCAAGCATTTTAAAGGCATATCCATTTTTTTCCCTCTCATTTGGAGCATAAACCTTAACGCCCTAAAGCAAACAAAAACCTGATTTGCCTCATTTTATTATTTACATTTATTCTTTGTATTTATTCTAAAATCTAGCACTTAATATCTAAAATCCGTCCCAAAAGAAAGTTATCCACATAGGGGGTTTACAAAAAAACACAAATATGTATAATCATAGTTAATAAACTAGTACCTTTTATTTTTTGGTGTTTTGCATGTTGCATCTCACTGTCTCCAATAACTAATCCACGGAGGTCTTATGTTCGTTTCCTTCTCTTCACTCTCTCCTCCTCCCGCAATGCACGCGAAGAATGGTAAAATTATCGCAGCAACCCTTGCACACTCCGGCAGCCCCGCCACCCTTTTTCATGGCTTGACCGATAGCTAAGTCCGAGATGACGACTAGCTGTTGGATGGATTATTTTTTCATAACAGGCAAAAACATTGTACTATGAAAGAGCACCCCTACCGGCTCACTTAAGTCACCTTTTCTGGTGAAAACCGGTTCCATAATAAAAGGCTTACTCGTGCAGTAAGTTTTTGTGCGGTTATATTCATTACTAATATAGTGATTATAATCGCACATTGACTTACTGCCTTGCATTTATTCCCAAAAAACTCCGTCGAGAAAATCTTTTCTCTTCGGTTTTTTCATTTCTACATAATTTTTCACAATTATCACAGAGCCCCGCTCTGTTTTTTCTTGCCAATTTGTCATTGACAACAAACCAAAGTAATGTAGAATTTTAATCAGTAAGCTGAGATTTACAAAATCAAAGCTTTTCACCAATATCGGTGCAGCCTGCGAAACATGCGACTTACCCATATTGTGCTTCAAAGTAAATTTGCACCTTCGCAAATTTGCTAATTCTTTAAAAAAATCATCATGAAAAAACTGCGTTTTTATAACGATGACGTTCCTGGCGAAGGAACAGAAGAAACCACGCTTATCATTACCGAAGATGATCTTACTGATTAACCAGTTCTCCCTTGCCCGCAAGCGATATCCTGCACTCTCCTTTTTTGTGTCAGGTATCGCTTGTGATTTATTTTTTTATTTTATCCGAAAATTTCTTCGGATTTTTTCTTGCCCAAAATCCCCACAAAAAATGTGTGACAGAAGTCTGCGACCGCAGACTTCTGTCACACATTAATTTTATTCCTCTTTTTAGAAAAGATAGCGAATGAGAGAAAGTGCAGCATTCACGAGAGATTTGAAAAACTTTCTTTATAAATATAATCTTTCAAATCCCCCTTAATCCCCCTTTTCTAAAGGGGGAAAATACGAACTTGTATTTTGTATTTCATTCTAAAATCTAGAATCAAGAATCTAGAACCTGTTTTTTACATTTTGCATTTATTCTAAAATCTAACTTCCAAAATCTAGAATCTGTTTTTTAACGCATTTGTATTTTCCGCAACTGCGAAATCTCATCGCGAATCAGAGCCGCCTTTTCAAATTGCAGTCCGCGAGCAGCGTCTTTCATTTCTTTTTCTTTCATTTTAATGTACCCACTAATGTCTTCCAGCGATTCCAGCTTGGCAAAATCGGGTGTTGGCAATGGATTGATTTCATGATCGACAATTGATTTGATATTTCTCTTGATTGTTTGCGGGGTGATGTGATGTTTCTTGTTGTACGCCGCTTGAATTTTTCGACGTCGATTTGTTTCATCAATTGCCCTCGTCATCGAACCTGTCAATTTATCGGCATACATAATCACTCGCCCGCTAATGTTTCGCGCCGCGCGTCCAATCGTTTGAATCAGCGACGTCTCACTGCGCAAAAATCCCTCTTTGTCAGCGTCCATAATAGCCACCAGTGAAACTTCCGGCAAATCCAAACCTTCGCGCAAAAGATTAACTCCCACCAACACATCAAAATCTCCTCGTCGCAAACCCTCTAGAATTCTCACGCGATCCAAAGTGTCCACATCAGAATGCAGATATTCCGTCGCAATTCCTTGCTCTTTCAAAAACTCTGACAAATCCTCGGCCATTTTTTTTGTGAGCGTCGTGATGAGCACTCGCTCTTTTTTCGCAACCACTTGTTCAATTTCTCGAAAAACATCTTTCACTTGTCCCTTGGCGGATTTGATTTCCAACTGAGGATCAAGCAGGCCAGTTGGACGAATAATCTGCTCAGTGATTTTGGTTGAATGCTCTTTTTCATAAACAGCTGGCGTGGCAGAAGTGAAAATCATTTGATTAATGCGCGCTTCAAATTCCTCAAATTTCAATGGTCGGTTGTCCAGCGCACTCGGCAAACGAAAACCATTTTCAATCAACGCCGTTTTTCTGGCTTGATCCCCAGCATACATCGCTCTGACTTGCGGAATGGTCACATGCGATTCATCCACCACCATCAGAAAATCTTTAGGGAAATAATCAATCAAGGTGTACGGCGCTTCACCATCTTGGCGCGCCGTCAAAAAGCGCGAATAATTTTCAATGCCATTACAGAAACCAACTTCTCGCATCATTTCCAAATCCTGACGTGTTCGGCGCAAAATTCTTTCCGCTTCAATCAATTTGTTATCTTTCTTTAGTGCTATCACCCGATCTTCCATTTCTTTTTGGATTTCTGCCAAGGCTTCTTCCATCACAACTTGTGGCACCACGAAATGTTTGGCTGGAAAAATCAAAGTTCTTTCCAGCTCCGCTAATTTTTCTCCTGTCAAAAAATCAAATTCAACTATTTTCTTTACCACTCCATCACCCAGTTCAATTCTGACAATCACTTCTCGCCCAGGAGTCATCACTTCCAGCGTATCGCCAGTGGCTCGAAATTTTCCGCGTGCCAACACATCGCTGCGCTGATATTGCATATCCACCATGCCCTGCATAATCTCCTGCCGCTTCATTTTTTTGCCAACCTCAATTTCCACCGTGCCTTCGCGATAATAGTCCGGGCTGCCCAAACCATAGATGCAAGAAACTGAAGCCACAATGATTACATCGCGCCTGGAAAGCAAGGCGCTAGTAGCCGCATGACGCAAGCGATCAATCTCTTCATTGATTTGCGTTTCTTTTTCAATGAAAGTATCCGTCGAAGCAATGTAGGCTTCCGGTTGATAATAGTCATAATAGGAAACAAAATACTCGACTGCATTTTTGGGAAAAAAAGAGCGAAACTCCTGCACTAATTGCGCTGCCAAAGTTTTATTGGGCGCAATCACCAAAGTTGGTCTTTGAATCTGCACTATCACATTAGCAATCGTAAAAGTTTTGCCCGAGCCAGTCACACCCAAAAGCGTCTGGAATTTCTCCCGAGCATTGATGCCGTCCACCAAATCCGCAATGGCTTTTGGCTGATCACCGGCTGGTGTGTGACTTGAAATTATTTCGAATTGCATAAATATATTCTTCAGTTTTAGCTTATTTTAATGATACACCATACTACATTGTTATACGAAAAAAGTCCATAATAATTCTCACTTATGCATAACGACCATTGACTTTCCAAGAAAATCTTGTTATACTCATTTTACAACTAAGAAAGTCCAAATTTAGCCCGCCACTAAGCCAAAAGTGGATAGGTTGAAAAATCCTACATTAAAGGAACGGACTTCTTTGAGTGTAGTTTTTTATTTTTTAATTTAATAATACAAATTACGCAAATCTATACAGGCAATGCAAATATGCAAATAATTCGCATATTTATAGCTTCGCATTAAATTCGCATCATTTGTATTATACTAATCCATGCAGTACGAATTGTTTTACCTCGTTGGCCAGCGCCAAGAAGCAACTCTCGATGCGATTCGAGAAGGAGTCAGCACAATGTTAGTTGCAGAAGGAGCAAAACTCCTTGAGCCAGAATTGACTGAAAAAAGAAAACTCTCCTATGAAATCAAACACCAAGACAAGGGGACTTATGTCACCCGTCGTTTTGAACTGGAAGACATTGATTTCTGGGCTGATGAAAAAAATGGCGAAAAAGAATTTGGAATTCAAGCCATGACAAACAAACTAAACCTCAACAATGATGTTTTGAGATTTTTGATTGTGAAAACTGAAGACTTGCCAGAACTTGGTGCCAAGGAACGACGCAAAGCCCAAGAGATGAAAACTCAGCGTCCTGAAACAGCTCGCCCACAGCGTCCTGAAAGAAAAGAAGCTCCACGACCATTTATCAAACCAACTCCAACTGTTTCCGCACCTGTTGCTCCAAAGAAAGTTGAACAGACTCCAAAAGCAGAAGCTGCAGTTGAAGCGCCAAAAGTTGAAAAGAAACCAGTTGTCACAAAGGAAGCTGCCCAAGATATCGACAAGCAACTTGATGATTTGCTAAACATATAATTTAACTGTTATATTGTTAAACTGTTATATTGTTATATTGTTAAAAAATATGTTTGAACTTCAATCATATTGCAATATAGCCATATAACAATATAAATTTATGAATTTAAACAAAGTTCAACTCATCGGAAGACTTACAAGAGATCCTGAAATCCGCACTACCCCTTCAGGACAAACTGTTGCTACTATCGGTTTAGCTACTAATCGAACTTGGATGGACAAGAGCGGACAAAAGCAAGAAAAAAGTGAATTTCACAACATTGTGATCTGGGGACGTTTGGCAGAGATTGCCGGCCAATATCTAACCAAGGGTCAAGAAGCCTATTTCGAAGGACGCTTGGAAACTCGCTCCTACACTGGCAAAGATGGCGTTGAAAGAAAAACAACTGACATCGTAGCTGAAAATATGCAGATGGGTTCTCGCGCGCAAGGAGGCGGACAAAGCAATGGGAGTTATCAACCAAGACCAACTCAACAAGCGACACCTGCTCCAGTCAACCGACCAGCCCCAGCCGTCGAAGAAGTAATCCCAACCATCAACCTTGATGAA
Source organism: uncultured bacterium (assembly GCA_903851135.1). Taxonomy (GTDB): domain Bacteria; phylum Patescibacteriota; class Minisyncoccia; order Moranbacterales; family GWC2-37-73; genus CAIPMZ01. The sequence goes on along the minus strand of CAINNK010000008.1, from coordinate 1,401 downwards.
GAGACTGATGAAGTCAGACTCGAAGATGTGCCATTTTAAAAAATTAACAATACAAATTACGCAAATCTATGCAAATAATGCAAATATGCAAATAATTCGCATATTCGTAGATTCGCATTAAATTCGCATCATTAGTATTATAAACATAATTATGGAAAAGAAAACTTGCTATTTCTGTGATCAAAAGATGGACAAGATTGATTACAAAGATGCTTATCTAATTCGTCGTTTCATGAATTCTCAAGGAAAAATCTATCCTCCAAAGAGACATGGAACTTGCACAAAACACCAGCGAACTCTAGCTCAAGCTATCAAACGCGCTCGCGTTATGGCCTTGGCACCGTTTGTCGTTAAATAAAAAAAACTGATCAACACAGATAAATAACAGATGAACACGGAGCACTGATAAATTTATAAAGTCCGTGATCCGTGAAAATCCGTCTTTTATCCGTGCAAGTCAACAAAAAATATGTTAGGACTAAGCGATATCAAAACTGGAAAAAATATTCTTTGGGAAGGACAACCTTACGTTGTGCTTTCAGCTGAACATTCCAAAACCGGGCGAGCCGGAGCAGTGCTTCGCACCAAGCTCAAGAACTTGCTCAACGGATCAGTGCTAGAAAAAACTTTCAATGGATCTGACAAAGCTGATGAAGCTGACATGTCAAAATCCAAAGCTCAGTATCTTTACGCTGAACAAGATGGTTTCGTTTTCATGGACATGACTTCCTATGACCAATTTACACTTTCAAAAGAAACCATTGGCAATGCACCACTTTATCTGCTTGAAGGAACTGAAGTGACCGTGCTTAATTTCAATGATTTGCCAGTCAACATCGAGCTTCCAATCAAGGTAACTTTGACCGTTGTCGAAGCTCCCCCAGGAATCAAAGGTGATACATCTGGAACTGGCGGCAAAGTTGTCATCATGGAAACAGGCCTGAAAGTTTCCACTCCGCTTTTTATCAATGAAGGAGACAAACTTATCATCAATACCGATAAAGGAGAATATGTTTCGCGAGCATAAGATAGCTGATAGCTTTTAGAAAATGCATAAAAAAAACCCGACTTTTGAAAGTCGGGTTTTTTGTTGTGCGAAAAATCTTATATAGGCACTAGACACTAAAAAAAGAAATAACTTATCCTAAAAATCTACAAAAGTAGAAATCTTATATAGGTATTAGACTTACCCACTTCCTTGTACTCATAGAGATCTACAAAAGTAGAAATCTTATATAGGTATTAGACCCGAGAGATGAAGGTTTGCCCCTACCTATCTACAAAAGTAGAAATCTTATATAGGTATTAGACTGGACTCGCTCCCTCTGGTCCGACTGTTATCTACAAAAGTAGAAATCTTATATAGGTATTAGACACATTTTTTGCAATTGCAACTCTGCC
>CAINNK010000007.1 GCA_903851135.1 uncultured bacterium | reverse complement strand
GCATGAAAAGTCCAGCAATACCAATGGTCCAGATTCCAAACTTATAGATGGCTAAAATTAAAGCTGGCAAGTCAGTCAGCTCTTGCTTGGCCTGAAAAAAGCCAGGAAGGGTTTCAAGGAGGATGTATTTGAAGGTGCCAGCGGACGGAGTGTTGGAGCTTATATTTTTTGCTACAGTTGGAACCGAAGCTTGATTATTGGTTGTGTTGTTAGTTGTGTTAGTACCACCAACACTGCCAGAACCAGCGCCAGGAACACAACAAACTTGACTAGCGCTACAATCTGTTACTGTTACAGTACTTACAAAATTTGCATCTCCAGTAGTATCACAATAAAAAACACAAGAACCACCCAGGTCGCCACTACAGGTTGCAGCAGAAGACTGATTGGCTTTACCAGTAAACACAACCAACAAGAAAAGTATTGAAAAAAAATATATTTGTTTTTTTGTTTTTTCCATTATTATTTTTTGTTTTATTCTTTCATATTATGAGGATTTTTAATAATCGGTTTTTATTCTTTATTATCAAAAAACTAAAAACAAAAAATAAACCTTTATTTAATCAGAAACAATCCCTTAAAAAGAACTACTAATGGGCACTTGTTTGTTTGTTTGTTTGTTTGTTTTTTATTTTCAACTCAAGAGCGTCAATTAGTACTTATCCTCTTCCTCGAAAGAGGCTCCAGGAATAACGGCAAATACTATGCCAGTTAATACTAACAATCCACCTGAGGTTAGTACAATCTTGAGTAGAAACATTAAATTCTCAGGCAAATGAGAGATTAAACTAGCTAAGCCGGTTTGCGCGTTTTTCTGAGCAACCTTTTGAGAACCAGCCGTTAAAACGTTAATCTGAATAGTTGCGCTTTGCTCCTCATCAATAACATTTTCCGCTTCAACCTTCCAATCCTTTAAAAGGGCCTTTCTTATATTATTAACATCAACTTCTGAACCTGTTTTGAAATGTGCCAATATTCCAACATCGTAACTATTGCCTTCTAATTTATTAACTGGAAAAACTATATTTGTCTTATTAATTAAATCATATTGAGTTTCTCCGTCAATTATCCATTCGAGTTGAGATTTATTTGCTAATGAGCTAGGATAAAAGGTTGCGATTAAATTAGCATTGCTAGCCTGAGCGGTTTCATAAACAGTTTTACTGTAATCGGGATACTGATTACCATTTAAGTCTTTATAGTAACCTAATAATTTTGGCCACACTAAACTCTCATCCGCACTACTTAAAACAACTTTAGGATTTACAATCACAAAATGCCTACTGAGTTCAACAGCCTCATTTGTTTTTGTGTTGATGGCATTTACTGTCACATCCACAGCCTCGCCTGTATTGCCAAGAATTGGAACGAAAACTTTATTTCCAGCAACTGTCGCGCACTGTGTGGAAACCGTTGCATCGCAAACCATAATAGCCCCATTCGCCTTCCAGGAAAAATTAGTCAAAGTATTACCACTAGAAGCAGGCACAGTTAGTCCAATAATTTCATCCTTTGTAACGTAACAGGTTTTTTTCTCTTCATCACTGGCGCAGATTTCCGTCCCGCCCTCGTCCATTAATAACATACCCGTGTTATTAGCTGTTACTGAATACATTTTTATTTCATTTTGTTGTTGCCTAACTTTAACTACAGTAAAGCCCTCCGCATCTTGACTACCATCAGTGGCGGTGCCTTTTGCCCGTGCTTTAATCTTAAGATAAAAAGTATCCGTAAAAGATCCTGTTATATTACTCTTTATTAAAGCCTCACTTAAATTTAAATTAATGGCTAGATTTTTCTTCCCTATTCCACTTGCGTCAAGTGCGGAAAAAGAAGGAATACTTTCCATAGCACTAGTGATATCTTTCCAAGTCGTGGTGTCAATCGGCGGAGTTGATCCATCCCTACTTATTTGTACTGTCCAATTATATAACAAATTACCAGAATCTTGACTATTAAAGTTCGCAGCGGAAACATTAAGAATATCCCCTCTTCCATTTGGATCATTAATTGGATTAGCTGGTTCACTATTAACCTGTAAACTCAACTTTGAATTACCACTAGAATTTTCATCAGTAGTTGGGTCTATTAAATTTTCCGGTAAACACAAATCAAGGTCAACTTCAGCAGTCAAAAACGCTGTGCATTTTGAAACATCACTCATGTCACAAGGACCACCACCAGGACCTTCAAGATACATGTTCCTTCTTTTCTTATTATGAATACCATTTACACTATCGTAAGTAGCATCCTCCATTTTTGCCAAATCCTCAAGAGCAGTACAGGTGTTTTTCGAAAAAGCCCACATCCTCTTAAAGGTTGAATCTGCGTGCATGGTCGGATAAGAGCTTTCTCCCTCAACCACTAATCCCACCTGATCACCAGGTGTAAACATCCAAGAAAATTTATCAATTCCAAGTCCAACTACATTAGCCTCATCAACCCCACCCCCATTAGTTGAAGAAGTTGCTGGATTAGCCCCCCAAAAGGTTTTCTCCGCTGCACCAAACTTTCCATCTCCAGTTACACCAATTGATTTTGGAACCTTGGCAAATAAGTGTTTACAGGTATTGCCAGCTTTCGTAGCAGAACATTTTAAACTTGTTTTTGAATCTAATTTTGCAAGAACACCTTGAGCATCTTCACATTTTTGTCCTTGAACACTATTATAAATAGAATTTTGAGTGCTTAGCCAATCAGGCGGTGGAGTAGTATTAGGGTTAAATGAGCTGCAAAGATTTCCTTTTTTAAAAACAACTGCCAAAAGAGGTGAAGTTATTGGATCAGTGTCAGGGGAAACAACATTTCCAGAGGTTCCATCTACACTTGAATACTTAACACACATCGCCATAGCGTTATCATAGCAATATGGCGCTGTTGTATAATTTGAAGTTGTAATCTTACAATAAACATCTGTTAAATCAACTGGATTATCATTTGTAACGGCGCAAAATTTATTAGTTTTTTTGCTTATTATTTTTGGAATAGCGTAAGCTGGTGGCACCACCTTTTGATTAGCAGCATTAGCCGGATTAGCATTCCAGGTATTAGCAGCATCAATAGCGGCTTGAGCGGCTTGAGCATCAGCTTCATTATAATCAGGATTTAAAACATCACAATTCGTCGATTGATCTGAGGCGGCGCAAACACGTTGATATCCATCTGGGCAAGTGCCAATTGATTGATCAACTCGCCTTAATTCATAAATAATCCCACTTTTCGGTTCTTGAGCATAACAATTTGGAGCATCTTTATCATTAATATCCGCACCAGAATTCATTATCCATTCTTTATCCTTAACTGGTGATGGGAAAGCTTCATAACCAGAATCACCAGCACTAGCATTGGCTGAAACTGCCTGTTCTGTTCCATCATAAGAACCTCTTACGATGATTTTAGCGGCTGCAATTTTCCAATCATTTACAGTTATTTCACCATCATTATCTAGGTCACACTTACCAGTGTCTCCCGGATTTTTTCCTTTACTATCATCTGGATTTTTAGTTAAGCCACACCCACTTCTTGCTAAGTACCAAGTGTAATATAGTTTTGAAGAATCTTCTTTAAAATTAGTAATTGCTGCAGTTGCTGTCATTTTTGAGCCAGCAACCATTCCAACTCCAGTAGTGCTAAAATTAACCATCACTTTTGGATTTTGTTCCTTATTATAAGAACCCATCCTTTGATTATCTGCGCCATTTATAGGAGATACCACTACACCAGCCACTGAAGTTGCAGTAGATAGGGAGGCAGCTTGAACAATAATCGGCATTGTTTCAATAAAAAGCAAACTAAGGATACCAATTAGTGAAAATATTTTTTTTGTTTTAACCATAAATAAGATATTAACCAAGCATTTTTACAATTAGAGCATCTAAAATAAAAATTATTAAAAACTGAGAGACACCAGAATAAAGCACAGATCTACTTTTATATGCAATAAGTCCAGCAAATGGAGCAAAAATTAAATATGGTAAAAACAAATACAAAGACTCTCTCCCAATACTTAAAACTAAAATCAAAAAAAGTAAGGCTTGCGCTAAAATTGTCCAATGTTTCAAATTTACTTCAAAAGTAAACAAGACAAAACCCCTAAAATAAAACTCATAAACAGCAACAAATAGTAACGTCAAGGTAAATTCATATAAAATAAAATTACCAAAGTTTTTTACAATAAAAGCTGGAACCTTATAATTTCCCAAGAAACCAAAATAATAAGACATTATTGAAAAAATCACAAATATTCCAATCAAGGAATACAAGCTCCATAATAAACCCCTTCTCCAATCACCAAGACTTAAACCGTAAAACGCTACTTTTCTTTTCAAAAAAAAGCTATTAAATAAAACTGGGAAAAAAATAAAAAAAACCAATATTGTAGTAATCTGTTGAAAAGTATTTTCAATTGGAAATACAGCATACATCAAAAGAGATAATGCTATAAAAAAAATGGTTACAATTAATTCTTTCTGCTTCATATAAGACTCAAAAAATTACATTTAAATAATAACATATTTTAAGTTAGATTCAAACCCCTTTTCTTTTTATTTGTTCTGTTTATATTATAT
>CAINNK010000006.1 GCA_903851135.1 uncultured bacterium | reverse complement strand
TTGGGGTATTTAACAGAAATCTAACTGAGTGGCTAATTGAATACAATTTTAACCGTCCACATCAAACACTGGATTATTTGACTCCAATTGAGTTCACCCAAAAATATTCAAAAGTGTCCAAGATGTATTCTTCTAGTACAAACTATTGAATTTTTCTGTCATTTTGCTACACTAATATTGTTTTTAGTTAACTATAACTAAAAAAGTATTACATCCGAGAGCAGCCTTCTTAGCTGAAGGCTGTTTTTAATTTTTTAAAAAACTTCAAAACGTCACCACAAAAAACGTCCCACCGAAGTGGGACGTTTCCTGTTCCATACTCCCAGTGAAATCCTGCTAGGGCAGGTGTTTTACTAAGGTAAAACAATTTCACGGGATAAACCCTGATAAATTTTAAATTAAGAATCTAATATCAAATGCGTCTTTTCCAAAATTCGTACATTCGTATTAGTTCGTAATTCGTAGAGAAAGCTTATTTTCGGTACCCCGTTCCCGCAGGAATGAGGCGTCCGATAATCACATTTTCTTTCAGACCTCGCAGACGATCATCTTTGCCGGTCACGGCAGCGTTGATCAACACGCGAGCAGTTTCCTGGAAGGAAGCAGCTGAAAGGAAAGATTCGGTTGAAAGCGCAACTTTCGTGATTCCCATAACGAGCGGCTCACCAGTGGCTTGCTCGCCTTTGGTAGCTTTGACTTCTTCGTTGGATTCATTGAATTGATCGCGTTCCACAATGTCACCAGGCAGTAAATCAGTGTCACCAGCTTCCAAAACTTTAAAGCGAGAAAGCATTTGACGAATGATAACTTCCACATGCTTGTCATTGATACCTTCACCTTGCGCGGCATAAATTTCTTGGATTTCTCCAATGATATAGCGTTGCAAAGCTTCTTGACCCATGGTTTCAAAAAGTTTTTTCAAGTCGATGTGACCTTCATTAAAGCGGGTTCCTTTGCCAATCAGTTGACCCTTGGAAACAACCAATGTTGATTCTATTGGCACAGCATATTCTTTGATTTCACCTTCGGCAGTTTCGATTTTCAAAGTCACCGTCTTTTTGTTTTCCGTGACAATGTCCACCAATTTCCCATCCACGTCAGCAATGATTGATTCGCCCTTTGGAGGTCGACATTCAAAAATTTCTTCCACACGTGGCAAACCTTGAGTAATGTCAGTTCCAGCGACACCTCCAGTATGGAAAGTACGCATGGTTAGCTGAGTTCCCGGTTCACCGATAGCTTGAGCCGCCACCACTCCGACTGCTTGACCAATAGCCACCAATTCGCTGCGACCAAGGTCGATACCATAGCAAGTTTTGCAAATTCCGCGTTTGCTTTTGCAAGCCACCACGCTGCGAATTTTGACTTTTTCAACTTGCGCTTTTTCAACGGCAATGCCCTCTTCTTTAGTTGCCAGAGTTCCAGCTTTGACCAAAACGGCTTTAGTTTTTGGATCGAGCACATCTTCCACCATCACGCGACCTTCAACTCGCACAGCAAAACTTTGACCAATGCGATCTGAGTCTTCGCGATAAAGGAAAGTTCCTTCGGTGTCGCCGCAATCTTCTTCGCGCACGATAATATCTTGAGAAACATCCACCAAGCGACGAGTCAAATATCCAGCTGTCGCTGTTCGCAGAGCGGTGTCAGCCATACCTTTTCGAGCTCCATGGGTTGAAATGAAATATTCCAACACATTGAAACCTTCTTTGAAGGAGCTTTTTACTGGCAATTCAATCGTTTCTCCAGTCGGTCCAGCCACCAAGCCTTTCATACCCATCATCTGCACAACCACAGATTCAGATCCACGAGCTTTCGAATGAACCATAGTGTAAACAGAACCTTCCTTATCCATGGAAGCCTTCACAGCATCCGCAATGGTGTTTTTGGTTCGGTTCCAAATTTCAATCACGCGATATTTTCTCTCTTCTTCAGTCAAAAGTCCCATGCCATATTGTCCATTGATCACCAAGACTTCTTCTTCAGCTTTGGTCATCGCAGCGGCTTTTTCAGGTGGCATTTTCAGGTCGTCCATACCCCAACTGATTCCGGACTTGCTAGCCATTTTGAAACCAAGCGCTTTGATGCGATCAATGAAAGCCGCAGTTTCTTCTTGTCCTCTGGTTCGTAAAATTTTGGCCACCAATTCTTCAACTTCTTTTTTGGTCAGCTCTTCATTCACAAAGCGCAAGTCCTCAGGCAAAATATCATTAAGCATAATTCGACCAACCGAAGTTTCCACAATCCCGTTAATATCAACTTTGATTTTGGCATTAACCGCCACATGATCCAATTGATAAGCTAGCAATGCTTCTTCGTCAGAAGCAAAGATTTTGCCTTCACCTTTCACGCCAGCTTTAAGATGAGTGATGAAATAGATTCCCAACACGATATCTTTGGATGGAACGGCAATCGGAGCTCCAGAAGCAGGCTTGAGCAAGTTCTTGGAAGAAAGCATAATGTTAGCACTTTCCTCACGAGCTTGATCGGTCAATGGAACATGCACCGCCATCTGGTCTCCATCGAAGTCAGCATTGAAAGCCGCGCACACCATCGGATGAACTTGAATCGCTTTTCCTTCAATCAACACTGGTTGAAAAGCTTGAATCGACAAACGATGCAAAGTCGGAGCGCGATTGAGAAGCACAAAGTGGTGCTCAATAATTTCATCCAAAATTTCATACGCTTCTTCGGCTTCAGCATCCACCATTCTTCCAGCGGTTCGCACATTATGAGCAAATTCTTTTTCAATTAATTTGTTGATGATAAATGGTTTGAAAAGTTCCAAAGCCATTTTCTTTGGCAGACCTGCTTGATGAAGTTTCAATTGCGGTCCAACCACAATCACGCTTCGTCCAGAATAGTCCACGCGTTTTCCCAACAAATTTTGTCGGAAACGTCCTTGCTTGCCTTTAAGCGCATCAGCCAAAGAACGAAGTGGCCTTCTTTGTCCAGTTGAAGCAGCCACTGAAGATTGTCCTTTGCGAGCACTGTTGTCGAACAAGGCGTCAACTGCTTCTTGCAGCATGCGTTTTTCATTACGCGTGATTACTTCCGGTGCTCCAAGATCAATCAATTTTCGCAAACGATTGTTGCGATTAATAATGCGACGATAAAGGTCGTTCAAATCGGAAGTGGCAAAACGTCCTCCATCCAAAGCTACCATTGGACGCAAGTCTGGTGGAATCACAGGAATTGCAGTTGGCAACATCCATTCCAATTGTAATTTAGCCTTTTTGAAACCTTGAAAAAGTTTCATACGTTTGAATAATTTCTTTTTGTCAGTCGTGTCTTCACTTTCCAGCTCCTTCTTAATCTTCTTGATCATTTTTTCAATGTCCATGTTTTCAAGCACATTGCGAACTGCTTCCGCTCCGATGCCGGCAGAGAAAACTTGACCATAACGAGTTGAAAGATTGAAATATTCCAATTCAGAAAGAATCTGCATCGGCTTGAGGTTTTTCAAATCATCTTTAACGCCCTTATATTGTTCTTTAAGTTCATCCAGCATTTTTTCTACGCTGCGATCATTTTCCGTGCTGCCGGATTTGATTTCTTTTTGCTTGGCTTTGTATTCTTGATCAAGTTGCTCCAGCACGCGGTCGCGAACTTCTTCGTTAACATCTTTAACAATGTAGGCTGAGAAATAGATTACTTTCTCCATATCCTGCACGCCGATACCAAGAGCCAAACCAATTTTTGAGGGCACGCCTCGCAAAAACCAAATATGAGAAACTGGCACAGCCAATTTGATGTGGCCCATGCGTTCTCTTCGCACAATTGAGCGCGTCACTTCCACGCCGCATTTGTCGCAGACGATACCTTTGTAACGAATACGTTTGTATTTTCCACAATAGCATTCCCAATCTTTGGAAGGTCCAAAAATCTTTTCGCAGAAGAGTCCATCTTTTTCGTAACGTTGAGTTCGATAGTTGATAGTTTCCGGTTTGGTGACTTCACCGTGAGACCAATTCATAATGGAATCTGGACTGGCTAGTCGCAGACGAACACTATTGAAGTCGCTCACTTTAGTAATATTTTCCATAGGATTTTTTTATAAGAAGTTTATTACGATGGTTTATTGATTAAAACCTGTCGCTCGCGAGTGACGAGTTAAAGCTGGTCAACATCTTCCTCGGTCTTTTCATAACCACCGAGTTCATCTTCCAAACCATCATCTTCTTTCATTTTTGAATCAACAAGTTCGACATCCAAACAAAGTCCCTTAAGTTCATTGACCAACACGTGGAATGAAGCCGGAATGTTTGGGCTTTTGATTTTTTCTCCTTTGATAATAGATTCATACGCTTTGCTGCGTCCGAGCACATCATCAGATTTGATGGTGAGCATTTCTTGCAAGGTATAAGCGGCGCCATATCCTTCCAAGGCCCACACTTCCATTTCTCCAAAACGCTGTCCACCAAATTGAGCTTTTCCTCCCAATGGTTGTTGGGTGATCAAAGAGTATGGTCCGATTGAGCGCATGTGCAATTTGTCTTCAACCAAATGGTTCAGTTTCATCACATACATCACACCAACCGTGGTTTCATTGTCAAAACTTTCGCCGGTTTTTCCGTCAATCAATCTAATCTTGCCACTTTCAGGCAACCCTGCTTTTTTAAGCTCTTCTTTGATGTCTTCTTCGGTCATACCATCCAAAGCCGGAGTGGCTGCTTTGTAGCCAAGTTTCAGCGCGGCCCAACCAAGATGCGTTTCCAAAATCTGACCAATGTTCATACGAGAGGCCACACCCAATGGATTTAAAATCACATCCACCGGCGTACCATCTGGCAGATATGGCATATCTTCTACTGGCGCGATACGTGAGATCACACCTTTGTTTCCATGACGCCCGGCCAATTTGTCTCCCACGGAAACCTTTCGAAGCTGCGCAATTGAAACTTGGATTTGTTTGATCACCCCAGTTGAAAGTTTGTCACCTTGTTCGCGGGAAAGAATTTTAATGTCCACCACTTTTCCGTGTTCACCATGCGGCAAATAAAGCGAAGAGTCTTTCACGTCTTTGGATTTTTCACCAAAGATTGCGCGCAGCAATCTTTCTTCTGGAGTCAAATCTCCTTCACCTTTCGGCGTGATTTTTCCAATCAAAATATCCCCGGAAGAGATTTCAGCCCCAATGCGAATGATTCCAGTTTCATCCAAATTCTTCAGTCTTTCTTCACCAATATTTGGAATGTCGCGAGTCACGACTTCTGCTCCCAATTTGGTATCACGCACATCAATTGAAAAATCTTCAATATGAATTGAGCTATACCAATCTTCTCGCAAAAGTCTTTCTGACAAAATAATAGCATCTTCAAAATTGTAACCATCCCAAGGAATAAAGGCTACCAATGGATTTTGTCCCAGTGCCAATTCACCATGTTCAGTTGCAGCGCCATCAGCCAGCAGTTGTCCTTTTTTAACAATTTCACCTTTTTCCACGCGTGGAATTTGACTCATGCTCGTGAAAGCATTTGATTTCACAAAGCTTTGCAAGCGATATTCGCGTTTGAAATTCTCTTTCTTGGATCCCACTGGAGCAGTTTCTTTGACCACGATATGACTAGCATCAACTTCAATAACTTCTCCTTCACCCAAAGCCAACACTACTTGTCCTGAATCAGCCGCCGCTTTGTCTTCAATCCCAGTTCCGACGAAAGGAGCTTGTGGCACGATGCAAGGCACTGCTTGACGTTGCATGTTTGAACCCATCAAGGCTCGGTTAGCATCATCATGCTCCAAAAATGGAATCAGTGAAGTTGCAATCGAAATACATTGCTTGGCAGAAACATCAATCAGGTCAACTTTTTCAGCTTCAATCATTTCAGGATGTCCTTTCACGCGAGCTTCCACCATTTTGTCCACAATGTTTCGATTTTCATCCGTGGCCACACGCGCATGTGTGATCACCTGTCGATCTTCCACGGTCGCATTAACATATTCAATTTCGTTGGAAATATGCGGTTTGATTTGAACGATTTTTTTGCCAGACTTAATAATTTTCTTGGCCAACTCTTCGTCAATCTTGTCCCAAACTTTTCCAACTCCAGCAATATCTTCATTTAAAATTCGGTTCGTAAGCGCTTCCAATGTTGCCGTCACTTCTCTTTCAATTTTAATATACGGCGTTTCTAAGAAGCCGAAATCATTGATGCGAGCATAAGAAGCCATGTGTCCCACCAAACCGATGTTTGGACCTTCCGGAGTTTCGATTGGACAGATACGACCATAATGAGAATGATGCACATCGCGAACTTCAAAGCCGGCGCGTTCTCGCGTGAGTCCTCCTGGTCCCATCGCTGAAAGACGACGTTTGTGTTCAAGCTCAGCCAAAGGATTGACTTGATCCATGAATTGCGAAAGTTGCGAACTCGAGAAAAATTCTTTGATTGCAGCCGCAACAGGTCGAGAATTGATCAATTGTCCAGGCACTACAGTTTCAACATCACAAGTACTCATACGGTCCTTGATGTTGCGAGCCATGCGTGACATCCCGATGCGAAGTTTGTTTTGAACCAATTCGCCAACTCCTCGCACTCTACGATTTCCAAGGTGATCAATATCATCAGCCATTGCTTGCGGATCATTATTCAGGCGAATAATTTCTTTGATAATCAAAAGCAAGTCTTCCACCAACAGCACGCGGTTTTCTTCGTTGTCCGGTCGGTCAACGATCAAGCGCTGATTCAAACGATAACGACCCACACTGCCGAAATCATATTTTTCAAAGTTGAAAAACATGCCATTAACAAGTTGCTTAGCATTTTCCTCGGTAGCTAAATCGCCTGGACGAATCCTTTTGTAAATTTCTTTGTATCCCTCACCTTGATTTTTAGTTATGTCTTTAGCTAGAGTTTCATTGATAAAGTTCACTTCACCATTATCAGATCCATCAAAAGCCTTCAGAATTTCTTCGTCTTTTTCCATGCCAAAAGCCCTCAGCAACGAAGTTACCGGGATTTTTCTTTTGCGGTCAATGCGAACATTCAAAACTCCATCCAAGCCTGTGTCAATTTCAATCCAAGCTCCGCGATTCGGAATCAATTTGGCTCCAAAAAGTTTTTTGCCTTTCTGATATTCCATCGTGAAGAAAACTCCTGAAGATCTGATAAGCTGAGAAACTACCACGCGTTCCACTCCGTTAATTACGAAAGTTCCGCGCTCGGTCATCACAGGAAAATCTCCCAAATAAATCTCTTGCTCCTTGATTTCGCCAGTTTTCTTGATCACCAAACGAGCCTTAGCTCGCAATGGTGCTTCATAGGAAATGTTTTTACTTTTGGCCACCAACTCGGAGGTTTTTGGTTCGTCCAAATAATAGTCAGTGAGCGAAAGCTCTAAATCTTTGCCAGTGAAATCATTAATCGGATTGATTTCATCAAACAGTTCGCGCAAACCTTTTTTCAAAAACCATTCATAGGCGTCAATCTGACCTTCGATCAGGTTTGGCAGTGAAACAATCATCTGCTTTTTGAAAAACTTTCTTCGACTCAAAGATGAAGATGAACCATAGGACTCCTTCACCTTGAGGGGCTTCTTTTCATTGACCATAAAAACAACGCTCATCAGTTCTCTCCATTTTTTGAAATTATATCAAAAAACAAAGAGCCGAAATGAGTTTAAAATTAAGGCTATTTAATTTAGCGAATTGTGTTTGTCATTCTCAGTTTGAGCTTGAGAATTACGCCTGATTTAAAGCTTTTCTTGGCTTTAGTCAGACAAGAAGTTATGCACTCTTTTCACCCTTAAGCAGTGCACAAAAACTGGGAACTCAGTCCTAGATCGTGAATATATAAGTAAGTTAACATAGATTGGAAAAAGTGTCAACAGCGAGGAAAATTGCTACATTGATACATTGTTAAATTGTTGAAAAATTGTCTTCCTGAACTTGCCTGTCTGTCCGGTAGGCAGGTTTCAGCATCTTCGTCACAGTAAAGTTGGCGTATTTAAACTAGATATTTTTAATTTTAGAGATTGTAGAAATAAAAAAACCAAAGCCTTGGCTTTGGGATATTATTTTTGAAAAAATATTTGCACGCTACCCAATATCGTTAGATATGGGTAGCGTATTGTTAAATCTAAGCTTTTTGATAGACAACTCGGAAACCAGTGTGCCTTGTCTCAAGATCTGGGCTATCACAATCTCGCCAAACACAAACAAGACTTTCTGGGTAACCACTCCAGGAACCTCCTCTCACAGGACGATTCCCAGAAAGTTGATGATCTGGATTTTCCATCCATTCGGAGACATTACCAGCTAGACCAAAAACCCCAGTTGGCGTTGCTCCTTGCGGATAAGACTTGACTGGTGTAGTTTTCCCAATATTGATCTCATAGTTGGCATATTCTGGAGTCAAATCTTCATCTCCCCAGGGATATTTCCTGCCCTCCTTGCCAGCCGCGACATACTCCCACTCTTTTTCAATTGGCAAGCGATACAGATCGGTGACCTCATCATCACTTTCCAACAATGAAAGCCACAGACAATATGCTCTAGCAGCGTACCAAGAAACTCCGACGACTGGCTTATCATCTTCACAAAACCCAACCATATTGTCGCATGGAGAACGTAAAACATCGACAACTAAGGTTTTCCTTTGTAAATATTCGGCGAAACCCTCAATACCAGCTGCCATTTTGAATAGTTTTTTTGTGTAATCTCCCGGTGTTAAAAGCGGAGAGAAAAATTTAACCTCAGAATCTAAAAAGTTTATAAATCTGCGGTAAAGCTTATTTGTTACTGGATACTTCGCCATATGAAAGTCTTCAATGAGCTCATTTTCGCCAGTAATGGAATAAACAAAATTTCCACCTACAATAAGCATGTATTTTGCTTCTTCCTCATTTAAATTAACTCTGTAAGGATTCATCATTGTCTCCATTTAAAACCTAAACCATTTTTTTGATTCAGATTTATTATTGTTAATATTGTGGTGCCATCAAAATCAAACAGCACAATTTTTAAAGGACCCTGCATTTGATTCAATATTTACCGCATTCTGCGCAGGCTGTCAACAGTTTCACTCCGCTTTCCAAACAGCTCCTCAAAAAAATAAAAAAACGTTACCTTATGTAGTTGTATGGTAACGCCACTAAAACTAAAATTTTTTCAATCATCCTGTAACCAAACGACATTCTCACATTCTTGAGAATGTGAGAATGTCGTTTGAGATATTTTAGATAGAAAATAATTCACTACCACATGAAGTAGTATGGTAGTGATGCAATTCATGTTAAATCAACTAGCCCAGCAGGCGTTAGAAATATTCTTGTGTGCCCAACAAAAAAAGGCCGAGAACCAAATCCCGACCTTTTCAAAAACATTTTTGTATTTCCTAAAAACTATAAGCTAACGAAGCTAAAAGCTGTCTACTATTTCTTTTTCTTCTTCTTTCCACCTGAAGCCAAAATGCCAGCGATTGTGCCAAGTGCCATGCCGATACCAGCAGAAATTGCCGCCGTCTTTTCTGGATTCTTTTTGATGAAACCTTCAACTTTCTTGGCGGTGGCGTCCATTTGTTTTTTAATTTTTTCGTATTCTTTTTTGGCAACTCTTTCAAACTCAGCTCCAGTTGCTTGAGCCTTTTTCACTGTTTTGGTTGCAACTTTTTTAACTTGTTGTTTATTCATGTGAATTTTATCCCAAATCAATTACCAACAAATTTGCGAATATTCGCGAATTAATTTGCGTAAGATTTGTGATTTATATTAATTAATTAAATTACTTAAATCTTATTCCCACTCAGCAAGTAGGTATTCTCCTTATACTGACAAAAATTGCTGTTTTTACTATTTGTCACTGCTCAGCACATAACCAACTAGCATCACCAAGACTCCGATGACGGCGTATCCTAATCCTGGCAAAAACAGACTCAAGATTGAATTCACATACTGCGCCAAGCCAACAATCAAATAAATCAAACCCAAAATTATCAAAATCGAACCCACGGTTTTTCGCTTCAACACTTTAATCCAAGCGTGAACTTTTTGCGAAACATTATCACTAAGTTGTTCAAACACGTTTTCCACAAATCCTTGAACCAAATTTTTCCAATCACCGTGACTGGTTTTGGAACTTGTTTTAGTGGAACTTGCTTTTTCACTGGCGATTGATCTGGTTGGTTTTTTTGCTTTGGTTTTTGTTGGCATTTTTTTGTTTTAATTTTTAAAGTTGTTCAATGAGCTCACCTTCTAGTACATTGCAAGTATACCACAAATTTCAACACTCACCCAATCGGATGAACAGATTTTAGAATCTAGATTTCAGATTCCAGATTCTTGATTTTAAAATTTTTCTGGCATCTAACTTCTATAAGCTAGAATCTGCTTCCCAAATTCCAAGCTTTGGCAATTGTTTGGACAATGCGCGCGCTGGTCACCCCAGAAGTCTTGGTGATTTTGGTGGTCACTTTTTCAATTTGTTTTTTGGAAATTTTGTTTTTTTGAAGCAGCTTATCGATGTTGGGCAAAAGTTGTTCACTCAAAGTGTATTCATCGTTCCACGCCAAAACATCCAAAACCTTTCGGCCGTCTTTCAAAGTTAATTTGATATCATTGCGATCGAGAGAAATATTTAAAATCATAAATTATTCATTGTTACTTATATTTTTTATTGCTCCTATTTTTTCATCGAGTAAATACTTTTTCAAAAAGTCATCTTTATCCATATGAGCTTTCGCATATTCAATACCATTAGAAAGCGTAAGTTTCTTGGATAAATCATCTTCGCCGCCATCAAGCACAAATCCCAGTCGCGCTAAGACCTTTGGGTGTTTTACGACAATCCATGACACTGCTTCGATAGTTGTTATTGCTTCATTGTTTTTAACTTCTTTTGCCAATTCCTGTAATCCTTCGACAAATTCAGAGAGTCTGCCTTCTAGTCCTCCTGTAAAAACATGCAAACAAACAGCATCGTCATTGATTTCATAAGCAAGCATTGCATTAAGCTGCCTTCTTTTTGAATTAATCATTAAATCAGTCTGCGTTACTAAAAAATTTAAACATGGCTTTAGCACAGCAGCAACTCTTTCAATAAATTCGTTTTTATTTCCAATTGAAGCGCATGCTTTTAATTGCATTTTAACGCCTTCAGAGTCTTCGATTTTCTGAAAAAGATCATCGCTTTCAGAAATTAAATTTTCAATTCTATCCTCTCCAATCTCAAAATTATCAAATACAGTCGCAATCTTCCTCCTAATTGTTTTATGCATAATTTCTTCTTCTCTATTTTTATTACTTTCATTTTGTTGTTGTGGTAATTCATGCATATTCATAGAATTTAAAACTTGGTTTGATTATGATCAAAATACTACCTTATATAATATATTATTCCAGCAAATAACCAAACTATTTATTTTCATTAGATACGCTTCCAAATGAATTTCAAAAATTGTCTTTGCATATCGGCAATAGCGCGATCAGTTATGATAACAGCCACAAGATTTTCAAAAGAAACCAACATTAATCTATCACCCGTAACCAGCAAATCTGATTCAAAGCGAAGCTCTTTTGGGAGAACCTTGCGTTTAACAAAAGAATCATATTCCTTCATCCATTTTTGATCAGTTTCCACTTCGGGTCTTTCAATTAAATCAAAAAGTTTCACCCCACTGGCCTGCAAGAGCGTCAAAAGCTTATGGTTTTCTTTTTTGGAAAACACCGTGAAAAAATGATCCAATGAAAAAAGCGTGTAAACATCCTGATTAGTGCTAACCATTTCACGATAAGCTTCCAACAATTTTTCCTTTCCTTCGTAAAAGGTCACTTGCGGTTTGTGAAAAGATTTTGCATAAAGGGTTTCCAGCTCCGGCAAAAATTTTTCGACGTTTTCTTTTTTCGATTCCAGATTTCTCTTTTCTTTTTCGATATAGGAAAGGATTTTTTTGGGATCATTCGCCATGTATTCAATTCTCTTGCCTTTGATTGTTTGGCAAAGAAAATCTTTGTGCAAGAGTTCTTCCAAATATTGATAAAGCGTTGTTCGTTTAAATTTGCATTTTTTGGCAATCTCCGAGACATTGCCTTTGCCCATTGTCAAAACTGCTAAATACACGGCAGCGGCTTTTTCACCCAATCCTAATTTTGCTAATCTTTTCTCGAGATTTTCCATAAATCATTTTGTCATGCTGAACTTGTTTCAGCATCTGTTTTCCTTGTTTAAGCTAGTTTTCTGCGCACGAGATCCTGAAACAAGTTCAGGATGACACTATCTATTTTTCACTTATCATTATAAATAAAATTATCAAAAGTGTCAACTATTTTCGTCATATTTATTATTTTATTTTCAAATAAACGCCTATTCATGGGAAAAATCAACAAAGATTGCAAGAAATAATTGACGGATATTTTTCCAAATCTAGACTATAAACAAACTAAAATAAACCTTCAAAGAAATAATATACAGGAGAAAACCATGAAAAATCCGACTCAGTTCCTTAAAAAATTACGAGAGGTGCTTTCTTTCTTGCCTTGGATTTGCTTAGCTTTATTGACATTGTATTTGTTGAAAGCCAAAAATCCCAAAGAAACGCTTTCCGCAATTGAAAAAGCTGGCAAGGGTGCGCTAGTCGTTTCGACAAACAATGACATCGAGCTCGTCATTAATGATCCAAAAAAATGCAGCACCATTAAATTCTACAAATCCCTTGGCGGTCAAATTTTCGAAATGAATAAAAACGACTTCGTCAAACAAACAAGGGAGGTCAAAAGACTGATACCCGCTTGGGGTTATCTTGATTCAATGTCAGAATTTGTAGGCAAGGAAAAATAGTACTAAAAATTATGATGATAACAATCAAGAAATTTAAAAAAATCATAAAACAGAATAAACCAAAATAGAGACTGCAATGAAAAAACGACTAGGCTTTTTGTCTTTAAAGCTTGATGAATATCCTCATTACTTTCTGTTTTCTTTTCTTATTTTAGGAGCTTGCATATCTTTTTCATACGGCAAAAATGCCCACGAAAAAATACTTTTTACACTTTTTGCATTGCTTATCGCCATTATTCTTTTTGTCTTTATTGTAATCCTCTTAGATGGATATCAATCGTATTGCCAAGAGTATTGGATTGAAAAAGCAAAAAGTGTCCTGGAACATAGTCCAGAATTGGAAATACTTGAAGGACTACAGGCTGAGGCAATAAGAAAGATAATGCCAAGAATCGAAAACTATTGTTATTTCAAACATGAGGTAGCAGAATCTGATTATCCCGACACGCTAAAACGGTTGGAGAAAATAAAAAGGGATCTCCGCATCTCATAAAATACGTATCTCGTAAAAAAAGGACGCTAACCAAAAGTTTGCGTCCTTTTAAAATTTTAGCGGTCAACTTTTTTCCATTCAATCCCCCAAGGATCAGTCTTGCGCCCGGGAGCAATATCACTATGACCAAGAATATTTTTGATGGGATATTTATTTTTCAAATCGCCGATGAGGCGATTAACTGAATCGTATTGAGCGCTCGTAAATTTTCCAGTTTGCGTGTTGATGATTTCAACGCCAATGGAAAAAGAATTCACGTCCGTGCGACCATCAGGCATTTTTGCCACGCCAGCATGCCAAGCGATATTTTGATCTGACACCAATTGATAAATCGTGCCATCGCGCGCAATCAGATAGTGCGGCGAAACCTGCGCTTGTTTGTATTCAGCAATCACGCCTGAAGCAGAAAAAGGATCATTACCCAACGCGTCATAAGATGAATGCAAGATGATGGTGTCGATTTTTCGCTCCGTAGATTTTTGAAATCCCCAAGCAACCAAATTTTGCACAATTTTCCCCGCGTCAGTATTTTTTGTTTCAGTTTTCTGCTCGACAACTGCGGCACTTTCTTTTTCAACAGTTACTGGTTTCTGATTACTAGTTACTGCCTGCTGCTCATTGCTTCCTGCTTCCTGATTGCTCACTACTGATTGTTGTTCATTGCTCGCTGTCTCTTGTTTACTTTCTTTGCCAAGCTCTTGAATACTGGCTGTGACTGCTTGATCGTTATTTTTTAATATTGACTGAAACTGAATTTTTTTCAAACCAAAAAAGCTGCCAGCCATAACAAAAATGCACAAAACAAATATGAGGATAATTTTTTTCTTTTTCATAAATATACCCTAGCACATTTTTTGAAAATATTGTATTATTAAGCTATAAATAAAAAAGCAACTTAATTTTATAAAAAATAAACAAAAAGTATGTGTAGTGTCTTTGATGTTTTGTTTGCCTGTAAGAAAAAGTCGATTCAAAAGTCTAATAGGAACCCGCTTTTGTTGCTGCTGATTGTAGCAAGTTTCTTAATTTTTTCATCACCGACCCACGCAGCTAGCAGTAGTGACTACATGAACTTCGTGGCACCTGACAAGGCTACTTGTGAAAAATCTTTGGCTTCCAATGGTTGCCCTGGCACATGCTCATTTGGTGGTGGCTGCGGAATGACCTGCGGCGTACCAAATTCATCTTGCGCTTCTGCCAATCCAAACGGCTGGGGTTCATGCGTTCTGAAAACCAGTTGCATGAGTAATCCTAGTAACCTTTCAGTTTCTTGCCTATATGGAAAACTCACTGCTAATTGGAGTTCGGTTACAGGAGCTACCTATTATCCTGTCAGACTTTCAAAAGCAGGTGACAACAATAACCTCATTATTCAAGAAGATCCTTACACGAGCACTTCATATACTTTAAGTGGTAATACTGGCACAGGCAGCCCCCTTGCGGTTGGCTCCTATGATTTCTGGGTTCATGCATTAGATGCAACAAACAACTTATGGTCAAGCGGAGTTGCTGTTAAAAACATCCAATGTACAGCCCCACCAGTTCCAGCCGAACTTTCTGCTTCATGTTCCAATGGAGTTATCACTGCTAGATGGAATTCTGTTTCTGGTATTGATAACTATGCGGTCAGAGTTGACTACAAACAAGATGTTTCAGGAAATAGCACGAACAACAAAAATGGCTGCACCGAAACTAGTGGTTGGTATTGTGGCACGCCAGATATTCTAAGTGATGCTTACAATAATAATTCTTTTACCCAAGGTGGTTTCCCAGATGGTACCTATGATTTTTGGGTTCAGACCTACGTTAGCACTTTACCTCATCCTACTAATTGGTCACCGATAACTAAAATTGGAAACATCGTGTGCGCCACTGACAATGGTTGTGCGGCCAACACTTGCAGCACCACAACTTGCAACAACGGCAGCAAGACAGTTCAAGGCACTAAAGTGTGCCCTGATAATTCTTGCGCGGCCAACACTTGCACGAGCACGACTTGTTGGAATAACCTAAATTGGATTCCTGGAACAAAAAATTGCCCAGTCGACAATGGTTGTGCGGCCAACACTTGCATCACCGCCACTTGCAACAATAGTCTTGCCTGGGTTTCCGGTACGAAAACTTGCGCAGTTGACAATGGTTGTGCGGCCAACACTTGCACTAATACGACTTGCTTTAATGGAATAGCTGCTGTGCAAGGTACCAAGATCTGTGAAGTTAGTGTTAATGGTGCTTGTGGCTCATCAAATGCCACCACGCTTGACAACGCTCCAGCTGCAAATCTTTGCACTGCTGGAACAGCTTCGACAGTCTCTGGTTCAGGACCCTGGACTTGGACTTGCGCGGGATCTGGCGGTGGGTCAACTGCAACCTGCAGCGCTTCAAAAAAAGTTACTGCTACTGACAATGGTTGCGCAGCCAACACCTGCGCTAATGTGACTTGCTTTAATGGAATAGCAAATGTACAAGGAACTAAAGTTTGCCCAGTTGCAATGAATGGTGTTTGCGGTTCCGTCAATGCTTCCACTATTGACACTATCCCAGCTGTAAATCTTTGCGCTACTGGCACGGCTTCTGCAGTTTCCGGAATTGGACCATGGACCTGGACTTGCGCGGGATCCAACGGAGGAGCAAGTGTTTCTTGCAGGGCTCTCAAGACAGCTACTGATAATGGTTGTGCTAAAGATACTTGCACTAAAACAGCTTGTTGGAATGGTTCCACCTGGACTGATGGAACAAAAGTTTGTGCCGATAATGGTTGCGCGGCTAACACTTGCAGCGGCCTACCATGCAATAATGGGACGACTTGGGTAACTGGCTCCAAGAATTGTCCTGATAATGGTTGTGCTGCTAAAACTTGTGCCGGCATACCTTGCAATAACAACTTAGGATGGATTGTTGGGACCAAAATCTGCACCGACAATGGTTGCGCTGCCAACACTTGCACCACCGCAACTTGTGATAATGGAATAGAAACTGTCGCTGGCACAAAAGTCTGTCCGATTGCTTGCACTCAATATGCTGCCCCAATTTGCAATCCTGGCGAATCGGTTGCAACAACAACTTTTAGTGCTGATGGATGCCCTACTGTTCCAAAATGTCAACCAACAAAAGACACTTGTCCTGCGTATGCTTCAATTGTACCTATCTGTAAGGCTGGAGAAACAATCGTGCCAGGAGGAACAGACGCAAACGGTTGTGGTCTTCCTCCAAAATGTCAGGGAAATTGCCCTGTCTTAAATGCTGCAGCACCAATTTGCAAGGAAGGCGAAACACTTACCTTGAGTGAAAATGACGCAAATGGTTGCCCTCAACCTCCTGTTTGCAAAAAGACAACTTGCCCAATTTATCCACAAATAGATTGCCAGCAAGGTTACGTACCTGTCGCAGGACAAAAAGATGCAAATGACTGCGTCGGTCGCACAACCTGCCAACCTGCGAATAAAGACTGCGCAACGACTAATAATGTCGTGGTCTGCGGAGCTGGAGAAATCAAAGTAACTGGTCAGGGCGTTGATTCTAATGGTTGTCCTTTCCTTTCAAAATGTATCGCATGTGGAAAAGAAGGTGCGAGCTTGAGAAATGAAAGTATTTCACCAACTAGCAACCCTTCCACCGCCCCAACAGTTTGCTGTGAAGGATTAACACCAGTATTTCCAACAAGGGCTAATGATCTTTCATTAACGGGAGCTGCTGCTGTTTGCAAGAAAATAACAGACAATTGTGCAAAAGAAGGCGAAAGCTTAGCAGGCACTGGCCTACCTAATCCTTCCACTCCTTCAACTGCCCCAAAAGTTTGTTGCAGTGGCCTAAAACCAGTGTATCCGGTCACTAACAATGGCGCACCAATTCAAGACGCACCCGCTGTTTGCAAAAAAACTGAATGCGCAGTAACTGCAAATTATGTGATGTGCGTGGCTGGAGAAACAAAAGTAAGCGGCGGAATTGCTCCAGACGGTTGCCCGCTGCCAGATAAGTGTCAAAAAATCGATAACGGTTGCGCTGCCAACACTTGCAGCACCACAACTTGTAATAATGGCACAGAGACGGTTAAGGGAACCAAAGCCTGTGCTGACAACGGTTGCGCTGCCAACACTTGCAGCAACTTCAGCTGCTGGAACAACCTTACTTGGGTACCTGGTACAAAAAATTGTGTCAATAACAACTGCACAACAAATATCTGTAGCAACACAATTTGTTGGAACAACCTCAATTGGCTAGTAGGTATCAAGCCTTGCAATAACAATAATAACTGCTCAGCAAGCACGACTTGTCAAACTAGTGACCGCGGATTACCAACTGCTTGCAATGGCACCCCAGGAACCAAGCAATCAGTCTTTACGGATCATTACATAACAAAACCACTCAAATGCAGTGTAGCGACTTGTGGAAAGACCATCCCGACTCAAACAGTGCTTTGTACCAGAGTTGATTCTAACAATTGCAACAATCCAACAGCCTGCCTTGTTGCTCCACCAACACCTCCAACTCAACAATGCCCTGCCTGCTTCAAAATCAAAGACCACGGAACCAAGGAAACACTACCAACAACAAACTAGTCAACTAATTTAATTAATAAAAAAATAACAAAACCAACCAACCCCTAGCTTTCAAAAAAGCTCTGGGAAGGTTAAAAGAAACATGAATCAAAAAACAAAAGTAATTGCTTTAATCGCAGTTGTCGTAGTCATCATTATCTTAGGCGCTATCTTGCTTAAGTCTAATCAACCAGCTACGCCAGTCTCAACTCAAAACACGAACGTAACTCCAATA
>CAINNK010000005.1 GCA_903851135.1 uncultured bacterium | reverse complement strand
TATTGGAGTTACGTTCGTGTTTTGAGTTGAGACTGGCGTAGCTGGTTGATTAGACTTAAGCAAGATAGCGCCTAAGATAATGATGACTACGACAACTGCGATTAAAGCAATTACTTTTGTTTTTTGATTCATGTTTCTTTTGACCTTCCCAGAGCTTTTTTGAAAGCTAGGGGTTGGTTGGTTTGGTTTTGTTAAAAGTTAGTTTTAATTTAATGATGTTTGAATTATACCACAAAAAATAAATAAAGTTATACACAGCCTCTTTTATTTTTTGGAAAATAAAAAACGAGAAAATAAATTCCTCGTCTTTTAAAATATTCCCTAAAAAATCTCTTATTTTTTCTTTTCCTCAACCGGTTTTACTTCTTTCACAACTCCCGCAACTTTAGTTACATCTTCTTCAACTTTCTGAGTGAGTCCTTCCATTTCAGATTCAGTGCGAGGAGCCGCCACTAAAGCAATCACGGTTTCATCTTCAAGTAAAATTTCAACCAAATCAGAAATTTTCAAATCCGCAACCGTGATGTGATCCTCAAAAGTTTCAAGCTTTGACAAATCAATCACAAATTTTTCTGGAAGATTGGCTGGCAAACATTTCACAGAGACGGCATCGATATTTTTGATCAAAACTCCGCCATGCGCTTTGACAGCAGCAGATTCACCCACAAATTCCAATGGAATTTCAGTTTCCACTTCTTCTTTCATATTCACTTGGAAAAAATCCACGTGAGAAACTTTCCCGCTTCGATGATCATGTTGCAATTCATGAATCAAAACACTGTGTTTTTCTTTGCCAACTTCCAATTCAACCAAAGCGCTTTCACCTGCCTTACTGAAAACACGTGAAAAATCGAGATCATTGAGCCACAGATTTTGACAAGCAATTTTGTTGCCATACATCACAGCAGGAATTTTATTTTCCTTTCTGAATTTGGCAACTTTTTTTCCAACAATATCTCTAACTTCCGCTTTAAGCGTTATATTCTTACTCATTTAGTCATGGAACATAAACCATGTAGCATATAGCATTAGTGTCACGAATCAAATGGCAAGTTTCGCGTATTTAAGCTATTTGTTATATGTTGTATGTTTTATGTTTTATGCTTATTAACTCTCAATAGAATAGCAGCAATCAAGGCAAATGTCAAATCTAAACTGATTAATACTACTGCGCATATTTTTGACATTATTCATTACGTTACCCTTGACAAAATTATTAAAACATGCTAAACATAATTCAGTTAGAGTTTTGCAGTTCTTACAATTTCTAAAAAAGGAAACATACCCATGAAAAAGCTTACGCTATTGCACTATCCTTGCTTGTTGTCCTCGTTACAACAATGTCTTTCTCTAGGCCGGTAATGGCTGGTTATGAAAGGACTCTAGTGCCTGATTTCATGAGCACAAGGCCACCATCCACTCCTCTTATTTCATATTGGCAAAAACTTGAAATAAGTGTTGAGGGATATTTTGAGAGAAATGGTGTAACATTTGCTAAATTAAAAATTAATTCTACGAACACTAAAGGAGAAGAAAGGATAGCGCATATTGATGCCATGTGCGATAGCGGATGTGCAGTCGATTTTGTCCTAAATGAAAATTTAATAGAAATGTTCAGATTTGAAATTGTCAAAGAGAAAATATCTGCCATTGGTTTTAATGGGAGAGAATCCTCCTTAGGACAAGCTTCGGCTGAAGTTTGTATTAACAATAAAAAAAGGCAAATAATTATAATCGTAAAACCAAATGGTAGCAACTCAATCATTGGATCTCAGCTTCTGAGGGAAATTGGTTACTTCAAATACATGACAGAAAAGGAAGTCGTGAAAAACTGAAAAAAGGAAGACCATCAAATGCTATTATGGATTTGATGGTCTTTTTCCTTTGTGCTACAAAAAATTATCATGAAAAGATTATACAAAACCGCCAAATAATAACGTGGCGGTTTTTTTGTAAAAAAATATTCCAAATATTTTTAGCTAGATATTTACTATTTATTTTTTCACTGCAAAAAATTTTATTTTAGCTTTTAATAATTTTCTCTATTGACACTTGTTTCTTGGTGCGAATAAATATTATTTAAAATGCCAACGCTAGCAAGCACCATAATCAAAGAACTTCCACCATAACTCAAGAATGGCAAAGGAATTCCCGTGACTGGCATGATGCCAATATTCATACCGATGTTTTCCAGAATTTGAACAAAAAACATCACCATGATTCCCACCGTCACCAGATAACTGAAATTGTCCGGCGCATTAATTGCAATTATCCGCATCCGATAAAACATCACCAAATAAAGACCAATAACCAAGAGTGAACCGAACAATCCGAGCTCTTCCGCAATCGAAGCGAAAATAAAATCAGTGTGTTTTTCTGGCAAAAAATTGAGCTGGGACTGGCTACCATGACCAATTCCCTCACCCATTAAACCACCACTGCCAACCGCTATCATAGCTTGAATGACATTATAACCAGCTCCTCGTGGATCTATTTTTTCAGGATGAACCAAACTAAGAACGCGATCTTTCTGATAAGGTTTTAAAATGAACCAACCAACAAAAGAAATTGAAAGACCCAAAAAAATCATAACTATTATTTTTTTAAGACTAATCCCAGAAACCAGAGTTGTGCCAAGCCAAATGCCAATCAACACCATTGCACTCCCAAAGTCCGGCTGCTTTACAACCAAAAATATCATCAAACCAGCCAAAACAAGGGAGGCGATCAATCTGCCGGTTTCCTCCAACTCCATTTTTTTCTGAGAAATAAAACTGGCCAAAAAAATAATCAAAGACAACTTGGCAATTTCAACCGGTTGGACATGAAAAGAACCAACCCCGATCCAACCAGCTGTGCCGCGAATCGTGCGACCGAAAATGAGCACACCCAGCAAAATAAACAGGGTTGAAAAATATATAACACTACTGTGAAGCTTGAGAGTCTGATAACTAATCTTGGAAAAAACAAACATAAACACAAGTCCAATTACCAAAAAAATAAATTGACGCCAAAAAATATTCAAACCGCCTTCATTAGCTGTTGACATTGAGATACTATAAAGCACTGCCATACTTATCCCCATCAGCAGCAAGGCGGCACAAATTAAAATCCAATCAGTTTTTAAAAATTTGTTTAACATAGAAAAAAGTAACTAGCAACTAGAAATTAGAAACTAAAAAAAATAAATACTGATTTTACTTCGTTACTAATTACCAGTCACTGATTACTAGTTACTATCCCTACATTCCGGCTGAAAAATTTTGACTATCAAAAACATTGGTTTGGGTGTCAACTTCCATGCCTCGCACTGGAGCAGGAAAATTGTATGGCCAGGTCAAAATAAAATCACTTTCTTGTCTTGCCCTGATATTATCTTTCTGGGTAGTGTTAACTCCAAGCACATTATTCTTTTCATCTCTAAGTACAACCACCACGCTGATTTTTTTGAAGTCATTGGCGCTCTCATTCCGAATAAGACCTTCGGCTCTATTGCCGACACCATTAGTGTCTGGTCCGAATTTTTTATTGTAAACATTTAGTTGCGGTTTTTCAATATTTGTCAGTTGACTCCATTTCACATCGCTAATTGCAAAATCAATTTGAACTGGAATGGCGTTATTTGCGATACTAAGTCCTAACTGAGCAATATATTTTGAATCCGCTGGGAGAATATAGTCATCCCCTTCTTTTGCTGATAGCGCAGCCCCAGCGCTATCTTCAAGAGTTATTTTGTAGTGGAAAGAAGATACCCCAATTGAATCATTTGGATTTGAGATTCTTACTAGCGCATCATAGGTATTATTACCCCCAGACACAAAAGTTTTTTCACCCACAACCAAATCTTTTCCAACATAAGTGACTTTGCACGGACTACAAACTCCACCACAATCAACCTCGGTTTCACTTTGATTCTTTTTTCCATCAAAGCAAGATTCTTTTGGCGTAATCAAAAAATGAATTAGCCAGCCAATAGCTGAAAATAACAAAATGTAACCAATAACAATCACCAAGCGCTTTAATAAATGTGAATTCATATTTTTTTGATAATATTTTTAACTATTCTATTGTACAACATCTAAACCTTTATGCACAATGCAAAAAAATTGGCAACAAAAAAACAAGCTTGTGCAGCTTGCGTTTGTTTATTTTTGAAAGCAGGATTCTGGCGACGACCTACTCTCCCTCATGGAGGTACCATCGGCGCTGACTGTCTTAACTGCTCTGTTCGGGATGGGAAGAGGTGTAACCCAGTCGCAAGAGTCACCAGAATTCTGCCTTCAAAAAATGAAAATGTAAAAATCAAAAATCAAAATTATAGAGCTACTTCGTCGCGAAGCGACTCGCTCATTTTTCATTTTGAGATTTGCATTTTCCAGTTGTCTTGTCAATATGATAAGTAACTCTTAACTGCTAACCATAAAAATTGGAAAGATTAATGAATCTATTAGTACTTCTTGGCTCAACCCCTTACAGGGCTTACACCTAAAGCCTATCAACCTAGTCTTCTTCTAGGAGATCCTTACGTAATAAATTACGTATAATGCCTTATCTCGGGATGAGCTTCCCGCTTAGATGCTTTCAGCGGTTATCTCGTCCAAACATAGCTACTCGACAATGCTCCTGGCGGAACAGCCGATACACCAGAGGTTTGTTCTTTCCGGTCCTCTCGTACTAGGAAAGAGTTCCCTCAAGCATTCACGCCTACAGCAGATAGAGACCAACCTGTCTCACGACGGTTTGAACCCAGCTCGCGTACCGCTTTAATTGGCGAACAGCCAAACCCTTGGGACCTTCTCCAGCCCCAGGATGCGATGAGCCGACATCGAGGTGCCAAACCCCTCCGTCGATGTGGACTCTTGGGAGGGATCAGCCTGTTATCCCCGGGGTAACTTTTATCTGATGATCTTCCGCGCATCTACATGCTACGGTCGGTTCACTAAATTCTACTTTCGTAACTGATCGACTTATGGGTCTTGCAGTAAAGCTGGTTTGTACTTTTGCGCTATCAGTCCGATTTCCATCCGGACCTAACCAACCTTTGTAAACGCCTCCGTTGCCATTTAGGAGGCGACCGCCCCAGTCAAACTACCCACCAGGCACTGTTCCCCCTCTGGATAAGAAGTAAGAAAATGCAAAGTAAGAAAGATACTAAGCGTCGCGGTAATATTGCTATTACCACACAAATCACACAGCACTGAAATAATCCGAATAAATAGGGATATTTGCTCGCTATGCGAAAATAAAAGTTTCGCTTACTATTTTCTTGACATTCACTTTTCCTGCCTCTTAACAGAGGAGGGTTAGAATTAAAACTCCAACAGGGTGGTATTCCACTAGTGACTCCACTGCGCCCGAAAGCGCGGCTTCAAAGTCTCCCACCTATTCTCGGCAGCTAAAATCTCAATTCAATACCAAGTTGTAGTAAAGCTCCACGGGGTCTTTTCGTCTTGCTGTAGGTCGACGGCATCTTCACCGTCACTGCGATTTCACCGGGTCCTTCGTTGAGACAGTTCCCAAATCGTTACACCTTTCATGCGGGTCAGAACTTACCTGACAAGGAATTTCGCTACCTTAGGACGATTATAGTTATCGCCGACGTTCACTGGCGCTTCAAGGAACAGCTTGCACCGCCCCCCTTAACGTTCCAGCACTGGTCAGGTGTCAGCCCCTATACTTCCCCTTACGGGTTTGCAGAGACCTGTGTTTTTGATAAACAGTCGCTTGGGAAAATTTCACTGCGGCCAGCCTTGCGGCTGGCGAGACATCTCGCGAACTTACGTCTAGTTTTTTTGCCGAGTTCCTTAACGAAGGTTCTCCCGTTCACCTTAGGCTACTCGCCTCGTCTACCTGTGTCGGTTTTGGTACGGATACCATAATGTTAATCTTAGAAGCTTTTCCTGGCACTCTGCTCCATTTCGTTTCTCCCACCGAAGTGGAAAATTCAGCCATACCTCGGATTTAATGCTTGGCGGATTTGCCTACCAAACATCCTCGATACGTCTACATCAATCCAATAAGATGCGAAATGTACAAGAATACGTCACTCCATCGAACATTATAGTAGTGCAGGAATATTAACCTGCTGTCCATCGACTACGCCTTTCGGCCTCGCCTTAGGACCGACTAACCCTGGGATGATCAACATTGCCCAGGAAACCTTAGACTTACGGTGTGTGCGGATTTCACGCACATTGTGGTTACTCATGCCAACATTCTTACTTCCATACACTCCACGATGGGTCACCCCTTACGCTTCAGCGCATATGGAACACTCTCCTACCGCCAGCCCTTTCTTTTAAATCACAATTCAAATTTTAAAAACAAACCTATATTGTTTATCAAAACTCAATTTATGAACTAAAAGAAAGAGCTGGCCCATATCTTCGGTACTATGCTTAGCCCCGTTACATTTTCGGCGCAGAGTCTCTGGTCTAGTGAGCTATTACGCACTCTTTAAAGGATGGCTGCTTCTAAGCCAACCTCCTAGATGTTTAAGAAACTCCACTTCCTTTCCCACTTAGCATAGATTTGGGGACCTTAGATGATGATCTGGGCTGTTTCCCTTTTGAGATCCGACCTTAGCGCCGGATTTCTGACTGCCATGGTACGCATCACAAGAATTCGGAGTTTGGTTGAAAACCCTACGGCGAACCGCGAATTCTCATCCAGTAGCTCTACCTCTTGGATGTAATGTCATGACGCTAGCCCTAAAGCTATTTCGGAGAGAACCAGCTATTGCCGAGCTCGATTGGAATTTCTCCCCTACACACAAGTCATCCCCGAGTGTTGCACGGCTCGTGGGTTCGGTCCTCCTCTTGGTTTTACCCAAGGTTCAACCTGCTCATATGTAGCTCGCCCGGCTTCGGGTCTAGTCCATGCGACGATCGCCCTATTCAGGCTCGCTTTCACTACGCCTCCGGAGTGTTTGCTCCTTAGGCAAGCCGCATAAAACTAACTCGTTGGCTCGTTCTGCAAAAAGCACGCTGTCACGGTCGCAAGCGACCGCTCCAACTCTTTGTTAGTATATGGTTTCAGTTCTATTTCACCTCCCTCATCGGGATGCTTTTCACCTTTCCCTCACGGTACTAGTTCGCTATCGATCTGAAATAATATTTAGTCTTGGAAGTGTAGTGCTCCCAGATTCAGACAGGATTTCACCGGTCCCGCCTTACTTGAGGATAAATGCATCTGGCGTATTCGCTTTTCGCATACGGGGCTATTACCCGCTATGGCTCTTCTTTCCAGAAGATTTTACTAAGAGAATACGACTGACCCCTGTCAACAGAGTCCATTTACCTCGCAACCCCACAGCCCGAAGGCTGGGTTTAGACTTTTCCGCGTTCGCTCGCCACTACTTGCGGAATCACAATTGTTTTCTATTCCTCCTGGTACTAAGATGTTTCAATTCCCAGGGTTAGCTTCGTAAACCTATGAATTCAGTTTACGATTCCCGCCCTTTTGAACCAAAGTTCTTCACTTCTCTTTCAAGAGATTATAATTATTCGATTATGAATAATTGAAAAACTCGAACTCAAAAGGGCGGGAGGGTTGCCCCATTCGGAGACCCCCGGATCAAAGCTTGCTTAACAGCTCCCCGAGGATTATCGCAGCCAGCTGCGTCCTTCATCGCTTATTTCAGTCAAGGCATCCACCATATACGTTAAGTAAACTTTCCTTATTTAACGGTTAGCAGTTAACAATCACTTATGTAAGACCACTCTCACAATATCCAATTTATTCAATTGGAAAACTATTAACGCTTTATTGAACAAACTTCAAACTCTTTGAAATCGTTTTTTATACCACAGAACAAACACAAAACAAGACTGGAACAAACACAGAAAAATTCTGTGTCGCTCTGTCAACTTCCGTGTATTTCTGTGACAGTTTATTGACCTACTTACTTATTGACTAATCATGATGGCTGCGCCCAAGATGCTCTTCCGCTCAAGTCAAAACATCTCACACGTATTCATGATAAGACCTAAATTGTTAAGTTTCTTTTGCTAATGCGGAAAATCTCAACTAGCTTTTAACTATTAGCTTCGTTAGCTTTTAGTAAAATCTGGTAAATGTTTTCAGCACTAATTTTTAAGATTCATCCGCCCAAGGCGGATTATTGTTCATGACGAAATTAAAATTTCGATGACCAATAAAAAAACTCACTTGGTAGTGAATTTTCAAGGCATACGTAAATCAGGCCCCGAACTCACCCGCTAAATTTTTGTTGTATATTTCTCAAATGTTTGTGAAATATTTTTTTGAACGTAGATTCATAATAGCAGAAACAAAATATGTGTCAAGCTTTTTTATTTATTATTTAATTTTCAATTTTGATTGTCAGTTATTTCGCTTGTTTAAAGCAAATTTAAAATATGATATATTTTCTTAAACACTATTTTTATAAAGTTTTTTCAAGTCAAAAAACATTGAGCTATAAAAAAATAAAACCTCTTCTTTTTTGAAAAGGTTTTATTAATCACAGTGTCTTTAATTTTGCATAGCTAAAAAAATTAACTTTATGGTCTCACAGTATTATTAGCACCTGGTCCAGTAGTTGTCGGTTGAGACTGAGGGGCGATACTTGCAGGACTAAGGGGTGCAGTGGGACTAGTTTGATTTTCAACCTGTGGCGTTGATTGAGTAGGCAGTGGCTGCGAATTTGATTGTTGAGTAGTTGGTGCAGCTGAAGTCGTAGCAGTTTTAGTCAAGGCTTGCAAATTGCCTGTTCCATTTTGCACGTTTGTGATCATCTTGTTAACCTGAGTTTTGGCGTCATCACTTCCATCCGGGAGCAGCGTTAAAACTTTTCTATATTCAACAATAGCGGCCTCGTTTTTCTTTTGCTTTTCATAGAGCACGCCTAAACCCAAATGAACATTATATTGTTTATCATCTTGTTCGATTATGTTCTTATAAAGTTTCTCAGCCTGAGCATAATCATCTCCATTTCCACGTTGGCTATAAAAATTTGCCAACATGAAAATATAATCCGCATTACTCCTCTCATTGATAATGGCGCTCTTGATGGAGTCGATAGCTTTATCCAAATTTCCGGCAGACTGGTTAGCGATGGCAATATAGTAATAACCTACCGCGTAATCCTTCTTTTCATTTACTGATTTTTGAAATAATCCGATTGATTCATCAATTAACTGCTTTTTCTCAACATCATCCTGTGTGGCCGAAGCTTTAGCTATTTTTAATTGACCAAGCTTAATGTAATAAACAGGATTATGCGGTTCGAGTTCCAAAGCTTGTTGATAATATTGCTGAGCCAAATCGGCTGACTTTTCAACAAACATGGTTGAGTTCTCATAGACTTGTGCTAGCTCTTCTACAATCAGCACGTCGCTAGGTGAAAGCTCTTTTGCCTTATTGGAAAGGACTATGGCATTGTTTAGAAATTTTTGAATTGTTTCCGCACTTTGTTGATCTTTTCCTTTCAAAGCTTCGTCATTAGCTAACATTAAATATTCCTGACCAGCTCTGGCATAATATCTAGCTTCATTGGAATAAAGATTGATGGCTTTGACCATTTTTCCAACTGAATCATTCTCACTATGCGTAACATTAATAGCAGTGGCTTTCTTCATATAAACATCCGCGACCAAAGCCTTGCCCATGAAAACAAAAGTGTATACCACCCCGCCTGATGCAAGCATGAAAATAAAAGCAAGGGCAAGTGCATATTTAGGTGAAGCTTTCAGTGAAAGTATTTTATATTGACCTTCATTGGCACTTTCAAATTGCAAGATAGCCACAGACAAAATCACAATCAGTAATCCAAATATCAAAACCGAACCATCAGCCCTGCCAGTTAACACACTGTACAAAAATATAATTCCGGCAGAAAAAAATCCAAGCGAATACATTTTGTTTTTTTCTTTTTCCCTACAAAGAAGATACACCGAAGTTCCAAGATAACTTAGCAAAATCAAAATTGAAATCACCGTTCCCAAAAATCCAATCGTCGGGAGTGCTTCAAAGAAAAGTCCCGAACCTTGATAAAAACGTAGATTAAAAAATTGTGTATTGTTTAGTTCTTGCGATTTATATTTTGAAAAATCGTAGCCATATGAAGCAACACCTGTTCCAAGAAAAAATTTGTCTTTCAGGGTACCTTTAGCCACATTCCAAGAAAGGCCATAAGCAGGGCTCACTTCAGAAGGAAGACTTTGCGGTAAATAACTGTCTCCGCCACCGATCATCAAAATCAGCATCACCGCCATAAAAGAAAAGAAAGTAATCCAAGACCATCCCTGCAAAGGCCGCACAATAAGTGCAATAACAAAAATCACAAAGAAACTCACACCAACAACCAATCCCGGAAAAACGCCAACAATGAAAATAAAGGAATATAAAAACCACATCAAAACAATATCAAAGACAAAAAAGAATCCAACTAAACCAGCCAAAGTTATTTTGACCTTTTTTGACAATTTAGATTCTAGAATTTTATAAATCGCAATTATAAAAATCGGATAAACAACACTCAGGAAAACACCCAAGGAAGTTATAGAGCCAAAGAGATTAGCAGGTACATTACTCGTCAGCCACAAAGGAAGTTTAACTGCAAAGAAAAGTCCGGTGAAAGTCCAGAGCTGAACAATAATTGCGCTTGCGATAATCCCAGTTAGTGCGATATCTAAGCGCTTTTTAGTAAAATTACTGAGAATAAAATAATAGACCAGCACGCAAGCTAAGACATTAACAAATCCCCTGGATGGATCACCAAAAAGACCAAAGAAACTGTGCCACCTATCAACAGAGAAAATTGTGGAGAGAAAATAAACCACCAAAAATGCGCCAATAAAATAATCCAGTGGCGTTTCTTTGATTTTTAGTTCCCCAATAATTACACTTTTAGTTGCCCAACTAATAACTGCGATCAAAACCCAGAAATAAAAATAGATTTGTTTTTCAAAAATTATTCCTTGAAAAGTGTTATTCAAGAAAAATAATGGCAACCCAAAAAACAAAGCTCCAAAGGAAAGTGAGATGAGAAAATCCAACAACCTGGTTGCGGTCTTTTTATCACTTTCAGTCACCACTGGCTCATTGATCCTGTCAGGATCAGATTCGCGCACAACTTGTTTTCTTGCTTGAAGATTTAGATTATTATAATTTGTGATTGTTCTTTTTTCAGGATTATTTCTAAATTCCATATATTTATATTTTTTATTAATATTCCGTTAAATTGAGCTTATGTGAAAATAATACACCCTTTTTCAGATGTCAGCAATCTAAAAACAATGCTTAAAGTATCACTAGCTAAGACAAACCTAGTAAAAACACCATGAAAAAAATTCATAGTGTTTAAGATTAGAAAGCTTAGATTCTTTCTTGTTATTTTCTCTCAGCTAATTCCTCTCTTAGTTTACGCAAAATCAAAGCTGCTTCTTCGCGTCCACCAAGGCCAAAAGCCAGCCCCACCGCCAAGGAAAAAGCTGCTACTAGCCCAATGAAGATAGTATTAACCAACGAAGTGGCAATTCCAAGCTGAATAAGCGCAGCCAAAATTCCAAAAACCATAATTGACCATTTTGAAATAGCAGCTAATAAAGTTGCGCTCATTACGCCAGCGACGCGCACACTACCCTTAACAATTTTATACGCCATATTACCCATCACAAAAGCGATAGTCAAAATGACAATTGCCACCACTACATTCGGCAAATACATCACAATATTATTAAGAAACTGGGTTACTTGCACCAGCCCGAGAATATCAGTTGCGGCCATCAAAAAAACCAAAACCAAAAACCATTGAACCAATTCTCCCAAAAATTGAGAAATGGAAAAATCAAAACCCACCCGCTTCAATTGCCTGGAAACATCAAAACGATCAAACTTCATCGTGTGAATAACTTTCGCAACTATTTTTCCAAAAATCGTTGCAACTACCACCCCAATTAAAAAAACTAACAGCGCCCCAATCAAAGCTGGCAAAAAATTAAAAAACTTTTCCCATAGCTGAAGCAGTGAGGCAGTTATCGCCTCTCCCCAGGTTTGAATGTGATCCATATGCGTGTTAAATTTAAAATTAAAAAAAATTAATGCTTCTTAGAAAAATCATTGGAAAAAATTAATCTCAGCCAAGACTACTTCTTCTTGCCAAAGAGTGCGTGCGTCCTATTTTCTTTACTATTGCGACGCCTTATTCTCATCAATATCACACCGAAAAATAACAATAAAATCACCACCAACACCAAAACGATAGGGAAAAACTCACCAATAACATAGCCGGAGTTTTCCAATAGCTGTCCATTTCCATCTTTAAAGGAAATTTTCAATTCATAAGCCCCAAAGGATGACAAGCCAGCTAAATTTTTTGTGAAAGTTACTTTTTTCCCAGGAAAAACAAAATGATTGTCAAAAGAAATCTCGCTTCTTTTTTTAGTAAAAAGATTAGCAATGGAAACTCTGCCTTGCGGAACAAATTGCACATCGCCAGTATTAGAATAGACAACATTAACAGTGGTTGAATTGTGAACAAACTTCGCATAAGTCAAACTTTCAATTTTTCCTGAAGCATTTTGGGCTTCCCCATTGGAAAGCAAAGTGTAAACCCCAATATTTCCACTAACCTTCGGCCCTTCGAGTGGTAGCGCATCTTTCGACGCAAATGAAATGATAGTCATCAACTGAGCGCCAGCTTTTTGTTCTTTAGGAATTTTCAAGGTAGCTTCAATCTTTTTAGTTTGACCAGGCTCAAGAACAAAGTCATTTTCTTCAAAAACTACCCAACTACTCGGACCCCCGGCAGCTTCAACAAAAGTAACGATGTTTTCATCACCTATAGTGATATCTTTTTCTTCCAAATGTATTAACTGTTCGACCTTAGTTTGGTTTTTCGCATTAAAAGAAAATTGCAAATCCTTTCCAGATTCCATCCTAAGCATTACAACTGAGGTGTCTACACCAAGACCCGCCGTATCAGCCAAGACAGTGCTACGTGAAAATAATCCCAAGCATATGACCGTCATCAGCAAACAGTAAAGTTTTAACTTTCTTTTTTTCATCATTTCTGCTTATTTTTCTTTTTGCCCTTCTCTATCCCAACACTGAAAATTATCCAAGCAGCAACCACAATCAAGAACACTATTGCTACAATCTTCCAAGGAATAATCAAGAAAGAAGTTGTGCCATCCAGAATAATACTGCCATCCTCAGAAGTTATATGTATTTTGGCTTCATATTTTCCGAGCTCAAAAAAAGAAGCGTTCCAAGCAGGAATCGGCATATTTCTTGTCCTGTCGGGATAAAGCAACTTTGGGGCAATCTCCAAAGTTGTTAATTTTTTTCCAAATTTATAAACATCAATTGAACCAGCAACTTTGTATGGGAAATTACCGCTGTTTTCAATTTGAGCATTAAAGTTAATCGGATTATCAATAAAGACTTTTCTAGCCGGTTCAAAAAGTTTCAGGCTGCCTTTTTCACTGATTGGCTGACTACCTTTAACGCCGAAAGTCAATAACACCCCGAGTCGAGTCAGCACATTAACTTGCGCAGGTGCATCGACAGCTTTTTCTTCAAGTGGTTTTTTGGTGAAAAAAATTACCCCATAATAACCCCCTGTAGGTGTCCCCTCAGGAACGTGAGCGCTGAAATCAATTTCTTTTGACTCCCCCGCTTTCAAGATAAAAGGACTTTTGTCAACATCTATCCAGTTGATAACATCATAAGCTTTGAGTGGGTGATTTTCATTTGGAACAAAAAATTTGGTGTCATTCTCGAAATTTTGATCGACAGAAAAATCCTCAGTACTAACTTCAATGTTACAATCCTCAGTATCATTATTTTTCACAAAGATAACACCTTTTTTGTCGTCATTCAGGTTGACATTCCAATCATAGCGCAAGGGCGAAATCTGAAAAGTGTTGTCAATTTTCGGATCAATTTGTTGAGCTTCAGCATGACTAATTCCAAAAATAAAACATAATAAAAATATTAATCCTAATGCTGACAATTTTACAGATTTTTTGTACATATATTTTTCCATTTGTAAAAAATTTATTTAAGCTTATTTTTTTACACCCATTCCATTTCAAAACCGGCCCCTTACGCAGAAACAAACCAGCCGATAAGCAGATTTGTTTTGCCCAAAACAAGTTAAGAACAGATAAGCTAGTTTGTAGTTGCAGTATATAGAACCGTACCAGAATAAGAACCAGCTTTTTGAGTAGTTGGTACGTCCAATTTATAATCAATATTAACCGCCGAAGCTGAACCTGAATATGAGCCGTAGTTATAAATGGTCTGGTCAGTCAAAGGAAAAGCTGCATACTTGGCATTTCCAGCAGTTTCATCCACACCCCAATCAGTGTTTGTGTTAGCGTTAGTAGTACCGCCAGAAGTTGATCGCACTCGAAAACCAAGACCCTTGGTTGTGCCAGCTGTCCAAAGAGCAGTACTGGCAGGAAGTCCAGTGTAAGTCGAAAGACCGGTTCCAGTGTTAATAATCCAGGTTGTCGTATCAGTGTGAAGCAAGTTTTTGGTAGCATCCGCTCCTGATGTCGTCGAATGAACTTTCAAATTAAAACCGGCAGCCCCATTAGTGTTAGCGGTGCAAGCAGCCTGCACACTCTGAGGAGTGTTAGCGGTAAGATTCGGAATGGTTGCGTTGCCGCAAGAAAGTGTCATTGTTTCCAGAACCGTAGCATTGATGGTGGCAGTGGAGGTTTGCGAAGTTCCAGTCGCTTTGACACCTATCACTGCTGTGAAAACTCCAGCAATCGCCACCAGGGCGATGATAATTGAATCTTTTTTGTTTAAGGTTTGCATACTTTTGTTTTTATTTTTATTTTTTATATTTGATAACAATTACGCTTATCTAAATAAATTAATTAGTAGTTGCGGTGTATAAAACAGTACCAGAGTAAGATCCAGCCATTTGGGTTGTTGGAACGTCTAACTTGTAATCAATAGTCACAGCTGAAGCAGCTGAAGCATAGGAAGCATAGTTGTAAACAGTCTGATCGGCCACTGGG
>CAINNK010000004.1 GCA_903851135.1 uncultured bacterium | reverse complement strand
GTACTGATTTCAGCAAGGTGAGTAAAAGAGAAATTAAGAAAGTTCAGCAAAGTCTGAATACGCGCCCGAGGAAAACACTAAATTGGCAAACTCCGCAGGAAACATTTAATAAATTAGTTGCAGTTAATTCTTGAATCTAAGATACAAAATAAAACTTAACGTATTTTCTCTAAAAATATCCCCTAAAAAACTTAGCCAACAATTTCAAAAGTATCATCATTAACAACTATCGATTGCTTGTCACTAATTGTTACAAGTTTATATTTTTTACTATATTTTTTCATAACTTCTGTATAATTATCTTCTGGACTATTTTTATTAAAATGAGGCAGAGTGACAAAATCAACAAGTTTTAATCCTTCAAATGATGTCAGCATTGGAGCTTCTTTTGGATCATCAAACGCAGCAACTGGCTCTATTGAAGGGCCAACCAAAACAGAACCCGCACTTGAACCAACATAAACGACTCCTTTCTCAATAAGATTGCTAATAATTTTGTCAGCTCCGCTTTCAATCATTTTCTGCAATAAATAAAAAGTATTTCCACCTGCAACAAAAATAACATCAACATTTTCAAATTCAACCAACAGCTCATTTGGAGTTTTTCCTCTTAAATCAACATCTGAAACATTCATACCAAGCTCAAGAAGACTATTTCTATCCTTTCCGATAAACCATTTATCGGCGTAATTATCTGCAGCGTTTGCGATGAAAGCGACCCTTAAATCAGGAAAATGTTTCCCGGTTAATTTCAAAAACGCATTTGAAATTAATTCATTTGAAAATCCGGCTGATGTTAATAGCAATTTCATAGCTTATCTTTAGTTATAAATAATTCCTCCCCTAAAAATACCACCAAAAGCCAGCAAAATTAATCGAATTCTAGAGAAAAATTTTCCAAGGACAGTCTTTGGAAAATTTTTCCATCACTGGCAGTTACCGAGAAATCCTCGGTAACTGATTTTTCCTTCAATTCCTTTTGCTTAAAGATGTTTTTAAGATGAAGACCAATATTATCGGTACTGCAATCGAAAAGCTGTGCCATAGATTTTTGCGAAAGCCAAAGACTTTCATCTTTTATAAGTGTATCGACAGTAATCGTTCCATCCTCTGTTTTATAAATAATAATTTGTGATTTTTCCTCTTCCTGTTTCATAATTTTAGCACTTTAAATATTTTTATTATTTCTTAGTGCTATTATATCTTAGTGCTATTATATCACTCTAAATATTTTAGTCAAATTTAGCCAAAACAAGTCATTAAAGATACTTTCTATTCTTGAGTTTCACTGGTAAGTATTCCTGCCCAGAACTGTCTTCAACTGGCGTGTATTTGTAACCTTTGCCGTAGCCAAGTTTTTCCATGAGTTTGGTTGGGGCGTTGCGGATGTGCATTGGAACCGGCAAGTTGCCGAATTCTTCCACGTCTTTTTTGGCTTTATTATAAGCAAAATAGCTGCTCACACTTTTGGGCGCTTTGGCAAGATAAACGACCAATTGCGCCAGGTGCACGGAGCATTCTGGATAGCCGAGTTTATGGCAAGCGTCGAAAACGTTGTTGGCCAGCACCAAGGCAAAATTGTCAGCCAGTCCCACATCTTCACTGGCAAAACGCAAGAGCCTGCGAGCAATATAAGTCGGCTGCTCCCCACCTTCGATCATGCGCGCCAGCCAATAAACGCTGGCATCGGCGTCTCCGCCGCGCATCGATTTGTGCAGCGCCGAAATAATATTGTAATGCTCTTCCCCGCCTTTGTCATAATAGAGATGCGATTTTTGAATGATTTGCTTGAGCAATTCTCTGGTGATTGTTTTGCTTTGATTTGTTGCCGCTTCCAAAGTGTTGAGCGCCATGCGAGCGTCGCCATTGGCAAGCATTGCAACTTCTTTGATGATTTCAGGAGTGATTTCAATTTTTTCCTTGCCCAAACCTTTCTCTTTGTCACTCAAAGCTTTCTCGATTATTTTTTCCAAGTCAGGCGTTTCCAATTTATTCAAAACAAAAACTCGACTGCGCGAAACAAGCGCCGAGTTGACTTCAAAACTAGGATTTTCAGTGGTCGCGCCAATAAGAGTCATTAATCCCCGCTCAACATGAGGCAAGAGTGCATCTTGCTGAGCCTTGTTCCAACGATGGATTTCATCCACGAACAAAATAGTTTTCTTTTTTTGCCATTGATTCTCCTCGGCTTTGGAAATTGTTTTGCGTAGTTCCTTAATACCACTTGTCACAGCACTAATTTTGATAAAATCTGCGTTAGTGACGTTGGCAATCACAGCTGCCAAGGTCGTTTTACCAGAACCAGGCGGCCCCCACAAAATCATAGATGGCACCTGATCAGCCAAAATAGCTTTGCGCAAAAAAGAATTTTCACCGACTAATTCTTGCTGGCCAAAAAAGTCCTCAAGAGTTTGAGGACGCATTCTGTCCGCCAAGGGACCACTTTGAAATAATTTTTTTTCTTCCATAAAATTGTAGTCTATTCAATTTCTTCATATTCTTTCAAAAATGGCTTTCCAGAAAAAAGCACCCAGACATAATTGATCAGATATTTCCAAGCTGCCACCAAAAAACCGTCTTTCCTAAATCTCCTTGGTGAGGTAATCATTGGCAATTTGAAAGTGAATTTCACCCTGCCAACTTTGCTAATTCTCCTGGCAATATCAGTGTCTTCTCCCCAAAAATCAATCGAGGTATTGTAGCCTCCGATTTTCTCCAAAGCGCTGCGACGCAGAATGAAATTTCCACCTTGCAGCATCGCTCCATTTTTCAAAATGTATTGATTGACAAAATGAGTTGCCTGTCCAACCCGATACCAAAACCAAACAAAAAGAGCCGACAGTCGGGATGAGTGATTATAAATAAAAGGTCCACTAAGTGCTACTAATTTTTCATTTTTTTCAAATTCAGAAAAAACCTTTTCAATCCAACCTGCGGGAAGCTTACTATCCGCATCGACATTGGCAATCAACTCACCTGTTGAAGCATCAAAACCTGCTTGTCGAGCTTTAGTCAATCCCCTTTCACTTTCCTCAACCACTAAAACACCTGCAAATTCACCAGCAATTTCAGCTGTCGCATCCACGCTGGCATTGTTAACCACAATCACTTCAATGTTCCGCCGACCTCCAAGAGTTTCAATTTGAGCAAGCACTGATTGCAAACATCTCCCGATATATTTTTCTTCATTATAAGCTGGAATGACAATACTTAGTTTCATAGATTTTTTTATTAAATTATTTTTTTTCTGATTTTGTTGAGCTTTTTTGTAGATGCCTTCCCACTTCCTAGCAACGGCTGAAGCTGAAAATTGACTAACGAAAAGCTGACCATTTTCTCCCAAAGTTTTTCTCTGCTGGACACTTTTCAATAAAAAGATATTTTTTTCAGTCAGATTCTGTATATCTCCGGCTTGAACGATAAAGCCACAATTTGGTTTGATATATTCTGGCAAAGCCCTGGCATCAGCTCCGATCACAGGCATGCCAACCGCCATAGCCTTCATCAAACTCAAGCTCTGAGCTTCAGCTGTACTCATAATGGCAAAAATTTCACTCGCCTGATATAGTTCGATGTGCGTTTGCTCATCTACTCTGCCAAAAAATCTAACACTCTCAGCTAGACCAAGTTTACTAACAAGTTTTTTCAGGTCTGCCTCGGCGCTTCCAATCCCAGTTATGACAAACATTGCAGTTGGAAAACTTTTCCTTACTTCAAGCATAGCTCGCACTATGACATCAACATGCTTTTCTTGAGCCAGGCGCCCTGAATATATTACTACGCTATCAGAAAGTTTATATTTACTCTTAAGCTCTTTTTTTCGCTCCTGCGAAACTGAGATAAAATTTTTCAAATCAATCGGATTTGAAAGCACTTGGTTTTCAGTCCGCAAACCATTATTTCTCATATCCTCGAGCAAACCTTGATACGGGGTGGTTATGAAGGAGCATTGGTTATAATAACAAGAAAAATAGCGTTTGCTGATGGTGGTCATAATTTTCCCAAAAATCGGAATGTAGCAAGTGAATTCCTCAATCGGGGTATGATTTGTGCCCAGCAGTGGAATGCCCAAAAAACGGGACATCAAAAGTGCTTCGATTCCCAAGCCAAATGGTGATTGGGTGTGAATAAGATCGAATTTTTCTCGGCGAAATTTCCAAGCCAACAATCCCAAGGGGATTACAAAACGCGCCTGATTAGTTGGTGATTCAAAAAAAGGCAGCGACCACAGACGATGAATCTTGATATTTTTGCCAAGTTCCAATTCTTTGTTTTCAACATTGGCCATCTGGTAATTTTTTTTCGAATATTTTGGTGCAAAATAGTGCACCTCATGTCCCATGTCTTGCAACTTTTGACCAAGCAAAATAACAGAGTCGGAAATTCCGCTTATCTCTGGGTAAAAATTATCTGAAAAAATTGCGATTTTCATACACCTAAAGTTTTTCAATTTTGTTTGTAAGCCGCTGAGAATAACGCTTATAAAGCCAAGCCAAAACAAAGTACAGCACTATGATTACAAAAGGTATTACAGCCCCATAGCGGATATATTTTCCGATGTTATAGGTGCGACCAAAAAAATAGCCCATCGCCATAAACGTCAAAGTTTTTTGCACAGTTACAATAAAAACAAACCAGATATATTTCCACCAATTCATGCGCATTGCGCCCACTAGCATTAACCCGGGAGTCGCCAAAATCGGGGTGTATTTCAAAACTGCCACAGTCTTTCCGCCATGCAGTTTGATATGCTTTTCCATTTTTTCAATTCTTGTTTCACTTAGACCAAATTTTTTACCAATTTTTTTCACAACCCGTAGGCCTCCCCAACGTCCAACCACATAATAAATAGCATCCGGAAGCACATCGCCCGTCACTGAAAGAGCAAAGACGATGAGGGGATTGAAATATCCCAAAACCGCCCCGAAAGTTGCGGCGGCAGTCACAGTTGGACCTTCAATACACATTACTAAAAACATCAGTGGATAGCCATGCGCAATCACCCATGCGAGAACCTGTTGAAAGTTAGTAAAATCTACACCCATTTACTTATTATATTGCTAAAACCTAACTAACACAACAGCTTCAAAGTTGAAAAGTT
Organism: uncultured bacterium; assembly: GCA_903851135.1. Taxonomy (GTDB): domain Bacteria; phylum Patescibacteriota; class Minisyncoccia; order Moranbacterales; family GWC2-37-73; genus CAIPMZ01. The sequence goes on along the minus strand of CAINNK010000004.1, from coordinate 44,024 downwards.
AAGTTTCATGAATCTAAATTCTAGTCTGCAAAAAACCACTGAAAATGATTTTCAGTGGTTTTCCTTTATTTTTTTGATTATTGAGCTGGCTGAGCTGGTTGAGTTGGTCTGATTTGAATGCTTTGCGCCACCACACTTCCATCGGCGCTAGCTTTTCCACTAACCGTAACTTGTTGACCAACACTAAGATCAGAATTTGTTCCAGAAACCGATTTATCAATTCCAGTTGAACCAGAAAAGAAAACTATTTTTGAACCGCCATCATTGGTTTTAATGGTAATACTGGTATCATCTTTAGCTACAATTTGCCCAGTTGCAAAACTTCCACCAGCATTGGCTCCACCTCTTTGACCGCCGCCTTGCGCTCCTTGACCAGCTGCACCACGTTGACCAACATTGGCTCCCCCACCAAAATTGCCACTACCATTTCTGCTGCTCTGCTGAGCCAATTGGGCTTTGGAAACATTTTTTGCGCCATATTGCATGCCAACATAAAATGAACCACCCAATAAAACCAAACCTACAACTAACATAATTACTAAGTTTTGTTTTTTCATAATGTTTTGTTTGTAAAATTATTATAACTAATTTTAAGTTTTAAATTTGAAATTAAATCTAAAGAAATAAATATTTAAAAAATTTCGTCATTTGAAAATTAATAATTGATTAAAAATTTTAAATTAAAAATTAAAAATTAAAAATTTACATCCTATTCATATCTCAACGCTTCCATTGGACTCAAATTTGCCGCCCGCCGAGCTGGGTAAAATCCAAACACTATTCCCACCCCAGCTGAAACTCCGAAAGCCAACAAAATTGATGAAGAAGAAATCTGAGTCGTAATGTTTCCGAATTTAGTTACCGCCAGGGATGCTCCAAGTCCAAGCAAAACACCCAAGAATCCTCCTAGAAAAGTAAGTGCTACCGCTTCCGATAAAAATTGCATATTAATATAGGTCTTCTTAATTCCCACAGCCTTACGAAGTCCAATTTCGCGAGTTCTTTCGGTCACCGTCGTGAGCATCATATTCATAATTCCGATCCCTCCCACCAAAAGCGAAATTCCAGCAATAGAAGCCAATAAAATTGTGAATGTTCCCGTCACGCTTGAAGCTGTTGCGATAATATCAGCTTGATTCACAAGATTGAAATCTGCTTGCAATGGATCAGAAATTGCGTGTCTACTTAAAAGTAAATCTGTAATTTGCTGTTGCACTGAAGCCATGGAGTTTTGATCACTAGCAGCCACACTTATAGTTGTTACAAATGTATCACCCGACAAGAAATGCTGCGCACTCGTCACTGGTATATAGACACTATCATCAGGATTAGCAAAGCCACTACCACCCTTTGAAACAGTAACCCCTATGACATCAAAATCAACATTTTTAATTCTAATAGTTTGGCCAATTGGGTTTGATCCCGCTCCAAAAAGATCATCTCTCGCGGTTGGCCCAAGCACCGCCACCTTGGCCGAAGTGGTTACCTGCTGACTCGTAATGAAATTCCCAGAATCAATTGTAATATTTCGGACGTTAATATAATCTGGCACAGTTCCAATCACTTGAGTATTGGTGTTTGTGCCCTTAGCGGTGATTTGTCTGCGCCCAGAATCTTCTGGCGCAACTGCTTTGATATTTTGAATTTGAGAACTGATAGCTGCCGCATCATCCATTGTCAATGTTTGCGCACTACCCCTTCCTGAGCTTACAGTTGTTCCTCTTTGAGCTCCAGGACTAATAACAATCAAGTTTGATCCAATTGATTGAATACTGCTGGCTATAGCACTCTGTGCGCCTTGTCCAATTGCCACCATGGTGATTACTGAAGCAATCCCAATCACAATACCCAAAATTGTTAACCCTGAGCGAGCCTTGTTGGCTGAGAGCGACCAAAATGTTTCTTTTAAGATATCTATTGTAATCATTTTTTTGTTTTTTTAATATCACTTTCAATAATTCCGTCACGAATAGAAATGACCCTCTGAGCAAATTGGGCTATCTCAGGCTCATGAGTAATCAAAATAATGGTGTGCCCTTTTTGATGCAATTCTTGAAAAGCTTCCATGACGATATGACTTGTCTTAGTGTCTAAATTTCCAGTTGGCTCATCAGCCAAAATAATAGCAGGATTATTCATTAAGGAACGAGCAATGGCCACTCTTTGCATTTGACCTCCGGAAAGTTGATTGGAAAGATTATAAAACTTATTTTCTTCCATGCCTGCATATTTCAAGCAGACCTTTGCTCGCTCCTCACGTTCCTCTTCAGTAGTATTACTATAAAGCAATGGTAACATCACATTTCGCAAAACGGTTGTGCGTGGCAAAAGGTTGAAAGCTTGGAAAACAAAACCAATTTTCTCGCGCCTAAGATCTGAGAGCTCATCATCATTCAATTTTGAAACTTCCTTGCCGTCCAAAAAATAAGTGCCACTTGTTGGACTATCAAGTGCTCCAAGGATATGCATCAAAGTTGACTTTCCACTACCAGATGGCCCAATAATTGCCACAAATTCTCCCTTTTCAATGCTAAACGAAGCACCCTTTAGGGCAACTGTTTCAACATCTCCATTGGTATATACTTTTCTTAAATCTCTACATTCAATCATAATATTCCTAATAAATTTATTACCTAACAAGGTCAATAAGTGAAGAAAACAAAAAGTTTGATTATTTTTAGCCTCCAGCTCGTGTGCCACCTCCTCCACCACCAAATCCCCCCCTGGCACCACTCAAAGCCGAGATTCCACTTGTGGTTGTTGCTGTGGTTGTTTTCGCATTTGGATCAATTATTTGGGTAACAACATTATCCCCAACATTGATGCCGCTAACTATCTCCGTATCAGTATTATTTGCCGAACCAATTTCAATCGTACGATTTTCCGGCACTTGAGATCCATTATTGAGAACTTGAACGTAGGTTGTGTTTCCTTGGGTTTTAAGTGCACCATTCGGAACAGTTATTACATCTTGCTTAACCTGTGTAATAATTTTAGCAGAAACACTCATATTGGGCTTTATACGAGGATCGAGTGCGTCAAAACCAACTGTAACATTATAAGTCACAACCCCCTGTGCGAGTGTGCCAAGCGCGTCCATTTTTTCAATCTTACCAGAAATTGTAAGGCCACTGATAGCTGAAAAAGTCATCATCACCTTTTGACCAATAGCAACATTTGGAATATCAACTTCATTTACTGATACCTGCGCTTTAAGCGTTGTTAAGTCTCCGATAATCATTGGAGCGCTGCTGGCATTGCTTCCGGAAGAAAGTCTACTTAAATCATCTCCATTTTTAACATTAATTGCACTAACTGTTCCATCTATTGGAGAAGTTACAGCTCTTTTCGCTCCAGTAGATAGAGTGTTATTGTAACTTGCCAAGGTTGCAGTATAACTTTTTTGAGCAGCAACTAAGCCACTCTCAGCTATATCTATTTTAGCATTTAATATCTTCTTTTGATCTGATGTTGCCGTGCTGCTACTACTTTTAGATGCTTTGTAATCAGCCTTGGCCTGCTTAATATTTAACTCGGCAGAGTCGACGGAATTTTTAGATTGCTGCAGCGATGCGGATGATTGATCATTACTCACTGAGAGCACATCATTAACAATCGTAAACAAAGTTGCACCTTTTTTAACTTTATCGCCAACATTAACAGCTAAATTTGAAACTGTCCCTGTAATTGTTGGATCAACTGTTGCCAATTGATCAACAACCACATTTCCACTACCAGAAACTGACGTTATCAAGCTTCCCTTTGCAGTAACAGCAGTTTTATACTTAATAGCAGCTGTGACTTGGTGGGATTTTTGATACCAATAATACCCACCACCAATTACAATCAACGCAACAATTACAATTAACTTTTTATGCTTTTTCCAGAAATTTTTCATTTGCCGAGACAAGTAAGATTCAATTCTTTTATACTTTCAAAGAATAGCTCTACTTTTTATTAATCTTTTTATTAATTATTAAAAACTCGAATCAAATCTGCATTAACTACTCCATTATCACTCGGATTGCCAATTACTACAAGACTTTCATCATTTTTCAAATCCGTGATTTTCAAATCAGTTTGACCATTTTTGATTAACGTTTTATCGCTAACTGTCACAGTATTTTCTTTGCCAGCGCGATCCTTAATAATAATATTACTATCAGTAATTGAAACTATGGTGCCAGCAATTCCATGACCATTGCGAAAATCCTGACCTGTGAAATTACGGCCCATGTCCATTGGCCCAGCAGGTCCACCTGCTTGCACATCAAATCGCTCACGACCCCCGTTCATCATCCTGTCAGGGCCACCCACAAAATTTCGCTCATAATTGGCGCCCCATTGATAGGAATATCTGGCGCGACGCTCCCCCACGTGCACGCCCATTGCAAAAATAACTGCTCCGGCAATTAAAATTGCCAAAGTAGTTACAATTGTTTTGAAATATTTTGATTGCGTTATTTTTTGAATGTCTGTCATATGTTTTTTACTTTAATATAAATTAAACTTTTAATGCATAATTACAATTTCCTTGTTGAAATTTCGCATATTGTCGCAGGATCATCAAGAAAGCGAAAATTGGCAACAGGGTTGCGGTGACGGAAAAAGTTGGCAAAGTTTCTAGCAATGAAAAACTATAATCTTGCCACATCGCTAGCACGGTTTTGAGGTCAGAGAAAGCGAGCATTGCCAAACTGAAAAATTCTGAAGCCAAAATTGCTCGTCCAAAAATTGCTATTGCAACAAAACTAGAAATTCCACAAATTGCTAGACCGAATTGAAAAAATCTTTGCTTGCGCAGAGCAGCTTTGACCTGCTCTTTTTCGATTCGCTGAAAAACCGCCTCTTTCAGACCTTTTGGCGGCTCAATTTCGGAAAGCTTATCCATGATTTCGTTGAAATTTCTATCCATATGCTTGTACTACGAGACAGAGGAAGGTTTAGGTGCAAAGTTAACTCTTTATTCTTCGCCATATCTTTCCCCGACCTCCTTGGCAAAATTCCTAGCTAGTTGCGGATCCACTTTCAATTCCTCGGAAACATTCCACAAAATTTCAAATTGAGTTTTGATAAGTTGCCGAAGTTCCCGAGATTCCACAATAAAGCCAAAATTTTCTGCGCGCGATGACAGAAACATCACCTTGTCAGCATATGCCCAATAACCCATCGAAAAATCCATTTCCTTTGGAGCCAAGCGAGTTTGACGCAAAACTTCTTTTCCGGGTGCCAAAAAAACATCTTCTGCCACATCCACGGTTTTGTCTCTTGGCCAAACAACGCGCAGCGCAATGTTGCTTTTGACTCTTTTTTTGTTAAATTCATTCAGAAATTCCTCGCCCATCACCTTAAGCATATCTTGAATTGGCCAGCAAGCTTCAGTTTGCAAATCATTATACAAAAGCACGTCTCTAAACATAAGCTGCATTTCATCAGCACCTTCGTAGTAGTGGAATTTTGGACTCACGAAATCTGTTTTTTGGCTTTTTTTGAGCGATTCAAGCATTGACTCAAAACCACTGCGAGTGTTTTCAAGATCATTGATACGCTCATTAATAATCGTTTTTATTCCTTCTGGCGCAATTGCCTGCCAGAGTTTAACGTTGTTTTGCTCATTTTGCAGCACCAACCCCGCTTTTGCCAAATCATCAAGCAAACCATAAATCGTGGTCCGAGGGAACTTTAGTCCCTTAGCGAGTTTCCCCACTGGCATAATCCCGCCTTGCAAAAGCGCCAGATAAACGTCCGAATGTTCCCTTTTTAAGCCCAATTTTTCAAATGTAGTGTCTAGCATATTTTTTCTTTAATAATTCTTTTGACTAACTTCGTCGACACTATGTACTATAGCACCTTTTTATGATACAGTCAACTGTTAAGATAGATAAAGATTGATAAATAAACCTATCTTAACAAAAAGATCTTTTACAAATAACCGCCCTATAACTAACTTGTCGTAGTTATGGGACACAAAAAGGGAGAAGAAATGATTTTATTTTTAACAATACTCGGGTTAAAGCTAGCAGTATTTACTAGTTTTTGTGGGATTTTTTTGTTAGGATTAAAAATCTTATTTGGAGGGGTTGGGTTGTATTGCTATCGCCCTATTAACATGATACTGGATTTTGTTCTTTTGGCGGTTTGTACGGCAATATTTTTAGCAACAGCAATAATCTTACTGCCCCTCATTCGCTAATACTAGATTAAGTTAATTTAGTATAAGCATGCATTTCCGCACAGTCAATAGTATTGATTGTGCGGCTTTTTTAACTCAAAGAAATATGCCGGCTATTTTTGCCAGCAACAATTTTTTAAGTATTTTTCGCTAAAGTTTTATTTTTTAAAAAAGATAAATTTCGCAAAGAAAGAAGCGTGCGGCGAAATTGGCTTTTGACGGTGTTGGTCGGGGTACCGAGAATTTCGGCGATTTCAGCCAAGGAAAAACCTTGCTGAAAATGCAAAAGAAAAATAGTTTTCATTTCAGGTGAAAGCGCATCCAAAAATTGTTGGGCATCTTGGGCGTTGTCCATCTGTTGCCAAAGCTGCGTTGAGTTTGAAAAGTTTTGATCCTCAATGATTTCCAAAAAATTGCTGCCATCGGCACTTTCAAAAACAGAAAAGGGCAAAGCTTTTTTCTTTTTCAACCAGTCATAGGCAGTGTTTTTAGCAATAGCATAAAGCCAAGTTGAAAACTTTTTGTTTTGATCAAAAGAAGCAAGATGCTTCCACATCTTCACAAAAACTTCCTGCACCAAGTCTTGCGCAACATTTTCATCCCTGACAAGTTGGAACGTGAAATTGTAAAGTGGTTTCAAATAGCGATCAATAAGCTCTTTTAACGCGCTTTCATTCCCAGCGCGAAAATTTACAACCAATTGTTCATCTGAAATAGTCATACACGCTCATACGCCAGAAAAAAAATTATCTTTTGCAGATCATAACTTTAAACTACTACGAATTGAGTGAGTATACTTTTTCTTTTTTCGCTTGAAAGTGGCTTACCTTGGTGTCAAAAAATCAAATAGTGAGAAGACATTTTCACTGGGATAAAAAGAAAAAAGTATGCGAGCGAAATTTAAAATAAATATAACGTAGAAAAAATATATTATTCCACATGCACCATCTCCGTAGAAACCTTATCCACTTTGATCCAATAAGCACCAAAAGCTCCGATGATGGCCATAATTCCAGCAATGATAAAGACACGGTCATAGGCAGCAACCTGAGCTTTCAAGATTATTAGTGAAGTTCCAATTTGAAAATCCACCAATTTGTGAGAATTAATCAAACTATTGCGGCCAATTTCCAAAACTTTGCTATTGGTCACGTTCTGCAAAATGGTTCCAAAGACTGCAATCCCAAAAGCCCCTGCAATATTACGTGCCAAAGCCAGCACTGAAGAAGCGGCTCCAATTTCATTTTGCGGCACTGCCGAAGCAATAATATTGGTGCGCTGCGCCATCCCAAATCCCATCCCAAAAGCCATCACGCCGAGCGGAATAATGATTGACAAAGCTGTTGAACGCGGGTCCAAACTAGAAAACATATAGAGGCCAATGCCTGCCACCAAAGTGCTGGCCATAATCACCCAACGTGGCTCAATTTTTCCAGTAAAGCTTCCTCCAATTGGCGCGGCCAGCACGATCATGAAAGCCATTGGAATAAACAGAAAGCCGGTTTGCGTTGCATCATAGCCAAGATAAGTCTGAGCAAAAATCGGAATCAAAAAAACACTGCCCATCATGGTCATAAAAACCAAGAAGTTATTAGCTAACACATTGACGAAAATTTTGTTTTTGAAAAATTTCAAATCTACAATCGCATCGTGATGACCTTGTTCAACTTTGATGAAAATCCAGCCGAAAATCAGCGTGGCAGCATACGCTAAAAAGCTATTGGAAGAAAGCCAACCCCATTCCAAGCCTTTATCTAGCACCAATACGAAAGAACTTAGCGCTGCGCCAAGGGCAATCGCTCCCCACCAATCAAAGGAATGCTCCTTAAAGTGTCTGCCACCTTCTTTCACAAAAATCATCGCCAGCAGCAAACCCAAAATTCCAATCGGTAAATTGATCAAGAAAACACTCCGCCATCCGAAATTATCAATTAGTGGTCCACCAAGAAGAGGGCCAAAAACCGAAGCGGCCGCAAAGGAAGAAGACCAAAGTCCAAGCGCTTGCGCCCTTTCTTTGCCTGGTTTAAAGGTATAAGCAATAATGGCCATCGCCGTTGGATAATCAGCACTCCCAGCAATTGCCTGAATAACCCTAAAACCAATCATGGAACTTAAATTCCAAGCAATCCCAGCCAGAATTGAACCAAAAATAAACAGACTAAAACCAATGATATAGATTTTTTTTTGGCCATACACATCGCCCAACTTTCCCCAGACCGGGACAAAAACCGCGTTGGCCAAAATATAGGCCGTGGCAATCCAGCCCGCCGAAGAAACCGTAATCCCAAAATCACTAATGATTTTCGGCAGCGCCAAATTCACAATGGTCTGATCAAGCCGACCCAAAAAAGTTCCCACAATTACCGTGAAAAGCACCCACCACTTTAAATTATCCGCTGTGACAAACTTTTTTAACATAGAAAAAATTTAATACAATAATTTTTAAACCGATAAAGAATAAATTTTTGAAAAATATATTGCTTGAGCAAGCCTTTCTTTTTTCTAAAATTTTCCAGTGGTTGCCGTCGATTGAGGGAAAATTTTAGTTAAAAAAGAAAGAGCGGTGAGGATATTTTGAGAAAAATTTCATTATTTATCGGTTTCTATTCGGCCTACTATTTTTGAACTATTTTTTGAAAATTGTCACCTTGGCGGACATGCCATTTCTGAGTTCACTGTATTTTTGAACATCAAATTTAATCTTCACGTCAAATTGTTTAACCTGACGCTGATCGGAAATGTTAAACACCACTCCTGACTGCCTAGAAGTTGAACTGATCTCATCCACAATGCCAGTGTATTTTTTGCTGCCGAAAGTATCAACTGTAAAATTTACTAGCTGCCCAACTTTAATTCCGCTAAGTCCCTTGTCCTCATCAATATGAGCCACCACGCGCAAATCGCTAGGGTGAATCACGGTCACAACTGCTTCACCAGCGTTAACCGTCTTACCTTCATTACTTTGAGCCTCAACAACCAGCGCCTGTTGGTCACTGCGCAAAATTTGATCAGCCACTTGGGCAACCGAAGTATTGGCGGCTATTTGCTGCCCACTTGCCACCAACATTTTTTGCAAAGTTCCGCCTTGAGTCGGAGCAATTGAAATAAGTGGCGCTTCAATGTCAGCCTTGTCAGTGTAAATTTGATTACGCGTAATAAAAAGATAAAAGATTCCAACAATAACAATGACTACCAGCAAGCCTCCGCCAACAATAGCGGCTGATTTGGTGCTTTTGTTTTGCACCGGTGAATTTTTTTCATCTTCCATAATATTTAATCGATTATAAAAATTTAATTTAAATTATTAAGCGAGCATACTTTTTCTTTTTTCGCTTGAAAGTGTTTCGCCTTGGTGTTAAAAAATTCTAACAGAAAAGAAACACTTTCACTGGGATAAAAAGAAAAATGTCTGCGAGTGAAATTTAACAAACTACATTATTTTCCAAGCACAATACTTGCATGCATGCCAACTCTAATTGTCGTATCAATTTCATCCAACATTAGGGTTACCTTATAAACCGCCTTACCTTGCACATTGGTTGCCTGCGGATCAATGCTGATTATTTTTGCTGTCATGGTTTTTTGACTATTCAAAACATCAAAAGCAACTTGAGCATTATCTCCAACTTTAAGTTTGGCCAAGTCTAAATCACTAGCAAAAGCTTCAATTTTTCGCAGCGGTTCCTTGGAAGCAATTGTCATGAATGACGGCGCCGAAACTCCTCCAACCTCGCCAACCTCGCCATCCTGTCGCATAATAATGCCATCAAATGGGGCCTTAAGTATTGTTTTAGCAAGCTGTGCTTTTGCGTTGGCAACTCCTGCTTGAGCTGAAATAATAACATTTTCCTGCACAGCAACACTATCCTGGCTACTTGAAATTTGCGCCTGTTGCTGTTTGCGCGCATTACTCGACAGACCATGGATTTTTAATTTTTCTTGTTTGAGATCATGATTAGCCTTATCTAATCCTGCCTGAGCACCAGCAAGTGACGCCTGCGTAGAACTGAATTGAGCCTGCAAATCAGCGCTGTCCTGCGTAGCCAGAATTTCTCCCGTCTTAACTTCATCTCCAACTTTTTTGGCAATTGTTTTGATTGTGGCTGGAATAATAAAACCAAGATCGGCACTTTTTTCAGGCACAATCTTGCCATCAAGCAGAATTTGTCCGGTGTTTTTTTCTGTCAGCAAAGGCACTTCTTTTACGTCTGGACTAAAACCATAATTACTCCAAATGTATCCGAGACTTATTCCTCCGGCCAAGATTATTATTGTCAAGGCAATATTCCGTGTTTTCTTGTTCATTTACCCAGTTAAATAAGATTTGAATCTCTTCTTGAGAAACTACTTATTATAATAAATTGATTAGTTTCAATACCCTGTTATTTAAATATGTATAAATTCAAATCTTAATTTTAAAAAATTACTATTTTTTAAAATTAAGATTAATCTTCAGCGGAAATTTTTTTCAAAATCTTTTCAAGTTCTTGCTGCTCACTTGTCGACAAACGACTCAGATTTGAACGCATTTTTTCAGCCATCATTTTTTTGTGCGTTTCCAGAAATAGCTGACCCTTCTTTGAAATCACAATCCGCACAATTCTGCGATCAATCTTGTCTGCTTGCCGATACACAAACTCATCTTTCACAAGCTTGTTGATTAGCGAGGTTGCCGAAGGAGGAGTGATTCCAAGATAATCAGCAAGCTCTTTCATAAGCGGGCTTTTGTTCTGGACGATGCCCAGTGTAATCAAATGCAAAGAAGAACAATTCTTGCTCTTTTGCGACTGCTTTTGCTCATGCAGCATCCTGCGAGTAGTAAAAATAAGCGAAATGATTCGTTCAACGCGATCAGACATTGTTAATTTTATTAATTGTTAGATACTCTAAGTATATTGCGCCTTTTGAATCTTGTCAATACCTTTTTCCAAAACAAAAACGACCCTTGCGGATCGTTTTTTTGCATAAAATAATCAAAACTAGAAAGTTTTAGACGCTCCACCGAGCAATCCTTTAACCGCTCCCAAAACAACGAGTCCAACCAAGGCCACAATAACGCCAGTAATTGAAGCAACCAAAGCGCTTTTTCCCAATTTGATTCGATCTTCATCGCCTGCTGCCGTCAAATAGAGGATTCCAGAAATAACAAAGCCGATAACTCCCAAAATTCCCACCATAATCAAAAGGAAATTCATACCATTAGTAATGATGTTGGTAAGAGAACCAGCTGGAAGATTTGTTCCGGATGGTGTTTCAAATTGAGCGAGTGCTATAGCTGGAGCCGCAATAAGAGTTGAAGCAACACCATAAGCAATTTTTTTTATATTCATACACACACCTCCTTTCACTAAATTTCTCAAAATTAAAAATTTTGATGAAATGTTATAATTTATATCTAAACTTTCAAATTTTTATTTCAAAAATTGTCCAACAACTTTAACGACGACCAGCGCGGCCATAGCCAGGACTACACCTATAACAGAATAGACTACAGACTTCTTGGCTTTCTTGTTTACTTCTTCATCGCCGGCTGAAAAAAAATAAAGCATTCCAGAAACTACTGCCATAATTATAGCAATAATTCCAAACACTGACAATAAAAAATTCAAAATTTTCATTCCACTAGAAGCAAGCGTTGGCGCATCAGTAATGACACCGGCATGAGCAATGTTGATGAATTCCATAATAGTATAAATAAGTAATCAGTAGCTAGTAATCAACGAGACACCTACAACAACTAGAACAATTGCAATAATTAGCACAACTGGGACCCTTTAGAAAATCGAGCTTGTCCCCGAAAGCGCTGCTGCAATAGCTTTGACAATCACAAAACCAGAAAGCCCAACCAAAATTCCAATTATTGAATAGATTGAATTGCGCTTAGCAGTTTCCATCATGTCTTGACTACCAGCAGCGGTGAGATATTGAATACCAGAAATCACAAAAGCTGCAACTGCCAAAAGAGTGAAGAGTCCCATCATCCAAGAAAAAAGATTCTCGAGAATAGAAGTTATTGTAGCATTGGAAAGACCAGTGTTAGTCGGATAGCAAACCCCTCCGATTTTTTCAAAATTAGCTCCACAATCAAGAGCTGCTCCAGTTCCTGTCGGATTCGTGCCAGTGCCCCCGCCAGCACCGCTACCAGTTCCGCCGCCACCGCCAGAACCACCTCCGCCACCGCCAGTACTGTTAGGTGCACAGCACGTTGGAGCGGCAAGTGTACAGTCTGTTGCGCTCGACTGTGGATATTCTGAACTAAGACAAGAGGTTGCACATGAACCACCCAGACTTGCACAAGTTATCGCTGTGTTGCCATTGTGACTGCTGGGAACACAACATTGCTGACTTGAATTACAATCGGTCACTGTCAAAGTACTCACAAAGTTTGATGCTGTATCACAATAAAGCACACATGTACCTCCTAAGTCGCTACCACAGGTAGCAGCGGAAACTTTGCCAATCTTGGCAAAAAAAATACCCAAAAGAAATAACACCGCTACAAATAAGTAAACTTGATTTTTTGATTTTTTCATAAAAAATTTTAATTACAACCTAAAACCTTTTCGAGGCTCCGCCAAGCAAAGCCAGCACCGCTTGCATAATCACCAAGCCAGAAAGACCAACGATAATACCCACAATTGACCAAGTCATGCCTTCCTTTCCTTTTGTTATCATGTCATCATTACCAGCTGAAATTAAATAGAAAATTCCCGAAAGCACGAACCCTATTATACCAACAATAGCAAAAATCGATAAAAGCCAAGAAAGTAAATTTGAGACAATTCCCAAAATACTGCCATCTGGCAAACCGTAAGTGTTATTCAATGACCAACCACCACCATAACCTCCAGAGCTCGAACCTGAGCCGATAGCAGCAACCACGTTCCCGGATGAATCAACGCCAACTCCCCAACTTAATGCATGAGTTGGAATTGGAGAAGTCAAGGTTAAAGCAAATAACGCTGTCATCGCAATCATCATCCCCTTTTTAAATCTCAGGGAGAGCAAACTGGCAAACTGCATTTTTTTTGTTTTCATTTTTTTATTTTTTAAACCAAAAAGTCATGCAACTATTTGGCAGAAAAAGAAAAATTTATATCTTTTAAAATTATAGCACAGTTTAAAAAATCTGCACGCATGAAAACAGATTCTAAATTTTAGATTTTAGATTTTAGAAGATACGCTGATAATAAAAACAAGAACTAAAATAATTAATCTGAAAAAGCATGAAAGTTAGAAAGTTAGCATGCTTTTTTTAAAAATCTAGCATCAATATTCTGCTATAGGTTATTTTCTCGATAAAATTTGATTAATAGCTTTCTCGTCATTGCAAGAATAAGCCTTGTCAGCTGAGTAGAATTTTCTTTTAGGCCCATGACAACCCTCATTTTCATTGGCCAAAACTCCAAACATTGGCATCAAAAAACCAGTATTACCAGCATTAAATTTTGCGTATAAATTTTTCAAAGTTTGACTCCTTGCATCTGGTGACATTCGTGCAAAAATGTCTAAATCGTCAGATACAATTCCGCTCCAATCCAAATGGAGCAAAACATTTTTAGCCTTGCTGGCATAATTTTGATGCCACAGCAGAGCCCAACAACCACCTCGCGTTGAAAGACAGGGGCCATTTTCAACCTGACCATTTCCATCAATTCCAACTCCGCCTTCAATATAATCAAACAAGCTGAGGTAATTTGCATCCATAATGTCCCCTGTCTGAGCTCCAACAACAATATCCACCCCTTTTGCTTTGGCGTACTGTCGCATATCAGTGATTATTTCCGAAGCATAGTTTTTACCAGCTGCTTCTTGCATATATATTTGACCAAAGGTAAAACTTTGCACCCCCAGGTCAATTGCCCAGTGCGTGATATAGGCAAGATAATCCCGATATTCCTTGCTGGCGAAAGTCGGCTTGCAGGTATGATCACCCCAAGCATTGTCACTGCCTTTGCGACACATTTTTTCAAAATCAAAATATTTGTTTTCACCATTATTGAAATATTTCGCTCGCGTATCGATTGCTTCAGCCAAAAACATGCCATACACAACATCTTTTTTGGTAATCTGCCCCATTTCGAAATTTATGGTTTCAAAATCAGGCGGAGTCAGCCACGTTTCAATCGCCCGGTGGAGATAATAACAATTGGATCGATTAATCAAGTTGGCATATTCTTGCCAATCGGGATTATATTCCGACAAAAGTCCATCTGTCACGCAGCCCTGAGCTTTCAGTCTTGCCATCGAAACTGACGCCGTTTTTGGCCGGTCTTTGATTTTCGGAACAATTGGCAGCTTGTTCTCAGTTGCTACCTCTGGCACAGGTGTTGGGGTTTGCAGCTTTGTGGCATTTGAAAAGCGCGTTTCAAAAAAAATCCAACCGAAAACTAGCCCCGAGAGAGCCAAAACAATTGCAACCACGTGAAAAAATTTGATTTCTTTGATGAAATTCATTTTTTAGAAATTATGCATTTGGATTTATTATCTTTTAGTACGAAAGTTTCAACTATTTTATTCTAGCACAAACAAAAAACACCCGAGAGGATGTTATAAATGCTGTAAGTGTTCTAATTGTTCTAATTTCTCTAGGTGTTTTAAAAATAAATTCGTAGATTCTGAATTCATGTATTTCCTAAAAGCTAATGCGGCTAAAAACTGCTTCTACTTTTCCAAATCCAAAACTTCATCAATCCTAATCTGCTGCACAAAATCTGCCACGTGACTGACGAGCACCATCGCACCTTCATATTCACTCAATGCCTTGGCGATAATCGGCAAATGACGGAAATTGATATGATTGGTCGGCTCGTCTAAAACTAAAAGCCCCGGTTGCTCCAACACCAAACGCGCAAACGCCACCAATCCCTTTTGTCCTTCTGAAAGTGTACCGATTTTGGAATTAATCAATTTTCCATCAATCAAAAAACCGGAAGCCACGCTACGCAATCTTTCTTCATCCGTAGTTTGCATTGCTCCAGCCAAAGATTGATAAACCGTGTCTTCAAAATTGAGCGTGGAAAAATCCTGACGATAATAGCCAATTCGCACGCCCTCGGCATATTTAGCGCCTTTGGCCGTTTCAGCTGCCAGTGATTCCAATAAGGTGCTTTTACCAATGCCATTAGGCCCAGCCAAAAGCAAATGATTGTTCTTTTTGAGCGAAACATTAACTTGTTTTTCCTCGGGCTCGTGATTTTTGATCACCGTTAGGGATGAAATTTTCAAAATTTCGCCGCTCAAGTTTTCTTGAGTTGGAATGGAAAAACCGCGAATAGCCTTATCCTCTTTGCGCACATCGACTTTAGCCTCTTCCATTTCAGCCGCTTTGTCGCGCATGCGCCGTGCTACTAATCTCATTTTTCCTCCTTTGTTGGCAAAGAAGTTGGCCTTTTCCTTGTTGGCAATAATTTCTTTTTCATATTGCGCATTTTTCATTTTTTCTTTCTCAATGCGGGCGGCAATTTCCGCCACCACCACATAATAGTCACCCAGATATTGATCGACTTTGTGCGTGAAAACATCCAAATAGAGCACGCCATCAGTAAAGGAATTTAAAAAGTCCGCATCATGAGAAATCACAATGCAAGTTTTGTCATAATTCATGAGAAAGGCTGTCAAATGAGCAATGCCTGCCTTATCAAGATTGTTCGTCGGTTCATCCAAAATGAGCAGCTCGGCATTTTGGATCAAGGCTGAAGCCATCAAAAGCCTGGCCTGTTGTCCACCAGAAAAAGCTCGAATGATTTTGTCTTTCGGAGCATGCAAATTCACTGCATCCAGCACTGCGTCAATTTTTGGATCAAGGTTGTAAATTTTCTCATCAAAACATTTTTCAAAAAATTCCTTCACCGTCAAATCTAATTGCTCACGAGGAATCACTTGCTTGGCATAGGCAATCGTCAAATCGCTATCGACATAAATTGAACCATCTTCTGGTTTGAGCGCACCCGTGATCAAATTCAAAATCGTGCTCTTGCCTGCTCCATTTTGACCCATCAAAGTCATTTTCGTGCCTCGGCGCAGCGCAAAAGAAGCCTCATCTAAAATTGGCTTTTCATGAGAATATTCAAAAGTCACTTTGTTAAATCTGATTGCAACGTCATCCTTGGCCATATTCTTAAAAACACTAAAAAATTATATCTCCCTAGTTCGGTAACCTCGTAATGCAGTCTTTATCTTAACCTGAAAACAGACGTCTTGTAAAGACTAAGCCAGCCTAAATCATCATTTTTCATTTTATTGACTTTCCAGGTTACAACTTGAAACTTTGAAATAATTAGCGCCCGGCTTGTCCTAGTTGACTTTTAAAGCTTTCTATGCTAGACTGAAGACGTGAAATTATTGTTGGAACAATCGTCGAGCCCTGCAAACTTTCAAATTTACAAATCTAAAAATCACTTCAAAACTATGAATGGTGTAATCAAAAAGAAAACTGACAAAGGCTTCGGCTTTATCACCTCTCCAGAATTGGGAAAAGACCTATTTTTCCACAGCAATTCTTTGGTTGGTGTTTCATTTGATCAACTGCAAGAAGGAGACAATGTTTCTTTCGAATCAGAAGAATCTCCAAAAGGCTTGAACGCTGTTAATGTTACCCTAGCGTAATCTTAGCGCATTTACTTTTCAAAAAACTCTCCGGCGTAAGCTGGGGAGTTTTTTGTTGGGGAAAAAATTTTAAATAAATTTATTTCGTCTTATTTCTCCAGTGCCTGTGCTCGACATAGACAATCCGCCACCAGGTTAGACCCAAGAAAAAGCCTCCCACGGCGCCGAAGAAAATCAGGGTCCAAAAAAGATAGGCTGGCAGCGGACTCCAAACCAGTCCGAAAATTTGATCATATGCCACCGGCAAAGAATCTTTCTCTAACGTACTGACAAAATTAAACGAAATCAACTCAAAGGCCAGCAGCCCGAGTAATTTCCCCAGGAAAATAGTCAAAACGACATAAACTATTTTTTTCACACTAATTTTAGCTACTTGCTTATTCGTTTTTTTGTTTGTTTTTTTGTTTGACATAATTAATAATAATTTCTAATTAAATTCATTTAGAAAAAGTAAAAGAGTTAATCAATTCTCCATCTACCGAAAATAGCTTGACGGTGATTTCTTTGCCTGCAACATCCACCATCACGAAATCATGTCCCTGGTGATAATAGTTCACTTGATTTCCAATAGCAACATTCTGCCTTTCGGAAGCATCGGTGTTGCCGATGATAAATTGATAAATTTTGCTTTTGGCATTTGGAAAAAAATTGGCATCAATATTTTGCCTGGAAAAAATATGCTCATGACCATTGAAAACTGCCGTCACATCATATTTGTCCAAAATAGCCCAAAGCGCATCGCGTTGATCTTTGCGCACATCCAAACTTTGTCCAACTTTATAACTCATCGGAAAGGCCGGTTCGTGATAAAAAACAAAAGTGTTGTCTTGTTTGTTGACTGACAAGTCTTTTTCCAGCCAATCCAATTGCTCTTGCCCAATAATATGCTCTTTTGGCTTTTCGCTGTCTAGCACGACAAAATGTGAATTGCCAACATTGAAAGAGTAAACGAATTCACTGTACCCATCAGGTCCATTAGTTGGCAAATTAAAAAAACTTTGCCAATCCTTATCAGCAGCTACTTTGTGCGGATTACTATTACCCACAATTCGGTCATGATTACCGACCACCTCATACGTTATCGGTAAAAGCGGTTTAACAACACTTTTCCAAATTTTATAGTTCATGCACTTGTCACTCGTGTTGCAACCCTGAATCAAATCCCCCACCGTCATCACCAAACTGGGGTTTATTTTTCTGATTTGATTGACTGCTTTTTGAAGCGAACCGGTATTGCCTGGAAAATTAAACATCTGCGTATCGCCCATGACAGCGAAAGAAAAATGCTCGGGGTCTTTAACTTCCACAGAATTATTCCCGGGTCCCACGCCTGGCGATTCATCTTTAATGTGAGTGATTTGAAAATTCCTCACAATCCTAGCTACTTTTACATAAGCCGTGTTCCATCTTTTGTTCAGATTATTACTAAAAGAGGCTGAGCCAAAATAGGCTAGCCCAAACAACAACAAAATTATGCCGACTGGCAATATTAGTTTTTTCTTATCCATGATGATTTTTCAAAAAATTATCGCTACTGTTCTTTATTTTTTCAAGCTATAAACATCAATATTGCCGAAACTCTTACCTTGCGAAATAGTAAAGCCATTGATATCCGTCAGCTGCTGATCCTCCCCTTTCTGCCCAACATGAAAAAAGATTGCATCTGCAGGTAAATTATCTAAATCTTTTTGATTTTTCAGCAGATTGATATTTCGCTGCCACAGGACGTATGCCAAGGGCTTATAATAATTTTGCACGTATTTATCCGGGCCATTTAACATCCGCTTATCTTCTCCCACCAAAAAAGCCACCTTCGCGCCATGTTCTTGAGCTGCAATATAATCACGCATATTTTCAAGCTCTCCAAGCACCACATATTGAGGCGTGTTTTGCAATTGAGCCTCATATTTCTTAACCTGTAAAGCAATAGTCCAAAAATTTGCGACAACTAAGAAAACAACTACTGGCGCCAAAAACCAATTACACTTTTTGGAAAATCTCTTGGAGCAAAAATGCAGTAACAGACCCAAAAATAAAAACGGCAAAAACAAAGTTGGCTGCCAATAACGAACCTGACTATTATGACTGGCAACCGGCAAAATAACCAGAAAGGTCAGTACGCTATAAATTAGTAGTGTTCCTAAGAATATTTTCTTTCTTTCATTCTTTTCCTTTTTAAAATAATAAACTAGCAAGACATAACCTGCCGCTGAAAAACAAAAACCAAAGACGATACTGAACATTGAAATAACATAGTCCGTTATAGTTCCCTCGCTATAGGTGCTGGGTCTTAACTCAGAAAAAACAGTGCACGAGTCCACACCGTTCAAAGAAGACAGGAAAACAGCATTGGCCTGTGACTGACAAATGACGTTTAAAGCAAAGTTTTCCAAAAGACCACTTCCTTGCTGCGGAGACCTGCCACTGAAAACTTGAAAAAAGTATCTGGAATTTTGAAAATGCGTCCGACTTTCACTGATAAGTTGAGGTGCATTCAAAGCAAAAGCAATCAAAAAAATTGCAAAAAATTTAAGCAAAACGTGTTGATTCTTTTTCACCAAAAAGCCAAAAGTCAACAACATCAACATTGGCAGCAAAACCAACAGCACCGTGTGCAGCTGCACACCGACGCCCAGCGCAATCCCAATTACAACAATCCATCCCCAAGCTGTTTTTTCTTTAGCAGTGAGAAATTCAGTCAGCCCCAACAAAAAAAGCAACACAAAAAAAGGTATCGGGTTGGAATTCCAAGCAAATCGAGAATATCTAATCACATAAAAAGAAATTGAGTACAAACCCATCATCAGTAACGCTATTTTCGAGTCAAAATAACGCTTGAGAAAAAAATACAGCAGCGGCAAAGTTAAAATTCCAAACAAAACATCTGGATAGGCTACTGTTTGAGGCGCTGCTCCGAAAATTTTGGCGGAAATAATTTGGAAATAATAATAAATCGGACCGAGCTTGAAGGGAGTGCTGGCCGCAATCGGTCCCAGCAGGGGCCAAGCAGCTTTTCCAGCGAGCACATCCTGGGTCAACATAAGGTCCCGAGCCTGATCTGGATAAAAATAAAGCCATTGCCTAAAATGATAAGTTCGCAGAAAGATGCCAACTAAAAAAATACCGCAAAATAGCAGGACTAGTCTTCTATTGTTCTTCAGTTTTGTGACAATGTTTTCCAGCACAGATTTAAACATAGTTACTAAATTTTTTCAAAACCTTACTTCTATTTATTATATCAGAAAAGCAAACAGCTCAATCATTTTTACCTTTTTATCTTCTTTTTCTGACAAAAGTTCCATCTAAAGGCAAATTGCAACCAAAATTAGCTTGGACTTCTTTGCTACAACCTGTTTCATTCAGCCTTAAGCGCATCGAGCTTAGGTTTGTCATCAATAGAAAAGAAACAAGCAAACCAATTATCCAGTTACATTTTTGAGGATATTTTTGCATTAAAAATTCAAAGATGAAGGAAAGAAAGACAAAGGGCAGAAAAATTATCGGCAGATAATATCGCAGTCTTGAGCCGGGCGCAATCGGAATCATAATCAAAAAATAAAGAAAACCATACAGAACAAGTAACCCCGAAAAATATTTTTCTCTGCCTTTGTCTTTGAAAAAATGATACAGCAAAAAACCGCAACCCGAAACTGAAAAAAACAGACTTACGAACTTGCCGAAAAGTGACCAAGGTTGCCTGTCCAAGATAATTGGTGTTTTATAAGTAGTGCTGATTTGTTGATTGTCATAAAGAAAATCACAAATATCTTTATTGCCCAAGGATGACAAGATATGTGTATTAGCTTGAGCGTTACAGGCTACATCAAGCGTAATTCCTTTTAAAATTGTTCCCCCTGAACGTTGAGATTTAAAAAAGAAGGCTCTGAAAAAAATTTTTGTATTTGCAAAACTATTTTTTTGTTCACTCAAAAGTTGCGGAGTATTTAAAAATAAGGTTATTAAAATTATTACAATAATTTTTTTCCACACTCTGATATTACGCACAATTAAAAAAACAAAAATACCGACCGCCATAACTAACAAGAGTATTAGCAAAATTGCATGCAACTGAATTCCAACTCCTAAGGCTATTCCGGTGCCTGCAATCCACTTCCACTGGGTCTTTTCCTCTCCAGACAAAAATTCTTCGAAAGAAAGCAAGAACAACAAAACAAAAAAAGGAATGAAATTCACATTCCAAGCAAAGCGAGAATATTCAATACTGAAATACGAAAAAACATACACCGTCACAGAAAGAAGGGCTGTTTTTTCACTAAAATAACGTTTCAAAAAATAATAAAGCAGCGGTATTGAAAGGATAGAAAAAAACAAGTCTGGATAAGCCTGACTAAGCGAACTAATCCCGAAAATTTTAGCCGAAATAATTTGAAAATAATAGTAAATCGGACCAAGCCTGAAACCTTGCCCACCGGTCATGTCCGGTCCAAGCAATGGCCAAGTATTGTGTCCGTTTACTACACTTTTAACTAATTCTAGATCTCGAAATTGATCACTGGCGAAAACAAGTAGTCGCTGAAAATGATAGGTCCGCAAAAAAATCCCAACAGCAATTAAAACAAAAAGAATCCATTGCGTTTGTATTTTTTTCTTTAGTCCTTCCAATAACGCATATTTCATAAAAATGTTTTTGTGTTCCAAATACTTTTTAAGGTTAGTTATTCAAACGGAAAACAACGCACAAAAAAATTGGCGCAGATAAGTAGTAGCGCAGTGGAAATAAACAAATAAAGCCAAAATATTTTTTTCTTTTCAGCCAAATAGACAGCCGGACCCATCAGCACCGGAAAGCCCAACAACATATAGCGTCCCCAACTCGTCAGGGTGCCAGTTAGCAAAGCTGAGAGCAAAAGCAGTCCCGAAAAAAGCAAGTATGTTTTTCGCACCCTGCTCCAAGCCAACCAAAAAGCCCAAAGGGAAAAAACGAAACTTCCAAGATAAATAACATAAGGGAAATTACTGCCGGTCAAAATTTTTCCCCCAAACAAATAATACCTGCCTTCTTCTAAAAGAGCTACGGCCGGATTAGCCAAGGTTCGGCCCCAAGTTTGCTGAGCATCAAGAAAAGCAACTGGGTTGTGAAATTTCAAATAATTAAAAAGCACAAATCCGCCGAACGAGAAAAGTGGCAGCAGCAATGGCAACCAATCAATTTTTTTCAAAAGTATTTTCACGTTCCAATCGTGACTCCAAAGATATTCCAAGCCAAGGGCTGGCAGCATCAAAATCCCATACGGCTTGGTAATTGTCAGGAGTCCGGCTGCAATTCCAGCCCTGCCCCAAGCTTTTTTTCGACCGAAATACAAACTCACGATTGCTAGCATTGCAAAAAGCGCGTCCGGATAGCCAGCAAGAAAAAAGTAAGCCGGTTGAAAAAACAAAAATACCATCACCACTGCCAAGCTTTTTTTCTCATCATAATCAAGGTTAGCCAATTGATAGAGATATAAAGCGGCCAAAAAAGAAAAAACAATATTCAGACCAAAGCTCAAATGATCTTCACGAATGTCAGTACTAAAATGGGCCACCTTTATAACCGCCGGGTAGAGCGGGAAAAATGCAATGCTGGAGTTTTTTGAGTCAGAAAAGCTATAGCCATGACGCGAAATAGAAGTATACCAAAAAGAATCCCAACGATAATATGGCAGTTGGTTTTTGACGTCGCATTTTCCACCCTTGTACAGAGAAAGATGCATGGCAAAAAAGCCAACAGCCAAAAGAAGTCCTAACCAAATTAAAAATATTTTTACAATCTGCTTATTCATAACAAACATCAAGACTGCCCTAGGCAGTCTTGATGTAAAAGTTTTTATTTTGCAGCGCTTGTGCTGGCTGCATTAGTTGCACCTGCTGGCTGATTAGCCTTAACGGGAGCAGGAGTAGTAGGAGTGGTGACATTTTGAGAATCTGAATTTTCTGGCTGATTAGCGGCTGTTTTAGCCTTTTTGGTGCCAGCTTGCTTTGGAGCTGAACTTGCAGATTTCTGACGAGCCAGTGAAGTTAATTTACTCTTTTCATATTTAGCTCCCGCATAAAAAGCCACCAAAATTATCACTAACGTATAAACAACAGCAGCTACAATCTTTTTGTCATAACCCAAAACTTTTCCTTCTAATTGCATACTTTTTTTTTATTAAAATTAATTACTTATTTATCCTAGCACCAAAGCCTTTATTTTTCAAGAGTTGCAAAAATTAAAAAAAACTAAACCAGCCAGCAATAATAATTGTCACCAAAGAAAGAATACCGAAAAAAAATAAAAAATCTGCAATCAGCTCATATCTTTCTTTTCTTGCCTTACTTAAACTTCGCATAGATAAAAAAGAAAAAATACAACAAAATCCAAACACAATTGCGTCAAAACCCACCAATTCGTCTATCATCGTACTCTTAGCAATATTAGCTGTTTTCAAATACATCACAATAAAAAAACACAAGCCCAACAAGTTTGATGAGGTATTCAAAATATGATAAATATCTTCGCTTTTTTTCTCAACAAAATGTTCCATTTTTTTGTTTAAAAATTCTTAGACTTTCCCTCTTTAAAACGCATCACTTATTTTTTTCTTTCAACTAAATTTCTGCTGCCTATGAGAAGTTGCCAGCCACCTGGGATGATCATCATCTGCAGCACGGGAGTTAGCCCCACTTTCAGCCAAGGAAGCATTGGCATCCAAACATTATACGACCACATTCCGACTGTCAGAGCGTATTTTTCAACTGAAACTGAAAGCAAAAAACCAAAAAATATTATCAAGGACAATTCTTGCCAACTGTTTTTTTTCTTTTTTAAAAATTTTTCAGCACAAATCCAAGCCAAAAAAAGCACCACAGCAACCATCACCACATCCCCTCCGCTCGCCCAAAGATGAATGCTAATCAATTCGCCAATTCCGTTGTAATGCGGCGCATACAAAAAAGATTGAGAAATTTCCCAAACAAAATTCAAACCAAAAGTAATTGCAATTGCAAAAAATATTTTTTTCATCTTAGCGATAAAAATAACCGGTTATGAGATTACCCAGTATTCTACTTATGATTACGACAGCAGCTGCCACACTAAGGTGTTCAAAAATTGCCACATAGGGATTTCTTTTCTTGTAAGTTGCGATAAAATAACTAATAGTTGAAATCATCACTAAACTGAAAACTAAACAAGCAATCGCTGCCACATTGAGCGGCAGAAAAACAACGAAAAAAACAAAAATCAATGAAATAAAAAATCTCGAAGCAAAGTTTGTCAGAGACGAAAGCCAAACTTCCGATTCTTTCAAACCCTCAGCTTCCTGATAGATATGAATACCAAAAGTGTCGGAAATGTTGTCTGCAATGGCAATGACCAACATGCTGCCGATGATGTTGCCCTTAGCATTATGACTAGAAAGTAAGCCGGCAATAATGCCAAGGTTTGTGATAATAGCGGCAAAACCTCCGAAAAGAAATTTATTCTTCCCTGCTTGAAATTTTTCCTGGTTAATTTTTTTCATGAATAAATTTTAAAAAATATGACTTTTTAATTTTAGCACAGAAAATAAATCTAATCCTCTAACTTATTAGGAACATCTCGGAATTTTTCTGTCTTGTAGACATTAGTGCTTTCAATCCGAAGCACGACATCTCCATATTTTTGCATAATCTCCTCAAAGAGCTTGCGCAGTTTTTCCCGGCTTTCGATTTCAACGTCAATCAGGGCTTGCCAATTGCCGAACAGCTTCAAAAAGTTAATCACATTGGGACTTTGCTGGCAAAAAACAAAAAACTCATCAGCCTTTTTCGAAGTAAAATTTGTCATTTGCAGCAAAACCCGATAATGAGGATAGCCAATTTTTTCGTGATCAAGCAGCAAGGCGTTGCTTTGAAGAATGCCCAACTTTTTGAGTTTTGCCACATTGGAAATTGCCCTTTCCCTGGAAATATGCAAGTGCTTGGCAAGTTCAGCATACGACTGCCGACAATTTTTGTTCAAACTTTCAACGATGGCTAGCTGTTTTTTGTTGAGCTTCACCTGCTCAACGTCTCCACCGGTGAAAGCCATTTCTTTTTTGCCACTGCTGGTTTTTCTGCCCGCCAAATATTCTCGCCTGAATTGATGAAAACCAACAGAAATGGCAGTTTCGTAGTTCAAAATATAAAGGTGAAACAAATCATAAAAAGCATTAAAAATTTCCACCACCTGGAAAATACTCTTGGCAGAAATCGTGAAATGCAAGTCCCAATAGCCATCTCCTCGCATCACAATGTTGAAATTATTCCCCTGCTTCAAATGATGCATCAGCTCTTTTTCTTTTTCGCCAGAAAGGTTTTTTAATTTTAGGAAGTATGACACGTTAAAATAACCCAATTTTCTAAAGTCTAGCATTGGCCAATAAGCCAAAATAAGGCCCTCTTTTTTCAAACGCGCCAAGTGATATTTCACCAACTGAGGCGAAATGCCAACTTCTTGGCTTATCTTGGTCAAAGATGTGGTCGAATCTGCGTCCAAACTATATAAAATTTTTCGATCAAGCTCTTCCAACATTTTTGTATATTTAGGATATTTATATTTCTATTTTATCTTATTTTTAAAATTATGTCAATTATTTGTTTTAAAAGTATTGACTTTATATTTTTATTGTGCTAATGTAACTTGTTCAACCAATAGTTCATCTAGTCCTTTAACATAAAAAAACGAGGTTGCTATGCAAATGTATCCAAACACCATCTGGCCAAAAGAAGACTATCTTGAGCCAATTGGCGAATTTCTGATTAAAATTCCATCAGTTACAAGTCAAGAAGAACTGGCTGAATACTGCAGACCTTTTCTTGGCACAATCCTTGGAGATTTGCCTTTCACGGGATTACAATATCGATGCGAACAAGAATTTGCTCGAGCCATAAGCGGAAAGAGTTTTATGGCAGAAATTTATGAGGTCAAAGGGATTTACTGCGTAAAGCCACCATTATTTGAAATAATTGCAAAATACAGAGAAAGAAAACTTTTAGGAGTGTTAGGCGGTATGGCTTTCCTAACACAATATCCAGAAGTCTTTTTCAATAAAATATCATCAGGATTAGGCTGTCTTCCAAATGACCATGGATATGTAGCTGATCTTGAGATTAATGAATACAACGAAGTTTATAGAGAGAGAAAACTTGTTTATCCACAAAGTACATCTGGACTATTCAGTCACGGCGATAATATTATTTATTATCGCGGAGTTCATTAAAATCAAAAAGAAAACGCTATGAAAAATGCAAACTTTTATACCCTTGTCATCACTGGATTTCCGTTTTTCCTTGTTCTTTCGTTTTTTACCGCCTTAATTTCCTACGGTGTTAATAAAAATACTTCACCAGAGCTGGAATTGTTTTATTCCATCGTGGGACTAGCAACTTTTTTGATAATATCAAAATTGCAAAGCAGAAAACCAAAAAAACCTCAACCCTAAACGGGGCTGAGGTTTTTCTTTTTGAAAAATTCGGTTATTTTCCTTTCATTTCATTTTTCACGGATTTGGGCTTTCTGATGGGATTCATCATGACATTCTTGACCTTGCCTTCCAGTCTCGGCGGACGGGTCAATTGAAAGTGCTGCCGCGCTTCAACTTCTTTGTCAATTTTTCTGAAAGTTTCTTTTTTCATAGGATTTAAAAAATAAAAAATTACTCAGTCCGATAAATAATACAAAAAAGAATTTCAGATATTGCAAGATTTTAAATTTTCAACAAGACAACATCCTCACATTCTTGAGAATTTGAGAATGTTGTGTTATCTAACTTTTAAGACTTCAAAAACTTTCGGATCCGTTAGCCCGTCAATTTTAAACAGACTGATACCCTTAAGCCCAAATTTTTTGGCAAGGGCAATTTTGTCGCTGACTGACTCACCATCATCGATGGTCACCAAGTGCTGACCGTCAGAAGCCTTATAAGCAAAGGAAAGTTCTCCCCCGGTGGTTCGCGTTGGAGTTGCGCCAACCGAAGCAGCCAAGGCCATGGCGTCTTGATAACTAACGCTTCTGACTCTCGTGTAGTGATAACCGTTGGCAATTTTTTCCACTCGAAATTCCCAACCATAAGTCGAAACACCCAGGATTAATTTTTCTGGCGCAATAAATTTCAGTGCATATTCGATGTTATCTTGAACCCAAGCATTGTCGGCGTTTGGCGCAGCAGGTGCAGAACCATTATCCTCAAAAACTTTAACTCGATGAATTTGAAAAACTTGGTCATAGGCCATGATTGTCACACTGTCGCAAAAATGATTAAGCGCCGAAAAATCATTGGCAAAGCTCATTGCTCGAATTCCCGTCAAATCAGCAGGCGGGCTGTCCTGCGTGCGCGCTTCCACCGTGCAGTTTAAAGTTCTACCTTGAGAAGATTGTAATTTTTCATGTAAGGATTTTAGAAATAAAGAAAAGTTATCTCGATCAGCGATATCTTTGCCTTCGTAATCAATATCGACACCTCTAAAATCATTTTGAGCCAGCATCGCCACAATGCTATCGGCATGCTTGCTACGTAGCGCTGGATCAGAAAATGTTTTATGTATTGCAATCGCGTCTCCCCACAAAATTGTCGGCACAATTTTGACATTCTGTTTTTTAGCTTCAGCAAACAGTTGGGGCCATGGAGCATTTTTGCTTTTGGCCGTATCAACAAGCTGTCCGTCGGCCGAAACTCCAAAAGCAAAAAGATTAAGCTGTGAGAAAAGCTCCATTTTTCCTTGCAAAGAAGCAACGCCTGCGCTTTTGGCCCAATACGGAATCCAACCAGTCACCAAAAAAGCTGAGGCTGTTTTTTCATCAACCTTTTCAATCTTGGTATCTGCAACCTTATCGATCAGCTTTTCTTGAACGCTATTTCCAATCAATTGAACTGAGCGCTTTTTTCCTGCGAAAAAATATAGGCTACCCAAAAGCACAGCCAACGCGACTAAACTGAAAATTAATTTGAATTTGAGTGTGTTTTTTTTCATATCTAAATTCTAGCACGATTTTTGTTTCTTTTGGTTTTCCTATATACCTTTTTCATTAAACACACTCATCAACTAAAATTAATATTTTCTATTTTTAAAAAACCAGGAGGATGATAAGATCATCTCCTGGTTTAAAAGCCACCTGCTACATACTTGCCAGGTAAATTTTCAAAAATTCCGGAACTCTATTTTTTCAGCATAGAGCTCATAAAATTTTTAATAGTGGCAACTCGTTTTTCCTCGCCAAGCAAAAAAGTGAGCTTGTCGGGAGTGGGATTTTTTAAGAATTTTTCGCAGAGCTCGGTATTAACGTCGAAAACCAGCACACTAGATTTTTCATTGGCATCGCCGAGAAGATCTTCTGGCCAATTCATTTTTTTGGCGTGAGTTTGCAAGATATCCTTAACACCTTTTAGTCCAATAACGTCCGCAATTGCCTCACTTCCATCATTACTAAAGCGGATTATGCATTTTCTTTCCACACTCCCCTCTTCAATAAAAACACGAAACACAATAAGTTTGAACTTATCATTACGACTGCTACTGGCCACAACCAAAAACTTACCTTTACACCCATAGATATTTTTGAAAGAAGTGATGATGCAGCATCCTCCCAACAACTCGTATTCTCGGAAAATATGCATGGATAAATAATTTAATTTTAAAAAAACAGAAACTTAAATAACAAAACAGTTTAGCACACTAAACTGTTTTGTCAATAATTCTAGGTTGGCGATATTCAAATAGCGATTAGTCAATATAAACTGGGATTGACTCGGCTGAAAGTCCAATGTCTTGGCCTAGACCAAAATAACTGTCTTTGTGATCGACATTCTTTAGCAGCACTTTGAAAACCTTAATCCTCAAGCTCTTGAAGAATGACACTTCTTGCTTGGCTGCGTAAACTCGCTCCTGAATAATATACAAAAGCCACTGACGATGATCGTCTTTGATATCAATCAAATGATGCTGCGCCAGATCATCAAGAATTTCCTCCACGTTCGGACGCTCCCAATAACCAAAACTAATTCTAACCGCAACAATGCTTCCGAGGCTGTTCTTGCCTTTTTTAAAAGTCACGATTTTAAAACGCTGACGGTCCATATGCGGCTTTCTTTCAATCCTAACATTCAAAAAAACGATGTTTTGCGGCAGAGCACTGAAACGGTCCCAAAAAGTTTGAAAAATTATTGGAACTCTATAAGTTGCATCTTTCTTAAACTCACGTCCCAAAAAAATTATCGTCTTAGGCACAATTGCGCAAGGTTTTTGCGAAAGCTCAACCAACTCAGCTATGGTCATTTTTGGTACTTCCAAATTTGAGGCTCTTATCCTTCCCCTTCCCCACTTCCAAGTGCTCATAAAGAAATAAATCACAACTCCAATAGTCAGTGGAATAAAACCGCCTTGAAAAAATTTCAACGAGTTCGAAAAGAGAAAAACACAGTCAAGCAAAGCCAGCGGCACGAAAATAGCCAAGGATTGCCAACTTTTCCATTTCCACAAATAACGAGTAATCAAAATCATGGCAATTGAGGTCACCAACATGTCGCCGGAAACCGCCAGGCCGTAGGCTGAAGCTAAATTCGAGCTGGATTTGAAAAACAAAACCAATAAGATACAGCCGACAAAAAGACTCCAATTGATCATGGGAATGTAAATTTGTCCCTCATGGTCTTCATTAGTATATTTCTTTTTCAAAGCTGGCAAAAGATTCATCACTGCCGCCTGCGAAGCCAGAGAAAAAGCCCCTGAAATCATTGCCTGTGAAGCAATAATGGTGGCAGCGGTTGCCAACACGATCATTGGAATCAGCATTTGCCCAGGGACCAGGTTATAAAAAATATCGCCGTTGACAATCTCTTTGCCTGAAAGCAGCAGCGCTCCTTGTCCCAGATAATTAAGTAGTAAGGCTGGATATACTAAGGAAAACCAACCAGCCCTAATTGGTTTGATGCCGAAATGTCCCATATCCGCAAACAAGGCTTCACCGCCCGTGATTGAAAGCATTACAAACCCCATTACGACCAGCAAAATATGAATGTTGGTGTGAGTGGCAAATTTAATTGCGGAAAGTGGGCTCAGGGCCATCAAAATGCTCGGCTGCATCAAAATTTGATTTAATCCCAAGCCGGCAATCGCCAAAAACCAGACGACGATGATTGGTCCAAAGATGTTACCTACTTTGGCCGTCCCTTTTGATTGAAACAAAAACAAGATTGTCAGCAGGACAAGTGTGATGGGCACAATGAAAGGTGCCAAACTTTGCGTTGCAACTGCCAAACCTTCTACAGCTGAAAGTACACTAATGGCCGGCGTAATGATTCCGTCTCCAAAAAGCAGACCTGCTGCCAAAGTAAGAATGAAAAGTAAAAATAAATAATATTTCTTAGAAGCCATTTTCTTATGCAGCAAAGCATAGAGCGCAAACACGCCACCCTCGCCTCCATTATCGGCTCGCAACACTAGGGTGACATATTTGAAGGCCACCACAATCGTCAACGCCCAAACAATCAAACTAATCGCTCCAAAAATGTTTTCACTGGTGACTGGCATCTTGCCCAGTCCAAAAAAAATCTGACTGACGGCATAAAGTGGCGAGGTGCCAATGTCTCCAAACACCACCCCAAGCGCTCCGAGGGTAAGCCAAAATAATTTTTTCTTCGATGGTTTTGCGTTTTCCGCTGACTTTTCTTGATGCATAAAAAATATTAAAAAAAATAAATTATATTTTTCGCCAAATTTCTGCGCACTTTCCAAAAATTTACCACAACCAAAATATTATACCCCAGTACTTGCGGACTAGTCAAAGATAGCATCTAGCATAAACGACATTTAACAAATTAAATCATTTTTTCTTGCTGAAATTTCCAAGAATATAAACCAGAACCTATTGTATTAGTTGTTGTAATGTTTAATTAATAACTAACTTACAAAAAAATATGGGCATCTTAATGTGGATTTTGTTTGGAGCAATCGTAGGCTGGCTAGCTTCAGTGTTCATGGGCACCAACGAGGGTTTGCTTATGGATATCGTTTTGGGAATCGTGGGCGCAATTCTCGGCGGTTGGGTTATGAGTTTTTTCGGCGAAGGCGGCGTCACTGGGTTCAACCTTTATAGTTTCATTGTGGCTGTTCTCGGCGCCATCATTTTGATTGGACTCGTCAAAGCGATCCGCTAAAACTTTGCAAATTGCTATTTAATACAGCTCCTTACTTTAAAAAAAGAAGCTGTTTTTTATTGTTATCCTAAAAAGCTAAAGCCTAATAAACTAGCCTCGCTAACCGCTACCCTTGCCAAACTAGCTCCTTTTGCTATAATGGCTTCATTGCTTGAAAAAGCGATTTTATTCCGCGATAGCTCAACGGTAGAGCGAAGGACTGTTAATCCTCAGGTTCCAGGTTCGAATCCTGGTCGCGGAGCCACGAAAAACTCGCTACGCTCATCGCGTAGCACGCCAAATAATAAACTCAGGTCCTTGCACCTGTTTTTTATTAAAATAATTATTTTTTATAAAAGATATGATTCATCAAATGAAACTGGCCAGCGAACCTTTCAATAAAATAGCCACTGGAAACAAAATAATAGAATCAAGACTTTTTGATGAAAAAAGACAACTAATAAACGTTGGGGATGAAATATTTTTTATTCAAAATGAAGATCCGGAAGAGAATATCAAAACTATTGTCACAGCAATTTATAATTATCCTTCTTTTGAAAAACTTTTCTCACATTTTCCACCTGAATATTTCGGAGGGACCTCAAAAGCGTTTCTACTTGAAGAAATAAATAGTTTTTATCCGAAAAATGAGCAAGAAAAATATGGGGTAGTTGGTATAAAAATCAAATTGATATAAAAAAACCGGGAAGACTCTATTGAGCTTCCCGGGGTTTGTTTACTAAAGATAATTCCTATTATTTTACCTCAAGCTCAAGCACAACAACGCCGAGCTTTTCTTTGTCTGAAGGATAAATGTTCCTGAGCAGTTTGAGCAGTTCTGTTTTAGAGGAAACATCTGGAGCAATCATGCTGTAAGGCTCCTTTTCCAGCATCAATCCGAAATTGGTGTATTTTCTGATGTCTTTCACCCGCACATTCATGGTAGATGTTTTTGAAATCAAATTGATTGATTCACCAATTGTTATTCTGTTGATGCTGTCGTAACCAACACGCACCTCAAGTTGTTTGGCACCAGATTTTATCAGGTCAAAAAATCTTTGCTTAATTCTCATTGTTCTCATAGTATTTTCTCCAATTTTAAGGCTCCATTGTTGAGTAGTGATTTCAGGACGATATGCTCCAGGTAAGGCAGCATCCAATTTCCAACCGAGGCGTTGAAGCGAAACCACTTCTTCGACTGTAGGATTTATATGGATGTAAAGCTTGTGGCCATAGGACACCAGCTGATGAGGAATGTCGATTAAAAGTGCCTCAAAAGCAACATTGTCAGTTGCAATAAAAGGCATGACTTTTATTGGGCTTCCTTTTTTAGGTGTAGCTCCAGCCACTCCGACAACTTTTCCTTTTCCATCAAGGGCCACAAAAATTAACTTATATTTGGAATTGACATCTGCCGTGTCCCTTCTGGCATATCCTTCGAAAAGTGAACTAATCCACTTTTCATCTATGCCTTCAAACGATTCAGGAAGTCTTTCCAAGAGAATTCTTGCAACTTGATTCCTCAGGTCAGGATTAATATCCGAAAAGGGAATAACGGAAATGTTGACTTCATCAAATCTTTCGACTTGTGCCTTTTCCCGTAAAGGCTTGTACAACATCGTCTCCGTTACCCCATTTTTGTAATGACTGTCAGAACTGCCAGCTCTGATAAATCCTTTTCGAAGAAAAAACTGCATCGCCGAGAAATTTTTTTCAGCAA
Organism: uncultured bacterium; assembly: GCA_903851135.1. Lineage (GTDB taxonomy): Bacteria > Patescibacteriota > Minisyncoccia > Moranbacterales > GWC2-37-73 > CAIPMZ01. The sequence goes on along the minus strand of CAINNK010000004.1, from coordinate 11,389 downwards.
CGGTGCAGTAAAGCTGTCTGGCTTCATGTGCTTGAGCATAGTTCTCTGCATAACTCAGGAGCATACTTCCTAAACCTCCCTTTCCTTGATATTTTTGTGAAAGAATAAGCGGGCTGATTTTGTAAGTTGACTGTCTTTTTCCCACTACGTGAATAATTCCAGCCTTTTCTCCCTGAACCTCAAGCACAAACATGCTCTGTTTAAAAGAAAAGAAACCAACATGATCCTGACCACCTAAGATATGGGCATCAAAGATTCTTTTCGCATGGGCTCGATGATCTCCGCCATAATAGGGCTCAAGAGCTTCTTGCATAAGCTCCACAACCCAGTCAAAGTCATTTTGTCGTGCATCCCTAATTAAAACATTTGCATTCATAGCTTATCTCCAATGCTGAATCCAGCTTGTCTTTCGACAAGTTGTGTGACCCAATGGTTAATTTTAAAATAACTTCTATGATTTCAGTTTTTCCGAAATCAATAAATTATTGCACTATAGTTTAAAAAAGTCAACAAGTTAGTTTTAGACTACTAAATGCAAAATGATTATGCGCACCGTACTGTAAGCTAGCAAAGGACCTTCCTCAACAGTGTTTCCAAGTTCTAACTGTGATATAATACTGAGCAGAAAAGAGCCTCTAATAATTTTTCACAAAAATATGTCTGTGCTGATCAATTTCAAAATTTGCGATAATGCCAAAGAATGTAATGGGGTTGCGGTGTGCCCCACTGGGGCTTTGTATTGGGACGCCAAGAAAAAAAGTGTGGCAATTGATAACAAAAAATGCATCAGTTGCCGAAAATGTGAAAAGAGTTGCCAAGTTGCAGCCATTCACGTGGCGAAAGATGAAAAAGAATATGTCAAGATCAAAAAAGAACTGAAAGAAGATTCAAGAAAAATTTCAGACTTGTTTGTCGACCGCTACGGCGCCCAACCGATTCACACCGCTTTTCTGATTTCGGACGACAAGTTTGAGTTGGAGGTTTTGGAGTCAGACAAATTGGTGGCGGTGGAATGTTTCAATGATGATTCCATTGCGTGCCTGCTGAAATCAATTCCCCTGAAAAAACTTCTCGGCGACTTCACCGTCAAATATCGCAAAATGCTGATTGGCAGCCAATTGCAAACGAAACTGAAAATCAAAAAATTGCCCGCCCTGCTGTTTTTCGAAAAAGGAAAACTGCTGGGAAAGATTGAAGGATATTTTGCCAACGAGAAAAAGGATATTCTGACAGAAAAAATAAAGGAGATAATTGGATAATCAGAAATTAGCTAAGGACGATCCTTGCACTTTTTCTATTCAAAAATGCTTTTCTCCCTGCAATTTAACAGCTAACAAGCTTTTTGCGCAACGATTTCCTGCTTTTGTTTACAAATAATTTCAAATGATGTTAAACTTTCTTTATGATATATTTCGTACGACACGGTGAGAGCGAAGCCAATCTAAAGGGAGTATTCGCAGGTCAAAGAGATGACTCTGTTCTCACTGAAAAAGGCAAGGAGCAAGCGAAGGCTACAGCTCAAGCAATAAAAGCCGAAATTCCTAATGTGGTTAGGATTTTTTGTTCACCACTAAAAAGGACACTTGAAACGGCAAACATAATTGCGCAAGAAATCGGATTTGATAAAAATGGAATAGAAATTGACAGCAGAATTACTGAATATGACATGGGCAGTCTAACTAGGACGCCAATTCGTAAGATTTCCTCGAAAGAATTAACTTCCGCTCAAAATGCCGAAAATGCAGCTGACTTCCGCAATCGTGTCTGCTCTTTTTTGCAACAGCTGTCCAAGTCTCCAGAAACTATTCTAGTCGTGAGTCACGCAGGAGTCGGCAGAATGATGGAAACAATTAAAAACAACGGCGAAAACCAATTGTTCTATGATATTCCCGCATATCCAAACGCCTCTGTGAATAAAATTGATTGGTTTGACCCTGAAGCGTAAAAAACTGAAACAGCTTTAATATTTTTTAAACTGAAAGTCGCTTCCAATGCTGCAAAATTTAGTCGGGAGCACTGCATTCTTCGAATGAGACTTGGTTCGTTTTTTTATTTTTTGAAAAAGGAAAACTGCTGGGAAAAATTGAAGGATATTATGACAATGAGAAAAGGGATATTTTGACTGGGAAAATAAAGGAGATAATTGGATAAGTACCAACTAATTCAAATCTTGTAAACATTACCACTAAGTTCCAAGTGAGAAATCGTGTGAGAGCTTCTATTTTAATTAATTATCATTATGGAGAATTTTGAAAAAAAATTTTCAGCGCCAGTGCCTAAAGAAAATAGCGCAAGAGAAATCCAAAGGAAGAAAGATTTGGAACTTATAGCGTTAGCGATAGAGTTATACGGCAAGGTCTTTCCTTTTCCTGGCATTGACTCAGGTGGCTATTTGAAAATGAAAGCTGTCGAAGAAGAGCATCCTGATTACACCACCCCCATCGACACGCTCATGCAAAGATTCGAAACTGAAGGAATAAAGGTGACTCTTGGAAGAGATCCTTCAAGTGGTAATGTCTATATCCTGCCCGGCAACAGTCACGACATTGAAAATGACGGCACCCTCCCCAGGTACCTGCAGGTATGCGAAGGTATGGATGAAAAACTCAAGAAACTAATTTTACTAAATAGGATCTGATTAGAAATAGTTATCTAAGGACGGTCCTTGGATATGATATTTGCTGATAAAAAAGTTCAACTACTCCATATAAGCCAGATTAAAAAATTATGAAACTAAAAACTTTTGAAGTTCCTGAAAATATTTTAAACTCCTTTGGCATAAAAGAAAAACCAGCACTGCTTCATGGTGGTCAGGGAGATAACTATAAAGCTGGAAACATTGTCTTGAAGCGGATTGAGAACATCGCCGAATATGAATGGATTGCAGAAACACTAAACAACATAAAACAAGATGGCTTCAAAGTCCCCCACTACCTGAAATCAACCGACGGAAACTGGGTCGAAAACGGATGGATTGCCTATGAATTTGTCGAAGGAGAACATGAAAAAAATAACTGGGAGGCAAAATTCAAGCTTTGTGAAAAGTTTCACGACGCTTTGAAAGGCTTGCCCTGCCCGGATTTCATTTCAAAAAGAAATAACCCCTGGGCAATTGCAGATCGCGCAACCTGGGACGAACAAACCATCGCGCATCATCCGCTGTTGCAAGAACAACTGAGCAGGCTGCAAAAATTGCTAAAGCCGATAGACTTGCCTAATCAGATAATACACGGTGATTTTACCGGGAACATTCTCTTTCATGATGTCTTGCCGCCTGCAATAATCGATTTTACACCTTATTATCGACCGAAGGATTTTGCCAAGGCAATAATACTAGTGGACGCAATAGTTTGGGAGGGGGCCGATGAATCAATATTTAACCTAGTAAAAGATTTGCCCGAAATCAAACAGCTTGTCATTCGCGCAGAAATGAGGAGATTGATTGAGATAGAAGAATGTGCAAAATATTTTCAAAAAGACTCCCTGGAAGAAATTGAGGCTCACAAACCCCTGATAGAATTTATTTGCAACAACTTTTAGCAAGAAGCTAGCTGAGGACAATTTCCTGCTATCTTTTAACCCAAAATACTTTTTTTGAAAAAGGAAAGCTGCTGGGAAAAATTGAAGGATGTTTTGCCAGCGAGAAAAAAGATATTTTGGCGGGAAAAATAAAAAAGACTATCTTTAGGTATGGTCTTTTTCATCTTGCGAAATAGACTATTTATATTGTTAAAAAATTCTAATAATTATATTTATGACAAAGTTAATATTTTTTAAAACCATGGAATAATCCATTGATAAAAGCGTTAGTAAAAAAAATGCTTTGCTAAATAATTTTCCTAAATTACTTTTTTTTAGATTTTTTGATTCTAAATTAACTTCCACATTTAAATTTATAAACAAATCAACAAAGACAACGCGATTCAAATCCTGTTTTACTAATTGTTCCTTAGTATTTATTTGTTGATTTTCTTTTTTTGAAAACATAAAGACGGCTATATTTGATAGCCGTCTTTATGTAAGTATGTGTAGAATTGGTAATCACCCACAAACAATAACAACACAATGCTTAAAACAGCATAGTCATCATTTTTTGTAGAGTTTAAGATGAGCCCCAAAAGGCGTCTATCAAATTACCAATTCCACGCATTCATTCACCCTTTGATATTTTTCGGTCTTTCTGCAGGCTTTCAACTGCACGGCGCCTCATCCTTTTTTAGGTCTACCTAGTTTAGTCTTTATCAAAGATTAAATGCATTAACTGGATTCCTTTCGAGGTTTGGTTCGTCAAACTCTGGTAGTTGTTATCGACCGTTGCCTGAAAGGTTGAAAAATTATGAAAGTTCTATAAATAGTATTTCATAAAAGTAAAGAAAAGTCAAGAGTAGTTTATTTTTTGTGTTTCCTTTTTTGTGTTTCGTAGGCTCTTTTTTGGTGCCTATTCATTCCTATAAGCAAATCTTTTTCATTCTTTTCATCTGCCTCAGGTACAAAATCTACTTCTCCGCAAGAGGGAAGCCTAAAGGACATAGTTGTTTTATCCTCGAAATTTGTAATTGAAAAATCACCTATTGTTATAACATCCATGCCAATCAACATTTGGATTCCTCCTAACTCACCTTCAGTAACCCTCACATGAGGGAGTACTACATTTGAAGGTAGAAAGATATTTACGAGATATGTGTTTTTTATGCATGCACCATTTGCGGTATGTATTTCTGTTTGGCCTGTTGGTTTAAGCTGCAACACTTCGGCAACCTCCTTGGTAATTACGGAATTGGTTGCTCCAGTATCCCAAACCCCATTAAATTGTTTCATTACAAGACCCCTCTGCGTGGATGGGTCACCCATGAACGGGATAGATATGCCAACCTTGCAATTTATGGATGCCATCCTTCCGTTTCCTCTTATTGTTAGAGCTGATATTTTTTGCATTATATTGTCACCCTAGAATAAAAAGTTTGTGAATAGCTTTCCTCTCCTGACCCAACTAATTGTATAAGAAACGTGCCAAGTTCGTATTTTTGCTGAGAATCTTCATAGGCTTCCATTTCCGAATCATAAACACCCTCAATCTGTTTGTCTTTTATAACAACAAATTTACCTTTATAATCTGCAACTAGGCTTTTTTGATTTTCTCTATAAAATTTGAATTCCTCGTTGAGTTTCTCAGTATTGTCCATAGTTCTTTTTAATTGATTTATGCAATATTCAGTACCATACCTACAGACTAGTACAATTATAGCTTTAAATCAAGTTTAATTAAGAATTCTTTACACTTAATAAATTACAACCAAATTTGTTTAATAATTCCATCTCGGCCCATACTTTGCTCCACTCAAAAGTTCTAGGCTTGTTCAGCAGAGGGAGCAAAATAGAACAGACCGAGGTGAAAACCTCGGTTTTTCTTTGTTTGCGGGACTTGTTGCAGGCTCAAGCGCTTTGCTTTTGTGTTTGAAAAAAAAGAAATTAGCGAAGCGTATAAATTTTTACAGGAGTAAATATTAATTGCAAAATTATGAAAAAATATGTGGATGGATTTGTGCTCGTGGTTCCAAATGACAAAACCGAGCAGTACAAGAAAATGGCCGAGGGCGGTCGGGACATTTGGATAAAGCACGGCGCACTTGAATATTATGAATGCCGAGGCGACGATCTTTCTCCTCAGGATATGGGCGGTGGAAAGGCTCGCGAATTTGCTGAAATGGCTGGAGCATCCGGCGGTGAAACGGTCTGGTTTTCTTTCATCGTCTTCAAATCAAAAGAACACCGGGATCAGGTGAATGCCAAGGTGTTGGAAGAAATGAAAAATCAAAAGAATGAATTCGAAAACATGCCAATGCCTTTTGAGATGAAGCGAATGGCCTATGGCGGTTTTCAGGTCGAAGTGGAGGGATAAAGAAATCAAGTAGATTTTAACAGCATCCATTCAAAAGTGGCTTTTATCAGCCACTTTTTCATATCCAAAGCGTTTTAAAAGTTAACGCTCTAGTTTAGCAGAAAAAGGGGCCTTCATGTTTGAATGTTGCCATTTTGTACAACACCTTGACAGATAGTACCTTGGGTGTTATTTTTATTTGTTGAAATAGGTTATCTAAGTCGTACATTACAAACATCAACCGCTATTTAAAAAGGAGTCTGTTATGATTGAAAGTACCGTTAAAAGAGTGGTTTCGCTCGCCAATGAAGTTCTTAAGGAACAGATGGAAAGGAGTGAGTATCAAGTTTATGAAAGTGGTGGTGGCGGACAGATTTTCATCAAGGCAGTTGCTGCCTTGGCTGTCGGAATTCTTGAAACTAACGCTACCAAGGATTCTGTTACAGACGCAGTCTTACTTGCAGATACAGTTCTCATGGAACAAATGTATGCAAGCCATTACTTGGTTTATGAGAGTTCCGGTGGTGGACAGATTTATATCATGGCCGTTGCGACATTAGCTGCTGGCATTCTGAGAACCGATGCTAAGTAGGAATAAAAACGGTAGTTTTCAAGTCAGCACAAAAATCTTGAGCCCATCAACGGAAGAACCCATTCTGTTTCGGTGGGTTTTTCTGTTTTTATACCCATTTTGTTTTTTATATAGGAATTATCCAAGGACTGTCCCCTGCTAAGTTTTATATTTCTGTGCTAAAATATCAATATGAAAAAAATTCTGCTTCAAAAATCTTGGGTCATCAAAGCTCCTCGCCAGGAGGTCTATGCAATCATGAGCGATTTTGAAAATATGCCGAAATATTTTCCGAAAGTAGCTCAGTCGTTGCGCATTTTGAAAAGAGATGGCAACCACCTTTCCATCAAGGCTAAAGCCAAAACCTTTGGACGGGTCATTGCCGCACAAATGGAAACCGAGCTGCGTCCCCCATTGGGATATGTCTCAGACAACAAAAGCGCCTTGGGAACTTCCGGTCACGAAGAATTTCTGATGGAAGAAATTCCAGAAGGCACCAGAATCAAATATTCCTATGCTGTCCAGTTGGAAAATCCAGTCCTACGGGTTTTGGGCGGCTTTCTGATCGGACAATATGCCCTGCGCTTTTGGGAGCACGCCGTGATAGATAAATTAAAAGAAATGTTGGAGAAATGAAAATTGCAAGTTTATGCTATAATAAGAAAATTGGAATTTTTAATTTTGACTTTTATGAAGTATCTACTATCTATCAACTATTTCGTCTGACTGCTAATTTCCGCAGTCTTTTTTGCGGCTGGAGAATTTTTGTCAAAAAAGTTTGCCTTGCAACCAAAATTTATCTATATCTTTTGGGTGCTAGTGGTGGATGGTATTGGAACCCTGGCTTGGCTACCAGCGATTCTAGCTAAAGACCAACTTTCAATCGTAGGCGCCCTCTGGTAAGTGCTCAGCTTACTGACAACTGTCGCCATTGGACTGTTGATTTTCAATGAGAAGCTCAATGGAATTGGAGCTGCAGGAATCATCACCGCTTTTGTGGCCATCTTCCTTTTGTCTTTAAGTTTGTATTAAAAAAAACTGCACGAAAAATTTCTTGCAGTGTAAATGAATGAAAAACTGTCATCCTTTTTTGACTTCCCGCTTGACCGAGATAAGATTTACCAATCGCCTAGCCTGAGGAAATTCTACAAGAATGATTTTAAAAATAACCAAAATTGGAATGCACAAGAGCATTCCGACCATACCCCAGATTTGATTGCTGATGCCAAGTGTAACGATAATGATAAGGGGCTTAAGGTTTAATGATTCCCCCATCATTCTCGGTTCAAGCACGTGACCCACAACCAGCATGATTGTTGAAAGTGCCACGAGAAGAACAAAGAACTCTTGATGCCAACCGAACTGAACCAAGGCGATAGAAAGTGGTAAAGCAAAGGAAACAATACCACCAATGATTGGCACGAAATGCAGCAAAAAGATCAGCAACGCCCAAAGCGGCGCAAAATTAAGGCCAAATGCTGTCATAACCCCATAAGCGAGTAGCGCTGCCAGCGAATTAAGCAAGCTTTTCACCACAACATATGTTCTGATTTTTGAGTTGATTTCCTCAAACATATCCTCAGAAACATATTCGTTAATCATCTCTTTGATGTCTTCGACAAGAGGACGGCAACAACTCAAAATAAAACCTGAATAAAGCACAATAGCGATAATATTCTCAGCAAAAACTTTAACTAGCTCAGCCAAGGACTTAAACAGTTCCTTCAAATCAAGGCTAGCAGCCAACTGACGATAATCAGTAGGAAGATTCTTGAAGATGCTGATGGTGCGCAAAGATTCAAGCATAGCCAAAAGTTTTTGTTGATACGCCGGAGCAACTGCAATAATTGCGTGAATGTTAGCATTTAGAATCCACCCAATTACGCCGCAAAGCGAACCAAGAATACCAACAGCCAAGGTGAGTGCAAGCCCGTGAGGAATTTGCACGCTTTTAAACTTTGGTCGCTGCAACACACCTGCTATTTCAACAGTAAAAAAGCAGAGAATTACCGCAAGCACAACCGGAGTCGCATAAACCCTCTCGACTACCAAAAAATCGCAAACCAGCCGGATAATGACCATCGCGGCTGCCAATTGTATCACTTTCATTGTTACCTCTCTATTTTATGAAGGGTTATTGGAATTAGTTAAAGAATAAAATGTAAATGTACGATTGCAAAAATTAACATTAATGCTATTTTTTGTCAAGATTAAAGCCAGCATAACAACATCTTTGCGGCCTTGACTCTTTTCCAGGAATATGCCATCATTGAACGTTGTTCGCAGAATAAATTTCTGTTTTAAAAATAATAAATAAAATGAGGTGATAATATGCTAGTGTTTGAAGGTCAGAAACTTGATGATAATTCCCTTGATAAAGCCTTTCGAGAGGCATACCAGGGGTTGGGAAATAACAACATCTTTGAAAGTATTATGCTGGTAGATGACCACGCCAATGGGAATCCTGACACCATGGGGATTATCTCAGTACGCTTTTTCGTTGAAAATGGCGTCAAGGCAAAAGCGGACCAGAAATATGCGCTCTGTCTGCGGTCTTTGGGTTTTGGAGACGTGGTAATATTCGACATTATCAGTCTGGACCGGCCTTTCCACCGTGATATCATTGCAGAGCACGACAAAAGAATGGGTTTAAGATATCCCGGACTGAAAAACACCGACGCTTACGACCTCCCAATTTTTGTTATTGGCGCGCACCTTCGTGTTGACACCAATAACAAGCTTGAGGCATTCGGCGAAAGTGGAGACTTCGGTGGCAATCTGGTAGGAGCGGATGTAAATGAAGTTCTCAAGCAACTTGCCTTTCTAGCTGGAATTGGCAACGAAGAAAGCCAGCTGGGCAAAAAGTTTCTCAACGACTTGCTTGATTTTCTTGGTCAGCACAAGTTGCAAGCCGACTTTTATGAGCGATTTGTTGAAAAATATATCGCCAGCAAATTGACGGGTCAAAATTTTGCCGGTCTGCGCAATATGAAAGTCTTAGACAGGCACATTACGGAAGGCGAAGCCAATCTGCTGAAAATTTCAGTGGAAGAAATGTCCGGTGGATTTTTTCGGACTTGCATGCTACTTGGGATTGCGGAAAAAATTAAAGCGAAGTCTTAGCAAAGGAACTACGGCTTCAAAAAGGTCAGAACTATCTTTATAGTTTCTGACCTTTTTTACATCCAAAATAAAAACTATCTTCAATCTTCTGACAAAATGCGATAAAAAATATTATTTTTTGACTTAATTTTAATTTAACGCTAGAATTCACCACTGGTTCTTTGCAAAAAAACAATAAACGACTTTTTCTAAAATTAAAAGGAGGCAATAGTGATTATTTCAAAATGTCCATCTCGTCCTCCAGGGCGTGAATTATTTTTCGCACCTTTGGAAATTTCGCTTAAACCGAGTGATCTTTTGCGTGTCAAGTTCGCATATGCGCTTTCAAAAGCTGGTCATGCTAAACAAAAAAGAAAAGACGGCAGTCGCTACTTCGATCACCCGAAGGCTGTGGCTTGGATTTACATCCATGAATTTGGCGGACTAGATCCAGATGTTATTATTTTCCTGTTACTTCATGACCTACCAGAGGACTCCTTCCTACTCTCTTTTTATTGGATTTCATTTATTTTTGGGGAAAAAACCACTCTTCGTGTCTTTGCGGTAACCAAAGGAAAAGAAACCTTTAAAGAAAGTATGCTCAGGGTTGTGAAGGAAGATCCGGAAACAATTTCAGGAAAAGGTTTTGATCGCTTGCACAACCTTCGCACGCTTGATGTGTGCGACCTGGAAATGCAACACGAACAAATAGAGGAGACTGAAGGAACCCTGATGCCTATTCTGCTTCCAGCGCTTCGTTCCTTTGGCAGAGAGTGGATTGAATGTGCAAATGAACTTGAAGTTAAGATGAAAGAAGCTATTAAGGTTATCAAGGATGGTTGGTCAGCCGAGAAATTAAGCAACGCAATCGAAGTTACCAGCTTTAAATAGCAATATGGTTCATCTTTTCATTTTTTTCAAAACCTTGGCGTACGTTCTCTCAATTTTGAGAGGATGTGCGCCTTTTTTTATTTATTAAACAGTGCAAGTAAAAAAACATTAGCTAGCTAAAGAACTTGTCTGTAAAATTAGGCAAAGAAAAAGAGGCTTCCTGTTTGAATGTTGCATTTCTGTCAAACATTTGACTAAAATCTTCAGCTATGCTAAATTTTCTGGTTGTAATTTAACAAACATTTTCAAGCAACACCCGGTAATCATATCCACTATTTTGAAACAAAACTTTGCAACCAACAAAGGAGAAAGAACATGAACGACTCAGAAGCACAGGTGCAAGAAAAAGCCCAACCAATCAAATTGACCCGTCGATACTATCAATTGGAGATTGACGATTTAATGAAGAATAATGACAAGATTACTTCTGATTTCGTTGTTCTCTTGCGGAGAATTGTCGGCGCACATGTAGACTGCACCGCTGAGCCGGAAGCAACACCACAATTAATCGAGCTTGCTAAGCTTAATAAGCAGTATCTTCAGGCAGGCATTGAGCTTGGTGGAGAAACTTACGGCATAATGGTTTATATTCCGAACTTAGTCTGCAAGAAAGAGCGAAAACCGCTTTTTTGCTTGATTCCTCAGTTTCCAGAAGGACGCCTGAGGTATCTGGACGATATATAGCCCCGCACCCATAATCTGAAGTAGAGATTCTCTACTTCAGATTATGGGGTTTTTTGTTTTTAGGTTCAATTGATTACTATTGACTTATTTCCCAAATAAGCTAATATTTAATGTTCACAAAATAGGGTTAATAGTAAATATGTAATGCTATTTTGCTAAAATTTCATTAATCATTTTTAGTTTTCTGTCCTTTTTCATTCCTCTGTGAATTCTCAGCATATCTTTCAAATGAGCGAATGACCCATCCAATGAATTTGTAGTAT
>CAINNK010000003.1 GCA_903851135.1 uncultured bacterium | reverse complement strand
TACTACAAATTCATTGGATGGGTCATTCGCTCATTTGAAAGATATGCTGAGAATTCACAGAGGAATGAAAAAGGACAGAAAACTAAAAATGATTAATGAAATTTTAGCAAAATAGCATTACATATTTACTATTAACCCTTTATTTTTTACTTATAAATTTTTCATTACAATATACTGAAATATTATAACAAGAAATAATTTTTATTAAAGATTTCTCCAAACAAAATTTCAAGCTATCATGCAGACTGTTAAATTTACACTTCCACCATACTCCTTTTTCATCTCTTTGAAAAGTGCGCTAAATCAAGTGAAAGCAAAAAAGCAGAGCTTTCACTCCGCCTTTTCAAAAGTTAACCATCCCTAAAAGTTGCAACATTCACACCATGACAAACTAAAAACTATAAGCTAATATCTAAAAGCTACTTTTAGTCCACATCTCCCATCCTTTGCAAATCAATCAATTTTTTGTAGAGGCCATCATTGGTCAGGGAAAGCTCGGCATGACTGCCGGTTTCAACCACTTTGCCTTTTTCCAAGACCACAATTTTGTCAGCTTTTTTGATGGTACTGAGACGATGCGCAATGATTATGACCGTGCGATTTTTGCAAATTTTGTCCATCGCGTCTTGAATGAGATGTTCACTTTGCGAATCAAGATTGCTAGTAGCTTCATCAAAAATCAGAACTTTGGGATTAGCCAGAATTGCTCTAGCGATGCCAACTCGTTGACGTTGACCGCCGGAAAGTTTGATGCCGCGTTCACCGACGACGGTTTCATAACCATCACTCAATTGCTCGATAAATTCTTCGGCATTAGCTACGCGAGCCGCAGCTTTTATTTGCGCAAAACTCGCTTGCGGATTAGCATAGGCGATGTTTTCACTGACACTGGCGTTGAAAATTTCCACATCTTGCGGTACGATGGCGAAAAATTTGCGAAAACCATAAAGATCATATTGCTTTAAATCTTTACCATCCAGCAGGACTGCGCCCTCGGTCGGGTCATAGTGACGATAAACCATTCTGGCCAGAGTGGTTTTACCTCCGCCGGAAGGTCCCACCAAGGCAGTGGTTGCGCCCGAAGGAATTTCCAAATTAACATTTTTAAGGGCCAAAAGTTTACTGTCAGTATAAGCAAAGCTCATGTTTTTAAATTCAACTTTGCCTTCGATTTTTTTGGGAATCAAGCCGCCGCGCGGATTTTTGATGTCAGTTTCTTCTTTTGACAAATCATAAATTCGTTCCACTGCCTCTGAACTTTCCATAATGCGATCATAAAGACGCGAAATTCGGAAAAGTGAAATCAGCGCTTTTTCCGAAATCGTAAACACGAAAACCAAAGTTCCTACCGTAATGTTGCCTTTCCAAATCAGAAAAATTCCAAAAAGCAGAATCAACAACCTGCCCACATCAATAACCAAGTTTCGTTTGAGATTTTGAGTCAGAATATTCCCATATTCCAACAAAATAGTGCTTTTCAATTTTTCGCGCAATTTGCCAAAACGAAAACATTCTCGTTTTTCCTGCGTGAATGATTTGACGGTGTTGATGTTGATGACCGACTGCGTCATCATGCCAGCGGCTTTTTCATAGATGTCAAAACGACTTTTACGCAGCGGAAAAACTCGCCGATTGACGCTGACAGTCAGCAGAACAAAAATTGGCACAAAGAAAATGATCACCAAACCAAAGCGCCAATCCACCCAAAACAAAACCACGGCTGTGAAAATGATTTGCAAAATCGTAGGCGCAACTTCCCAGCCAAGATTACTGAGCAAATCAATGATTTTGTCCACCCCTCTTTGAATCTTGCTGATTTTACTGCCAGTATTTTCTTTTTCGTGGTAACCAAGTCCCAGATAAATCAACTTTTTGTGCGCATTGCCCGCCAAGTCCGATTCCGTTTCGGCCAAAATTCTGAAAATTCTGCGGTCATTAATGTTCTGCAAAACCGAAACTGTTTCATTGGTCACAAACATGGCAAAAATCAAACCCACAATCTGCGGGAGTTTTCCCACACTGAAGTTTGCGATCAAATCGATGATCATTTTGAGCAAATATGGTCCCGCCAAACGCGTTAGCTCAACAAACAACATCAAAAAGAGAACTTTCTTGATCAGACCATGGGCGGGCGCCAAAAGTTCCCAGAGCCTTATCCAAAAGCCTTTGATATCAAAACCTCTTTCTGCAATTTCCACTTTTTGTTTTTCTTTTGTCATATTTATTTATTATACCGCAAACGAAGAAATTTTTCTAGGGTGCAAAAAACCCCGCCGGAGCGGGGTTTTGAAAGTTTTAAATTCAGTTTTGAGACTAGAGAACAGCTTCCTTGGCTGCTTTTGCTAGACGGAATTTAACCACAGTCTTAGCAGCAATTTTGATTTTTGCTCCAGTTGCAGGATTAACACCCATGCGTGCTTTGCGTTTAGCTTTTACCATTTTTCCAAAACCTGGAAGCACAAATTCTCCAACTTTCTTTACTTCCTTGTAAGCAATTGTTGTCAATTCATCGAAAACACCATTGATGTCTTTTTTTGAAAGACCGGTTTTTTCAGCCAGTGTTGTCACGAGCTGAGCTTTTGTCAGTTTTGCCATAGCTTTTTTTTATTCTCAATCCGCCGAAGGGCGAAATCAAAAACAAATTATTTATTATTAATTTATTATTTTGCACGATGGCTCGTACATAAAATCATTATACACCATTATCCAATAGTCTGCCAATAGCCTTTTCATTTTTCTGTCAATGGTCATGCAGGTTTTTCTATTTTACCGGAACCGCCTTAGCATTTCCGTCATTCAGTGCAATCCGTTCAAAACAAATTTTGCCAGCTTGATGTTTCCACTCACCAGAATTTGCAACGTCAAAGGAAACATCCTTGTCATCGAGGTTCGAGCGTTGGAAAGTGCTGCAGAGTTTGTATGAATTTTCTCCCGTGACTTCGTATTCTATTCTATTGGTGCTTTGCAGATATGGCGCAAACCCTGTCTTTTCAAGCTCTGCAAGCGTTTGTGGAAGTTTTCCCGCTTGAGTGAAAAAGCTACGAACAGAATTGTCCACGCTTTGAGCGTCACTGATGGTTTGACTGTCAATTCTTTTCAAACGCGCCACAGTTGGAGAATCAATAATAAAAAAAGCGCCGATGAAAACAACCAGCAGAAAAATCAGTAACGCTTCAGCTGAAACCTTGTTTATTTTTGAAGCTTTTTCCTCAATTTGCGTCTTGCGCATGTCCCAAAAATAATAAGCAAAAATTCCACCAGCAATTGTCAGGATGATCAAAACTTTCAAAAGAAATTGAATAGTGGTTTCACCGCCCAAAAAATTGAAAATCAAAGTTATGAGATCGCCTATGACCGTAGCCGCCGCAAAAAACAGGACGATATAGGTTAGCCATTTTCGCACGCCAGATTCCAAGGAAGTTACTGTGTTAGCAATCCGATTATTGATGGTTTTCGAAATCCAAAAGAAAATCGGCCCGGCAATCAAAATCGCCGCAACTCCGAAACGCACGCCACCCTGATCGAAAGTGTTGGCTATTTGATCTGGCAGATATTTGCCAACCGCTTGAAACAAGATTGAGCCGCTGCCAAAGACCAAGAAACTCAAAGAAAGGAACACGAGCAAATAAAGGAAAAAATCCTGCGCATTGCTGTTTTTTTGAGTTTCGTTCATATGTTTTTTGTTATTTTAATAATCAAAACTAACCTGATAAAGATTTAGGCCCCACAAATCTACAAATTGACTACAAATTTACAAATATAAACATCAGCGCCACTGTTATTTTTATCCCTGTTTTATTTTTACCGCATTATCCCCTAATTTATTTCAAAAAAAACCCATGTCTTTTGAATTTCATTAGACATTAGAAATTTCATGTTGCACTCTGTATCTTTCTAAAAGCTAATGCAGCTATAAGCTAAAAGCTATTTTATGATTTTCCCTCCTTGCCCGATTTGATCAAGCCGCACGGAAAGCAATTTGGAAATTCCATCCTCGCCCATGGTCACCCCATAAAGCAGGGCTGCTTGACGCATGGTTTCACGGTTGTGAGTGATGGAAATAAATTGCGTACTGCCAGAAAGTTGCTGCAAAATCTTGCTAAAGCGTCGCGAATTAGCTTCATCCAAAGCAGCCTCCACTTCATCCAAAATGGCAAATGGCGGTGGATTGTGCGCGATGATAGCAAACAACAAGGCCAATGAAGTCAAGGAACGTTCGCCGCCAGAAAGCATTGAAAGATTGGCAATTTTTTTGCCAGGCGGACACGCCAAAATTTCCACGCCGACTTCACTCTTTTTTTCGTCAGTGTTTTCCTGTTCAGAATCATCATTTTCAGTCTGATTTTTTTCATCCACCACCACGCCGCCTCGCACTGGAACTTTGATTTTGTTGAGGCTTGCTTTGCCGCCAGCAAAAATAATTTGAAAATATTTTGAAAATTCTTTGTTGATTTGCTCAAAGGCTTTGGCGAACTCTTCATTAATACGATGATCCATTTCTCTGATAACTTCTTCCAAGGAAATCAAGGCGTCAGCCAAATCTTTCAATTCCTGCGTCAGAAAATCAAAACGCGCATTGGTTTCGCTATATTCCTGGACAATCATTGGATCAATACCGCCAATTTGTTCCATTTGAACTTTGAGCCTGGCAATCTCTCTTTCAATTTTGTCCCGATCGAAATTATCAGCACTTTTGTTTTCAATATCTTTTAACAACTCTGCTGGCTCAACCCGCAACGCGCTGCGAATTTCAGCGGTCAAATCTTCCTCACGAACTTCCACGCGGGCCAATTTAATTTTCGAATCATTAAACTGATCCTTAAGCACATTAAGCTGCTCTTGCTTAACTCTGGACTCGCGCTCAACTTGAAAAAATCTTTCGCGAAGTTGTCTGACCTTCTGAGCCTGCTCGAGAATTTCTTTTTCAACTTTTTCAGCTTCAACTTTCAATTTCTGCTGATTTTCTTGAGCAGTTTTGCCCTTGACAGTCAGCTCCGAAATTCGATTGTTAATTTCAGCTACTTCTTTGGAATTGTCTTTTTGGATTGCCACTTCGCCTTTGCCAGCTTCTTCGTATAAATCATACAATTGCTGCTGAATGGCTCGAGCCCATTCTTTGATGTCTTGCAGGTCATCCAGATTCTCCGCGCCCTCCACTGCCAAAATCAAACGCTCTTGCGCCTCGCGAATATGTTTGACTTTTGCTTGCACATATTTCAAATCAACTGGAATGAGTTCAATGATTTTCTGATTGGCCAATTTTTCTTTTTCCACCACAATGCGTCCCTCGGCGATAATGATTTCACGGTCAAATTCATTCAGCTTTTGTCTGATTTGGATTTTCTTTTTTTCCAAAACTTGATCTTCGCCAGATTGCTCAACTTGTGTTGATTCTTGATTGAGTTCATCAGACATTTTGTCCACTTCCCTTTGCATGTTCATCATCGCTGCGCCCAAGGTTTCTTTTTCAGCGGAAAACTTTGCCCGTTCAGTTTGAAAAGCTTGCCAAAGATGAGTGAACAATTGCGTTTGTTTTTCCTTAAGCTCCTCGGCTACAATTTTTCCCTGCTGAGCTTTTTCAGCTTGCCTTTTAAGCATTTTCAAATGCGGTTCGATTTCCCGAATCAGTCCCGCCGTGCGCTCCATGTTTTCTCTGGTTGATTCCAGTTTTTTCAAGGCTCTTTCTTTTTTGATTTGATATTGCTTAACTCCTGCAGCATCTTCCAACACACCTCGCCTTTCAATCGGATTAGCATTAAGCAAAGCATCTGACATGCCTTGATTTATCACCGAATAGCTTTCTTTGCCAACTCCCGCTCGGGCCAACAAATCCGTCACATCCAACAGCCGAGACTTGCTGCCATTGATTAGATATTCCGATTCACCAGAGCGGAAAAGTTTGCGCGTCAAAACCACTTCCGAAAATTCCAAAGGAATTCGTTTGTCAGAGTTGTCAAAAAAAAGTGAGACGCTCGCACTGGAAAGTCTGGCCTTGCTGCCAGAGCCCGCAAAAATGACATCCTCCGATTTTTTGCCTCGCAAATTTTTCATCGACTGCTCACCCATTGCCCATTTGATTGCATCGGAAACGTTCGATTTGCCAGAGCCGTTTGGTCCCACGATTGCGGTAATTCCTTTACCCTCTGCATCATCACGAAAATTCGCCGCCGGCAAAAATTCCAGCGTCGTCTTATTGGCAAACGATTTAAACCCAGTTATTTCAACTTTTTTGAGATACATGCAGAATCATGGAACACAAAACATAAAGCATAGAGCATAAAAATGCATCCTATGTTATGTGTTTCATGCTATGTGTTTTATGTTTCCTATTATACTACGCTTTTGGGATTTTGGGAAAACTAGCTAAATTGCTAAAAATACTTATCTCATATTTCACGTTTTTTACGTATTGATAAATTATTGTCATTCCCGCGGAGGCGGGAATCCAGGTTACGTTTTTAAAAAAAGGAAGTCGGTGATACTAAAAAGGGCTGGATTACCTTTTTCAAGGGAATGACAATACTAAATTCCACACAAAGATAACTCCCCACACTAATTTTTGCCTTATTTTAGCCTTTTTATCGCAAAATAGTTGACAAAGTTTACAAATGGGAGTATAATTAGAAGTTATTACAAGTTTCTAAAATAACATCAATAATTTAAACACGAGGTGAATCATGCTTGACTTTTCAATCAAACCATCGGATGTAAAAAGGCCATTATGTGGAACGCCCTGGCGCAACGGTGAAAAAGAAACAATCGCAAGTAACATTCTGGCGCTCGCAAAACTTGCGAAAGGAAACGAATGGAATCCCTTTACTTGGGAAGATTATATTGCTTTTTGTGAGCACGCAGTAACCTCAGGTGAGCTCGCAATTCTGAAAAACTTTTCAGAAACAGGCTACCTCACAAGAGACACGGCAAGTGGATTTTTCCACTTCACACGTAAAATTATTGGGGTTTACATGCAATATTGCGACTGACCCGACACCGACCATGAAAGAACCTTCCCTCTGGTCGGTTTTTTCATTTTCAAAAATTTAGCAACCACAAAAAAACACGAAAAAATCGTGTTTTTTATTTGCCAAAAATTTCTTTTCGTAGATTCGTAAAAGTTCGTAATTCGTAGAGATTACCGACAAATGAATTCCCCCATCTCAACCAAGCGATTAGAATAGGCCCATTCGTTGTCATACCAACCGACAATCTTGACCAAGTTGCCTTGAGACATTGTCAATGGAAGATCTACGATTGAACTAAAGGGATTCATTTTGTAATCCATCGAAACTAATTCTTTCGTAGTAGCATCCAAGATGCCTTGCATTGCGCCAGCTGCTTGTTCCACAAAAGCCGCGTTGATTTCTTCCACGGTTTTTGGATTTTCCACGGTGCAAATAAAATCCACAATTGAAACCACCGGGGTTGGCACACGCAGCGCAATGCCATCCAGCTTGCCTTTCAAGTGTGGAATCACTTTCCCAACAGTTTTGGCGGCGCCAGTCGTGGTTGGGATAATTGAAAGCGCCGCAGCTCGAGCTCGGCGTAAATCGCGATGAGGCAAATCCAAAAGATTCTGATCGTTGGTGTAGGAATGCGTCGTCGTCATGAAACCTTTTTCAATTTTGCAAAGGTCGTCCAAAACTTTGATCATTGGCGCCAAGCAATTAGTCGTGCAAGACCCATTGGAAACAATCGCTTCACCTTTATATTCATTTTCATTAACACCCAGCAGATAAATCGAGGTTTCATCTTTCGGAGGCGCGCTCATCACCACTTTTTTAGCGCCGGCATCAATATGCTTTTGAGCAGAATGTTGATCCAGAAAAATTCCCGTGCAATCCAAAACCACATCAACGCCAAGCTCGCCCCAGGGCAAATTAGCTGGATCTTTTTCGGAAAAATATTTCACACTTTTTCCATCAATCACAATTTCACTTTTTTCCGCGTTCACCACCACGTCGCGATGATAAACACCATATGATGAATCGTATTTCAGCAAATGCGCGCTAGTTTCAATGTCAGTCAAATCATTGATAGCCACGACTTCCATGTTCTCCTTTTCAAAAACAATTTTTGTTGATGGTCGTCCAATGCGACCGAAACCGTTTATTGCTACTTTGATCATACTTGTTATATTGTTAAATTATTATATTGTTAAATTGTTTTTCACTTAAAAAATTGCATCCCAACAATGTGGCAATGTAGCCATATAGCAATGTTAGGAGCCTTCAAGCTCCGTAAGCCTCCAATGGTCCCCAGTAACCTTTTTAATTTCAAAAACCGTTTTTTCTAAAAGTGTGCCCTTAGCGATGGCGGAAATTCCAAATTGCAAATTTTCGACGCTAATATCTTCAGTGTGCTCTTCGTGTCCGTCATGAGCCATGGCAATCAGCCCAATTTCAACCGAAACTTTTTCAACTTTTGAAAGTCCTCTTTCTTTAGCAACCGCCAAAACCTCGCCGACAATTTCTTTAGCCAACAAAAAATCATGCATGTATTTCTCTACGAATTACGAAATAATACGAATGTACGAAATCGCTTCGTTTTAAATTTAATAATAATTTTAATTTATTTCACATTAGTACATTCGTAAAATTCGTAATTCGTAGTGAACGCTAGTGTACCGCGCAGCTAATGCAGGGATCATACGCTCGGATGAAAGCGCGCATTTTCTTTTCGCGAGCTTTCTCATCTGCGTCTAAAATTCCAGGAATAAAAGCTGCAATATCATCCTCCAAATGAGTCAAGAATTGAGCCGTTGGCGTGATAATATTTACATTTTTAAGATAACCTTTTTCATCGATATCAACCCAATAATACAGCGTTCCGCGTGGAGCCTCGACTGCAGCGGCTGCACTGCCTGCTTGAACCTTATATGCTTTCGTAATTGCATTTTTCAAATCACACTGCGCCAATTGCCGCAAAAGATGTCCGGATTCCTCAATGCAATGAATGACTTCCGTCATTTGATAAAGCACATTGTGAAATGGGTTGAAATCCGGCAATGCAAAATTAAGCGACTCTTGATATTTGCGGGCTTCATAACTGAGTTTGTCTCCCTGATTGTTTATTCTGGCAATGGCGCCAACCATATAGCTGGTTTTGCCATCCGCCAACACTCGCTTAATGATTTCCTTTGGACGCTGAAATTCATGAAAATTGTTTTCGAATTTTTGCACCGACACATGAAGCCCCCTATTGGAAACCACATCGCCATCATAGATTGCATACTCTCCTTTTTTCTCCAAACTCACATATTCCGTCTCTCTTTTGAAATCCGGCAATTTAATCGTTTTGAAAAATTCTCCCAATTCCAAAGCCACCGGCAAAATTTCCTCGCTTTGGGCAATGAGTTTTTGAATTTCTTCCAAGGTTGGAACTTTTTTGAAACCGCCAACCTCATTGGTCAGCGGATGGACCACGCGACCGCCAATGATTTTAATAACCTCCATGCCATATTCGCGAATTTTCACCGCTTTTTTTGTCTCTTCGGGATATTCACTTACCAAATCCAAATCATTTTCAATGTCCAAAAAATCCGCCAGTGACAAAAAGAAAAGATGCAGGGCATGAGAATGAATAAACTGAGCGTGCTCCATCACCCTGCGAAGTTTCAATGTTTCCTCGGAAACCTGCACTTTCATCGCATTTTCAATTGCTTTAATCGCCGTCAAATTATGCACGACTGGACAGATGCCGCAAATTCGCTGAGCAATGGTCGGCATGTCTTTAAACGTCCTACCAACCAAAATTCCTTCAATCAAGCGCACACCTTCCTGCACTTCAAACTTGGCACTTTTCACGTCGCCTTGCAAAACACTAGCCATAAAACCAGTGTGTCCCTCAATTTTTGCAATGTGATTTATACGAATATTCATATACTATATCTACGAATTACGAATTATACGAATGTACGAATTTTATATTAAATTAACTATTCTTTTAAATTTAATTCCTGTTCTAGTAAAATTTATCAGGAGTCCAAGTTTCAAATCAGTTGCCTTTAAATATGCGTAAATCTGATTAATATTAGTTTTTGAAAACATATCGCCTTGTTTTAATTCAATTACTATCTGCTCTTCGTATAAGAAATCCAGAACATATTCTCCAATTTCTTCTCCTTTCATTTTAACCTTTAATCTCAGCTGCTCTTTAAATTTTTTTTTATTTTTTTTAAAAATTTCTCCTACTGCTTTTTGATAAAATTTTTCCTTATGCCCAAAGCCTATTTCATTCCAAACATCATACATCATTCCAATGACCTCATAAACTTCGTCTGCAAAAATGATTTCTTTTTGTGTTTTCATTTTCGTACATTCGTAAAAATTCGTAATTCGTAGAGACTAAACGCCTCCGGCTTCTCTCTCCTCAATATCGTCTCGCAGCCCAAATATTTCTGTCGTGTTTTCAAATTCTTCATCAGTCATCATTTGCTTGAGAGTAGCTCGCATGGCTTTGACATTGCCTTTGGGACGAAGGCCCCTGCAACCTTGACAACCCATCCGAGCCGTGGGACAAACTGCGTCGCAACCACCCAGAATCATTGGCCCAAAACAAGGTTTCTTTTCGAGCAACAAACAAGTGTTGCCCTTCTTTTTGCATTCAATGCAAACTGGATTATCAGGAATCGTTGGAATCTGACCAGCCAAAAGTAGTGGCAAATAATTCAAAAATTCTTCCCCATTAATCGGGCAACCCGGAAGTGAAAAATCAACTTTCACAAAATTGTCCACTTCTTGAATATCTTCGTTTTCAATGCCTTGGATATATTTGTAAACATGCTTGATGGCAGTTTTCTTTTCGCGATAATTTTTGATTTCTGGAATGCCACCCATAGCTGCACAATTGCCAATTGTCACCAGCAACTTGCTGCGTCTTCTGAGTTTTAAGAGGGTTTCCTTGTTTGCCCGCGTCATTGGGTTGCCCTCCACAAAAGCAATATCGAGCACGCGCCCATCGTCCTCCTCATCTTCCAGAAGTCGAAAGTCCACCATCTCCACCAATTTGGCAACCTCCAAAAATCTCTCACCAAGATCAAGCAAAGCAAACTGACAGCCTTCACAAGAAGTCAAACTAACGATAGCTATTTTTGGTTTTTCCATTTATTTTTATTTTACAAGCTTAGATTCAAGAATTAACTGCAACTAATTTATTAAATGTTTCCTGCGGAGTTTGCCAATTTAGTGTTTTCCTCGGGCGCGTATTCAGACTTTGCTGAACTTTCTTAATTTCTCTTTTACTCACCTTGCTGAAATCAGTAC
>CAINNK010000002.1 GCA_903851135.1 uncultured bacterium | reverse complement strand
GAATACAAGTTGAAATTATGGAATATGTATTACAACGACCTGGAACATTGTGGACTTGGTGGAAAAACACCAAATGAAGTGCTACAATTAGCCTAATTTCTTAACTTACATGGAACCGCCAAATGTCTGTTCCTAAAACAAAAAAGGCCAACAGAATTCAAACTAAAAAGACTCAAAACTTTTGTTTTTCCCAAAGCTCATATAGCCGGCCCTTGGAAGCATAGAGCTCCTCGAAACTGCCGGACTCGATGATGCGGCCTTTTTCAATCACAAGAATCTTGTCCATTTCGCGAATGGTCGTCAGGCGATGCGCAATGACCACAGCGGTGACTTTTTTGAGAAATTTGTGCAGAGAGTCTTTGATTTTTTCTTCCGATTCTAAATCCAAATGCGAAGTAGCTTCATCCAAAAACAAAATTTCCGGCTGTTTGAAAACCGCTCTGGCAATGCCAAGTCGTTGACGCTCGCCGCCGGAAAGCTTGATGCCCTTTTCGCCAATGAAAGTTTCCAAGCCCAAAGGAAGCTTGCTGACAAAATCGCTCACATGCGCAATATCAAGAGCTTGCTGCAAATCCTGTTGACTGCGTTTTTTCAAACTGGCAATTGTGATGTTTTCATGCAAAGTGAAATTGAAAACTTCTGTGTCTTGTAGCACTACCCCGACTTGTTTGAAATATGACCGCTTTTTTATTTTCCGCAAAGGAATGTCATCAAAAAGAATTTCGCCGTCATAACTTTCATTTTCCTTGAGCAACAATTTCATTAAAGTCGACTTTCCCGCCCCGGAAAGTCCCACCACCCCAACTCGCTCGCCGCGTTTGATTTGGAAAGAAATGTTTTTAAGTATTTGTTTTTCTCCATAAGCAAAAGACAAATTATCAATGGTTAATTTTTTCCAATCTTTTGGCAAATCAACTTTGTTTTCCTCATCATCAATCAAAACCGGTTCATTCAGGGTTTGTTGCATGCGGGCAATGCCATATTTGCAGATAATTAAATCTTGAGTCGTCTCTGACAGCTCCTCAACTGAGGATGCCAAAGCCATAAAATATCCATTAAAAAGCACCAGCAAACCAACTGCGTAATTCTTATTAACAATATCATAAACAATGAGTGCTAATATCCCAAATCTAAACATGATCACCCAAAGACTGAGAATCGCGACGCGGGACTGAAAACGAACAGTCCTTTTTTGAATAACCTTGGAGAGTTCGGCTGCCTGAAACTTGATCTTTTTTAAGATTGGTTCCATCATCGCCAAAACTTTCACACTTCGAACATTATTAAGAACTTGAAACATCAAGCCGGAAACCTCTTCCTCTGCAGCATCAACTTCCTGTGAAACAGCCCTGGCCTTTTTAAGCAGAAAAAAAGAAATACAAAAATGAGTAACCAAAAAAATAACCATAATCAAACTTACCAGCCCATCAATTCGACTAAGAATAAAAATCATTCCGAAAAAGTTTACCCCAATTTCAATAAAATTATTTATCCATATTCGTAAAATCCGATTCAGACTATCAGCCCCTTTTTGAATTCTCTTCATTTTATTACCAGTATTTTCTTTTTCATGCCAGGCAATATCCAACAAAGATAAATATCTAATCATCAAAAGTTGACTATCGAGTGAGATTCTTTCTGACACACGATAGCCTATATATTTGGCAAGATGCCTAATCATATAAGTCGCCATATAGGCAACAAACAACAAGCTTAAAACTGTCCACAAATATTCCAATGACTGACCTGGCTCGTATTTACTTAGAAAGGTAACAATCAGCGCAAAGCCATAAGAAATATATAAACCAGAAACATCACCAATAAGTCTAAACAATGAAGCAACAACAAAACGACCCTTATAAGGTTTTAAAAATTTTCCAAGATCTTTAATTAAATTCCAATTGGAATAGTTGATTAAATCTTTTTCGGCTTCTGCTGACATAAAATGATATCATTAAAATAAACAATCATACACTTGTCATTCCCGATTTAATCAGGAATCTAGCCTTCCTCTATTTCATAATACTTATTTCTTAAAACGTAATCTGGATTCCCTGCCTACCGGACAGGCAGGCCGCCTGCACGGGAATGACAAAAAATATATTTATTTTTTCTTTGAAATTTCCTTTTCCTCTTTTTTTTCAACTACTTTTTCCTTCTTTTCAACTTTGAAAAGTCTGGTCAAATAAAGTGAGATAACCACCACCAAAATGGTCATCACGATGGCGTAGAGAAATTTGGCTTGCAGACCATTGCGGGGATCGGAAAAAAATCTTTCAATGAAAGCTTTGATCGCTTCGTTCCAAGCCAAGCCAGCGACGAGTCCGAAACTAGTGAGGATGTAGCCCAAGGTTTTTTCACGAATTTCTCTTTCGAGTTCAATTCCCTTGTCTTTAATTGTTACCATTTTTTCTTTGATTTGCTGCATTTACCCCGTCAAATAAGATTTGAGTTTTCCTGAGAAAAAACAACGCCTATTATATTTTAATTTATTATTATAATTTCATCCTTAAACCAATCACTCAAATCTTAATTTTAAAAAATAGTAATTTTTTAAAATTATTTGACTGGGTGAATTTTTAAAATAGTTTATTAGCTGGTTTGTCGAAAGTCATTTTGCGATAGACAGCGCGGGTCGTCTGCACGTCGCGTTTGCAATATTCCAAAATGTCATTGACTTTTCCGTTGGCAAAAAATTCGGCAACCTGACTGCCGTCAATGCCTTCATCTTTCGGCGATGGAATTCCCAACGCTAAGGCCAATTTTTCTAAACCAATCATCCCACTGCTCCATTTGGACCATTCGCGCATGGTGTCGAAAATTGGATAGTTTCGATAACGCGCAAAATTAAGTTCGTAGGCTGGTTTAACATCTAGTACAATCGAGCGCTGATAAATGAAGCGTAAATCGAAATCCATCACGTTATGACCAACGAATTGCACGCCATAATCCGGTCCGCCATAACCACCTCGCGAAGGTGAACTGATGGAATCGACAATTTCCCAAAATCTTTTCAAGGTTTGGCGTTCATCATTTTCGTGATAGAGAGTTTCCGGCGCGCCATCATCAATGGCAAAACCAATGCACAAAATTCGCCCGAAAGCGCCATCGAAATTGGTCGCCCCGACAAAAGCTTCGAAAGTTTCGCCTTCACTTTTTTCGCCGCCCTGCTTGGCAACTTTCTTGTCGTATAGTTTTTGTAAAATTTCCAACTTGTCCTCCCCTGCCGGCAAAGTTTCGATGTCCAAAAATATTTTTCGCATACCCAGTAGTAGAAATTCGAATGAGCCATGCTCAAACAATTTTTATTTTAAATTAATAATTTAGTATCCTCCAATCTTAACACCCAGCTATTTTGAGATGAAAATTTTTCGAATTCTCACTACTGGGCATAATGTTTATTTTTTAGTGTTTACTTTTATATTATAGCACAAAATACGGGAATTAACTTTTCTTTTTAGGAAAGAAAAGTTACAAAAGAAAATCGCACCTGATGAAGATACTGTGGCAAAAACTGCGTTCTTCACTAAAATTCCCGCTGCACTTTTTCTGCTGAAAAAGCTCGCTTGAAATTTCTTAACGCTCATCACTTGTTTTTCGTCCGCCTCGGCCTGTCTCGTTTGGCACTCGCCAAGGTGGACAAGCCTCGAGCGAGACGGGCCTACGTACTTCATATGGTGCAGGGAAGATTCAGAATACAAATGCAAAATATAAAAAAATGAATAAAAAAAGCCCGCATAACTTATTTTGATTGTGATATTGGCCACAATCGAAGTTATGAGGGAAAAAGCTTTATTAATTCAATTACTTGCTACCACTGATGTGACTTCGCCGCCTATAACATCCCAGCAACGCAATAGCCGAAGCGGATTTTCTTTACTCATTTCCTGCATCACTCGGTCTGAAAACTTTACCAGGGTGAGTTTGAGTAACGATTGGTCCATTGACGTTCTTATCTTAGCCTCATCGGCCCCATCGCGTGTTCCAACATCGCCTGTACCGATTTCGACTATAGCATATTCACGCCGAGGGTCTTTATGCCATAAGTAATCAAGACCGAAACGGATGTACTTTTCGGCATCCCTCCAGCCGCCTATGCCAATTGTATGACAAATCAGCATATGAAGATAGCGATCCTTTTCAGGATCAAATTCAAACGTAAGAACAGACCCCATGGTCATCCTTTGACCGTTTTTTAACGGAGAAATAAATGGCCTCCCAATTGCAGAGGCTTCATCGCAAGTCGAGTTCATTGCGATGATGATATCACCAAATTTAGGCAATGTGATATCCCCAACTTCAATTTTCTGAATCATGTTTAACGGGGTTTATTTTGTTATAAAGGATACAATAATAAATCAACGAGATAACACCTTACTTTACGCTCTTCTCTAATTTTGTCAACAGAATTATAACTTTTTTATAACTTTTAACAAAATCCGCCAACTTGGCGGACTGAAAATTTTTCATATTGTTCGTACATTCGTACAAGTTCGTAATTCGTAGAGAATAACCTAAAGCACTCTCAATTGTTCCACAATCTTCTCATATTCTGGGATTGTTTGGGCCACGAGATTCCAAAAGCGTTTGGAATGATTAAATTCTTTCAGATGGCAAAGTTCGTGAACGATGATATAGTCGGCGTGACGTTGTGGTAACAACAAGATTTTATAGTTAAAATTAAGGTTGCCTTTGGATGAGCAGCTTCCCCAGCGGGTTTTTTGATTACGGATGGCCACTCCCTTGTAGGTAAAACCATAAACCGCATTGAACTTCTCCAAGCGCTTGGCCACCATTTCGCGGGCATGCTCCTTGAGTTTGAGATATTCCACATGATCATGACGGGCAAATAAGCTGTTTTTTCCGATTTTCTTCATGGTCTTCATTTTTTCCAAAACCCACTGCGCATTTTTGCGGATAAATTCATCTGCGCTCAAAAATCCCATGCGCCAAGGCAAAGTCACCACGCAATTTCCGTCGCAATAAATGGCCAATTTAAGCCTTTTTGCAGTGCGGTGCTTGCGGACAGTATATTCAATTTTCTCGCTATTAAGCGTTATTTTCTTGATGATACCCAAATCTTTGATTTTATGGCTTAATATATTCATCATTGCTTGATTAATAAGTTATACCTCTGCGCCGACTGATTGTAAAGGGTGATGGCATTATTGTAGTCTTTCACATCTTGTTTATATTTTTCCAATAAAGCGTTGTACTTTTCCACACCAGCGTTATATTTTCCAAATTTTTGATCACTTTCCAGGCTATCCAAATTGTTTTTCTGGTTTTTCAGGTCAGTCAGTTCCTGATTGATAGTTGTTTTCTGACCTGCAAGTTGCGCCAAGAGATTTTTCATCTTTGTTTTCAATTGATTTATTTCAGCTTGCGTTTTTTGCGTTTCAATAATGCCAGCATATTCCTTGCCAGTGGTTTTTTGATAAATCGTCACCGCACCAAGGTCTTGCAAATTATTTGCTTGCTGTTGACCTTGATCAAAATTAGCGAGCTCTTTTAGGTCAGCGGTTTTGTTGCTCTGCGTGTCAAACTGCGGAATGAGACCAATCTTATTTCCCACACTAGTGGTTTCGCCATAGCAATAACCGCTACCATAAGTTGAATATGCCTTGGGACATTGCACGCCAATGGCCATGTGATTATCTTGTTCGTAGGCAAAAATCGCCACCCCATAACCCAACTTTCTTAGGATTGAAATTGCCAACAAACTTTTGTCACTGCAAACTCCCTGTTGCTGAAAGAGTGTCTCATATGGATATAGCATAGTTTCATTGCCAGCTTTAGCCAGGATATTGCTGGCTTTTGAATCGTCATAAGGAATGGCTTGCACGAACGCCAAAGCAAGCTCCACTATTTGATCACTACTCAATTTGTGTTTTTCGCCCAGTGTTTGCAAATCATTAGAAAGATCAGTAATTGTCTGGTCATTTTCATTGGCTTTCAAAAACATTCCGTAATAGCTATCTTCCCAATTGGCAGGAAGATCCCCAGCATAGGAAAAAGTTTTCGGCTCACTTTGATAATAGGCATAGACTGATTGATACAGCGTCAGTGGTAGTTCATATTGTGAGCCTTTATAGCTCCAAGTAAAAGTTTTCTTAATCGGTTGCGCTAATTGAGGAAATGGTTGAGTGGCAACTTGCGCAATCCTGCCTTGAAGTGCTGGCGCAACTTGCCCAAGACTGTGAATACCTCTTTTTTCCGCGATATACCAAAGCACGCCAGAGATAAACACTAGCTCAACTATGACAATTAAAAGTTTTTTCAAAAAGTTTTTCATAAAGCTTCCCTCTACATTTTAAATACGTTTAGCTTGAATTTAAAATTCAAAAAGCTGTTTCCAAGATTATCGCTTTTATTTCCGGCGGAAATAGTTTTAGCTTTGAAACCTCGTTTAGTTCAATCCAAGCAAGCTCATAAAAATTTTCCTGGCAATTTATCCTGGCTTCTGGTCCACCAAGTTTTTCCTCGCCTGAAATATTTTTAGTCACGAAAAAATATTCGCGGCCAGAAATTCCATCAAATTCAAACAACAACCAATCAATTTCGACACTCAAACCAGTTTCCTCCATAACCTCCCTAATAGCCGCCAATTGTGGCGTTTCCCCAGCTTCAATTGTACCGCCGGGAATTGTAAAATATTCCTGAGTATTTTTTCGTCTGCGCATCAGAAGAATTTTTCCATCTTTAATAATGATTGCAGCTGATCTTTGCGGCATAGTTTTTTGTTAATTTTAGTTGGGATGCCAGAAATTAAGTCCGGACCACAAGACCCCTGGCCTTGCACACTACCATTATACTACATCCCGCTTGATTTCCAGCATAACAAAATTCTTTCACAGAAAAAAACCGACCATTTCGTGGTCGGTTTTTTGTATTTTAGCAATAAATTACGTAAGAATAAATTTTTGAAAAATATACTGCTCGAGCAAGCCTTTCTTTTTTCTAAAATTTTCCATTGGTTGCCGTCGAGTGAGGCCCGCCTACCGTCGAGGCAGGGAAAATTTTAGTTAAAAAAGAAAGAGCGGCGAGGATATTTTGAAAAATATCAACAAGAAAATCTATTCCAAAATTCCATCCAAGTTAACATCGTATAGCATTTGCTCTGAAATTGAGCGATAGCTGATAATTTCTTCTTCGGTAAACCAAATTTTGATTTCTCTTTCAGCTTCCTCGGGCTTGTCTGAGCAGTGAATCAAATTGCGCACGGCGCGACCATCAATTCCAGCCAAGTCATAGGAATCCAAAGTCAAATCGCCACGGATTGTGCCAATGTCAGATGTGAGCGGTTCGGTGCCACCAACCAATTTAGTCACAATGCCAACTGCCTGATTGCCCTCAATCACCATCGCTAAAACTGGACCGGAAGTCATAAAGGTCACCAATTGACCAATAATATCGCGACCATATTCAATTGCTTCTTTTTCCACTGGTAAATTGTTTTCTTGACGACCCTTCAAAATTCTCTCGCCTTTTGATTGGAACCAGGCTTCATCTTTGTTATAGTGAGTCCAGCATTGCTCAGCTTTTGGCACGAGCAGCCGCATGGCAGTAATTTTCAATCCAGTTCTTTCAAAACGGGAAATGATTTCGCCAATAAAATTCCTTTGAATTGCATCCGGTTTCAGGATGACAAACGTTCTTTCTTTGCTTGGGTGCGCCATAGTAAATTTTAGTGATAAATCCCCGCACCTTGATTGGCATGGAAATTTTCAACTATTAATTATAAATTTTAATTAATTCAAAACAATACCACCAAAATCTTAGTCAGGTACTGGGGTAAATAAAAAGCGATTAATTCGCTACATGTTTGTAGTTTAACATAAAATTAGGATTAATCAAGACTATGTACTAGAAGAATACATCTTGGACACTTTTGAATATTTTTGGGTGAACTCAATTGGAGTCAAATAATCCAGTGTTTGATGTGGACGGTTAAAATTGTATTCAATTAGCCACTCAGTTAGATTTCTGTTAAAT
>CAINNK010000001.1 GCA_903851135.1 uncultured bacterium | reverse complement strand
TTCATACTTATCCTTGGATAATTTAAGCTGACTAAAGAGCAGGTAGTTATGTTTTTTGAATGTCATAATGAGAGATATATTGGTTAAATCAACTCCCTAGTCTAACATAGGGGTGTCCAATATGTATCTCATCTTCTTCAGTGCTGCAGAAAAGTTCTGAAAACTGTTGAAGATACAAATTCAACCATACTAATCGACTTTTTGTTTTTGATATTATTTAATACCATTATTTGATAGGAATATTCCCTTTTTAAAAAGAAATAATCCCGCAAAGCGGGATTATTGAAGCCTGAAAAATATCAAATTTTTAGAGCTTTACTGGAATTTTGATTTCATTTTCAGCTCGCTGCACGGTCAGTTCAATATCATCACCTTTTTTATATTGATTGATCAAATTTGAAAGCGGATTGTCAATATCAACTTCTTTGCCATTAACCGCAGTAACAATGTCCCCTATCTTAAGTCCGGCTTTTTCCGCTGGACTGTCAGCAATAATTGCCAAGCCCTGTTTGCCCGAAGGAGAAAAAATTAGTGCCCCACGATCACGTTTGAGCTCATTAACCATGGCATATTCCTTTGAAATTGAAATATAATACGCTCCAAAAAAAGGTCGTTGATCAAAATTTGCTCCAAGCGCAACTGACATGGATTTTTGAATTTCACTGGAAGGAATTTCAAAAAAATAATCCCGACCATCCATGGTCAACTTCCCGACGAGACCAATCAATTCTCCGTTATAGTTGATAATCGGTCCGCCTAAATATTTTTCTTGATTGTTAAAATCCATCTCAAAAACACCTTCGTACTTTTCAGTCGAAGCCAAAGCTAAGCCACCCAAATTAAAAGTCTTGTTCACATTACTCAAAAGTCCAGCCGCATAACTGTTTTGATATTCCCCAAAAGTGTTGCCAATAGCAACTAGTTTTTTTCCTGATTGCAAAGCTGAAGAATCACCAAAAGAAATGGCTGTCAAATTCGGAGCAGCGACTTTCAGATAAGCCAAATCCGTAAAAGTATCTATTCCAACAAGGGTAGCGTCATAGTAACTACCATCGTAAAGAAAAACTTTATAAGTTGCATCTTTTTCAAAAATTGCTTCTCGATAAGTTACAATCATGCCATCACTGGTCACTATTACGCCGGTTCCGGTTCTATTGTTTTTTTTCGTCAATTTACTTATTGGATCTTTTTGGTTAGACAATGAAACAATATTAACCGTGGCGTTTGAAGCTTGAGAAGAAATTTCATTGATTGATTCTCCGTCTTTGATTGTCACTTGCTCTGTCGTTCTGATCACAGTCACGTTTTCCGCAACATGTTTAAGGAAATCAATTTTTGAAAGATATCGATTGGTTCGCATAAAAGGCAGGACTTTCTGATCGAAAAATACTCCTCCCGCGCCACCAACCACAAAAATGACAAGGGCTATCACTCCGATTTTTAAGGCTTTTTTAATTTTGCTTGGATTTAGCTTCATATGGGTTATAACCTGACATTTAAAAAAATTATGATTTATCTTCACTAGACAGCTGGGAGCCAGCGCGTGCTTAATAATACCATAGTAACAATAACACTCAAAAAAACCATATTAGCAACAATTCGCCTTTTTGACAATTTTTCCAAAAAATAACATTGGATGATATCCCAAAATACAAAATAGAAAATCAAGCCAGCCACGCTGGTTGTCAGATAGCCAAAAGGCCAAAAATTAAGCACCCAAACAATTTCCATCATAATAAAACCCAAAATAAGACTATAACTCAGCACTACCATTTTGTTTTCGTGAATGAGCAAAAAATATTGAAAACCTATCAGGGTGGTAACTATTATAATAGCTATCATAAAAAACCAAAGTGGAATTGCAAAATTCAAATAAATACCATAGGCCACCGCATACATCAAAAAGATAGCAGCCACATTTCCGCCACTCAGAATTCCAATAGCCGTTTTGTCTTTTTTGCAGGTTTGCAAACGATAAAGAGCGATATGAATAAGATAATAAATAAAGCTGCAAAGAACGATAAAGACATTTTGCTCCCAATGAGCTTGAATGAAATAAAGTAAACCAAACGAGCCAACCACAAAGAAAACAGGTATTGGCGTCATTTTGGAACTTTTGGAAATTTTTTTCGAAATCTGATAAAAATAAAAAAATAATCCAAAAAAAATCAAAACGGAAAATAGAAAATTTTTGTCAGACAAAAAAGCCAATTTGGAACTTATGAAATCTATCGAGACAAATTCCAAAATTCCAAAAAAAATCAGACTGTATAAAAATATCCGGGCGTGGAAAAACATGTTTTGTTTTTAGTTTTAATTAGTTTTAGGATTTGCTTAAAACGATTTTGTTTTTTTCAAGTTGGACTTTGATTGTGTCTCCGTCTGAGATTTTTTTCTCAATAATTTCCAGTGCTAACTCATCCAAAATTTCGTTTTGAATGACTCGCTTAAGCGGCCGAGCCCCATAAACACTGTCAAAACCCTTGTTTGAAATATACTCTTTAACCTCTTTGGAAATTTTAAGTTTGATGTTTTTTTCTGTCAGTCGTTTTTGCACGAGTCCCAGTTGCAACTCGACTATTTTTTCCAAAATCTTTTTATCCAGTGGATGAAAAATAATCAGTTCGTCAATTCGATTCAAAAATTCGGGTTTGAAACTCTCTTTCAGACTGGCTTGTACCTTCGATCGCATTTCTGTTTCGCTCAATCCGTCTTGACTACGCTCTCCTTGAAAGCCAAATCCCTGTGCTTTATATATTATATCAGAACCGACGTTAGAAGTCATCACAATAACCGTGTTCTTGAAATTAACCTGTCTACCCTTGGCATCGGTTAAGCGACCGTCATCAAGAATCTGCAACAAAATGTTGAAAATTTGGGGATGAGCTTTTTCAATTTCATCAAACAAAATCACGCTATAAGGCCTTCTTCTGATGATTTCCGTCAATTGTCCCCCTTCTTCATACCCAACATAACCCGGAGGCGAACCGGTCAGTTTTGCCGTTGAGTGCGCTTCCATATATTCACTCATGTCTAGCCGCACCAAGGCTTTGGCATCGTTAAAGAGAAATTCCGCCAAAGTTTTGGCCAATTCTGTTTTCCCAACCCCGGTCGGCCCCAAAAAAATAAAGGAACCAATAGGTTTATTTTCTTCCGAAATTCCGGCACGCGAGCGACGAATAGCATTTGAGACTGCTTTAATGGCTTCATCTTGACCAATAACATGTTTGGAAAGTTCCTTTTCCATATAAGCTAATTTCTCAATTTCACTGGCCAGCATTTTTGAAACTGGAATGCCTGTCCAGCGAGAAACAACTTGAGCAATGTCTTCCTCGGTGATTTCTTCTTTAAGAATAGAATTTTCGCGCTGGATTTTGCCAAGTTTTTTTTCTTCCTCGACAATCTTTTTTTCCAAAATTGGAATTTTTCCATATCTAATTTCGGCCACTTGATCAAGTTGCCCTTTTCGTTCCGCTAATTCCGCTTGTGATTTAAGCTTGTCAATTTCCTTTTTGTGATTGCGACTGGCCAAAATCAAATCTTTTTCAGTTTGCCATTGCAGCATCATGCTATTGGCCTTTTCTTTCAATTCGGCCAACTGCTTGTTGATTTGTAAAATTTTGCGACGAGAGTCTTTTGATTTGTCTTTTTGAATTGCTTTCTTTTCAATTTCAAGTTGACGAATTTTGCGCTGCATCTGATCAAGCTCAATCGGCATCGAATCAATTTGCATCCGCAGCGCCGAAGCAGCCTCATCAATCAAATCCACCGCCTTGTCGGGCAAAAATCTATCTGAAATATAGCGAATTGAAAGTTTCACCGCAGCTTCAATCGCCTCATCAGTGATTTTAATGCCATGATGAAGTTCGTAGCGTTCTTTGATGCCACGCAAAATTGCAATCGAGTCTGTCACTGAAGGCTCCGAAACAATCACCGGCTGAAATCTTCTTTCCAAAGCGGCGTCTTTTTCAATGTAGCGCTGATATTCTTTGATTGTCGTGGCGCCAATGGTTTTCAGTTTTCCTCTGGCCAGGGCAGGTTTGAGCATATTTGAAGCATCCAACGATCCTTCAGTTGCTCCAGCGCCAACCAAAGTGTGCAATTCATCAATGAAAAGAATATACTTGCCAGCGGCATTTTCTGTTTCTTTCAAGATGGCTTTGAGTCTGTCTTCAAATTCACCTCTGAATTTTGCCCCAGCCAACATCGCTCCCAAATCAAGCGAGATCAATTCCTTATCCTTGAGCGTTTCCGGCACATCACCAGAAACAATTCTTTGCGCCAAACCTTCTACAATTGCCGTCTTTCCTGTACCTGCTTCACCAATCAAGACTGGGTTGTTCTTGGTACGCCTGCTCAGCACTTGCATAACCCGACGGATTTCCTCATCTCGGCCAATCACAGGATCAAGCTTATCAAGCAAGGCCAATTTCGTAAGATTAATCGTATATTTTTCAATAACTTGAAATTTTCCTTCCGGTTCGGGCGAATCAACGCGCTGAGTTCCTCTAACTTCTGAGATGATTTTCAAAACTTCGTCGTAGAAAACCCCGCTATCTTCCAACATTTTTTTGGCCAGAGAGTCAATCGACAAAAGCGCCAAGAGCAAGTGCTCAGTGGAAACAAAATCATCATCAATGTTTTCCATTTCATCTTCCGCTCGCTCCAAAACTTGCATCAAAATTGGGGTAATGAAAATTTGACCAAGGGCACCAGTTGCAATCTTGGGATATTTTTGAGCCTCTGCCAAAGACTGGGCTTTGATTTTTTCAATATCAGCCGCAATTTTCTTGATAATCGTTGGCACAATCGAACCGTTTTGGGATATCAGGCAGTTGAGCAAATGGAAAACGTCCACCTGCTGTTGACCAAGCGAAAGGGCCAGCTCTTGAGATTTTCTCAACGCTTCTTGGCTTTTAGTTGTGAGTCTTCCGATATCCATACAAAATAGCTTTTGACTTATTATTCATGCTGATTTTTTCATTATAGCGCTGGAGAAATTATAATTCAAGTTTATGTGCGCGTCCAGTGTATACGTTTCAAAACAGAGCTTGAATTTCAAAATGAAATCCAAGCTCTCAAAAATTTTAGCTGTTTTGCTAAAATGACTTTTTTGTTTAAAGACTATTCAATTGAAATTGCATTTACTGGACAGCTGTCAGCAGCCTCTTGAAGATCACAATCTCCGCATTCCTCAGTCACTACATGTGATTTTCCATTTTCAATCTTGAAAACACTGCTGCAAAGAGACTCGCAGGTTCCACATCCGATGCACAAATCTTCGTTTACTACTGGTTTTGACATATTGTCTTTAATCCCCACGAATTTACAAATAGGCTACAAATCTACAAATAATAAGGAAAGTTACTTTTATAAAACTTAATCCTTCACTATTATTGGCTGTTTATATTTTTTGCAAATTCAGGAAATTTTAAAATTTATTTATTAATTTAATTATAACACAATTCACACTTTTATATCTCCATATGAAACTCGTAATTCATAGAAATTTAAAACATTATCGAAGCATCACCTTGCGCATCTTCTTTGGCCTTTTGTTCAAATACAGTTAAGCTGTTATCCTTAAATTCTACTGAGCCAAGCGCTTTGTTCCATTTAAATTCATTAAATGGCAAAACAACACTCATTTTTTTCATTTGATCAGGCAACCAATCAGCAAAAGAATATTTTGCCACAAAAATTTGCCTCAGCTGTAGTACGTCCTCTCCCGCATCCTTCTTTTGATTTTCAATTTCAATAATATGGAAACCAATTGAACTTTCGATGATGCTATCTTTCTTGTATGGAGTCGGTCCAAAAAGAGCAGCTTGCAATTCAGGCAGCAATTGACTTTTTTTCACCCAACCCAATTGACCGCCATTGGCCTTTGATGATCCATTTGAATACGAATTTGCTACTTGCGCAAAGTCCTTCCCGCCATCAAGCTCGCTTTTCGCTTTATTGATAGTTGCACTTACCTGAGAGGCATTTGAATCATGTTCATTAAAATAAGCAATCAAAGCATCTTTATACACACTAGGCAAAACAACTTGCTTTTTGAAATCTTCGATTGTCCAACCATATGAATCAAGCAAATTCTTTTTAATGTCCTCGACAGTTCCGGCATTTTGCAATTTTTTGTTCACTGCTTGATTGACTTGAGCCTGCGAAATATTAATGCCCTTTTCATTTGCCAAAAGCACGATGGCCTCATCTTCAATCATTTTCTGAAGCAAATCCTTCTTTTTTATTTCAAGTCGTTTCTGACCATCTGGCGTGGAAAAATCAACTCGCAGACCTGTTTGAGAAAAATCCTGAGTGGCATAAAATTGCTGAACCGAAGTAAGCTTTTTTTCAAGGTCACTCAATAGTATCAAATGGCGATAATTGATAATCGCTACCGGCGCTGGAGCCACTTTGGCGACAGCCTCCTTGATGCGAAATCCAGCCGCTGTTTTGGTGCCATAAGCCAAGATGGCAAGAATCAACAAAACAACCAACAAGATAAGGCCACTTGCGATTGCCAAAGTTTTTGGCGCTACTTTTATTTCATCAAATTCCACTGCTTTTTTACTTTTTGTCATTTACCCTGTTAAATAAGATTTGAGTCTCCCAAGGAGAAGCAATCTCACTTTTTTACTTTTTATTATTATACACCTTGTTTATTAAAGCTGAAAATCAAATCTTAATTTTAAAAAATTACTATTTTTTAAAATTATTTAACAGGGTGAATTTAATTATATTTAAAGAAAAAATTTAGCCATTTTTTGTAATTAGGAATTTGCACAGCTATTTCTTTTTCGCCGTTGACTTTGACAGCTGGAACTTGAGTTTGCTCCGCACCAGGCTTGACGACTATGACATTTTCATCTGGTTTTTGCAGATTGAGTTTTTCTTTGGCAATTTTTTCCTGAAATTCGGGAGTTTCAAAATAGGCAATCTTGGCTGACAGGGAATCATTTTCATTTTGAATATCCCTTGCTTGTTTTTGGAGACTTTGAACCTCTGCTTCAATTTTTCGATTGCGATATGCTTCTTGCACAGCACTATAAGAAACGATGCCAGCAAGAGCAACGCCAACAGAGAAATAAGCAACAATGATGGGAAACTTTTTTTTCATTGGAGTTGTTTTTATCGTCCGGTCAGCATTGGTGCCAAAAGAAAACCAACCATTGAAGCAATGGCCAACACCGAAATAATGATCCACGCAATCGTGGCATGTTTTTTTCTTTTCTTGTGATTCATGCTCCTATTCTAACAAAAATATTGATTAAAAACAATAGCTAGCCCGGCCTATTTACCGCCAAACACTTAGCATTTCTTTGCCATTTTTCAAAGAAGTAAATTCGGTAATCGTTTGAACATCCTGACAAATAATTGGAATGGGACTTCCTGACTTGTTTTTTTCTGCAATCCAACGCTCAAGTGTTTGCCGTTGGGATAATTTGTCCAACTTATAAAGCTCGCTTTTCAAATTTCCTTCTTGCAATAGAGCTGCCGCTTGCATCGCTCCGATATACATAAGACAACGAGTCAACACAATATCTTCATCAGGTGTAGCATCCTTTTCTCTATCAAAATTAATAGGATAACCGCCGTTAAGAATGTCAATTTCAAGCTTATCATGCACATAAATTTTGATTGTACCAAATGGCTCAGTTGATGGTTGAGCAAGTTTTAGCAAAGAAGCAAACTCAACGTCTGCAGAAGAAGCGCTCGCTAATATTTTTTTACCCCGAACTCTTTCAAGCGCAGTGCCTTGCAATGAATCTTTCCCAGTTGTACCAATAATAAGGTCACTTTCATTTAGCAATGAATCCATGGAACCAACAGCATTTTCGGGAATATTGCTTGTTGTGTGAAAATTTGGATCGTAGAAAATTGCTTCCATTTTCATTTCATTAAGTGCCTTTTCAACTGCAATTCCAATGCTACCCATACCAAGAATGCCTATCTTAATGTTTTCATTTATGACTCCAATTTCCTGAAGTTTTTTGACGACTGATGTTCCAATAAACTCAGCTTCAACTAACTTTTTGATTCCACTGGAGGCGACGCTAACAATTGGAGGAATCTTGATTTTACTATTTTCAACCCTTGCGATTCCCCGCTGAGTTTGCTCTACTCCAGCGATTTGGATACCATCAAGTT
This sequence comes from uncultured bacterium, assembly GCA_903851135.1. Classification (GTDB taxonomy): domain Bacteria; phylum Patescibacteriota; class Minisyncoccia; order Moranbacterales; family GWC2-37-73; genus CAIPMZ01. The sequence continues at coordinate 17,313 of CAINNK010000001.1, read as the reverse complement.
CTTGCCAAGGAATTGAATGCCAGAGATCTCCTCCGTCATCCACTATCAAAATTTTTCTAAAACCTGATCGCTTCTGCTCTTCGATAACTTTTCGCCAAAGAATTTCTAAACTTTTCTGAACTGAAAATTCATATGGTGCTCCAGCTTCCATTCGAACTGGAACTATTTCAAAACCACTTTTAACAAGCCCATCAAAAACACTTCGGATCGTAGAATAAGGTTTTTCCAAAACAAAAACTTTCCCAAAATCAACTAGATAAGAAAGGTGCCTGAAAAAAGGTGCATTATTTGGAAGCAAATGGGTATGTGCAATAATGACACAATCAGCAATGCGACTGCGTGTAGTGTGGCTAGCTACCCAGTCAAGAAGTGAGAGAGTGGTGATTGGTTGCGGGACACTGTCAAAGCGCGCAAGCTCAATCAAATAGCTACGCAATTTTTCTGAAGCTTCGTCGACTTGCAAAAGAAGGCAGTTTGCGAAAAATAGAATTTCAACTTCCGAATCTGCAAGTAGGGTCCAATCTCCAATTTGAAGCAAACGCTCATTGGCAAGCCAGTCGCTTGTTTCAAAAAGTCCTATGAAATCAGCTCTACCGAGTTTTTTAGTTGCCTTGTCGTCCTTAATAATGATCACTTCACCCTTAAGAATGAATCCAAGCGGAACAAAAGCATAGTTAAAGTTTTCGTTTCCATTAAAATTTTTGATTTTCCCTAAATGGACAATTTCCTCTCCTTTTTTATATTTAACAATCTTAAAAGCATTTTGAACTGGCTTAGCTTGGGCATTTATTTTCTGGGTTAAAAACGAATGCAAAAATTCCAAGTTTGAGATTGGAACATGATACATATTGCTAGCTTCTGCTTTTGAAAAAACTGGCAGTAAGTTTTTGATTGTATTGAGATTTTGTTGTAATTCAATCATCTTAATCCCATGCTAGCATTTCTTTTATTCAAAATCAAGATAATCCACCATCATTTACAATTAACTATTCCAAGACGATTTTATATCCATCGACTTTTTCAAGCATTTTGATGCCATCAATGTGAACGTTGAGAACTTTTCATTTTTTCTTGGCAGAAATTTCGACTTCTTTTTTGTTTTCTGCCACGACGTAAACAATTTTATGTTGTTCCACCAAATCATCACTGGAACTTTTCCCCAACAATACAATGTAAAGTTTTTTCATATTCTATTTTTAAAATTTCACACCCATATATTAATATATGGGTCTGCACTGTTTATTTTGTAAGATATTTTTTCTTATTTTTGTTTTTTGCTTATCTGCATCTCACCCCTATATATTAATTTATGGGTGTGTCAAAGTTTTCAGTCAATTTATTTTTTTCAAAATTATTTTGCTTTTTATTCTTCATATATTCAACTACAAATTGAGCAAACGGAAGATGAGCTTGTATAAAATGAATTTTTTTATAGCTAGACTCCCCATTGCTATTTCTTTGTCCTTCACCATAATCTCTCGAAAAATCACTGAAATCAAAAACTTCTAACCTATTCGTTACGAATTTATCAGGACTAAAGACTGTAAATATTGTATCTTTATTTGCTTTTATTTGTTCAGCTGTAGCTATTATGATGGTCTTTAGCAAATAAAGATCTCCTGCTGGTCTTCTTAAAGATTCTTTAATGCTAATTATAGAACTCTCCAAAGTTCGTTCTATTTTTTTTCTGTCTAAAAAAAGAGCTTCAGCTACTTCTAATTCTTGCTTAATCTTTTCGATTTCAAGATTCTTTGAAGAAACGCCAATTTCAGCATATCTATCAACCACCTCTCCTTTTAATTTGCATTGTTTGGCTATTTCTAACGCTTCTTTTGCATAATAACTTTTTGACACAATGCCTTCTATTAATTCTATTGCTTCTGCCTTCATCGTATCTTCTTTTAATTTTGCCAAAGCCTCAAAACCGGACATTTTTTGTTGTTTCTTTCCACCTTCTTTTGAATCGTTTTTGTTGCGTTGAAGCCAATTTTGAAAATTTCTTTTTTTTGTTAAAATTAAAGAAGAACGCTCTTCATAAATTTCTCTCCTTTCTGGATCATCTTTACTTATGTTATCATATCTTTTAAATATTACTTCAGCTAAAGCTTCGAGTAGCGAGCCTCCCTTATTAACTAATTCATACAGGCACCCCTCTTGTTTCGAAAAATCACTAAAAGCATTATATTTTTCAAGAATTTCAAAAAAACTTTGCACCTCATGCGCTGTATGATCAAAACCAAATATTGAATCGAGGTCAGAATTTCTTAGTAAACCATAAATTCTTTCGTATTTAGCCTTAAGTTCAGTTATATTTTTTTGGATTTCTTGATCAATGGGCTGAGTCTCTCCTTCTCTTTTTTCAAGCAAAGACTGCAATTCACTTTCTTTTTTTTCTAAAACAACTTTTATCTCCTCAACTCGTTTGCTTAAATTTTCCTCAGTCAAATAATTTTCTGCAAAAGCTCTAACCTCCTCAATTAATTGCTCCAATTTCTGACCCTCAAACCCGGACACTGATTTATTATTTTCTTGCACCTCTTTTATTTTTGCCAATTGATTGACAATAAAAGCACTGCCAACATAATAAATTTCTCTCTCATCTTCAGTTTCAAATTCCCTCAGAAAATCACCACGATAAAACCAGTCTTCAAAATATTTGACTGCCACCGAAACCAGCCGACCCTCTTCAAGCGTCAGCCTATCTCTAGACAAATACTTTTCCTTGCTTCCATACTTCCTCAAAAACGCCCCCAAATCAATTACGGTTCCTCTTGCATTCTCTTTACCACCCTCCATTAAATTAATGAAACCTTCAACATTACCAATTGTTTTTTCGACATAATGCGCTTGCTCATCTAACTCATCAACATCTTCACCTGCAGAATGGGCTTCTTTAATTGTCTCATTTACATAATTTTCCCCACCCTCAATAAGTGCTCTTCGCTCAGCTTTATCCAGGCCAGCACTTTCAGCTGCTCTAGCAACATGTCTTATCATTGGAAATTTTTCTACCATATTATTTTTTCTTAATAATTTCAAAAATAAAAGTCTTTAGCTATTTTTTTACGATAAACTTTTTTCACACCTATATATTAATATATAGGTGTGAAAAAGATTTCTAATCGAAAAGATTTTTTATGAAACGATGATAGGGATATTTATCCAGCAAGCTTTCGTAGGTTTGACTGGTTTTTATTTTATTTTTACTTTTACCCTCCAAAACTTTTAATTTAAGCCAGGCTGTATATTTTTCGTCGCCCTTGTGCAGCCAGAGATAAGTGGCGTGCACAGTTTGAGTGCCGACTTTTAATTTAGTCTTTATTTCGTCATAACTTTTATCTTGCAGAAGCAGTCTGGCAATCTGAATTCTCCTGGCCATCATCAGTGATTCACTTTGAGTCAAAAGCCCTAGGAAAAAATCCACAATTTCTTGCTTGGTTTTCAATTTCGCAACGACCTCAAACAAACTGTCCACCGCCTGAAATTTTTCTTTGGCATCAATTGTGTGTGGTCTCACTTTGCCCATATTTTTGTTTTCTTATTTTGCTCCAAAATATTATGCATCTCAAATCCTATATCTTACTTTTATATTTTAGCTTATTTTATTTTTTTATCAACTCCAACCTCAAACCCATATATTAATATATGGGTTTGAGTCATTTATTTTAGAGACTTTTGTTTTCTTATTGTTTTATCTTTCTATTTATACACTTCAGACCTATATATTAATATATAGGTCTGACCAGTATCTACAATAAAAAAGCTGCAACATTATAAATTTTCAAACTTTTTTAACGCTTCAGCACCGCCAGATACGCTTCGGAAGGAATTTGGACATTGCCGATATTTTTCATTTTCTTTTTGCCTTTTTTCTGTTTGTCCAAAAGTTTGTTTTTGCGCGTCACATCGCCGCCATAAAGCTTGGCAATCACATCTTTGCGAAAAGGTTTGATGGTTTCGCGGGCCACAATCTTGCCTCCGATGGCAGCTTGCACGGCGATGGCAAAATTTTGACGAGGCACCGCCCCGGCTAATTTTTCCACGATTTTTTTGCCTTCACTACTGGCTCGCTCTCTTGGCACGATGCGCGAAAGCGCTTCCACTTTTTCACTAGCTAGCAAAATGTCCATTTTTACTAAGTCAGAAGTGCGATAACCAACAATTTCATAGCTCATCGAAGCATAACCAGAAGTGGCACTTTTCAAATCATCATGAAAATTCACAATAATGTCAGTCAGGGGAATTTCAAAAGAGATCAAAATTCTTTCCAAATCCAAATACTCCGTGTTCAGATAACTCGAACGCAAAGTTGACATCAGTTCCATAATTGCCCCCAGATATTGAGCCGGGGTGATGATTTCCAATTTCACATACGGCTCAGCAATGCTCTCCAAATTTGAAGGATCAGGCATATCCATCGCCGAATAAATCGTCACTTTTTCATCGCTCCCTTTTAGTTTCAATTCATAAACCACACCTGGGGTCGTGATGGTCGGCGTGAAATTGAATTCCCTTTCTAATCTTTCTTTGATAATTTCCAAATGAAGCAGTCCCAAGAAGCCACAACGAAAACCCTTGCCGAGGGCGGGATTGCTTTCCGGCTCAAAAACAAAAGAGGCATCGTTGAGTTTCAATTTGTCCAAAGAGTCGCGCATCAAATTGTAAGCATCGCCGTCTGTTGGATAAAGACTGGCATAAACGACCGGGCGCACTTCTTTGTAGCCTGGCAAACTTTTCGCCAAGGGCACGCCGCCTTTGATGATGGTCACTGTGTCACCCACGCGACAAAAGTCCACACTTTTTAGGCCCGTGGCAATATATCCAATATCGCCAGCCTGCAAATTGCCAGCAGCAACCATTTCCGGTTTAAAATAACCAACTTCAATAACGCCGCTATCTTTTTGCGTCGCAATCATCGAAATGATATCGTCACGTTTCACTTGCCCATCCACAATGCGCACATAAGCCAGCACGCCTTTATAGGTGTCATACTTTGAATCAAAAATCAGTGCTCGCAAGGGTTTGTCCATTTCGCCATTCGGAGCCGGCACTTTTTCAATAATCGTAGCCAGGATTTTTTCCACCCCAATGCCGGTTTTGCCAGAAGCTTCCAAAATTTCTTCTTCCTTGCAACCCAACACGTGAATAATTTCTTTTTTGGTTTTTTCTACGTTAGCATTTGGCAAATCAACTTTGTTAACCACGGGAATAATTTCTAAGCCTTGTTCAATCGCCAAATACAAATTTGAAAGAGTTTGCGCTTGCACGCCTTTGGTCGCATCAACCAACAGCACTGCGCCTTCCACGGCCGCCAATGACCTTGAAACTTCATAGCCAAAATCCACGTGACCTGGGGTGTCAATCAAATTCAAGACATATTCCACGCCGCCCAAAGCATAATCCATTCTGGCTGGTTGCAATTTGATGGTGATGCCGCGCTCTCTTTCCAAATCCATTTGATCCAAGAGCTGCTCTTTCATCTTGCGTTTCTCTACGGTTTTTGTCACCTCCAAAAGCCGGTCAGCCAAAGTTGACTTGCCGTGATCGATATGCGCCAAAATGGCAAAATTACGAATGTTTTTTTGTAGTTCCATTTTCAGTTTTGTAATGATAAAATCTAATCCCTATGATACTAGCTATTGAGAAAAGAATCAACCTAAAGACAAAATTGCTATATTGTTAGATTGTTAGATTGATACATTATTAAAAATACCACAAATATATAGTGGCATGCTATCAGTTCAATGTCTCTGACTTGAACTGTGTTTTTCTAAAACATTAGCTAAGCAGAACATTTTCGATTCCCTCCAAAGGCGGGCAGGCAGGGCAGAGATACTGAACCGACTGAGAAATAGACAAGAAACGAAAAAAGCATGAGATAAATCCCATGCTTTCCGCTATTGTTATAGCGAAAAAACTATCTTTTAAAATGCAATGTTCTATGGCGTTCTATAAGCATTTTACTTACGTTTTTAAGAACATCCACATTTTCAATAACCCACTGATCTTTCGCAACCCTCCTAATTCCATTGCGAATCCCATTCAAATCCGATTGGATATAAGAAATTGCTTCCTTAACTGAAAAAATTTCTTGATACCAAGCAAGTCCCATCTGAATGACATTGATCATCTCTTCATCAGGAAAAGTTACTGCCTTGCCGAATTCTCCATTAAAAGTAGTTTGAAGTGATTCAAATGCCTTATCGAGAGAATCCTTCAAGGGTTTTTGAGAAGGATCGGCAAGCGAAGGATTTAAAGCCGACATCAGTGTGCTTGTCAATGCTTCAAAGCCTCTTTCGATTTGCGAATTACTTTCCATTTTTTCCTCCAGTTTTTTTAAAAAAATACTAAGAAAACTATTCAATTTAAAACGAGCGACTAACCTATTATTATACTCCTTTTCCAACTTTTGTCAACCCAAAACACCAAAAAACCCTCAAATAAAGGGTTTTTTGTATTTTTCGTACATTCGTATAAGTTCGTAATTCGTAGAGATTCTAAAATCTAAAATCTATCTTCCAGAATCTGCCCCTAGCTAGATCCCCGACACTTCCCCAGTATCTTCTCCAATCGTTTTCTTCATACGGAAAACTTTTCTGGTCAGTGAATTTGTGAATTGGAAAAATTCTGGAATGCGCAAATAATAAGCCGTCAAAGAAAAAGCGGCGGCGCCCAAACTGCTGGCGATGACAAATTGCACAAAGACGGCAAGAAAAGTGTCCAGTTCTCCTTGCGTTCCGACCAAATATTTTCCAAATTGAGCTGCTGCCCCACCAATCAATGAAGCCGCCGCGATTTGCAACGTAGCGCGAGAAATTTCCTTGCCGCCAAGATTGCCAATTTGTTTTTTCAAAAAAATCATCAGCAAAACCATGTTCAAGATTGAAGAAACTGAAAAGGCCACCGCCAAACCAAACACGCCGAAACTCTTGATCAAAACAACCACCAAGAAAAGATTAACCGCCTCACTGGCAATACCAATGTATAGCGGGGTCTTGGTGTTTTGAATAGCGTAAAAAGCCCTGGTCAGAAGTGGCAGCAGTGATTGAGCAAAAAGGCTGACTGCAAGCAAGCCCAAGGTTTGGAAAGTCAAAATGGTGTTGTCCCAATTGAATTTTCCGCTGCCCAAAATCAAACGAACGGTTTGAGCTCGCAAAACAATAATGAAAACGCTCAGGGGAATCACAAAAAAACTGATTTGATTGAAAGTTCGAGCAAAGGCTACGACAAATTTGTCGGTTTTCTTTTGCGTTGCTAAGGCACTAAGAGTTGGAAAAACGGCAATGGAGAAAGAAACCCCAAAAAGTCCCAACGGCGCACTCTGGATGTTGTTGGCAAAATTGAAAACCGCCAAACTACCGGCAGCTAACGTTGAAGCGAAAATAGTGATGATAGTGAAATTGATTTGACTAACTGCAATGGTCAAAGTTCTGGGAATCATCAATTTCAAAACTTTTCGCACCTTGGGATTTTTGAGCGCTTGCCAAAAAGAGAGTTTGAAATGAAAACCGGAAAATTTCACCGCCGGAAATTGCACCAACATATGCAGCACCGCCCCCAACACCACACCCAAAGCCAACCCAACCGGCCCCAGATATCTGACAAAAACCACTGCGCCAATGATAATGCCGAGATTATAGAAAATCGGAGCCAGAGAATAAATCAAAAATTTCTTGAAAGAAACCAGGATGCCGCCGAAGATGCCACTAATGCCCAGCAAGAATGGACTCAAAAACATAATCCGGGTTAACAACACAGTTAAATCAAATTTCGAACCGGTGTAACCTGGCGTGACTAATCTCATCAGTTGTGGCGAAAAAATCACCAGAAAAACTGAAACGATGCCCGTGATGATAATTTGCAAACTCAAAATGCCAGAAGAAAGTTTCCAGGCTTCAGCTTCTTTCTCTTCCGCTATTAATTCCGTGAAAACTGGAATGAAAGCGGCACTCAGCGCCCCGACAATCATCAAATTGTAAATCAAATCTGGAATTCGAAAAGCAGCATAATAAGCATCTAGTGTGTCACCCGCGCCAAATTGTCCAGCCAAAATTCGATCGCGCAAGATTCCCAACAAGCGACTAGCCACCCCAGCCAAAGAAATTATCAAAGCCGCCGCCGCTATTGATTGCGTTGGCCGCTCATTTAAAAATTTGCTTTTAACTAATTTCTGAATCATATTAAATCATTTAAGCATTTAATCACAAAAACATGCAAACATTCCAACTGACCATTTCTTGAGTCAGCATACTTTTTCTTTTTTCGTTTGAAAGTGATTTACCTTGGTGTCAAAAAATAAAATAGTTTGAAAACACTTTCACTAGGATAAAAAGAAAAATGTCTGCGAGTGAAATATTTAGCAATTAAGGGCTGCTATTTTCAAAAACTACGCCTTCAAAATAATCCGTCACCAAATTTGAATCATTTTTAAATTCATTGCTGCTGCCAGTCAAGCCTTGCGGGAAAGTCCATTTGGCGACGTAACTTTTTGGATAACTTATCTCCGAAGAAAATGAACTTCCGATTGAACCGGATTGTTTTTGCGCTACCAAAGAATAGGAATCAACCTTTTGAGAATTGTTAACATTCAATTGAAAAAGACGAAACGGCAACACATATTTGTAAGTCACGGTCACATTTTCCCCAGGACTAACATAGACCCAATTGGCAAAAACGGTTTTGTCAGCTTCTTCATAAATACTTGTGCCTGAATTTTGATCAATCTTGATGCCGCTTTCCTGTCGCTGCACATCACTATCACGCTTAAAACCAAGCGCGTCATAATCAAGCGGTGGCTGATCAATCTCTCGCGTTTGACCGCTAGCTTCAAGCAATTGACTACCCTTGGGCACATAAACTCGCATATAATCAGCATTTACCTTATTGAGCCATTCATATTCGGAGTTGCCGCCGTTGTGCTTCCTGGTGATTTTCACCGTGTCAATAATTGACCCATCTGCTTGAATCTGAGCATTGTGACTGATATATTCATCCACCACTGCGTCGGTCTTAAAACCATTGATGTTTGTGTTGATCACACTAAGATAATCTTTTTGGGTTGAAAGAATTTTACCTGACCAACCTTGCGTTGAAATTATATCCTCCAATTCCTTGTTTTGCGAATAAAGCAAAATGTGTTTTTCATTCAAACCTTCCATGAAAGCTTGCTCAGTGCGAGAAACAGTTTCCAAGCTTTTGCTGCTGAACAATTTCTCCAACATCAATGGAGCCAAATCTGACAAAATCTTTTTTGGTTTGTTGTCTTGTTTGTCATAATCAACTTCAACCTTAAATTGAGTCATTTGGATGAAATTATCTGCGTCCAGAGTGACGTCGTATTCCGGCATTTCAATTGGCCCAGTGATTTTGAGCAACTTTTGCATCAAGGTCGGAGTGAAAGTGATAACCCCGTCCGCAGTCGGACCGCCGGTTTTTTCATAAAATCCAATGGCCTTTTGAGCGGAAGTTGGAAAATCCGGAAACCAGTTACTGTCATGCAAACTCCAAGCTGCAGAAATTTTTTGAATTGGAGCAGGTGGCACAATTTTGTCTTTGAGTTGTCCATCCGGATTGAAAATTCCATCAATAAAAAACTTCTTCACATGGCCATTGGCAATATCCAACAAGCCATAAGTTCCAATAAATCCTCCTGTGGCTCGCATTTCAGAATTGTTCTGAAACAAAAACAAATATTTTCTTGGCCCATTTCCACCCAACAACTCCACAAAAATATGGCTACTACTCAAAAACATCTCCATCATTGAGCGCAGCTGAGGCAAATTTTCTTTCAATAACAAAAATTTTTGCTGTTTGTCTTTGGGCAAATCATCAATCGCAATAAGATCCATGTTTTTTTGTGCTGCATCGAGCTCTTTCTTGGCTGCCGTGACGTTTTTTTCTGTATTTCTGAAGATTTCCAACAAGGAAACATCACCTTGCAGCGTTTGTCCTCCAGCTTGTTTTAGCTGCGCAAAAGTTTTCACAACTTGATTGAGTGATTGCCCGGCAGCCGCAAAATGCTTGCCAGCCTCAACGGCATTTTTTCCAGAAGATACCTTTGAAGTAAGCGGGATGAATCTGGTTGCGTCCAAAAGTCCCCCACCCAATTCATTCAAATCATCCGAAGCTTGAGAGAATTTGTCAAAAGCCTGAGCAAATTGCTCGGCTGAACCATCGAAATTCTGAGCTTTCATATCAGCAATTGCGCTGGTTAAATTAGCATAACCATCCTGACTGACTCCCAAAACTCTTCCTTGCATACCGAAACCCTTACTGGCGAATGAAACACCGCCAACTCCCAGCAGTAGCACTAGAACAATCGCCGCAAAAGCCGGCACAAATCTTTTCCATTGAAATTCAAAATAATATTTGGAAAAATCATTACCAAAAGAATATTTATGCCTGCCAAATATCGCCGACCTTCGTCTTTTGGGCGGCTTGAAAACTGACAAAAATGCGGCAACTTTTTTCTTCCTGGCAATTTTTTTGAATTGCTTGGCTTTTGCCTTTTCGTTTTTTCCCAAAGCAGCTAATTGCTTGCTCTCTTTTCTTGCTTGAGCTTCAAGTCGCTGCGCTTGCAACAGTTCTTCTTTCTTACGTTGGACCAAAATTGCAGCTGTCTGCACTTCTTGTTGTCTAGGTTCCGGCACGGCAAACTCTTCCTGCTCATTTTGTAGCCAAGCGGCTTCGGTCTGAAATTCCCGTTGATTTTCAAAAGGTACTTGATTGTTTTCAGTTTGTTGATAACTTTTCTGTTGAGGAATTTCCCCATTAAACTTATTGAGACTAAAATGTGAATCGTGAAAAACTGGAGCCTGATCACTTTTCACAGCAATCCCCAGATAATAAGCATTTGCCGAAGGTTCAAAATTTTCTCGCGTTTTTTCAAACTTTTTTTCTGACTGGGAATTCTTTTTTTCCCTAAAGCCGACTGCAGAAATTTTTTGCCAATCCAAATCACCAGTTTGATCAACTGGTCTGACATCATACATTTGAGGGATGATTCTGTTTTTTGGCATCTCTACGAATTACGAATTTTTACGAATGTACGAATCTACGAATTAAATGCGAATCCACAAACAATGCACTTTTTCAAATCACTAAAGAATAAATTTTTGAAAAATATATTGTTTGAGCAAGCCTTTCTTTTTTCTAAAATTTTCCATTGGTTGCCGTCGATTGAGGCCCGCCTACCGTCGAGGCAGGGAAAATTTTAGTTAAAAAAGAAAGAGCGGTGAGGATATTTTGAGAAAAATTTCATTCTTTAGTGATTGAATAACAAAAAACTTATTTATTAACATTTTCTAAATAAATATTTAGTGTTTCTTTTGCCATTTTATCCCAACTATACTTTTCAACTTGCTTGCGACCTTTGGCAATTAATTCATTTCTCAAATTTTCATCTCCGACAACTTTCAAAATCGCGCCCATTATCTCTACTTTTTTCTCAGCATCAATAAACAGTGCGCCCTCACCCAGGATTTCTGGCAGACAAGTGCTGTCTGAGCAAACAACCGGCACACCCTTTTCCATGGCTTCCAAGGGTGGTAAACCAAAACCTTCATACAAGGATGGGAAAACATAAAGCAACGCCTGCGCATAAATTGCACCCAAATCCTCGTCGCTAACAAAACCCGGAAAAATTATACCCTCAATTTTCTTCTTTTTCACTTGTGCTTTGAGCCTCGAATAAAAATAATCTTCCTTGCCAACCAACACCAAATTCAAATCTTTCAAATCAATTGAAACATCCTTGAAAGCTGCAATCAAAAGCTCTAAATTTTTGTGAGGATAAGCATTTCCAACATACAACAAGTATGGCTTTAGTATACCATATTTTTCCAAAGTTTGCTCGGATGCTTGTAAGCTTTTTGGAAAACTTTTTTCGCAAGCCTCATAAGTAACCACAAGCTTGTTTTCTGCGATGGAATATTGAGACAAAATATCTTTCTTGGTAAATTCAGACACCGCAATTATCTTTTGACTGCGAACTATCCCAGACCAAATCACCAACCGATAAGCGCAGAATTTCAGCCAATACCAAACTGTTGGCAAAGTCGAAGCTCGCTTGGTTGGGAAATGCAGCAAAATAAGGTCATGAATCGTGATCACAAATTTTCTAAAATACAAAATCGGCACATTGAAATGTGGAAAATGCATCAAATCCAATTTATAGGAATTCAGTAAACTAGGGAAAAGTAGTTGTTCAGCAAAAGAATACCATCCATAATCAGCCAACACTTTCTGAAAATTCGGTTTGGTCGATTGATATTCTTCAAAATTTTCTCGTCGCAAAAAAACGAAATATTGATTTTCGCTGTCAATTTTTTCCAGATGCTCAATCAGTTTTTGAGTGTAGCGTCCCAAGCCCTTGCCGATTGAACCATAAAAACGAGCATCAATGCCAATTCTTGACATGGTTATATTGTTATATTGCTTTATTGTTATATTGTTAGAATTTCAAACATTCTCATATTCTCAAGAATGTGAAAATGTTCTGTCGTGAATCTAACGTGCTGTTAGTTTAGCACTTTTTGAGGCATAAAAAAAGAGAGTAGCGTCATTAAATAATCAACACTGTTCATTTACAAAAGATAGGTACTCAAAAACTAATCACTAATTAAAAAATCAAAGCCACGGCTTTGATTTTGAATATTTTTTAGGATTTTGCAATTCCGAGCTTTCTTTCGATGAAATTGATTCTTTTAAGCAAATCTCCGTACTGTTTGATTTTAATTTCTGCCACATCTTCTTCAATGCTGAAAAGTCTTCGATCAATTTGATTTACTTTGTTTTCCAAATTATCTAAACGACTATCAATTTTAGTTACTTTATTCTCAAGATTATCCAAACGAATATCAACCCCCTCAAAACGCTTATCAACTTGGTCAAATCTTGCATCGACTTGTTTTTTAGCATCACTAAAACCGGACTGAACCATCCGAGCCAAATCTTCAATTGTGATTTCTTTCTTTTTCATATTTTTCAAATTATCGCTACAGGATTTGCATTCCTATTATACTACCAAAATTAAACCGGTCAAATCCTCAAGCTTAATCCCCTAAAATAACCAGCAATTCGCGCGCGGAAGTCACCCAGTTGAATCTGATCGATTGACGCAAGGCTTTGTTTTTCATTTGTTCGTATAAATCTTTGTTGAGCAGCAACTCCTTCATGGCCAAATAAAGTTCGTTGGGATTATCCGGGTCAATCAAGATGCCGCCATCGCCCACCACTTCCGGCAGCGAAGAAACATTAGAAGTTACTACCGGCACTCCGCAGCGCATCGCTTCCAGCACCGGAATACCAAAACCTTCAAAAAATGAAGGATAGACAAAAAGTGAAGCCAGCGTGTAAACCGCCGCCTTATCTTCATTGATGATGCAACTAGTGAAAATAATATCATCTGTTTTTTTGGCGCTGCGCAACTTGGAAAGAATTTTTTCAACGCCCCAGCCTTTGCCACCAGCAATCACCAATTTAAACTTGTCCAATTGCGGATTTTGCAAAGACTTGAGTTGATCAAAAGCCGCCACGATGGCTGGAATGTTTTTTCGCGGTTCAACCGTGCCAAGATAAAAAATAAAATTAAACGGCAAATGATATTTTTCCTTGACCGCCATCAAGCGGGGATCATTTCGATCAAGCTGTTCAATGTCCTGCGCCACTGCGTTATAAATCCGCTGGACTTTCATTTGATCAATTCCATAATATTCAACAATATCTCTTTTGGAAGAATCAGAAACAGCAATGATTTTGTCAGCTCGTCGGCAAAGAGCGCGAGTGTTGATGAAATGATGCCAAAGTTTGCGTTTAGCAGAAAAAGTTTCGGAAAAAATTTCAAAAGAAAGATCATGGATGGTCAGCACCAACTTAACCTCCTCGGAAAGAGCCACGAAATTGATGTTTGGCATGAAAAAAGTTTCCACTCCGCCCAACATCTTGTCGAGGTGCGGCCAACGAAAATACCACAGACAAAAATTCAAAAGTTTGTTGGGGATTTTGAATTGCTTGATGGTAACATTTTTGTATTTCTTGAATTGTCCCAATTGCGCTTTGGGACTGTGCCAAGAATTGATAAAGAGCACGTAAGTGTTTTTTTGATCCAGTTCAAAAAGACGATGCAAGATGTTTGTCGTGTATTCTTCAACGCCCGTATTTTTCCCCTCCACCAAGCAGCGGATGTCAACCCCAATTCTGGCCATGACTTTTTTACAAAAATTAACTATTGATAAAGGCTAGCGATGCCACTTATCAATGAAGGCAGTATAACCAAAATTGCTACCAATGGCAAAAGCACCGTCACCGCTGTGATGATCAGCGTCCACATGAAATATTTTCTCAGCTTTTCCACGGAAACATAAATCGCATCGATTTTCACTTGTTGCTGCTCGATTTTTTTCAACACTTCATCTTCCATATATTTATTTCTCAAAAAATTATTAACTCAAATTCCTAGCAAATTCCTAGTTAGATACTAGCACTCATTTTCTTTTTTCACAAAAAACACTCCGGAGAGTGTCTTTTGGATTTCTTTGCAAATGGCAGCTATTTCATGTCGCCACAAAGCTTGCAATAGCTTCGATGGATTGAGAGCTCATAAACAGCTGAAATTCCAACCAAAACATAGATGATTCTTGAAATGGCAGCTGTTTGTCCGCCAAAGACATCGCCAATGTCCCAACTGAAAACCCCAACCAAAAGCCAGTTAAGTCCACCAATCACCAACAACAGAAAAGTAAGCATGTGTAAATTTTTCATAAGATTTTTTTCTATTAATTATAATTGAACCTATTTTGACTTATCGACCATTTGTTCTTTAACAAGTCAAAAAAGCACTACAAAAGTAATACTTATTTTTGTCTAATTCATTTCAACCAGGAAGTTAGCGATCTAACGCCTTAAAATCAGATGCCCAAACAAAGTAAAGACAATCAAAATCGCGCCAAGCACAAACTGACGATGAATCAAATAACTTTTTTGTTTAAGCTCAGCTGGAGAATAACGCAGCTTCAAAAAAAATCCTGAAAACATTTCCACCGCCATCAAAATCAAAACGACTTGAAGCAAAAGATTGTTCAAATAACTCCCCGTCAAATAACAATGCAGGAAAATCAAAATCACCGAAAGCACTCCCAAATAAGCGTGGGTTTTGTTGAGCAAAATCAAAAGTTTCGTGGAAATTTTTTTCAAATCAAAATTTTCATTCAAACCCAGTGGCTGCAAACTTTTCCAAAAAGCGTCCTGCCGCACCATGATTTTCAAAACGCTGCGGCTGTAGACCAAGCCCATCGTCAAAAAACCAAAAAAACCAAGACCTCGCCCCACCCTTCCAAGCGGCGTTCGATCCCTAACATACAAAAACCCACCAGCTGCGGTGATGTACTGCACATACCAAATTGCAAAAACCAAAGCGATGATGGTAAAAATAATTAAGGCTAGATTTTTTTTAATAATTTCCATTGTAGTGTTCAAACAGTTAGCTACTTAAATTTTCATAGATTCTTTCCTGATTATTGTAACATATTCAAAGAAAACATAAAAAGTCAAACCGATTGTATGAATAACCAGGGCTATTTATGCTAATATTAAATTGAAAGTTAAAAAAAACTAAATGAAAATCAAAAATAAAATCAGGTATCTTGTTTTTGTCATTATAATCCTTCTGATTGCGGGCTATTTTTTTGCTGCGCTTTCAAAAAGACAAAAATCAATTCCCCAATATTCTTCCGAGCCGCAAATTTCAAACACGCCAGATCAAACAAAAACTGCCCAACCTCAAATTGTCCAACTAGCAACAGCCAAAATCCCAAGTGTTCAAACGGCCCAGGCAGACGCCATCTCAGTAGAGAAAAAGATTTTGCAAGAAGTTCCTTTTGTTGTGCAAGCACCTTTTGGCAATTGGAAAGATCAAAATTTTCAAAACGCTTGCGAAGAAGCCTCCATGGTAATGGCTATGAGTTGGGTCAAGAAGGAAAAAAATATTTCTCCTACTGAAGCGCAAAAAAGGATATTAGCCGTCATTGACTGGGAAAACAAAAATTTTGGCTACAGCACAGACACGAATGCTTTTGATATGGAAAAAGTTTTTCAACAATATTTTGAGTACAAAAATATTTCGGTTAAAGAAAACGTGACCCTGGAAGAAATCAAAACGGAGATTCAAAAAGGCAATCTGGTGATTGTGCCAGCTTTCGGCAGAGCGCTCAAAAATCCTAATTTCACCCCACCTGGACCAGTTGTTCATATGCTTTTAATCGTCGGCTATGACCCAACTGCCAAACAGTTCATCACCAACGACCCTGGCACCAGAAAAGGCGCCAATTATCGCTACGAAGAAGGCTTGCTTTTCAGCGCTATCTGGGAATATCCCAGCGGCAAAAAAAATCCGCCAGTGCCAACTGCCGGAAAAATAAAGAAAGCAATGATCTCAGTTTCAAACTAAAAAAGAAAGAATCCAAGATATTGCAAATTATTGCATATGCAATAATTTGCAATATCTTTTTTAAAAGTGTTGCGGGAATTCATCTTTTTCCCATGGGAAAACCACAAAATTTTCACTGCCAATGACAAAAAAATCTGGCAAAAGTTTGCAATTTTTCTTGTTGATTGCCAAGGTGGCAGTTTTGAGTTGCAATGGTTGATATTTTTCAACAAGCAGCCGCGAAATTTGCCCCAATGTTTCGCCAGTGTCAGCCAACTCGTCAACCAGCAAGATTTTTTTGCCACGCAAATCAATTTCCGGCAAATAGCTAACGTTAAGTTGTCCTTGTTTTTCACCAGTGTATGACCGCGCCGTGATTGTCAAAACATTTTTGATGCCAAGTTTTTTGTCCAAAAGCCCCAGCGGCACCAAGCCACCAGTGGCGATTCCGATGATATAGTCAGCTTTGAAATCAGTCTGATTAATTTTCGCAGCGATTTCATCTACTGCTTTTTCAATATCTTCCCAGGAAATTTTTGTTACCATTTACCACGTTAAATAAGATTGGGCCTCTATATAGAGACACAACTTACTAGAAATAATTATTACCTTTATGGTTACTATAGTTTTGTTATCATGAATCCCAATCTTAATTTTAAAAAAATTATTATTTTTTAAAATTATTTAACATGGTTAATCAAACATTAATTAACCAACCACTTGATTATATCTTATTGCAACTGATTATCCAAGACTATGTACTAGAAGAATACATCTTGGACACTTTTGAATATTTTTGGGTGAACTCAATTGGAGTCAAATAATCCAGTGTTTGATGTGGACGGTTAAAATTGTATTCAATTAGCCACTCAGTTAGATTTCTGTTAAAT